>NZ_JBITFN010000030.1:0-78780 GCF_044456085.1 Streptomyces sp. NPDC051018
GCAAGACGCTCGGCTGGGATACCCCAGCCGAGCGTCTACGTGATCTACTCACCACCTGAAACCAAGTGGTGTTGCGACGACCCCTTGAACCCAAGGAACAGCGGGGCCTTCGACGTTAGTGCCCGGTGAGGCACTGGCGGAGGATACGAGATTCGAACTCGTGAGGGGTTGCCCCCAACACGCTTTCCAAGCGTGCGCCCTAGGCCACTAGGCGAATCCTCCGCCGCAAACAATACAAGACGCCGAGGAGTGCTCGCGAACTCGTTCCCACCCCTCGCGATCGGGTACCCTGTGCGCAGCCCCTCACGTGGCGCTATCTGACTGAACTCCCCCAGGGCCGGAAGGCAGCAAGGGTAGGTCGGCTCTGGCGGGTGCGTGGGGGGCCCTTGCGTTTGGGGGAGAGGTACAGGTGGGGGACGGTTGTCGGTGGGGCCCGATAGCCTCGTAGGTGTGTCGTCCCTTGCGCTGTACCGCCGCTATCGCCCCGAGTCGTTCGCCGAGGTCATCGGGCAGGAGCATGTCACCGACCCGCTGCAGCAGGCCCTGCGGAACAACCGGGTCAATCACGCGTACCTGTTCAGCGGGCCGCGAGGGTGCGGGAAGACGACCAGTGCGCGGATCCTGGCGCGCTGTCTGAACTGTGAGCAGGGGCCCACGCCGACGCCCTGCGGTGAGTGCCGGTCCTGCCAGGACCTCGCCCGGAACGGGCCGGGGTCGATCGATGTCATCGAGATCGACGCGGCATCGCACGGCGGTGTGGACGACGCGCGTGATCTGCGGGAGAAGGCGTTCTTCGGGCCGGCGAGCAGCCGCTACAAGATCTACATCATCGACGAGGCCCATATGGTCACCCCGCAGGGCTTCAACGCTCTGCTGAAGGTGGTCGAGGAGCCGCCGGAGCATCTGAAGTTCATCTTCGCGACCACCGAGCCCGAGAAGGTCATCGGCACCATCCGGTCGCGTACGCACCACTACCCCTTCCGGCTGGTGCCGCCCGGCACCCTGCGGGACTACCTGGGCGAGGTGTGCGGCAGGGAGAAGATCCCCGTCGCGGACGGTGTGCTCCCTCTTGTTGTACGGGCCGGGGCGGGCTCGGTCCGGGACTCGATGTCCGTCATGGACCAGCTGCTCGCGGGCGCGACCGAGGAGGGCGTGACCTACGCCATGGCCACCGGCCTCCTCGGCTATACGGACGGGTCACTGCTCGACTCGGTCGTGGACGCCTTCGCGGCCGGGGACGGAGCCGCCGCCTTCGAGGTCGTGGACCGCGTCATCGAGGGCGGCAACGACCCCCGGCGCTTCGTCGCCGATCTGCTGGAGCGGCTCCGGGACCTGGTGATCCTCGCGGCCGTGCCCGACGCGGGGGACAAGGGGCTGATCGACGCACCCGCGGATGTGGTGGAGCGGATGCGGGCACAGGCGTCCGTCTTCGGTGCGGCCGAGCTGAGCCGTGCCGCCGACCTGGTCAACGCCGGGCTCACCGAGATGCGCGGGGCGACCTCGCCGCGGCTCCAGCTGGAGCTGATCTGCGCCCGGGTGCTGCTGCCCGCCGCCTTCGACGACGAGCGTTCGACGCTGGCCAGGCTGGAGCGGCTGGAGCGGGGAGGCGCCGCGGCGGCGGTCGCGTTCTCCGCCGGTCCGCCCGGGGCGGGACCTGCCGCCGGGACCGGCCCCGGGATGGTCGCCATGGGGTACGTCCCCGGGCCCGAGGCCGCCCCCCATATGCCCGGTCCGGACGGTCCGGTCGTCAGGGAGCCGGTCCGGGATCCCGGTGTCCGGCCCGGAGGAACCACACCCGGAGGAATCGCTGCCGAGGGCGTGCCCCCCGCCCCCCATCAGCAACCGCAGGCACAGCAGCCGCCGCCACCGCAGGCACAGCAGCGGCCGGGAGCCTGGCCCGCCGCCACCCAGCAGAGCCCCCAGCAGGCCCCCGCCCAGCAGAGCCCCGGGCAGGCCCAGCCCTCCGGACAGGCCCCCGCCCAGGCGCCCGCCGCCGAGACCGGCCGACGTCCCGGCGGCTGGCCCACCGCGTCCGCCCCGGGCCAGGGCGCCCGGCCCCCCGCCCAGCAGCCCCCGGCGACACCGGCGGCACCGGCCGCCGCCCCCGCCTCCCCGGGCGCACCGGCCTCCGCGCCCTCGCCCGGTATGGCCCAGGGCGCCGGGCAGGTACGGAACATGTGGCCGGACATCCTGGAGGCCGTGAAGAACCGCCGCCGGTTCACCTGGATCCTGCTCAGCCAGAACGCGCAGGTGGCGGGCTTCGACGGCACCACCCTCCAGCTCGGCTTCATCAACGCCGGAGCCCGGGACAACTTCGCGAGCAGCGGCAGCGAGGATGTGCTGCGGCAGGCTCTGGCGGAGCAGTTCAACGTGCAGTGGAAGGTCGAGGCGATCGTCGACCCCTCGGGCGGTGCCGGAGGGGGCCCCGGCGGTCAGAGCACACCGGGCCCGGGCGGCCCCGGCGGTTACGGCGCCCCCCCGGGGCAGGCCGCCCCGCACACCCCCGCGGGCCAGGGAACCCCGGGCGCCGGGGGCGGGCACCCCGGCCAGGGCGGATTCGCCGCGGCCCGCCCGGCCCAGCCCTCCGCCTCCGCCCAGCCTCCCGCGTCCCCGCCCGCCTCACCGGCGTACACCCCCGGCGGCCCGCCCTCCCCCGTACAGCACACCGCTCCGGCCGCCGCCCGGCGGCCCGACGGACCGCAGCGCTCCGCCCCCGACACCCAGGCGCACACCCCGCCCCCGGTCGCCCCAGAGGACGATATGCCCGAGGACGACGACCCGGACCTGGTGGACTCGGCGCTCTCCGGTCACGATCTGATCGTGCGCGAACTGGGCGCGACCATCGTGGAGGAATACACAAACGAATAGGGGGACCTGTTCGGAGGCCCGTACGGGCGAGTGCCGGGCGACGGTTAGGCTGGCGCCCGTGAAGGTCCTTGTCATCGGCGGCGGCGCCCGCGAACACGCCCTGTGCCGCTCTCTCTCCCTCGACCCCGACGTCACCGCTGTGCACTGCGCGCCCGGCAACGCCGGCATCGGCGAGATCGCGGAGCTGCACCCGGTCGACGCCCTCGACGGCGACGCCGTCGCCCGTCTGGCGGCCGGTCTGGAGGCCGGGCTCGTCGTCGTCGGGCCCGAGGCGCCGCTGGTCGCCGGAGTCGCCGACGCCGTACGCGCGGCCGGGATCCCCTGCTTCGGCCCCTCCCGCGAGGCGGCCCGGCTGGAGGGCTCCAAGGCGTTCGCCAAGGACGTCATGGCGGCGGCCGGTGTGCCGACCGCCCGCAGCTATGTCTGTACGAACCCGGCGGAGGTCGACGAGGCCCTCGACGCCTTCGGCGCCCCCTACGTCGTCAAGGACGACGGTCTCGCGGCCGGGAAGGGCGTCGTCGTCACCCACGATCTCGCCGCCGCCCGCGAGCACGCGATCGCCTGCGGCCGGGTCGTCATCGAGGAGTACCTCGACGGCCCCGAGGTCTCCCTCTTCGCCGTCACCGACGGCGAAACCGTCGTTCCGCTGAGCCCCGCCCAGGACTTCAAGCGCGCGCTCGACGGCGACGAGGGCCCCAACACCGGTGGCATGGGCGCCTACTCGCCGCTGCCCTGGGCCGACCCCAAGCTGGTCGACGAGGTCATGAAGACGGTTCTCCAGCCGACCGTCGACGAGCTGCGCCGGCGCGGTACGCCGTTCGCCGGACTGCTGTACGCGGGCCTCGCGATCACCTCGCGCGGTGTACGGGTCATCGAGTTCAACGCGCGCTTCGGCGACCCGGAGACCCAGGTCGTGCTGGCCCGGCTGCGTACCCCGCTCGCGGGCGTACTCCTCCACGCGGCCAACGGCACCCTCGACGACCAGCCTTCGCTGCGGTGGCGCGACGAGGCCGCCGTCACCGTGGTCGTCGCCTCGCACAACTACCCGGACACCCCCCGAACGGGTGATCCGATCGAGGGGCTCGACGACGTCGCGGCGAAGGATGCGCCCCACGCGTACGTTCTGCACGCCGGGACCCGGCGCGACGGCGACCATGTCGTCAGCGCGGGCGGACGGGTCCTGTCCGTCACGGCGACGGGGAAGGACCTGCGGCAGGCGCGGGAGCGGGCGTACGAGGCCGTGGGCAGGATCCGTCTGGACGGTTCCCAGCACCGCACCGACATCGCCCGCGCGGTCGCGGAGGGATAGCCCCCGCGCGCCGGGCTCGGACCGGCCCCGGTCCCCCCAGCCCGGTCGATCGGGGGCATCCGGGCTCGGACGCCCCGGCACCGAGGGGCGCCGAACGGATGCGCGGACGCCCCGGGCCAGGGGCTTCGTGAGCGGCCCGCCAGGGAGCCCAAGGAGCCGGGGAACCGGGGAGCCGGACTGTCCGGTGGGGGTGCCGCGGGCCGATCGGCGGTAGCCCGCCGGGGTGTCGAAGGGCGGCCTCGCATCGGGCTCAGGGCCCCGCACACCGTGTGGGTGACGCACTTCTCAGGAACCCGCGGGCCCGTGCAGCCGCCCGCGCCCCGGGGACCTCACGGCCCCCTGGCACCTCGTGTACCGGGGCAGTACGGGCACCCCGGGGCCGGGGCCCGGCGAAGTCCCGCGTCCCGCCGAACTGCCCGTCCCCCGTACCCGTACCCGTGCCCGTGCCCGTGCCCCGGCCGGATTCCGGGCCCGTGGCGCGAAATGTTTCCCTGCCGTTCAGTACGGGACCCGTACTGAACCCATACCGTCGGAAACCCGTCATCACCTTTGCCCAAAGCCATTCCATCGAGTGACGCTGAGCCATCCGGATGACGGCCGCCGAAGCCCCAACTATGGTGCGGCGGAGGCGTTCCGGCACTTGGCCCACCGGCATTGCGATGTCGGTGGCGGGTGCCACAGTGGGGGAGTACACCTACACCGTCGCAGGGCAGAGGGGGTGAGGACGGATCGTGTCCGGTACCGGAATCGACGAGTCGATCGGCGCACTGGCCGCGCGCTCACGGGCGCTGGCCGTGCTGCGCGTCCGCAGCAGGGCGGTGGCCGTGGCGCTGCTGCCCGCGGCCGTTGCCGTCGTGCTCCTCGCGGGTGGTGTCACCGGCCATATGAGCGGCGGGAGTTGGGACACCGCGCGGATGGTCGTGGGCGTGGCCGCGGTGGCCGTGCTGCTGATCGCGGCGGCCGTCGCGGCGGTGATCGTCCGGGCCAGCCCGGCGCTCAGCCCCACCGTCGAGGTGTCCGAGGGTTCGGCCCCCGATCTGTACCGCCTGGTCAGAGATCTGGCGGAGCGCCTGGAGGTGCCCGCGCCCTCCGCGCTGGCGCTCACCCCGGACTGCGACAGCTGGCTGGAGGACCGTACGCACCCGGCCCACGCCCTGCCCCAGGCGATACGCGGCGGGCGCCGGCGGCGGTCGGCCGAGGCGCCTGTGCTGGTCATCGGCTCGCCGTTCCTGTGGTGGATGCGGGTCGCCGAGCTGCGCGCCCTGCTGGCCCCCGTGGTGGCCGGCACGGCGGCGTCCGCGCACCCCGACATAGCCGCTGCCCGCCGGTTCGTACGGGGCCTGGACGCGGCCGTCGCCGTCGCGGAGAGCCCCGCCCCCGGCCTGATACGACCACTGCGCCCCCCGCGGAAGGCGGCGCTCGGCTTTGTCGGATGGGTCGCCCGGCTGCTGCTGCGCGGCTGCCAGTCCGCCGCCGCCGAGATGGAGCGCGGGGTCGCGGCCGCCGCCTCCGAGCGCGCGCAGACCGTGGACTACGGACTGCGGATCGTCGCCCAGGAGCAGGTCGGCCTCGCGTACGCGGGCTGGGACCGGCTGCTGACCCGCGTCGCGCTGCCCGCCTGGCGCATGGGCCGCTGGCCGTCCCGGCTGGACGCGGGCGTCGTCTCCGCCCTCACCGAGCTGTCCCGCCGCGATCGCCTCGCCGAGGGGTTCGCCTCCCGGCTGGGCGAGCGGCCCGCGTGCGATCTGCTGGAGGAGCCGGGGCTGATCGACGAGGCCGCGTCGCTGCTCGCCGCCCGTCTCTTCCACGGCGGTCCCGCCGAGACCGGACCCGACTGGTCCCCGGTGGACTGGCGGCAGTACCCGGAGGAGGTCGTCGACCGCAAATGGCGTACGGAGGCGGCCCGGCTCCACCGAGTGCTCGACGGGCTCGGGGTGGCCCCCTCGTCCGGCCCCGACGGCCCTACGCTCGCGCGGGTGATGGGTCATCTCGCCGGAGAGGTCGGTGAGGAGGCCGGTGAGCATCTCGCGGCCGGGATCAGCGCGGAGGTCGCCCGTGAGGAGGCGGCCGCCGTCACGCCCGTCGCCAGGAGCGCGGGCGACTCGCTCAACGGCTGGGGCGCGGATCCGCTGCCCCTCTTCCCGCTTCAGCCGCCGCGCACGGGGCGGGAACTGCTCGCCGACCATGTCACCGCGATGGTCTGCTGCGCCGCCGTCGACACGGCGGGCGCGGCCCCCGGCCTCGACTGGCTGGACGGCCCCGCGCTCCTGATCAAGGGCGAGCGCTGCGCCGATCTCACCACCCGGGTGCTCACGCTCACGGAGGACGGCGACCCGGGCCCCCTGCGCAGCTGGCTCACGACGACGGGCATCCGCCCGGAGAAGCCGGTCCGCCTGGTGTAGCGCGCGTTCCCCCGTACGACCCCGTGTACGGCCCCGTCTCCCCGTCTCGTACGAGTACAACCCCGGCACGCACGCCCCACGCCTCACGGACGCCCCGCCCCCGGGCCTGGGGCGCCGACCCAGGCAGCGTCCGTGCTGCCCGACGCCATGCCGGAGCGCGTCCGCACCGGAGCGCCCCCGCACCGGGGTGCTGCCCGCACCCGTGGCAGGCGTCGCGCCACCGTGCCCGCACCCGTCGCGAGCCCGCCCCCACCGTACGCAGCCCCCGCGCCCGCGCTCCCTCGGCGAGGAGCACCGCCGTGAACCCGCCCCCACCGCACGCCCCCACCGCACGCCCCCACCGCCCCGGCACCCCAACAGCACCCCACCACCCCCGAATCATCGAAAACACCGCCGAACCCGCACGAAAAAACTCAAGCGAGCAACAATTCACAACGAAGGGTGACCGCCCGGGTGCGTAATGTGATGTGCTGGAGATCGGCGTCGGCCGGGTCGACGCGGCACGGGATGCGCGCGGACGCGCATGGACGTGCGTGGGTGGGCACCGTTGCGCACCGATGTGCGGGGGCGTCCGTGAAGAGGGTCGCGGACGGGCCGGGGCGGGTACGAGGAGGGGCGCGGAACCATGGGGGCGGAGCAGATCCGGCGGTGGGAATCGGGCGCTCTCGCCCATGCCGTGTCGGACCCCTTCGGACAGGGGCCGCTGCCCTGGCTGCGCAGCAGTGAGCAGTACATCGACGCCAGCGGACAGGCGGTGCCCTGGTACGCCGACCCCGACCGCGGCCGGAGCGCCCGCGCCCCCCGCACGGCCGACGACGTACGGCGCCAGATCAAGGGCTTCGTCTCCACGGGCGCCGTCGCCCCCGGCGGCGCGATCGACTTCCACATCACCGTGGACCCGCCGCAGCAGTTCTCGGTCGACGTCTACCGCATCGGGCACTACGCGGGACACGGCGCGTTCAAGGTCACCACCAGCCCCCGGCTCTCCGGCATCGTCCAGCCGCCCCCGCTGACCGCGGGCCGTACGGTCTCCTGCCACCACTGGTGGATGTCCTGGCGGCTCCAGGTGCCCTCGTTCTGGTCGGTGGGCGCCTATGTCGCGGTCCTGACCACCGTGGACGGCTACCGCTCCCACATCCCGTTCACGGTCCGCGACGACCGGCCCGCCGATCTGCTGCTGCTCCTCCCGGACATCACCTGGCAGGCGTACAACCTCTATCCCGAGGACGGCCGGACCGGCGCGAGCCTCTACCACGCCTGGGACGAGGAGGGCCGGCTCCTCGGCGAGCCGGACGCGGCCATCACGGTGTCGTTCGACCGCCCCTACGCGGGCGCCGGGCTGCCCCTGCACGTCGGCCACGCCTACGACTTCATCCGCTGGGCTGAGCGGTACGGCTACGACCTCGCGTACGCCGACACCGGCGATCTGCACGCGGGCCGTGTCGACCCCGCCCGCTACCGGGGCCTGGTCTTCCCGGGCCACGACGAGTACTGGTCGGCCCCCATGCGCCGTACCGCCGAGGCGGCGCGCGACCGCGGCACCTCCCTGGTCTTCCTCTCCGCCAACACCATGTACTGGCAGGTGGAGCTGGGCGCGTCCGCCTCGGGCGTACCGAACCGGCTGCTCACCTGCCGCAAGCGCCGCGGTCCGGGCAAGCCCGCGCTCTGGCGGGACATCGACCGCGCCGAGCAGCAACTGCTGGGCATCCAGTACGCGGGCCGGGTCCCCGAGCCGCACCCCCTGGTCGTACGGAACGCGGGCCACTGGCTATGGGAGGCGACCGGCGCCGGCGAGGGCGACGAGCTGCCGGGGCTGGTGGCGGGCGAGGCGGACCGCTACTTCCCCCGCACCCCGCTCCCCGACCACCGGCGCCGCATCCTGCTCGCGCACTCCCCCTACCGGGACGGCGGGGGCGCGCTCCGGCACCAGGAGACCTCGCTCTACCGGGCGCCGTCCGGCGCGCTCGTCTTCGCGTCCGGCACCTTCGCCTGGTCCCCGGCCCTCGACCGTCCGGGGCACGTCGACACGCGGATCCAGCGTGCCACCGCCAACCTCCTCGACCGCATCTGCAAACGCGACTGAGACGACTGGGACAATGGGCACCTACCAGTCGTGAGCAACGCGGAGGAACCGTGTCCGGATTCGTCGAAAAGCCCGAACCGATCCAGGTGCCGGGCCTGGTGCATCTGCACACCGGGAAGGTGCGCGAGCTCTACCGGAACGAGGCGGGCCACCTCGTCATGGTCGCCACCGACCGCATGTCCGCGTACGACTGGGTCCTCCCCACCGAGATCCCCGACAAGGGCCGGATCCTCACCCAGCTCTCGCTGTGGTGGTTCGAGCTGCTCCAGGACATCGTGCCGAACCATGTACTGAGCACGGACCTCCCCGAGAACGCCCCCGCCGACTGGGAGGGCCGGGCGCTCGTCTGCACATCCCTGCGCATGATCCCCGTCGAGGCCGTCGCCCGCGGCTATCTCACCGGCTCCGGGCTCGCGGAGTACCGGGAGACCCGTACGGTCTGCGGGCTCGCGCTCCCCGAGGGCCTCACCGACGGCTCCGAGCTGCCCGCGCCGATCTTCACCCCCGCCACCAAGGCCGCCGTCGGCGACCACGACGAGAATGTGAGCCACGAGGAGGTCGCCCGCCAGGTCGGCGCGGAGACCGCCGCCCTGCTGCGCCAGACGACGCTCGCCGTCTACACCCGCGCCCGGGACGTCGCCCGTGACCGGGGTGTCGTCCTCGCCGACACGAAGTTCGAGTTCGGCTTCGACGGCGACGACCGGATGATCCTCGCGGACGAGGTGCTGACCCCGGACTCCTCGCGCTTCTGGCCGGCCGACACCTGGCAGCCGGGGCGCCCCCAGCCCTCGTACGACAAGCAGTACGTACGCGACTGGCTGACCTCGCCCGCGTCCGGCTGGGACCCCCGCGGCGAGCAGCCGCCGCCCCCGCTTCCGCCGGAGGTCGTCGAGGCGACCCGGGCGAAGTACGTGGAGGCGTACGAGCGCCTGACGGGCCTGACCTGGAGCTGATACCCCTGACCTGGACCTCATCCGGGGGCCGACGCGGAAGGCCCCGGTTCTCTTCGGAGAACCGGGGCCTTCACACCGAGCGGACGACCAGGTTCGAACTGGCGACCTCAACCTTGGCAAGGTTGCGCTCTACCAACTGAGCTACGTCCGCGTGCGCCGTGCGCGCAGCCCACTATACCCAACCTCGCGCCCGGGCGAGACGGACCGCGGTATGCCGGTTCTCGGCCCCCAGCTTGGACGCGGCCGACGACAGATAGTTCCGTACGGTTCCCTGGGACAGGGACGCCCGCTCGGCGATCTCCGCGATCGGGGCGCCGTCCGCCGCGAGTTCCAGCACCTCGGCCTCGCGCGCGGTCAGCGGCGAATCCCCGGCGGAGATCGCGTCGGCGGCCAATTCCGGGTCCACATAACGGTTTCCGGCATGGACGGTACGGATGATCTCGGCGAGCCGCCGGGCGCTGACGGTCTTGGGGACGAAACCGCGGACCCCGGCGGTGAGGGCGCGTTTGAGATGGCCCGGCAGACCGTGGCTGGTGACGATCATCGTCCGGCACCCGGGGAGTTCGGCCCGCAGTGATGTGGCCACGCTCACACCGTCGGCGCCGGGCATCTGGAGATCGAGCACGGCGACGTCCGGCCGGTGGGCCCGGGCCATGGCGAGCGCCTCGGTGCCGGAGGCCGCCTCGGCGACGACTTCGAGATCGTCCTCCAGCGCGAGCAGCGCGGCGAGGGCACCACGGATGAGGTGCTCGTCGTCGGCGAGCAGTACGCGGACGGTCATGCGGTCACCTCGTGCGTACGTACTCCTGCTCCGGCCGCCGTCCGGGGGCCGTCGCCGATCCGATGGGGGACCCCGGGCCGGGTGCGGGCGATCGGCCCCGCGGCCCGCGTCGCCCTCCGTGTCTCCGGCTTCGGTGTCTCCCATGCCTCGCGGGCCGGCTCCGGTGCCTTCCGCGCCCGCCCCCGGGTCTCCCGCCCGCTCGGAGACGTCCCGGGCGCGCGGTGCGTCGTCCCACGCCCTCTGATCCCACGCCCTCTCATGCCGCGCCCTCCATGCCCTGCTCGGGTGCGCTGTCCGGGCCGATGCGCCGGGGCGCCGGTCTCGGGTCGCGCCACTCGGACCGTTCGGGTCGCTGGTGGCCGGTCCGGCCGGGTACGGAGGGTTCCCGAGCGGTCTCCGCGGCCGCGCCCGCCGCCGGGGGCGTCTCCAAGGGCACGCCCACAGCCGGCTCTCGCCCGGTCCCGGCCCGGCCCCCCGCTTCCGGCCCGGTTCCGGCCCCCCGCCCGCTCTCCGGCCCCTGCTCCCGGCCCGACCCCGCTGCCCGGCCTGTCTCGGCACCCGCTCCCGCCATCGTCCCGGCCCCCACCGCAGTCTCCGCCCCAGCCCCCGCAGGCGTCCCCGCACGCAGGGGAACCCGCGCCGTCACCCGGTAGCGCCCGCCCCGCACCGGGCCCGAGTTCAGGGTGCCGTCCACCGCGGAGAGGCGTTCCCGCAGCCCGGCGAGCCCCGAGCCGCCGCCGACCGAGAGGAAGGAGACCTCGCCCGCCCGGTCGTTCTCGACGACGAGGACCACGGAGTCGTCCACCGTGCCCAGCGAGATCGTGCAGCGCCGTGCGTCCCCGTGGCGCAGGACGTTCGTCGTGGCCTCCCGTACGACCCATCCGAGGGCGGACCGCACCTCACCGGGCAGCTCCACCTCGTCCTGGACCACCGTGCAGGTGATCCCGGCGGCGTCCAGCACGGCGCGCGCCCCTTCCAGCTCCACCCGGAGGTCCGCCTCGCGGTAGCCGCGCACCACATCGCGGACCTCGCGCTGGGAGTCCTGCGCGATGCGCTGGACCTCGCTCATCTGGTCCACGGCCTCGGGGCGCCCGCGCCGGGCGAGCTGGACGGCCAGTTCGCTCTTGAGCGCGACGACCGCGAGATTGCGGCCCAGGACGTCATGGAGATCGCGGCCGAAGCGGAGCCGTTCCTCCGCGACCGCGAGCCGTGCCTCGACATCACGGGCGTGCCTCAGCTGCCACATGACCCCCAGGACCCACATCGACGCCCGTGAGGTGAACGCCATCCACCCGTTCACGAACCCGATGACGACAAAGGTCACCAGCACAGCCCCGGGCCGTCCCACGAACAGCGCGACCAGCCCGCACACCACGGTCAGCACGGCCACCTGGACCAGCACGGTGGTCCACTTGCGGACGAGCAGACAGTGCACGGTGAGCAGCGGCATCAGCGTCCACGCCATCAGCGAGGGGAACAGACCCAGCAGATCGTCGCCGGGCACCGTGAACGTCAGCGCGAGGATGACACCTGACTCCGCGGCCGTCATCGCGACGGCCCACCCGATCAGCCGCGAGGACACCCGCCCCTGCCCCAGATAGGAGTCCATCGCGCGCCGGGCGAGCCGCCCGCAGACCAGCCCGATCGCGATGCCGAGCACCGGCCCGAGGACGGCGAGCGGCAGCGGCGCCCGTTCGCGTACGGGGGACGACAGGGTCATGGCCGTCAGCCCGAGCGCCGCGATCCACACGATCAGATAGACCGTGCCGCGCGTGTACAGATCCACCTTGGCGAGCCCGCTGCGCCCGCTCCAGCCCTTCACCCGCACGGCGACTCCTCCAGGGAAAACAACAGGTCAGCGGCGGGGCTCCCAGCGGAACCACCGCTGCACAGCAAACACCGAGACCACGGTCCAGGCCAAGGCGGTGCCGACGGCCGTGATGAGCTCCCCGTTGTCGCCCGCCCCGAACCATCCGGCCCGTACCAGCATCATGACCCCGCTCAGCGGCAGCAGTTCACAGACCGCGGCCATCTTCTCGGGCATCACTTCGAGCGGTACGAGCAGTCCGGAGCCCGCCACCGAGATCATGAACATCGGCATCGTGGTGATCTGCGAACTCTCCACGGTCCGGGTAACCGCCGCGGTGAGCGCCGCGAGGGCCGTCAGCAGGACCACCCCGGCGGCGATGCCCCCGATCAGCAGATCTGGCCGCTCCGGCGCCCCCAGATCGAGGACGGTGACACCGGCCGCCACCAGCACCAGGCACTGCACGAGCGCGAGCCCGACGCCAGGCAGCGCGGTCCCCGCGAGGATCTCCCGGTCGGACACCTCGCCCGTGCGCAGCCGCTTGAGCACCAGCTCCTCGCGCCGCGCCACATAGGTGGAGACGAGATTGAGATGGACGACCAGCAGCAGCACCATCCCGATGCCGCCGGTCACCGCCGCCCCGGCCATGGTCATCCCGGCCTTGCCCAGATCGACCCGGTCCAGCGACGACTTCATCGCCAGCACCATCAGCAGGGGCATCAGCAGCGCCACGAAGAGCGCGGTCCGATTCCGTACGAGCAGGGTCAGCTCGGCCCGCCCGAGGGCCGTGAGCCGTCCCGCCGTCGTGCTGCGCGCCCCGGTCGCCGTCGTCGCCGCCATGTCAGACACCCGCCGTTTCCGTCTGTGCGATCTCCAGGAACGCCTCTTCCAGCGACGCCGAGCGGGCGTCGAGCCCTTCCAGCCGCAGATCCGACTCCCGCGCCCACCGCAGCAGCTCCTCCAGCGAGTCCTGGAGCCGATGCGTACGGATCTCGATCCGCCGGCCGTCCGCACCGGCCCGCAGGGACAGGGGCAGCCGCCCCACGGGCACTCCCGCGGGCAGGACGAAACGGATCCGGGCGGGCCGGGAGGCCGTCACCTCGGCGGGTGTGCCCGCGGTGACGATCGTCCCCTTGTGCATGATCGCCAGCCGGTCGGCGAGCGACTCGGCCTCCTCCAGATAGTGCGTGGTCATCAGCACGGTGGTGCCGGTGTCGCGCAGCGCCCGTACGAGATCCCAGGTGTCGCGCCGCCCCTCCGCGTCCAGTCCGGTCGTCGGCTCGTCGAGGAAGAGGACCTCGGGGCGCCCGAGCAGCGCCAGCGCCAGATCGAGCCGCCGGCGCTCACCGCCGGAGAGCTGCTTGACCCGTACGCGGGCCCGCTCGCCGAGCCCGACCATCCCCAGAGCCTCGTCGACCGGGCGCGGCCCGCTGGTGCATCCGGCCCACATCCGGGCGGTCTCCGCCACGGTGAGATCGGCGGGGAAGCCGCCCTCCTGGAGCATCACACCGATCCGGGGGCGCACGGCCGCCCGCTCGCGGTACGGGTCGTGGCCGAGGACCCGAACGGTCCCGGCGGTGGGGGCGGCGAGCCCTTCCAGCAGCTCGACGGTGGAGGTCTTCCCCGCGCCGTTCGTCCCGAGCAGCGCGAAGATCTCCCCGCGCGCCACCGAGAACGAGACTCCTCCCACGGCCTCGAAGCCACCCGCGTAGCTGCGCCGCAGGTCCTCCGCCGTGATCACGTACTGGTCCCTGGTCATGCCTCCAGGTTTCCGCCCGTGTGATGAGGCGGGCAGTGCGCGCTGTCACCGGCGGTGATGACAAATGTCATCGGTGCCGCCGATCGCCGTACGGGCGGGGCGGACGGCGGACGGGCATCCGGTGCGGCGAGGGGACATGGCCGGATATGACGGGAGGTCATGGCCGGATAAGCGGGGGCCAATCGATGGATGCGCCCAACACGGCGCGGACACGACAAAGGCGCCGGTCCTCCGACCGGAAACGACAAAGACCCCGGTCTTCCGACCAGGGCCTCGATCTTTCATCGGAGCGGACGACGAGATTCGAACTCGCGACCCTCACCTTGGCAAGGTGATGCTCTACCAACTGAGCCACGTCCGCATTGCTCCCGCGCGGCTCTCACCGAGCGGTGCGACACCACCCTACCCGATCCGAATGAATGACCGGTTCGAGCGATGAGAGCGGGTGACAGGGATCGCACACTGCGCCTTCCCCCTGGAAGGGGGATGTTCTACTACTGAACTACACCCGCACGCTGCTGAGGTGGGGCCTTGCGGCCTCGCCCCTCGGCGTGCTTCAGACTCTAGCCGACGCCCTGGGGTGCAGCGCAACTCCGAACACGCCCGGCCGCCGGCGGCCGGGCCTGCTCAACTCGCCTCGCGGAAGGCTTCGTAGACCGCCTTCGGGATCCGCCCCCGGGCCGGCACATCCATCTTGTTGGACTGCGCCCACGCCCGGACGGCCGCGGGCGCCGGCTCCAGCGCGGTGTGCTTGTAGGCGCCGCGGTGCCTGCCGCGCTTCCCGGGGTTTGTCTGCTTTCGGCCCGCGGCGACGTAGGGCGCGAGCGCCTTGCGCAGTTTCTTTGCGTTGGCGGTATTGAGGTCGATCTCGTACGACTTCCCGTCCAGACCGAACATGACCGTTTCCGCCGCTTCTCCGCCGTCGATGTCGTCGAAGAGTGCGATCACTACTCGCTGAGCCACGGATATCGGTCCTTTCCCGTGGTACCACCGTCCCCGGTTCTGACATGTGGTGATACCGGATTTCCGGATACTTGAGGGCCACAAGCGGCTCTCATGTATTCCTTTGTACAGCGGCCGACCGCACATTGTGAAGCCCGCGCAATTACCTGCGCGTGTCCCGCGCAATGACTCCCGGGATATTTCCCAGGATTTTCGCCGTCCGTTACCTTGCGCCTTCCCGGTGACGGTGCCTGCCCGCGTACCCGGTCCGGCCGCCCGATATCCACCCCCGTCTACGCGGGTAGAAATTCCGGCCGGGTACGCTGGGCGGACCGCCCCAGCAACACACCACCCGGGAGTGCCCGTGGCACGCGTCGTAGTCGACGTCATGCTCAAGCCCGAGATCCTCGACCCCCAGGGGCAGGCGGTGCAGCGCGCACTGCCCCGCCTCGGATTCGACGGCATCGCGGACGTACGTCAGGGGAAGCGCTTCGAACTGGAGGTGGACGGGCCGGTCGACGAAGCCGCCCTCGCCCGCATCCACGAGATGGCCGAAACCTTCCTCGCCAACACCGTCATCGAGGACTTCGTCGTAAAGGTCGACGAGTCGTGACCTCTCGTATCGGAGTCGTCACCTTCCCCGGCACGCTCGACGACCGGGACAGTCTGCGGGCCGTGCGTCTCGCGGGCGCCGAACCCGTCTCCCTCTGGCACCGTGACAAAGATCTCCAGCAGGTCGACGCGGTCGTCCTCGCCGGGGGCTTCTCCTACGGCGACTATCTGCGCGCCGGAGCCATTTCCCGGTTCTCGCCGGTGATGGAGACGATCATCGACCAGGCCAGGTCGGGCATGCCGGTTCTCGGTATCTGCAATGGCTTCCAGATCCTCACGGAGTCGCATCTGCTGCCGGGTGCGATGCTCCGCAACAACCATCTCCACTTCATCTGCCGCAACCAGAAGCTGCGGGTGGAGAACGCGGAGACGGCCTGGACCTCCGATTACGAACAGGGCCAGGAGATCTCCGTACCGCTGAAGAACATCGACGGCCGTTATGTCGCCGATGAGCGGGTTCTCGACGAGCTGGAGGCCGAAGGCAGGGTCGCCTTCCGCTATGCCACCGGCGGCGCCGCGGCGGACGGATACGGAAACCCGAACGGCTCCCTCCGTGACATCGCGGGTATCACCAACGCGGAGGGCAATGTCGTCGGGCTGATGCCCCACCCCGAGCACGCGGTGGAGCCCCTGATCGGCACCGGCCGTACCGACGGCCTCGCCTTCTTCACCTCGATCATCAAGAAGCTGGTCACGGCATGACACTCGACACCGTCAAGCACGCGACCGAGACCCCGGAGGCGGACCAGCCCTGGGCCGAACTCGGTCTCAAGGAAGACGAGTACGCGCGCGTCCGGGACATCCTGGGCCGCCGCCCGACCGGCGCCGAGCTGGCGATGTACTCGGTCATGTGGTCGGAGCACTGCTCGTACAAGTCGAGCAAGGTGCATCTCAAGCAGTTCGGCGACAAGGCCCCCGAGAACGACGCGCTCCTCGTCGGCATCGGCGAGAACGCGGGCGTCGTGGACGTCGGCCAGGGGTACGCGGTCACCTTCAAGGTCGAGTCGCACAACCACCCCTCCTACATCGAGCCCTACCAGGGCGCGGCCACCGGCGTCGGCGGCATCGTGCGCGACATCCTCGCGATGGGCGCCCGCCCGGTCGCCGTCGTGGACCCGCTGCGCTTCGGCGCGGCCGGCCACCCCGACACCAAGCGCGTGCTGCCCGGTGTCGTCGCGGGTGTCGGCGGCTACGGCAACTGCCTCGGCCTGCCCAACATCGGCGGTGAGGTCGTCTTCGACGACTGCTACCAGGGCAATCCGCTGGTCAACGCCGGCTGTATCGGTGTGATGAAGCACGAGGACATCCATCTCGCGCAGGCGTCCGGCCCCGGCAACAAGGTCATCCTGTACGGCGCCCGTACCGGCGGCGACGGCATCGGCGGTGTCTCCGTACTGGCCTCGGAGACCTTCGAGAGCACCGGCCCGGCCAAGCGGCCCGCCGTCCAGGTCGGCGACCCCTTCCAGGAGAAGCTGCTGATCGAGTGCACCCTGGAGATCTTCCGGGAGAAGCTGGTCGCGGGCATCCAGGACCTCGGCGGCGCGGGTCTGTCCTGTGCGACGAGCGAGCTGGCGAGCGCCGGCTCGGGCGGTATGCGCGTGGACCTGGACACCGTGCCGCTGCGCGACGCGACCCTCTCGCCCGAGGAGATCCTCATGAGCGAGTCGCAGGAGCGCATGTGCGCGATCGTCGAGCCGGACAAGGTCGCCCGCTTCCTGGAGATCTGCGAGAAGTGGGACGTCATCGCCACCGTCATCGGGGAGGTCACCGAGGGCGAGCGGCTGGAGATCTTCTGGCACGGAGAGCAGATCGTCGACGTCCCGCCGCGGACCGTCGCCCACGAGGGCCCGGTCTACCACCGCCCGTACGCCCGTCCCGACTGGCAGGACGCCCTCCAGGCGGACGACGCGGGCGCTCTGCCCCGCCCCTCGACCGGCCAGGAGCTGCGCGAGCAGGTCCTGAAACTGGTGGCCTCGCCCAACCAGGCGTCGAAGGCGTGGATCACGGACCAGTACGACCGCTTCGTGCAGGGCAACACGGTTCTCGCCCAGCCCGAGGACGCGGGCATGGTCCGGATCGACGAGGAGACCAACCTCGGGGTGGCGATGGCGACCGACGGCAACGGCCGTTACGCCAAGCTCGACCCGTACGCCGGTGCCCAGCTCGCGCTCGCGGAGGCGTACCGCAATGTCGCCGCCTCCGGCGCCCGGCCGCTGGCGATCTCCGACTGTCTGAACTTCGGCTCACCCGAGGACCCGGGCGTGATGTGGCAGTTCGCCGAGGCCACCCGTGGTCTCGCGGACGGCTGTCTCCAGCTCGGCACCCCGGTCACCGGCGGCAATGTCTCCCTCTACAACCAGACCGGTGAGACGGCGATCCACCCGACGCCCGTGGTCGCGGTTCTGGGGGTGATCGACGACGTCAACCGCCGTACGCCGATCGCGTTCGCCGAGGAGGGGCAGCTGCTCTATCTCCTCGGGGACACCCGTGAGGAGTTCGGCGGCTCGGCCTGGTCGCAGGTGATCCACGATCACCTCGGCGGGCTGCCCCCGGCCGTGGACCTGGACCGGGAGAAGCTGCTCGGCGAGATCCTGATCTCCGCCTCCCGCGACGGAATGATCGACGCGGCGCACGATCTGTCGGACGGCGGGCTGATCCAGGCGGTCGTCGAGTCGTGTCTGCGCGGCGGGACGGGCGCGCGGCTGGTCGTCCCCGACGGGCTGGACGCGTTCACCTTCCTGTTCAGCGAGTCGGCGGGCCGCGCGGTCGTCGCGGTGCCGCGCAGTGAGGAACTGCGGTTCACCGACATGTGCGGGGCGCGCGGGCTGCCCGCGACCCGTATCGGTGTCGTGGACGGCGACGAGGTCGCGGTCCAGGGTGAGTTCGGCATCGCGCTGAGCGAGCTGCGTACCGCGCACGAGGAGACCCTTCCCGGTCTGTTCGCGTAGCAGCCCGTCATGGCCGGACCGGTGCCCCGGCCCGGTGACAGCACCACCACGAGCCCCTGTCCGAGCACCTTCGGGCAGGGGCTCAGCCATGCCCATGACCCCTGGCCCCTGGCCCCTGGAAATGGCATGACCCCCTTGAATGAAATTACGTAATTACGTATCTTCGGAGTCATGGACCTGGAAGAGCGCGTGGCCGGGCTGGAGCGCCGGATCAGCGCACTGGAGGAGAAGCCCGCCGAGGCCCCGCCCGTGGGCGAAGGCCCGCTGTGGGCGCTGGAGGGCTTCAAGGAACAGCTCGCCGGGATCGGCGCCGCCGACGGGGGCGTGATGTTCACCGGGGCCGTACGGCTGCCGACGAGTGACCGGTACGAGTGGCAGTACGGCGTCCTCACCGAGGAGCTGATCGAAAGCGACTGGTCGGACGCCGCCGAATCGTTCGCCGCGCTCGGCCACCCCGTACGGCTGCGGCTGCTGCGGGAGATCCTCGCGGGCAGGCGCACCGTCGCCGAGCTGACCGAGCTGGTGGGGCTCGGCACGACCGGCAAGGTCTACCACCACCTGCGCCAGCTCACCGGTACCGGCTGGCTGCACATCGAGAGCCGTGGCCGCTACGAGGTCCCCGCCGCGCGGGTGGTCCCGCTGCTGGTGGTCCTCAGCGCGGCCTGTCCGTAACCCAGGGGAGGAGCACGATGTCCGTACGCCATGAGGGCCGGAGCCGGAGCCGCAAGACGATGGCGGTCCTCGCCCGGATCTGCTGGGTCGCCTTCGTCGTGCTTCTGATCACCGATCTCTCCCTCGACCTGCCCGGGTCCTCCCTGTGGGTGCTGCCGGCCGCCGTTCCCGCCGTCGCGCTCGACCTCCTCAACGGCCGGGCGGCCCGCGGGGAGCACACCGCCCTGGGGCGCCCGCCCGCCATCGAGGTGGCCCCGCCGGTCACGGGCCGCTGGACCGCGCTGAACAGTCCGGCGGACAAGGTCCCGAGCCATGGCACCCACGGCTTCGGCCAGACGTACGCGATCGACATCGTCGCCGAGGGCCAGGGCGAGGGCGAGGGCGACGGTGCCGGGAAGCGGCCGGGCTTCTCCTGGCTCTGGCCGCTCGTCCGCCCGAGCAGCGCGTTCCCCGCCCATGGCCGGCCCCTGCTCGCGGTCGCCGACGCCACCGTCGTCCACGCCTCGGACGGTCAGCGCGACCATCTGAGCCGCACCTCACTGCCGATGGTCGTCTATCTGATGGTCCTGGAGGGATTCTTCCGCTCGCTGGGCGGGCCCTCCCGGGTCACCGGCAATCACCTCGTGCTCGACCTCGGCGGTGGTACGTACGCCCTGTACGCCCATGTCCGGCGCGGCTCCCTCGCCGTCCGCGCGGGCGACCGGGTCCGTACGGGCCAGCGGCTCGCCGAGTGCGGCAACTCGGGCAACTCCTCCGAACCCCATGTCCACTTCCAGCTCATGGACGGCCCGGACCTCGACACCGCGCGGGGCCTCCCCTTCAGCTGGCACGGCATCGGCGTCCCGTCCAACGGGAAGACCTTTACCGTCCCCACCGCCCCACCGGTGACCGGCCCGGTGACCGAACCGTGCGACCAGGACGTCTGACCGGTCCCGGACGCCCTCAGGGCCACACGGCCCGGTCACAGCCCTTAGGCTCACGGCCATGCCCCCGGTGAGAAAGCGCCCCCGCAGCTACGACCCCGTACGGACCCGCGCGGCCGTGCTCACCCAGTTCGGCAGTGTGCGTACGGCCGTCGAGGCCCTCGGCCCCGCCGAACTGGCGCTGCCCACCAGGATCGGGCAGTGGACGGTACGCGAACTGGCCGCGCACATGGCGCTGGCGGCGGACGGCGTCGTCCGCGCCATCGAGCGGCCGGAGCCCGCGAAGGCCGAGGTCGGCCTGCTGGGGTGGCCCGCCGCGTACGGCGGCCCGAGCGACGAGGACACCGGGGAGCCGGCCGCCGCGGGACCGCTCGACGAGCTGTACCCGCGCGTCGCGGACCGCCTCGCCCGCGCCCTGGCCGACACCCCGGGCCACCGGATCGTCCCCACCCGTGTCGGGGCCATGCGGCTGGAGGACTTCCTGGTCACCCTGGCCGTGGAGCTGACCGTCCACACCGACGACCTGAACGACGCCGGACTGTCCGTCCCGCATGACCGCCAGGCGCTCGCCGCCTGCACCCGGCTGCTCGCCGACGCGCTCGCGGTGAAGGCCCCGGGCGGCTCGGTCGAGGTGCGGGTGCCGCCGTATGCGGTGGTGCAGTGCGTCGAGGGCCCCCGGCACACCAGGGGCACCCCGCCCAATGTCGTCGAGACCGACCCGCTGACCTGGATCCGCCTGGCCACCGGTCGTACGGAGTGGGCCGAGGCCCTCGGCGCGGCGCGGGTCAGCGCCAGCGGGGAGCGCGCCGACCTGACCGCCCTGCTCCCGGTCCTGGGCTGAGGCGCCCGGGGGTATCCGGAGGTATAGGGAGCAGCCCCGTACGGACCGGAGCCCGTACGGACCGGAGCCCGTACGGAACCGGGGGCCTGAGGCACAGAGCCGTACCGGACCGGGGCCGTACGGAAACGCGAGCCCGGGGAAGAGTCGTACGGAACCGGAGTCCCGCCGTCTCCGTCCCAGGGGCATGCGTACCCTGCCGATCATCCCCGTCGCGGTCCTGGCCCTCGTCACGCTCACCGCCTGCGGTTCGCAGACAGTGTCCGGAGACGGCGCCGGCGCGGCCGGTCACCGGGCCCTGACCGATCTGCCCTACACGGACGTGCGCTGGAACATCGAGAGCCTGACATCCGAGGGCAGGAAGACGACGGCCCCGGCGGGCGCGAGCCTGCACTTCCCCGACGGGGGCACGGTCCAGGGCAACAGCGGGTGCAACACCTTCCGCGCGGACGCCGGGCTGGACGGTGACGCCCTGGTCCTGGGCCAGGTGGAGCGGACCATGATCGGCTGCCCCGAGCCGGCCGCGGACTTCGAGGAGACCCTGCTCTCGGTCATCGGAGGACGGCTGAAGGCCGATCTCTCCGCCGACGAGAAGAAACTCACACTCACCGACAGCGGCGACGGCGACACCGTCACCCTCACCGCCGAGTCCCCGACCCCGCTCCTCGGTACCAAGTGGACCGTGAACTCCCTGATCACAGGCGATGTGGCCGCCTCCGTGCCCGCGGGAGCCGAGGGAGCCGCCCATCTGGTCCTCGGCAAGGACGGCACCGTCCGCGGAAACCTCGGCTGCAACACCTTCACCGGTACGGCGAAGGTCTCCGGCCAGAAGATCGCCCTCGGCCGGATCGCCAGCACCAAAATGCTGTGCGACGGCGCAAAAGGCCAGGTGGAAGCCCATCTGCTGAAGGTGCTCAACGGACAGGTGACCTTCAGCGTGCAGCACCGCGGGCTGACCCTGACCGGCCCCGGGGAACGGAGTCTCGCCGCCGTCGCGGGCGGCTGAGCGCCGGGCCGGCCCCGGGCCCGGATCCGGATTCCCCGCCTCCCCAATTCGGACCAGTGGTCGATCTCGCCTACACTCGGTGCCGTGCCACGTGGTGACGGTCGACTCAATCACGATCTGCTCCCCGGTGAGAAAGGCCCCCAGGACGCGTGTGGCGTCTTCGGTGTCTGGGCTCCCGGAGAAGAGGTCGCAAAGCTCACGTACTTCGGGCTCTACGCCCTTCAGCATCGCGGCCAGGAGTCCGCGGGTATCGCGGTGAGCAACGGCTCGCAGATTCTGGTCTTCAAGGACATGGGCCTGGTCTCCCAGGTCTTCGACGAGACATCCCTCGGATCGCTCCGGGGGCATATCGCCGTGGGCCATGCCCGGTACTCGACGACCGGGGCCTCCGTCTGGGAGAACGCGCAGCCGACCTTCCGGGCCACCGCCCACGGCTCCATCGCGCTCGGGCACAACGGCAACCTCGTCAACACCGCCCAGCTCGCCGAGCTGGTCGCCGCCCTGCCCCGCCAGGACGGGCGCGCCACCCAGGTCGCCGCCACCAACGACACCGACCTCGTCACCGCGCTGCTCGCGGGCCAGGCCGACCCCGACGGCAAGCCGCTCACCGTGGAGGAAGCGGCGGCCACGGTGCTGCCCCAGGTCAAGGGCGCCTTCTCGCTGGTCTTCATGGACGAGTCCACGCTGTACGCGGCCCGTGACCCGCAGGGCATCCGCCCGCTCGTCCTCGGCCGCCTCGACCGGGGCTGGGTCGTCGCCAGTGAGTCCGCCGCCCTCGACATCTGCGGCGCCGGCTTTGTCCGCGAGATCGAGCCCGGCGAGCTGATCGCCATCGACGAGAACGGCGTCCGTACCTCTCGATTCGCAGAAGCGAAGCCCAAGGGCTGTGTCTTCGAGTATGTCTATCTGGCCCGTCCCGACACGGACATCGCCGGCCGCAACGTCTATCTCTCCCGTGTCGAGATGGGCCGGAAATTGGCCAGGGAAGCTCCCGTCGAAGCCGACCTGGTCATAGCGACGCCGGAGTCCGGCACCCCGGCCGCGATCGGCTACGCCGAGGCGAGCGGCATCCCCTACGGCTCCGGACTGGTGAAGAACGCCTATGTGGGCCGTACCTTCATCCAGCCCTCCCAGACCATCCGCCAGCTCGGCATCCGCCTCAAGCTGAACCCCCTCAAGGAAGTCATCCGGGGCAAGCGGCTCGTGGTCGTCGACGACTCCATCGTCCGCGGCAACACCCAGCGCGCCCTGGTCAAGATGCTCCGCGAGGCGGGCGCGGCCGAGGTCCACATCCGGATCTCGTCCCCGCCGGTCAAGTGGCCGTGCTTCTTCGGCATCGACTTCGCCACCCGCGCGGAGCTGATCGCCAACGGTATGACGATCGAGGAGATCGGCGTCTCGCTGGGCGCCGACTCCCTCTCGTACATCTCCATCGACGGCATGATCGAGGCGACCACCATCGCCAAGCCGGATCTGTGCCGCGCCTGTTTCGACGGCGAGTACCCGATGGAGCTCCCCGACCCCGAGCTGCTCGGCAAGCAGCTTCTCGAGACGGAGCTGGCGGGCGGCGCGGACGCCGCCGACGCCCTCCGCCGCCCGTAGGCCCCACCGTGATCCACAGCATCCGTGACTCACCCCGCACGGGCCCCGCAGCAACGACACGAAGGCTTTCCCCGTCATGACAGCTGAGTCCTTTGAGCGAGCCCCGCAGGACGGCGCCGGCGCCAGCTACGCCGCCGCGGGCGTCGACATCGAGGCCGGTGACCGCGCCGTCGAGCTGATGAAGGAGTGGGTGCGCAAGACCCGCCGCCCCGAGGTCCTCGGCGGCCTCGGCGGCTTCGCCGGGCTCTTCGACGCCTCCGCCCTCAAGCGCTACGAACGCCCGCTGCTGGCCTCCGCCACGGACGGCGTGGGCACCAAGGTCGACCTCGCCCGCAGGATGGGCGTGTACGACACGATCGGCCACGACCTCGTCGGCATGGTCGTCGACGACCTCGTCGTCTGCGGCGCCGAGCCGCTGTTCATGACCGACTACATCTGCGTCGGCAAGGTCCACCCCGAGCGGGTCGCCGCCATCGTCAAGGGCATCGCCGAGGGCTGTGTACTGGCAGGCTGCGCCCTGGTCGGCGGCGAGACCGCCGAGCACCCCGGACTGCTGGGCGAGGACGACTTCGACGTCGCCGGCGCCGGTACCGGAGTGGTGGAGGCCGACGGGCTGCTGGGCCCGGATCGTATCCGTAAGGGTGACGCGGTCATCGCCATGGCGTCGTCCGGCCTTCACTCCAACGGGTACTCACTGGTCCGCCACGTCCTGTTCGAGCGGGCCGGGATGGCGCTGGAGCAGCAGGTCGAGGAGTTCGGCCGCACCCTCGGCGAGGAGCTGCTGGAGCCCACCCGGATCTACTCCCTGGACTGTCTGGCGCTCGCCCGGACCGCCGAGGTCCACGCCTTCAGCCATGTGACCGGCGGCGGGCTCGCCAACAACCTCGCCCGGGTAGTCCCGGACGCCCTGCACGCGGTCGTCGACCGTTCGACCTGGACCCCGGGACCCGTCTTCGACCTCGTCGGGCGGACCGGGTCGGTCGACCGCCTCGAACTGGAGAAGACCCTGAACATGGGCGTGGGCATGATCGCCGTGGTCCCCGCCGAGTCGGCCGAGGTCGCCCTGACCCTGCTCGCCGACCGCGGTCTGGACGCCTGGATCGCCGGGGAGATCACCGACCGCGGCGATCACACCACGGGCGCGGAACTCGTCGGCGACTACGCGGTCTGACGGCGGCCGCGGCGGGCGGGCCGGTGACGACCGGGACCGGGCACGGCGATGCCTGAGCGATCAGACACGATGATCCGGACCTGTGCGGGATCGGCCCCGGCGGCACGTGAGCCGTACAGCACAGAACCCGGTCCGTGGGGTGGTGCCCCAGGACCGGGTCGGTGGTCGGTACGAGGTCAAGCGCCGCGACGCTGCGACGACGGTGCGTCGTCCTCGTCGTCGTCCTCGTCGTCGTTGTACAGGTCGGCGTACCGCGCGTACGGGTCGTCTTCCTCGTCGTCGTCCTCGAACGGCTCCGGGTTCGGAGGCTGGCTCGAAGTCGATGCGCCCAGCTCGTTGGCCAGACGCGACAGGTCAGTCCCGCCGCCGCTGTTGTACTTCAGCTGGCGGGCGACCTTTGTCTGCTTGGCCTTGGCCCGGCCGCGCCCCATGGCTCGACCCCCTCGGTGACGGGGCTCGACGGCCCCAGAGTCTTGACACGCGTTCATGATTCGGAACGGACTCTCCGTGGAGAGACCGGCCCGTAGGGCTTCAACGGTACCTGCTTCCGCGGCCATACGGTACGCCGCCCGCATGACGTGCCACTTCGCAGGACCCGCGAGGAGCCCCGTCCTCGCTGGTCAACTGCGATATTAACCTCTTCTGGGCACTCGACCCGCCGACCGGGGTGAGTCTTGTCTCCCAGGGCGGCGGGCCATGGCCCCGTGCGGCGTCAGCTCCGGCGGGCCTCCGCCATGCGCTGCTCGGCGATCCGGTCGGCCGCGGCGGCCGGCGGAATGCCGTCTTCCTTCGCACGTGCGAATATGGCGAGCGTGGTGTCGTAGATCTTCGCGGCCTTCGCCTTGCAGCGGTCGAAGTCGAAACCGTGCAGTTCGTCGGCGACCTGGATCACACCTCCGGCGTTCACCACGTAGTCGGGCGCGTAGAGGATCTGGCGGTCGGCGAGGTCCTTCTCGACGCCGGGGTGCGCCAGCTGGTTGTTGGCGGCGCCGCAGACGATCCGGGCGGTGAGCCGGGGGACGCTGTCGTCGTTCAGCGCCCCGCCGAGCGCACAGGGGGCGTACACGTCGAGTCCGGGCAGTCCGATGAGCACATCGGTGTCCGCGACGGTGGTCACCTGCGGGTTTCTGGCCAGAATTCGCTGTACGGACTCCGGGCGCACATCCGTGATCACGACCTCGGCGCCGTCCTCCAGGAGGTGGTTCACCAGGTGATGTCCGACCTTTCCGACGCCCGCGACACCGACCGTGCGTCCGCTGAGCGACGCCTCGCCCCACAGATGCCGGGCCGAGGCCCGCATGCCCTGGAAGACCCCGTACGCGGTGAGGACCGAGGAGTCGCCGGCGCCGCCGTTCTCGGGGGAGCGGCCGGTGGCCCAGCGGGTGCTGCGGGCGACCACGTCCATGTCGGCGACATAGGTCCCGACGTCACAGGCGGTCACATAGCGCCCGCCGAGGGAGTCCACGAAACGGCCGTAGGCGAGGAGCAGTTCCTCGCTCTTGAGGGTCTCCGGGTCGCCCATGATCACGGCCTTGCCGCCGCCGTGGTCCAGGCCGGCCATGGCGTTCTTGTACGACATGCCCCGGGACAGGTTCAGCGCGTCGGCGATGGCCTCCGCCTCGGAGGCGTACGGGTAGAAGCGGGTGCCGCCGAGGGCGGGGCCCAGGGCGGTGGAGTGGATGGCGATGACGGCCCTGAGGCCGGTTGCGCGGTCCTGGCAGAGCACGACCTGCTCGTGGCCACCCTGGTCCGACCGGAAGAGGGTGTGCAGTACATCTGCAGAGGCGCCGGTCACATCGGTCACGGTAGTGACTCCCAAGTACGAAGCGGCGGGCGGGCTTCCCGGGGTGGGGGAAGCCCCAGTTGGGGACGAGGGTAAGTCCTACGCGGCCGTAGATCAGGCGCAGTGCCGAGGATCACCCGCTCGGGGAGCGCAGCGGAGTGAGGGCGTGGAAGGATTTGCGGTATGCCAGCGGTGTCCTCGGTGATCGTTCCTTACGCGTCCTACCTGCGGGTGTACGAGCCCCTGGCGGCCTTCCCGGAGCCCGAGCGGGGCCACTGGGCCCGCTACGCGACCCGTGGTGCCACCCCCACGGCGCAGGACGAACTGAGGCGGTCCCTGGCCGATTTGCTGCCCACTCCGCCGGTGCCCGTACCGGTGCACGAGAGCGGGGACGCCTTTGTCGCGGAGGTGGACGGGACGGTCTGCGTCTGCCCCTGGCGGACGCGGCTGCGCGGCTGGCTGGCGCTGGAGGAGCTCTCCGCGCGTCTTCCCGGCCCTCTGCTCGACGCCGCGCTGCCGCCCGTGGTGCGCGGCCAGGCCGCGGCGGACTGGGAGGCGTGGCGGGAGCGTAATCCGGACGCCCGGCCGTGGATCAGGACGGCGGTGTGGCAGGTGCCGGTGCGGTGGTTCGCGCTCTTCCGGGACGAGGAGCGGGAGTACGAGCCCGCCGGGCCCGGGGCGGCGGTGATGCGCTACCGCACGCCCATGGTGGAGGCCCGGCGGCGCACCGCGCGGGCCCTCAGAGCGCTGCGGGAGTCCGCGGACGGCGGGCCGCTCACCGAGGGGCTGGTGGAGGTGGGCAAGTGGCTGGAGGAGTTCCATCCCCGCTCCCTGGTCGAGCTGGACTACGGCGGTCTGGTCCACGCGCTGACCGGACCGCAGCTCGACGGCGACCACTCGGCCGCGGATGTGGCCTCGGGCATCGCGGCCCTGCGGGCCGGTGACGGCGAGGGCGCCGGCGAGGCATACGGTCGTCTGGTGGAGCGGTGGCGAGTGGTGAGGGAGCTTCAGTTCGCGAACTGAGCGAACCCCCGTCCCGTCGCTGGATTGAAGCCTGTCGTCTTAGGCCGTAGGTCCCGATCCGGGCCTTTGTCTCAAGCGTGACGGACTGCACTAACGGGGCCCTTGCGTCTATCGCCCTCCCTCGTGTCAAAATAGGACAAGGAGTCCGGGGGGTTCCTTCCGCCCAAGTTCGGGCGGAATGCTTGGCATTGCACTCTATGGGGGGTCTGGTGACTCCTGATCGCTGTGTGACTGATCGTCACTGTGACGTGACTGTCCGCTATGGCATGGTCCATCGGCGTTCCGCCGCTGTTGGACACCTCAGAGGGCAATTCCGTCGGTTTGGCCGACGTGGCTGGACAGATGGTGTAGTTGTAGTGCCGAGGACAAGCCGTTCGTCCTATAACCGACTCGGCCCGCGTCCGCCATTTCGGGCAACGCGGGTCAAGGTGCAGAATTTAGAGGAAAGAACCGAGAAGGTTCGGTTCTCCCGAGGAGGCCGCTCATGACAGCTCGCACCCCTGATGCCGAGCCGCTGCTGACCCCGGCTGAGGTTGCCACGATGTTCCGCGTGGATCCGAAGACGGTCACCCGCTGGGCCAAGGCAGGCAAGCTCACGTCCATCCGCACGCTCGGAGGACATCGCCGGTACCGCGAGGCAGAGGTACGCGCGCTGCTGGCGGGTATTCCGCAGCAGCGCAGTGAGGCGTGAAGCCTTGCTGACCGGGCAGTTCCGGGACCCCCATCCTGGTGAGGCCCACCCATAGCTCCACATGACGGGCGTCTGCCCCAACAGGCCCGCAGTCATTGATCGCGCTGGACTCCGCCGGGTCCAGCGCGATTTTTCATGCGCTAACGATGTACTCCTCGGTAGGCGCCGAGGGGCCGGCGGGAGAGGCCCCGGGGCGGTTCGGGGAGGGGCTCGCGGAGGCACGCGAGGGCGCTTACCGGTGGGTGCAATTGCACATACTAAATTTGTCGTCTGTAGGGAGGGCTTAAGAACCCGCGTTCTGAAAACCTATACGGTGACACCCGTCACACCGTGCAACTCTTGCCAACGTCGAGCGTGTCACTTTCCGAGCGGCGGGGAACCGGGCCGAAGTCACTCCGTGCCGGGACCTTCGGCCCCGGGGGCGGGTGTGGTGCCGGAGGCGGGCGCGGGTGCGGTGTCAGTGCCGTCGGGGGCGCCGGGTTCGGCTTCCGTCGCGAGGCGCTGGAGATGGCGGCAGGCGGGGCACTTCCGGGTGAGGTGCCGGTAGCCGGAGGCGGCGGCGAGGTGGGCGCGCAGGAGGGCACGGGTCTCGTGCCGCCGTATCGGGGACGCCGCCATGCACGTCACCTCCGCCCGTGGGTGTGTGCCGCCCTCTCCTTGATGGGTACCCGGCCCCTCCGGCCCCGTCAAGAGCCTTGCCCGGGGCGGTGGGGTCCGGGGGGCGGGGTCCGGTGCCCCGGGGCCCTCAGGGGCGCGTGGGGCGCCTTCTGCCCGCCTCCGGGTCAACGGGTGGGCTCCCCGCGCGACTTGCCCGGGGCGCGGGCTCCTGCGGCCTTCTCCCGCCCCGTGGCTCCGCCCCGGGCCCCTGCGCCTCAATCGCCGGCGAGGCTGGTTCCTTCGGGCGTCCTCGCCTTTCCGGCGCGGGTGCGTTTCGTGCCCCTTTGCGGGTGCGGGTCCCTGCCGGGGGCTCTGCCCCCGGACCCCCGCGCCTCAATCGCCGGCGAGGCTGGTCTTTGGCACCGTTGCCTTTCCGGCCCAGCCTTTCCAGTCTGTCCGGCGTATGAGGGCGGAGGGTGTGGTGGTTGTCCGCTGCCGGTGCGGGCGCCTGCGCCTCAATCGCCGGCGGGGCTGGTTTTTGGCGCCGTTGCCTTTCCGGGTTGGGGGCTGGGGGCGCGCTTTCAGCCCGTCCGGCGCTTGAGGACGGACCTGTGGCCGGGGTGGGGTCCGTTTGGTGTGGTGGCCGGGCCGGATCCACGCATCTCCAGCCCGTCCGGCGCTTGAGGACGGACCCGGGCCGTCGGAAATTCGCGTGGTGGCGGGCGCGGTCACTCCAGCCCGTCCGGCGTTTGAGGACCGAGCCCGGACCGCGGGGGCCCGAGGCCCGGTGGCCCGGGGACAGTTGGGGTATGCAGAAGACCCCGGGCCTCTCCGAGGCTACGGGGTCTTGAAAAACCTGCGCGGTCCTGACGGGATTTGAACCCGCGGCCTCCACCTTGACAGGGTGGCGAGCACTCCAAACTGCTCCACAGGACCAGATGTCGCAGCTCCGAAAACTGCGCTGGGCTGCGAGAAGAGACTCTACAGCAGCCCGGCCCGGCGGTCGAACTCACTGTGGGCGACGGGCCCGTCACGAGCGGAGGGGGCCCGCCGGTCAGGGTGCCGCCGCGTCGATGGCCTTCACGATGCGCTTGTCGGAGACGGGATACGCCGTGCCCAGCGCGTGCGCGAAGTAGCTCACCCGCAGCTCCTCGATCATCCAGCGGATGTCCAGCACGCTCCCCGGGACGGGCCGGCCCCTGGGCAGCTGCTCCAGGAGCCAGGCGTACTCGTCCTGCATCTCGTGGACCTTCTCCATGCGGGTGGTGTCGCGCTGCACCGCCGACGGCATCTGCTGGAGCCTGCGGTCCACCGCGACCAGATAGCGCATCAGATCGGGCAGCCGCCGCAGCCCGGTCGAGGTCACGAACCCGGCCGGCATCAGGGCCGCCAACTGCTGCCGTACGTCCTGGACGTTGTTGACCAGGGCAAGGCTGTTCGTGGCCTTGAGACGGCGCTCGCACGCCTGCCAGGCGGCCAGGATCTGCTGGACCTGGTCCACCGTCCGTACCGTCGTGTCGACGAGATCGGCGCGTACGGAGTCGTACAGCTTGCGGTAGGACTCCTCGTCCCAGGCCGGCCCGCCGTGCTGGGCCATCAGCCGGTCCGCCGCGGCCGTCGCGCAGTCGTCGAAGAGGGCCTGGACCGAACCGTGCGGATTGCGGGACAGGGCCAGCTTCTGCTGGTTGCCGAGCCGGTCGGAGGCGAACTTCGCCGCGTTCACGGGGATGTTCCGCAGGATCAGCCGCCGCGTGCCCGCCCACATCGCCTGCCGCTGCTCCGCCTCGGTGTCGAAGAGGCGTACGGAGACGGTGTCCCCGGCATCGACCAGCGCGGGGTACGCCTTCACCGGCTGCCCGGCGCGCCGGGTCTCGAAGACCTTCGCCAGCGTGCCGATCGTCCAGTCCGTCAGTCCCGTGCGCTCGATGGACTCACCCGAGGGTCCCGCGGTCGCCGCCGCGGCCCGGGAGAGGGCCTGGCGGGCCCTGGGGCGCAGCTCCAGCCGCAGCGCCTCCAGATCCTTGGCCTCGGCGAGCCTGCGCCGGCGCTCGTCGACGATACGGAAAGTGATCTTCAGATGGTCGGGGACCCTCGACAGATCGAAGTCCTCGGCGCGCACCGGCACCCCGACCATGCTCTGGAGTTCGCGCGCCAGCGTCACCGGCAGCGGCTCCCGCAGCGGGACCGCGCGCTCCAGGAACGCCTTGGCGTAGTTCGGCGCCGGCACGTAGTGCCGCCGGATCGGCTTCGGCAGGGAGCGGATCAGCTCGATGACGACGTCCTCGCGCAGCCCCGGGATCTGCCAGTCGAAGCCCTCGTCCGTGACCTGGTTCAGCACCTGGAGCGGCACATGCACGGTGACGCCGTCCGCGTCCGCGCCCGGCTCGAATTGATAGGTCACCCGGAACGCCAGCCGGCCCTGGCGCCAGGAGTCCGGATAGTCGTCCTTGGTGACCGCGCCCGCCTTCTCGTTGATGAGCATCTCGCGCTCGAAGTCGAGGAGTTCGGGCTCGTCCCGGCGCTTGTTCTTCCACCAGGAGTCGAAGTGCGCGCCCGAGACGACATGGTCGGGCACCCGCTGGTCGTAGAAGTCGTAGAGCGTCTCGTCGTCCACGAGGATGTCGCGGCGGCGGGCCCGGTGCTCCAGCTCCTCGACCTCGGTCAGCAGCCGGCGGTTGTCGGCGAAGAACTTGTGGTGGGTACGCCAGTCACCCTCGACCAGGGCGTTGCGGATGAAAAGATCACGTGAGGTCTCCGGGTCGATCCGCCCGTAGTTCACCTTGCGCTGGGCGACGATCGGGACCCCGTACAGCGTGACCTTCTCGTATGCCATCACCGCCGCCTGGTCCTTCTCCCAGTGCGGCTCGCTGTAGGTGCGCTTCAGCAGATGCTGTGCGAGCGGCTCGATCCACTCGGGCTCGATCTTCGCGTTGACGCGGGCCCACAGCCGGGAGGTCTCCACCAGCTCGGCGGACATCACCAGCCGGGGCGGCTTCCTGAACAGCGCCGAGCCGGGGAAGACGGCGAACTTCGCGCCCCGGGCGCCCAGATACTCGTTCTTGCCGCCCGCCTTCCCGGCCTCCGCGCCCGCTTCCTTGAGACCGATGTGCGAGAGCAGCCCCGACAGCAGCGAGATATGGATGCTCGCCTCCGGGCCGTCCTCCTCGTTGATGTGGATGCCCATGGCCTTGACGACCTGGCGCAGCTGGGCGTAGATGTCCTGCCATTCGCGGATGCGCAGGAAGTTCAGGTACTCCTGCTTGCACATCCGCCGGAAGCTGGAGGAGCCGCGCTCCTTCTGCTGTTCGCGGACGTACCGCCACAGATTGAGGTAGGCCAGGAAGTCGGAGGTCTCGTCCTTGAAACGGGCGTGCTGCTGGTCGGCCTGGGTCTGCTTCTCGGCGGGCCGCTCGCGCGGGTCCTGGATGGAGAGCGCGGCCGCGATCACCATGACCTCGCGTACACAGCCGTTCTTGTCGGCCTCGATGACCATCCGGGCGAGCCGCGGGTCCACCGGCAGCTGGGACAGCTTCCGCCCGAGCGGGGTGAGCCGCTGCCCCTTCTTCCCGTCCGTCCTGTCCGGTTTCCCGGTCGGCTTCCCGGCCTGCTGTCCGGCCGGTTCTCCCTGCTGCTCGCCGGCGGGTTTTCCATCCTGGGCGGACTTCTGCGCCGTGTCGAAGGCGCCCAGCTCCTGGAGCAGCTGCACACCGTCGCGGATATTGCGGTGGTCCGGCGGATCGATGAAGGGGAACTTCCCGATGTCGCCGAGTCCGGCCGCCGTCATCTGGAGGATGACCGAGGCCAGATTCGTCCGCAGGATCTCGGCGTCCGTGAACTCGGGGCGCGCCTCGAAGTCCTCCTGCGAGTACAGCCGGATGCAGATCCCGTCCGACGTACGGCCGCAGCGGCCCTTGCGCTGATTGGCGCTCGCCTGGCTGATCGCCTCGATCGGCAGCCGCTGGACCTTGGTGCGATGGCTGTAGCGGGAGATACGGGCGGTGCCCGGGTCGATCACGTACTTGATGCCGGGAACGGTCAGCGAGGTCTCCGCGACATTGGTCGCCAGAACGATCCTGCGGCCGGTGTGCGGCTGGAAGACCCGGTGCTGCTCGGCGTGGGAGAGCCGTGCGTACAGCGGCAGGATTTCGGTGCCGTGCCGGTCGGAGCCCCCGGCGCGGGGGCGCTGCCTCTTGGCGAGGGCGTCCGCCGTGTCCCGGATCTCGCGCTCGCCGGAGAGGAAGACGAGGATGTCGCCCCTGCCCTCGCCCTGGAGCTCGTCCACCGCGTCACAGATCGCGGTGATCTGGTCGCGGTCGCTGTCGGGGCCGTCGGCGCCGCCCGCGCCGTCTTCGTCCAGCAGCGGCCGGTAGCGGACCTCCACCGGATACGTACGCCCGCTGACCTCGATGATCGGCGCGTCCCCGAAGTGGCGGGAGAACCGTTCCGGGTCGATCGTCGCCGAGGTGACGACGACCTTCAGATCCGGCCGCTTCGGCAGTAGCTGCGCCAGATAGCCGAGCAGGAAGTCGATGTTCAGCGACCGCTCGTGCGCCTCGTCGATGATGATCGTGTCGTAGGCGTGCAGTTCGCGGTCCGTCTGGATCTCCGCGAGGAGGATGCCGTCCGTCATCAGCTTCAGATAGGTGTCGCCGCCGACCTGGTCGGTGAAGCGGACCTTCCAGCCCACCGCCTCGCCGAGCGGGGTCCGCAGCTCCTCGGCCACGCGCTCGGCGACGGTACGGGCCGCGATACGCCGGGGCTGCGTGTGGCCGATCATGCCCCGCACCCCGCGCCCCAGCTCCATACAGATCTTGGGGATCTGCGTCGTCTTGCCGGAGCCCGTCTCACCGGCGACGATCACGACCTGGTGGTCCCGTATCGCCTCCAGGATCTCGTCCTTCTTCTGGCTGACCGGCAGCTGCTCGGGGTACGAGATCTCCGGGACGCGCTCCGCCCGCCGGGCGGTCCGGGCCGCCGCCCGCTCGGTCTCGGCGGCGATCTCGTCCAGCACGGCCTGCCGCGCTTCGGGCTTACGGATGCGGCGGGCGCCCTCAAGACGGCGGCCGAGCCGGTGGGCGTCCCGCAGGGACACCCCGGCCAGCAGCGTCTGGAGGTCGGCGAAGGAAGTAGACATACGGACCCCAGGATCGCACCCCCGGGAAACCGGGGGCGAACGCATTTCTTCCACGAACTGGTGCAGTATGGAGCAGATCATTCACCTGCCATGTATTTGTCGAGCCCGCACGAAGGGACCGGTCGTCCATGCCGCCCAGCCGCGACCGGCACCGGTCCCGTCTGCCGGTGGCCGCGATCGCGCTCCTGGGGCTGGTCTTCACGGTGCTGCTGGCGCTCTGCCCGCCTCCCTCGGCGCCCTCTGCGGGCCTGTCCTCAAAGGGGGCGGGCCCGTCCTCGGGCGCGTACGGCCACGGGGATGAGCGGCCGGTTCTGACGGCCCAGGGCCAGGGCCCCGGCTGCGGTAAGACCGGGCAGGGCGAGGACCGGGGCGCGCAGCCGTCCGCCCCGCCGCGCGCCACGGCCGCGTACGAGCCGCCGCCCGTGCCCTGGGACACCCACTGCGCGACGGACACCTGGGCCCGGACGGCGACGGCCACCGGGACTGCGCCGGACGGACGGCCGCCACCGCTCGTTCCGCCGTCTCCGGAGGAACTGTCGATCCTGCGTGTGTAGGACGGGCATCCATTCCCCATGGACGCCCCTTCTGCCCGTTTCTGCCGCTCAGGAGTACCACCGTCATGCCGTCCTCCTCCCGCAAGCCCCTGATCATCGGCGCCGGTGTCGCCGTCGCCGCCCTGCTGCTCGGCCTCGCCTCCTACACCGCCACCCGCCCCGACGACCCCGCCTCGCCCGGCACCTCGGGACCAGTCGCCGACGTCAGCGCCGCCCCGGGCGGGGGCGCCGTACCCGGGCTGGAGCAGTACGCCCGCCGGGACGCCAAGGACCCCCTCGCCGTCGGCCGCGCCGACGCACCCGTCGTGATGATCGAGTACGCCGACTTCCAGTGCGGCTTCTGCGGAAAGTTCGCCCGCGACACCGAGCCCGCTCTCATCAGGAAGTACGTCGACCAGGGCGTTCTGCGTATCGAGTGGCGCAACTTCCCGATCTTCGGCGAGCCCTCGGAGAACGCGGCCCGCGCCGCCTGGGCCGCCGGGCGGCAGGGGAAGTTCTGGCAGTTCCACCAGGCCGCCTTCGCGGAGGGCGCCAAGGAGAAGGGCTTCTCCGAGGACCGGCTGAAGACCCTGGCCCGGGAGGCCGGCGTCCCCGACCTGGACCGTTTCGCCCGGGACCTCGACAGCGAGGCCGCGAAGGCGTCGGTCGCCGAGGACCAGGCCGAGGCCTACGGACTCGGCGCCGCCTCCACCCCCTCCTTCCTGATCAACGGCCGCCCGCTCGCGGGCGCCCAGCCGCTCGCGGAGTTCACCCGGGCGATCGAGGCCGCCCACAAGGCCGCGAAGTGACCGAGATCGGCTATCTGGCCGCCTTCCTCGGCGGTCTGCTCGCCCTGATCAGCCCGTGCAGCGCCCTGCTGCTCCCGGCGTTCTTCGCGTACTCGCTCGACTCGGCGGGCCGGCTTCTGCTGCGTACCGGGATCTTCTACGCCGGGCTCGCCACCACCCTGGTCCCGCTGGGGGTGGCGGGCTCGTACGCGAGCCGGTTCTTCTACGGCAACCGGGACCTCCTCGTGTCCCTCGGCGGCTGGCTGATCATCGTCCTCGGCGCCGCCCAGATCCTGGGCCTCGGCTTCGCCTCCCGCCGCCTCGCGGAGATCTCCGGCCGCATCCGGCCGACGACGGCCGCCCCCGTGTTCGCCCTGGGCCTGGTCTACGGCCTCGCCGGGTTCTGCGCGGGCCCGATCCTCGGCAGCGTCCTCACGGTCTCGGCGCTCAGCGGCAGCCCGGTCTACGGCGGGCTGCTCCTCGCGGTCTACGCCCTCGGGATGGCGGTCCCGCTCTTCGTGCTCGCGCTGCTGTGGGAGCGGTTCGGCCTCGGCGGGCGCGCATGGCTGCGCGGTCGGGCCTTCACGGTCGGCCGCCTCCGCCTCCACACCACCTCGCTGCTCTCGGGCCTGTTCTTCATCGTCCTGGGGTCCCTGTTCCTCGCCTTCGACGGCGCCACGGCCCTGCCGGGGCTGCTCTCGGTCGACGACTCCTTCGCCGCCGAACGCTGGGCGGGCGAGCTGGGCCGGGCGGTCCCCGACTGGGCGCTGCTGGCCGGGGTGGCGGCGGTGGCCGTGGCCGTTCCGGCCGTACGGGCACGGCGTCGGCGGGACGCATCCGCCGACCCGGTCCGGGAGGCCGGGGACGGAGGAGCCGGAGACACCCCGGAGGCCGGAGAACTCCCCCAGGCCCGAGGCACCCGCGAGGCCGGAGACGTCCGCGGGCAGGCATGACGGCGCAGACACGACGAAGGGCCCGTCCGGTGGACGGGCCCTTCGGGTGGTGGCTGGGGCCGGGATCGAACCGGCGACCTATCGCTTTTCAGGCGATCGCTCGTACCAACTGAGCTACCCAGCCACGCGGTGACATGACCGCAGCGGTCCTGACGGGATTTGAACCCGCGGCCTCCACCTTGACAGGGTGGCGAGCACTCCAAACTGCTCCACAGGACCAAGCAATGTGCGAGCACCAGTCTCGCACATGTGTTGCGTGCCCCCAACGGGATTCGAACCCGTGCTACCGCCTTGAAAGGGCGGCGTCCTGGGCCACTAGACGATGAGGGCTAAGGGCCCGCCTGGGCGCTTTGCAGCGCGTCGGGGACGTGAGAAGCATATGGGATGGCGGGAGGTATCGCCAAAACCGTTTTCGGGCCCTCGGGAAAACGGCTCAGGGAGCCGGTGAACGCGGTGGCGGCACCGGTGAACGGGAGGGGGAGGAGGCCCCCGGCGAGGGTGGGGGAGGGGTGGCGCCGGGCCGGTTCTCCTCGGGGAGATGACGGCTGACCTCGGCGGTCGTCAGACCGAGTCCGCCGAGGGTGATCTCGTCCCATGCCTGGAGCCGCCGGGTCGCACGGTCGAGATAGAGCACCGACGCCCGTACCTTCTCCGGTTTGTCGTTCTGCACCGCGCGCAGCCCGCCGCCGCCCGTGGAGCCCTCGATCTTCAGCCGGGTGCCGTGCTCCATCACCTCGTTGACACGGCGGTGCACATGCCCGGCCAGGACGAGCGGGACCGTGCCGTCGGTCTCGCGGGCGGCGACCGGGTTGTGGGCGACCGCGATGTCGACGGGGGTGCCCGCCCGGGTCTGGTCGCGCAGGGCGGAGGCGAGACGGATGCCCGTCAGCCGCTCGGCCGGATCCCCCTGGGCGGCCACCGAGCGGTCGGGGGTGAACTGCGGGTCCCCGCTGCCCGCGATGCGCAGCCCGCCGACGCTGACGGCCCGGCCCTCGTCCAGCACATGCACGTTCTTCAGCCGGGAGAGATATGCCTGGGTGATACGGGAGTCATGGTTGCCGCGCACCCAGACATAGGGGGCGCCGAGGTCGGCGATGGGGTCGAGGAAGGTGTTCTCGGCGGCGGTTCCGTGGTCCATGGTGTCGCCGGAGTCGATGATCACGTCGATCCCGTACTGCTCCACGAGCGAGGCGATGATGTGCCAGGCGGCCGGGTTCAGATGGATGTCGGAGACGTGCAGGACCCGCATGGTGCCCGGGTCCGGCTGATACGCGGGCAGGGTGGAGGTCGCGTCGTACAGCTTGGTGACATTGGTGACCAGACGGGCCAACTCCTGCTGGTAGACGTCGAATTCGGTGACGATCGAGCGGGCGTTGCCGACGAGGGAGGGCGCGCTGGAGAGCAGACCGGAGAACTTGGGCTCCAGCACCGAGTCCGCGTTCCAGGTCACCACCGCGCTGACACCGGACGCGGCGAGCAGCGCCAGCGCCAGCCCGCCCGCCGCCAGCGCCCTGCGGGGACGGCGGTAGACGGCGAGACCGAGGGCCGTCGCCCCGCCGACGACGGCGGCACAGGAACGTACGGCGAGTTCCGTGGTGCCGCTGACGACGTCCTGCGCGACCTCGTCCTGGAGGCCGGACAGCCGCTCGGGGTGCTCGACCAGCGCGGTGGAGCGGGCGGGGTCGAGCTGCTCCACGTCCACGTCGAGCCGCAGCGGCGCCAGATGGGATTCCAGCTCCAGCGCACCCAGCGGCGAGACGTTGATCCTGGTGCCGCCGGTGAGATCGGGCCGCAGGGTCATGCTGGTGTTCATCGGCCCGACGGGGGTGTGGACGCTGCCCACGATCAGCAGCCCGAGCCAGGCGCCCGCGACCACGACGACCGTGAGACCGAGCGCGCGGGCCCAGGGGTGCGGGGTGCGGACGAGCGTACTGGTGAGCTGCTCGGTGTACCGGGAGCGGTAGTGGCGCCGTATCCGCTCGTACGGCTGCCGGAGCCGTCCGTATCCGCGCCGGAGCGGGCCGCGTATCCGCCGGAGCCGGGGGTACGGGAGCGGGACGCGGATGCCCGGAAGGCGGCCGGCCGCGCGCCCGAGCCGGGTCCCGGGCCCTTTCTCGCGCCCGGTCCCGGGCCCTTTCCTGCCCTCGGCGCCGGGCCTGTTCGTGCTCGGGCCCCGGTTCCGGTCCGGGTTCCGGTTCCGGCCACGGTTACCGAGCCGGAGCAGCGCGGCGCGGACCGGTTCTCCGATCCGTTCCCGGACTTTGCGGACTGAGCGTGCCATTGGGCCCGTATGCCCATCGGGGCCCCTCGCCATGCGAACACCGGGGCGGGACCGCACTGGGGCGGCGGACCGGCCGCACGGGACGCGCAGGGCTCGGGGAGACCGCCGTCATGTTGTACGTGACAATGGCCAGGTGCTGGAGATGACGCGCGAGGAGTTCGAGGAACTGGTCGCCGAGGCGCTGGACCGGATCCCGCCCGAGCTGACGCGGCTGATGGACAACGTCGCCGTGTTCGTCGAGGACGAACCGGCCGCCGACGACCCCGAGCTGCTCGGGCTCTACGAGGGAACCCCGCTCACCGATCGCGGCGAGTGGTACGCCGGGGTGCTGCCGGACCGGATCACGATCTACCGGGGGCCGACGCTGCGGATGTGCCAGAACCGCGAGGAGGTGGTGGAGGAGACGGAAATCACCGTGGTTCATGAGATCGCCCACCATTTCGGCATCGACGACGAGCGGCTGCACGCGCTGGGGTACGGGTGAGCCCCGGCTCTCCGGGACCGGGGGAGGCCGTCGACCCTTCCCCGGGCGCGGGGGAGGCCATCGACCCGGATGTCGATCTGCATGTGCCGACCCAGCGGGCGGAGACGTCCGGGGCGCGCCGGTGGGGCGTCCTCGCGGTGATCTCGGTGGGCGGCGTCATCGGCGCCCTGGCCCGCTACGCGCTCATGCGGGCGTGGCCGGTGGAGGGCTTCCCCTGGGTGACCCTCGTGATCAACGGCTCCGGTTCCGCCCTTCTCGGTGTCCTGATGGTCCTCATCAGCGAGGGCGGCCGGAGCGCGCATCCGCTGGTGCGGCCGTTCGCCGGTGTCGGGGTGCTGGGCGGATTCACCACGTTCTCGACGTACGGGCTGGACTTCCGTGTGCTGCTGGAGAGCGGCCGGTCCGGCGCGGCCCTGGGGTACGCGGCCGGCACGGTCGTCTGCTGCGTCGGCGCGGTGTGGCTGGCCACGGCACTGACCCGGCGGGCCCTCCCATGACCCGGCGGGCCGTCATATGACGTGGCTGCTGGTGGCGTTGGGCGCGGCCGTCGGGGCGCCCCTGCGCTATCTGACCGACCGTGCGATGCAGGCGCGCCATGGCTCGGTGTTCCCCTGGGGCACCTTCGCGGTCAACGCGTCGGGGTGTCTGGTGCTCGGCGTGGTGGCGGGGATGTCGGTGTCCTCGCAGACGAACGCGCTGCTGGGGACGGGGCTGTGCGGGGCGCTCACCACCTACTCGACCTTCTCCTACGAGACGTTCCGGCTGACAGAGCGCGGGTGGGGTCCTCTTGCGGCGGCGAATGTGCTGGGGTCGGTGGTGGTGGGGCTCGCGGCGGTGGTCCTGGGGGCGGAGGCGGCGCAGGCGCTGCTGGGGTAGGGCGGCGGGCCGGGACGCCGGACGGGCGCTGCCGGTCCGGGGCCGGCGGCCCCCGGCGGTCGGGGCGGGCCCGGGCGCCGGGTTCTCCTGCGGTGCGGCGGTTGTGCCGGTAGGGGCCGTGGGTTGGCAGGGTCCGTAGGCACCGTCCGCTGGTACGGGGCGCGGTCGGCCCGCGCGTACAGGCCCGCGTCGGCACCGGTCCGCCCGTACGGGCCGGTGGTGGCCGTGGCGGTGCCGGGCTCGGGGCCTGCCCCGGCGGGCGCGGGCGTCGGCGCCGTCGTGTACTTGTCAGGCTCTGGGGCGTGTCCCCCGCGGGCCACGGGGAGTTGGACAGGGCACCCCCGCGTCCGGGTGCGCATCCCGCGCGCGGTGGCGAATCCCGCGCCCTGTCCCCGTACCGTCCCCGGAGGTGCCCCCGTGCGCCAGTTGTCCGCCCCTGGCCGTTTGGCTGTCGCGTTCGCCGCCTCGCTGGCGCTCGCCGCCACGGCGGGCTGTATGAGCGTGAGCGACGACAAGGGCGCCGAGCCGGTGCCCGGCAAGCCCTCCGGCCGCAGCGGCGCCGTGACCGAGCACGACGGTGTCCACGGTGGGTCCGGCGGCCGTCACCTCCGTGGCGGACGGGGAGATTCCGGCGCCCCCGGGGGCAAGGGCGACGCACCGGACGCGTCACCGAGCCCGAGTGGTACGGCGGGCCCCGCCGCCCGGCCGCCCGGGGGCGGGAAGCGCCCGCACCAGCCCGGTGTGCCCCAGCCGACCGGAGACGGGCCCACCCCTTCCGTACAGCCGACTCCGCCGCAGGAGGAGCCCGCCACCGAGCCGCCCGTGGAACCCACCCCCCAGCCCACCCCCGAACCGACCGACCCGCCGTCGCCGTCCTCCGCGCCCGATGTGCACGCGGGCGCGGTACGGCCGGCCTACGCCGACGGCCCCGGGCCGGGGTGGGAGCCGGTGGCGTCACCCCAGACGGGGCCGGAGCAGAGGGGGGCGGTGTAACGGGGGTCACTCCGGTGTGGTTTGCCTGGGGAGGGGGAGGGTGCGTATGGTGGTAGATCGTTTGATCCCATTGCCCGGCGCCGAAACAGAAGAGCGCCGCGTGGCGCGTACTCTCCCTAGCCGTGGCTGACCGCATAGAGGCGGTCGACTTGCGAAAACACGGAGTTTGGGCGCGTGCCGAGACTCCGGAAGGTTTCGCATTTCGCATGTCCGCTTTCAGTGCTGAGCACCCCGTCATGCCCGAGAACGAGCCGACGGGCGAGGCCCCGGCCGAGACCGCCGGCACCCCGGCGGCCGCCGGAACCGTGACCCTTGAATCGCTCGGTGTCGAGCCCGCCGCCGACGCCCCCGAGGCCGCTGAGGTCCCTGCCGCTGAGGTTTCCGTGGCGGCCGAGTCGTCCGTGGCGGCTGAGTCCTCCGTGGCGTCCGAGCCGGCTGACGCGTCCGAGGCGTCCGACGTGTCCGACTCCTCCGCAGAGTCTGTTGCGTCCGAGGCCCCCGAGGTCACGTTCGCGGACCTCGGCCTCCCCGAGGGCGTCGTCCGCAAGCTCGCGCAGAACGGCGTCACCGTCCCCTTCCCGATCCAGGCCGCGACCATTCCGGACGCCCTGGCCGGAAAGGACATCCTCGGCCGCGGCCGTACCGGCTCCGGAAAGACGCTCTCCTTCGGCCTCCCGCTGCTGGCCACCCTCTCCGGCGGCTTCACCGAGAAGAAGAAGCCGCGCGGTGTCATCCTCACCCCCACCCGTGAGCTGGCCATGCAGGTCGCGGACGCGCTCCAGCCGTACGGCGACGTCCTCGGCCTGAAGATGAAGGTCGTCTGCGGCGGTACGTCGATTGGCAACCAGATCTACGCCCTGGAGCGCGGTGTCGACATCCTCGTCGCCACCCCGGGCCGGCTGCGGGACATCATCAACCGCGGCGCCTGCTCCCTCGACCAGGTCCAGATCGCGATCCTGGACGAGGCCGACCAGATGTCGGACCTGGGCTTCCTGCCCGAGGTCACCGAACTGCTCGACCAGGTGCCGACCGGCGGTCAGCGCATGCTCTTCTCCGCGACGATGGAGAACGAGATCAGCACCCTCGTCCGGCGCTATCTGACCGACCCGGTCAGCCACGAGGTCGACAGCGCCCAGGGCAATGTCAGCACCATGACCCACCACGTCCTCGTCGTGAAGCCGAAGGACAAGGCCCCGGTCACGGCCGCGATCGCCGCCCGCAAGGGCCGCACCATCATCTTCGTCCGCACCCAGCTGGGCGCGGACCGTATCGCCGAGCAGCTGCGCGAGTCGGGTGTGAAGGCGGACGCGCTGCACGGCGGTATGACCCAGGGCGCGCGCACCCGGACGCTGGCCGACTTCAAGGACGGCTACGTCAACGCGCTCGTCGCCACCGACGTCGCCGCGCGCGGTATCCACGTCGACGGCATCGACCTGGTGCTGAACGTGGACCCGGCCGGTGACCACAAGGACTATCTGCACCGCTCGGGCCGTACCGCCCGCGCCGGCAAGTCCGGCGTCGTCGTCTCCCTGTCGCTGCCGCACCAGCGCCGCCAGATCTTCCGGCTGATGGAGGACGCGGGCGTCGACGCCTCGCGCCACATCGTGGGCGGGGCGGGCGCGTTCGACCCGGAGGTCGCCGAGATCACCGGGGCGCGTTCGCTGACCGAGGTCCAGGCCGACTCCGCGAACAACGCCGCCAAGCAGGCCGAGCGGGAGGCCGCCGAACTCACCCGGCAGCTGGAGCGCGTCCAGCGCCGCGCCGCCGAACTCCGCGAGGAGGCCGACCGCCTGGTGGCCCGCGCCGCGCGTGAGCGGGGCGACGACCCCGCGGCCGCGATCGCCGAGGTGACCGAGGCCGCCGAGGCGGAGCTGGAGGCCGCCGTGGCCGCGTCCGCCCCGCAGCCGCAGGCGGACCGCCGTGACGACCGCCGTGACGACCGGGGCAACTTCGAGCGGCGGGGCCGTTCGTACGACGGCCGCCGTGACGACCGTGACGATCGCCGGGACGACCGGGGTGGCGAGCGCGGTGACCGTGGCGGGCGTTCCTTCGACCGTGACCGTCGTGATGACCGTCCGTTCAACCGCGACCGCCGTGATGACCGTGGTGGTCGTTCGTTCGACCGTCGTGACGACCGTCCCTCGGGCGGCTTCCGCCGTGACGATCGCCGGGACGACCGGGGTGGCGAGCGCGGTGACCGTGGCGGGCGTTCCTTCGACCGTGACCGCTCGTTCGACCGTGACCGTCGTGAGGACCGTCCGTTCAACCGCGACCGCCGTGATGACCGTGGTGGTCGTTCGTTCGACCGTCGTGACGACCGCCCCTCCGGCGGCTACCGCCGCGACGACCGCCCCGGCGGCCACCGTGGCAGCGACCGTCCGTTCAACCGCGACCGCCGTGACGACCGCCCCTCGGGCGGCTACCGGCCGGGCTCCTCGGACCGCCCGTACGCCCGCCGCGACGACCACCGTGGTGAGCACCGCGGCACCGGCACCGGCACCAACTCGGGCTCCTTCGGCCGCCGCGACGACAAGCCGCGCTGGAAGCGCAACGGCTGACGGTACGACGGCTGATCGCGGCACGTCGGCCCGCCGCTGACGGCTGGTCACCGGCCGGCCCGATGTGATGCGTACGGGCAGGGCCCGCACCTCGACTCGAACTCCGAGGTGTGGGCCCTGCCCGTCTGTCGTTCCAGGCTGCCGTGGTCAGCGGTCCGGCGACGACGACCGAGGTCGCGCGGCTGCCGGTGGACGTGCGGTGGACCGTGGACACGTTCGGCGGGCACGTCGCGTTCACGACGCCGACCAGGCCGTCCACGTCCGGGCGGTCACTGTGCCGACCAGCCCGATCGGCCTGGCCGACAGCCACACGGCCACCGGGACGAACGTGGCACGCCCCCACACCGACAACGGCGCCCCCGAGGTACTCACCCGCAGCGCGACCGCGATCTACGGCCACGAAGGGTTCGCCAAGGACCACAGCCCGGGCCTGAGCTGGTCCGCGGCCTCCGGCTGGAGGGCCGCCGACACCGTCGTCCCCATGGACGACAAGACGGGCGACCGCTGCAAAGCCGTCGTCGTCCGCGTCACCCCGGGCGATCTGATCCGCCACAACGGCACCTGCGACGGCATGCCCGGCCCGGCCTCCCCCAAGGTGACGTTCGCCACCGGCTTCGACAGCTTCGACACCGTGCTGACCACGGGCGATCTCACGGGCGAGGGCCGCGCCGACATCCTGGGGGAGGGCCTCACCCTCATCGGCGCCGGCGACATGACCGGCGCCGGCCACGGCGACCTCATGGTCCGCGACTCCGGCGGCGAACTCCGGCGCTACAACGGCACCGGGCGCGGCACCGTCAGAAGCAGGGCCCTCGTCCTCAAGGACTGGGGCGCGGGCCGCAACGCCATCGTCGGCGCGGGCGACCTCAACGGCGACGGCAAGAACGACCTGATCTCCCGCGACACCTCCGACCGCCTCCTGCGCAACCTCGGCAACGGAACGGGCTCCTTCGGCCGCACGGTCGAGGTCGGCTCCGGCCGGCAGGACTACCGCTCCCTCCACTGACCCCCGCCCGCCCTCCCCCCACAAGGCGACACCACCCGACTCCCGCCCCAATGATCGGATACCCGATCGGCTCCCGGGTTCGCTCCGGCTATGCTCGGGTGTGATGTCGCCGAGGGCCGTTAGCTCAATTGGCAGAGCAGCGGACTTTTAATCCGTTGGTTGTGGGTTCGAGTCCCACACGGCCTACCCTCCAGCCCCAGGTCAGAGCACATCTGGCCTGGGGCTCACCGCTTTTCAGGGCACCGGAGAGGCGCCTGCTGGCCCGCTGCCGGCCCGATAGGTAAACGATCACGACGCAGAAGAGCCCCGGCCTGTCCGCGACGGGGGCGCGGGCAGACCGGGGCGGTCTCGGGGGTCAGGGGCAGGCCCATACCTCGGTGTCGAGGACGTGGGCGCCAGCGTGGCCGCGTGCCCATCCGGCGTGGACGGCTCCGGTGGTGAGCGGTTGGCCGCAGGCGTAGCAGTCGTAGCCCTGGTACGCGCGCCAGCTCAGGTCTTCTACGGGCGGGATCGGCACGTCCCGGCACGCCGGGACCGAGCGGGGCAGGGGCTCCATCAGCGGCTGTGCCCGTGGCCCCCGGACGGGGCCGCCGGAAGCACGGGCGTTCCGGTGTCCCGGCAGCGGAGACAGACACAGGGTGGGTACGACAACGACGCTGGGACCACCGTGGGATCGCCGTCACCGCCGAACTCCGCCGTTGGCCGCACCGTCCGCCGCTGCCCGTCGCGGCTCACCCGGTACACCTTGATCGTCATCACCGGTCGTCCCCCAGCCGAGTCGTCGGATCGCGTCCCAGGACCGTAGGAAGCGGGCATCCCGGACCGCCACAAAGTTGCACCGGATTACAGGGGAGTTGGTCCCTCCAGGTCATGACGACGATGCGCCCTTGACCCGTGTCGCTCCAGCCGTGACGGTGGATGCAATCCCCTGCAATCGGCTAGCGCTTGGAGGTCAGCCGCTGTGACCATACGGTTCGTCGGGATCGATCCCGACACAGACGAGGACGGATGCCCAACGGTGTGGGTGGACACAGCCGCCGAGGACTTGCTGATCCAGAGCTACCGGGCAGACGACGCGTCCACCGCCGAGTGCCACACGCTGTCGCCCGCCAAGGCCCCCATCCCTCCCGGCGAGACGGTCATCAGGATCCCCAAGCGCATGGTGCCGATCATCAGGAAGGCGTGCGATGAACTCGATCCCGGAATTCGCTGACCTCCTCGCCGACACCCGGCGGTCAGCGGTCCACCTGGAGATGCGGGACAGCTACTACAGCAACCCTCGCTTCGAAGCGTGGCAGCAGGGCCACCGCGTCGACTGGGAGGACACGGCGTCATGGTGGCGTCCGTTCCACCAGCAGATCGCCGACGCCGTCGCCCGCGGTGTCGCCGTGCGCCGGGCCCGGGTCGTCTCCGAGCCGGTGACCGAATACATCCGCTGGGAGCACTACCAGACCCACGCCAACGCAGCGGCCGGGGAACAGGTGCGCTGGCTCCCACGGCAACGGACGGACCTGCTCCTGCCGGCCAACGACTTCTGGGTCTTCGACAACCGCCGGGTCCGCATCCACCACTTCTCCGGTGACGGCGAGTGGAGGGGCAAGGAACTGCGGGAAGACCCGGCAGCGGTCGAGTTGCATACTGCCGCGTTCGAGCAGGTCTGGAGCCTCGCCATCCCGCACGAGAAGTACGAGATCCAGTAGCGCCATGTCCCGCTTTCCGACGTCGAGCGTGCACGAGGCGCGCGCAGCTCTCGCGGGGCGCCTGCGGGAGCTGCGGCAGGACGCCGGGATCACGGGGAAGGAACTGGCCCGGCGCTGCGGATGGTCCGTGGCCAAGTCGTCCCGGATCGAGAACGCGCGCACGGCTCCTTCCGATGAGGATGTCCGGGCTTGGTGCCGGGCGTGCGGAGCCACCGGTCAGGCCCCGGACCTCATAGCGGCGAACCGCCAGGCCGACTCCATGTACGTGCAGTGGAAGCGCCTCCAGCGCACGGGAATGCGGCACCTCCAGGAGGCGTCGGCGTCCCGGTACGAGAGCACCCGCCTGTTCCGCGTGTACGCCTCGCACGTGGTACCGGGGTATCTCCAGACCCCCGGCTACGCGTCGGCTCTCATGGGGACCATCGCGGGATTCAGAGGCACCCCCGACGATGTCAGCGAGGCGGTCGACGCGCGGATGCGCCGCTCGCGGGTGGTCCACGAGGGGGACCATCGCTTCGCGACACTGGTGGAGGAGAAGGTCCTGCACCACCGCGTCGGGGACACCGAGGTGATGGCGGGGCAGCTGGGCGCGTTGCTGGCGTCCATGGGCCTGCCGTCCATATCGCTGGGCGTCATCCCCTCTGCCGCGCCCCGGGAGCGGGTGATGTGGCCCATCGAGCAGTTCACGGTCTTCGACGACGCCCGCGTCCATGTGGAGCTGCTCGCCGCGCGGGTGACGGTCACGGCCCCCAGTGAGCTGGACATCTATCTGCGTGCATTCACCAGGCTCACGGAGCTGGCGGTGTACGGGCAGGAGGCGCGCGGGCTGATCGTGAAGGCGATCGACGCACTGAACTGACGGAACCGTTGCCGTCTGAGCAACGGTTGCCCTTACGGCCCGGCCGGGCCCGGACTGGTAGATCACCGTGCCAGCCCCGGCGGCCAGGCCCGTGAACGACGAAACCGCCCCCGCCCCCGCGTGATGAGGGTAGGGACGGTGTCGTGGTCGGAGTCAGGTCAGCCTTGCGCAGCCGGAGATCACGCCGTTCTTGACGTTGCAGACCCGGAATCGGACGCTGTTCGAGTCCACGGAAGTGACGTTGTAGTGAGTCCCCCACCAGGGTGCGACTTCCCAGCCGAAGTTCTGCCAGGCGCCTGAACGCCACAGCTTCCCTGACCACTGGATCACACCTGAGTCGATCCAACTGGCGCAGTTGGTCTGCTCCCACACATTGCCGTACCCCGAGATGTCCGAGTTCGGGAGGCCTGCATGTGACCCATCAGGAGTGATGTCTATGTGTACAAATCCGCCCCAGCAGTTGCCGTAGCTGACCGCCTGGAGGTAGTCCAGGGCACCGGTCTCGCCCGCGCTCGCGGGCGCCTGGCTGATGCCAACGGTGAGGGCCGCCGCGGCAAGCGCGCCGGCGACGCGTGTTCGTGTTCGTGTTCGTGTTCGTCCGAGCATGAGTTCTCCTGAAACAGAGGGGAGATTGCCGGAACATCAGGGTGCTGGCACAGCGCCACCGGACTCCATGGATACCCGTGCACAGTCATGGGAGATGGATGCACGAAAGCCCCCCGCCCGGACCTCACGAAGGGGCCGGACAGGGGGCGGGAGTAAGAGGGGAGGGTCAGCGGCCGGGGGTACAGCGACGCACCCAGAGCGCACACGGCCGTGACCGCAGCCACCGACGGCAACGGCCACAGCTGGTGCTCCAGCGCATCGAGCCGCGACTCGTGGTCGTCGAGCTTCCGGTCCGTCTGGTCTCCGTGCTGCACCAGCAGAGCGAGCGACCCGTCCACCCGGGCGAGCCCCGTCTCCAGCGTGCCCTGACTCCCGCCAACAAGGCGGTACGTGCCGCTGTGAGCGTTGCTTCCCCCTCCTGACATGGTTCACGGACAGGGGCACCGAGGGCGGATGGGCCCGGGTTCGCCGGATGGGGCATGGTGGATCGTCCGACCGGCTCGGTCCCGTAACCCGGACTCCTGAAGGTGTAGAGGCATGAAACGGCTCATCGCACGTATCTGGCACCTGATGCGCGGTTCGGTCCAGTGGCGGGTGCTGTGGCTGGCGCACGCGAAGTTCATGGTCGGGGTCACCGGGGTGGTGCGGGACGAGCGGGGGCGGGTACTTCTGCTGCGGCACCGGATGTGGGCCGCGGGACGGCAGTGGGGGCTTCCCACCGGATACGCGGTCAAGGGCGAGGAACTTCCCCGCACGGTGGTCCGGGAGGTCAAGGAGGAGACCGGGCTCGATGTGGAGACCGGTGAGCTGGTGCGGCTCACCAGCGGCTACCGGCTCCGGGTGGAGGTGGCCTACGAGGCGCGGCTCGTCGGCGGGACCCTCGACATCGACCCGTTCGAGATCCTGGAGGCGCGGTGGTGCGAGCCGGACGACCTGCCGGAAGGAGTGCAGGAGTCCCATCTGAGTCTGATCCGCCGCCCGCAGAGCTGACCGGGACGGCCGACGGCGGAGACAGACGGCAGGGGGCCTGCGACCGGTGGGAAGAGCCCGGGACCGGTGAGAAGTGGGTGGCCCCCCAGGGCCGTGGCTTCCGGTCGGCGTTCGTGATGCGGTGATAGTACGTGCCATGTACTACGCAGTACGTACTATCAAGTATGCGCACCCAAGACGCCCAGACCCTTGTCCTGTCCGCCCTCGCCGACGGCCCCTTGCACGGCTACGCCGTCAACACCGCCATCGAGAAGCTGTCCGGCCGCCGCCTCGGAGCGGGGAGTCTGTACGGGGCCCTCGCGAGGCTGGAGGACAAGCGGCTGGTGGAGCCGTTGGAGGGGCAGGGGCGGCGGCGGCCGTTCCGGCTGACGGATCTGGGACGGGGCGTACTGGAGCGGAAGGCGCGGTCCATGGCCAGGGTGAGCGGCCATGTCTTCGAAGCCACGACGCCGGACGAGATCCGGTACCTCGACCGGGTGGCGGCGAGCACCGCGGCCAGTTCGTACAAGCACGTCATGCTGCACACCCTCGGCCTCCGGGCCGGTCAGTCGGTGGCCGACCTGGGGTGCGGGCCCGGAACGGATCTGGAATCCCTGGCGCGGGCGGTCACCCCGTCCGGCGCGGTCATCGGCGTCGACCTCAGCGAGGAGATGGTCGACCGGGCGCGCCGGCGTACATCAGGCCTGTCCGCCGTGGACGTACGGAAGGGCGACCTCCACCGGCTTCCCCTGGCCGACCGGAGCGTCGACCGGGCACGTACCGACCGGGTGCTCCAGCATGTCGAGGACCCGGGCCGGGCCCTCGCGGAGGCCCGGCGCGTGCTGCGCCCCGGCGGGCGGCTCGTCATGGGGGAGCCGGACTGGGACTCGCTGGCGATCGACGGCCCCGACCTCGACATCGCGCGCGCCTACACCCGGCACATCACCGACCGGATCGTCCGCAACGGGGTCATCGGGCGGCAACTGCCCCGGCTCGCAGAGGAAGCCGGGTTCACGGTCACCTCGGTCGTCCCGGTGACCTCGGTCTTCCGCGAGGTGGGCGCCGCCGACGACATCCTCGGCCTCCAGCGGAACACCGAACGCGCCGTCGCGGCCGGGTATCTGCCCGCCGACGCGGCACAGCCGTGGCTCGACCACCTCGCCGAGGAACCCTTCTTCGCCGCCGTGACGCTGTACGTCGTGGTCGCGGAGACGCCCCAGACGACCGAGTTCACAGGGACTGTAGAGGTCACAGAGGCCACAGAGGTTGCAGTGGTCAGCGAGAGCGACGGAAGCACCGGGAAGTGAGCGGGTGCTGAGGACTCCGCCCTCCGGGGACATCGCGGACACGCCGTACGGGTGAACAGGCGGGGGCAGGCCGTACGGGTGAACAGGCGGGGGCGGGCGGACAGCCTGACACACGGACGGACGCGCGGGCCGAGTCATCACCGCGCCGGGCGCCCCGGGGCCGGGGGTCTTCCGGCATCCGGTGCACGCCGGCGCGGGACGGAGGGGCGCCTGGTCCGGGACGTACGGACGCGGGGATCCCGGCGCATCGGACAGCCGTGTCCCGGGTGTCGGGGCCGAGCAGGGTGGCCCGGTCCGGCCCACCCCTCCGGGGACGGCCCCGAACGGCCCCTTCCGGCGGAGAAGACCGGCCCGACCCCCTTTCTTCCGGAGAAGACACCGGTCCGGTTTCCCGCGGAGAAGACACCGGTCCGGGCCCCTCCCGGTGGAAGGGGCCCGGGCGCGCGGCTACGGCGCGGGCTCGTAGGTGACCTCGTGATCGGCGCAGCCGACGGCGAGGGCGAACAGCCGGTCCTGCTCGTTCTCGTCGACCGACAGACCCCAGCGGAGCTTGGTCGCGGTCCATTCGGTGAGGTACCGGCAGAGGGCGTCCGGCGACGGCGGCAGCCAGTCGGCGGGGTCCTGGTCGGCCTTCTGGCGGTTGGAGCGCGCGGTGACGGCGACGAGCGAGGCGGGCGCTCCCTGGTCGTTGGCGTACGCCTCCCGGCGCGCGGCCGTCCAGGCGTACGCGCCCGAGTCCCATGCCTCGGCCAGCGGGACCATGTGGTCGATGTCCAGGGCACCGGCCGGCGTCACGACCTGGTCGTCGTAGTACGACCACCAGGAACCGCCGGTCAGCGCGCATCTGGCGCCCACAGCCGGTGCCTCGACGGCCTCCGCGATCAGGACCTCGGCCCGGGTGTTGCAGCCGTCGCGCGGGTCGAGGCCGGCGTTCCAGTGCCTGAACGATTCGCGCTCGTAGCCTTCTCTGTTCTCCAGGGCGACCGACAGCCGGCTCACCGCGATGACGAGTGGCAGCGTCTCGGCAGCGCGAGCGGTGCGGACCGCCGGAACGGCCTGCGGCACCAGAGCGGTCGAGGGCGTCGCAGGCGTCGCGGTCTCCGCGGCCGTCACAGCCGCGGGGGCCGGCGGGGCCGTGGAAGCCGCATGGGCGACGGGCGTTGTGGTGAGAGCGAGGGGCAGAAACGTGAGGACCGCGGCCGTGGTGGCGCGCGTCAGGTTCTTGATCACGTCAACTTGAGTACGTGCGCATCACCCTCACGAGGGGAACTGAACCGAACAACTGCGCCACTTGGGCGTGCGAGTTCACCGTAGAAACGTTTCCCCGTGTGCGTTCGCGCGCCTGGGTCGTACGCCCCGGGGCGCACCCGCCCGCGCACCCACCACTGAGCGCCCCCACCGCCTCCGTACCACGCCCACCACCCTGTGGGCGCCCGGCCCGGCCCGCGCCCGGCGCATGCCCCGGACTCCGACCGGCGCCGTGGGCCCGGTCCGGTCCGCTCCCGTTCGCCGTCCCTCCGTCCCTCCGTCCCCCACGTTCCCCGCCCGCCCCGCGACCGACCTTGCGGCGGCCCGGGACCGACCTCAGCGGCGGCCCGGGACCGACCTCGCCGCGGGCCGCGACCACCCGCCGCCCGTGACCACCCGTCCCCCGGAACCGTTGTCCCCGACATGAACAAGACACAGCGCATCCTCGCCGCGGTCGTCCTCGCCGCCGGGGCCTCCGCCATGACCGTCACCGGGGCGAACGCCGCGGGCCACGCCTCCGGGCAGCCGGGCACCGGGTCCGGGCAGTCGGCCGCCGACCGGACGGCCGCCGAGGCGACCTCCCTCAGCCAGCTGAACAAGCTCAAGGAACTCAACCAGCTCAACCAGCTGATGGAGGTGCCCAACCGGCTCGCCCCGCTCACCGACCCCGTCACCCAGGTCGCGGGCGCGATCCAGTAGCGGTCCCCGCCGCTTTCCGCCCTTCCCGGTACCGCGCCCGGGCCGAAGGGCGTCCCGTGCGCCCGGCCCGCCCGCCGAAAGCCCACCGGCCCCGCCCGCCCGGACCTGCCCACCGGCCCCGCCCACCGGCCCCGCCCGCCGAAAGCCCGCCGAAAGCCCTCCGAAAGTCCTCCGGCCGCCCCGCCGGAGGCCCCTCGGCGCCACCGTCCCGCCCTGCCGGAAGCCCTCGGCCCCGCCCGGCCCCGCCCGCCGAAAAAAGTCGCTGAAAAAAGTCGCGGAAATTCTCGCGAGGCATGTCGAGAACCCGGAGCCGGCTCCGACGTCCCCTGTGAGAGTTGCCCGGGAGAGGGCAACCCACCATCGAGGGAGTGACGTCATGAAGTATCTGGTGATGGTCCAGGGCAGCCAGGCGGGCTACGCGGCCATGGCGGGCAAGGCCTCCCCGGGCAACCCCGCCTGGAGCGAGAAGGAACTCCAGGAGATGTTCGCGTTCATGGGGGCCGTCAACAACGACCTCGCAGAGTCCGGCGAGCTGGTCGACGCCAACGGGCTCGCCGACCCCGCCGAGACCCGTTTCGTCCTGGCGGGCAAGGACGGGCGGCCGGTCGTCACGGACGGCCCCTACAGCGAGACCAAGGAAGTGATCGCCGGTTACTGGGTGCTCGACTGCGCGAGCCTGGACCGGGTCACGGAGATCGCCGCGAGGGTCGTCACCTGTCCGGTTCCCGAGGGCTCCGTCCCCAGCCCGGTCGTCATCCGCGCCATCCCGCAAGCGCCCGCCGGCGACTGACCGGACCGGTCCTCCCCTGGAGGACCGACCGCGACGGCCGACCGCGACGGCCGACCGCGACGGCCGACCGCGACGGCCGACCGGAACCGGATGGCCGGAGGACGTCGGTGAGGTGTGTGTGGCGCCCGGGTGTGGTACCCACGTCTGAATGAACCGCACGACCACGATCGAGGACCTGCTGCGCCACCACGCGCCGCAGGTCCTCGGTGCGCTGGTGCGGCGTTACGGGCACTTCGGCCTCGCCGAGGACTCCGTACAGGAGGCACTGCTCGCCGCCGCCGAACAGTGGCCCGCCAGCGGAATCCCCGACAATCCGCGCGGCTGGCTGATCAGGGTCGCCTCGCGCAGACTGACGGATCTGCTGCGCGGTGAGGAGGCGCGGCGGCGGCGCGAGGAGACCGCCGCGAGCCTCGCCCCGCGTGACGCGTTCACCGCGCCGCCGCCCGGTGAGAGCCGTGCACCGTCCGAGGACGACACCCTCACGCTGCTCTTTCTCTGCTGCCACCCCGATCTCAGCCCCGCCGCGCAGATCGCGCTGACGCTGCGCGTGGTCGGCGGGCTGACCACCGCCGAGATCGCCCGTGCGCACCTGGTGCCGGAGGCGACGATGGCCCAGCGGATCAGCCGGGCCAAGCAGAAGGTCAGGGGAGTGCCGTTTCAGCCGCCGCGGCCCGAGGACCGTGATCAGCGGCTGGCCGCCGTGCTCCAGATCCTCTATCTGATCTTCAACGAGGGCTATACGGCCACATCGGGCACCGCGCTGCACCGCTCCGACCTGGCCCGGGAGGCGATCCGGCTGACCCGTGCGGTGCGGCGGCTGCTGCCGCGCGAGGGTTCGGTCACCGGGCTGCTGGCGCTGATGCTGCTCACGGAGGCGCGCAGTGCCGCCCGCTCCGGGGCACAGGGCGAGCTGATCCCGCTCGACGAACAGGACCGCACCCGCTGGGACCACAAGGCCATCGAGGAGGGCATCGCCCTGGTGGAGAAGGCCCTCGGGCAGGGACCCGCCGGGCCGTATCAGCTCCAGGCGGCGATCGCGGCCCTCCACGACGAGGCGGAGCGCCCCGAGGACACCGACTGGCCGCAGATTCTCGCGCTGTACGACCTGCTCGTACGTCTGGCCCCGGAACCGATGGCCGAGCTGGGGCGGGCCGTGGCCGTCGCGATGGTACGCGGGCCCGAGGCCGGGCTCGCCGAGGTCGCCGGACTGGAGGACCGGCTCGCGGGCCACCACCGGCTCGACTCGGTCCGCGCGCATCTGCTGGAGCGGTCCGGCGACACACAGGGCGCACGCGATGCCTACCGCCGTGCCGCGGAGCGTACGCTCAGCCTGCCGGAGGAACGCTATCTCCGGGGCTGCGCGGCCCGCCTGGAGCCCTGACCCGCGGACCGATCCCCCTGATCCACGGGTCGACGCAGGAGCTGACCTGCGGGTTCACCCGCGAACCGCCTGCCGGTGGCCGACGTACGGACAGGCCTGTGAACCGCGCCCGTGTCTGCCCCCACCAGGACCCGGACCACCCCTTCCGCCCGCTCGGTCCCGGCGCTTGACCTTGACGTAACGTCAAGATCTACCGTTCAGGACATGGAGTGGTCGATCCAGGAAATCGCCCGCCGAGCCGGCACGACGAGCCGGACTCTGCGGCACTACGACGACATCGGCTTGCTGGAACCCAGCCGTGTCGGCCGTAACGGCTATCGCTACTACGGTCCGGACGCGCTGGTGCGCCTCCAGCGGATTCTGCTGCTGCGCGAGCTGGGTCTCGGGCTGTCCGCGATCGCCGAGGTGCTCGAAGGGCAGCGCGACACCACCGCCGCGCTCCGCGCCCATCTGCGGCTGCTGGAGCAGGAGCGCGAGCGCATCGGGCGGCAGATCGCCTCGGTGCGGACCACTCTCCACAAGACCGAGAAGGGGGAGGAACTCATGGCCGAGGAAGTGCTCGACGGCTTCGACCACTCGCGGTACGAGCGGGAGGTGACCGAGAGCTGGGGCCGGGAGGCGTACGAGCGGGGCGACCGCTGGTGGCGTTCGCTCGACGAGAGCCAGAGGCGCGACCACCGGGAGGAGCACGAGGCGATCGCCAGGGACTACGCCCTGGCCCTGAAGGACGGCAGGCCCGCCGACAGCGACGAGGTGCAGGCGATCACCGCCCGGATGTACGAGTGGCAGGCGGCGACGGGCGCCATCGGCGCGCTGAGCAGGGAACATTTCATCGGGCTCGGTGAGATGTACGTCGCCGACGAGCGTTTCGGCGCCAACTACGACAAGTACGGGGAGGGAACGGCCGCCTTCGTCCGGGACGCCATGACGGTCTATGGGGAGCGCCATCTCACCGACTGACCCCCGCCTCCCCGAGCCGGATTCCGGCTTTCGAGGGCCACCGCGTCGAAAATGGGAGTGGATCTTGCTCCGGATGGCGTAGGGTTGTGTTCACCGACGCGGGGTGGAGCAGCTCGGTAGCTCGCTGGGCTCATAACCCAGAGGTCGCAGGTTCAAATCCTGTCCCCGCTACTGAAAGCCGATGGCCCGGCACTCGATGGAGTGCCGGGCCATCGGCGTGTTGTCCCACGGCTTGCCCTCCCCGCCGACGTGTGCCGACGTCACACTCGTCGTCCGTCCCCCGGCGCATGGCCGATCCACGGAGCCCATGACCCTGTACGACGGCGTTGCGCACCCCCGCTCGTGCGGTGTGACAAGGCCCCGGCCCGACGGTCAGCACCTGACGGAACCCGAACCGGAACTGGAGCAGGAACCGGAATCGGAGCCAGAGCCAGAGCTACAAGCGGTAGCCCGTTCCAGACATCGACCCGGTCCAGAACCGGAACCGGAATCGGAACCGGTGGCCGGAGGTCGTGTCCGTACCCCATTCGGCCGATGGCGGCTCGCTCCCCGGCCCGGTTGGGGCGAACCTGGAGGGGGCGCGGTACCGGGCCGCTGCCGCGCGGGCGGACCGGGGAGGAGTGCACCCTTGGCGGACGTGGAGCAGCGCAGTGGATTCGGCGCCCGCCGCTTCCTCCGCGTACTGCCGGTGCTGATGATCGTCGGCGGGGTGACCCATGACCTGCTGGCGCCGGAGAACTTCACCGGCGTGCCGCTGTTCGCCGCGGCCCCGCTGGTCGCGGCCCCCTTCTTCTCCTGGACCAACACCCTGCTGACCGGGATCACGGCGTCCCTCGCGGAGCTGTCGCTGCATCTGTACGACAAGACGCTCACGCAGTCCGCCGGATACACCGAGCTGACCACCGTGGTCACCGTCTCGCTGCTCGCCTTACTGATCAACCGGGTCGTGCGCCGCAGCGGGCAGCGGCTCGCCTCGGCGCGGGTCATCGCCGAGGCCGCGCAGCGCGCCGTGCTGCCCACGCCCGCCGAGGAGATCGGCGGGCTCCAGATCGCCGCGCGGTACGAGGCCGCGCTCGCCGACGCCTTCATCGGGGGCGACCTCTACGCCGTGCAGGACACTCCGCACGGTGTGCGGCTGGTGGTGGGGGACGTACGGGGGAAGGGGCTGGGGGCCGTTGAGACGGTGGCCGTGATCATCGGCGCATTCAGGGAGGCGGCCGAGCAGGAGAGTTCGCTGGAGGGTGTGGCCGAGCGACTGGAACGAGCGCTCGTCCGTGAGGCCAAGAGGCGGGGCAGCCTGGACACGTTCGAGGGGTTCGCCACCGCCGTACTCGCGGAGATCCCACGGGGGCGGGGCGCCGTACGCCTGGTGAACAGGGGTCATCCCGAGCCGCTGATGCTGCACGGTGACGGTCTGCTGGAGGAGCTGGCGCCGCGTGAGCCCGCGCTGCCGCTCGGCATGGGCGAGCTGGGGGAGTGGCCGGACCGGGCCGAGGAGTATCCCCTGCCGGCGGGATCCACCCTGCTGATCTACACGGACGGGCTCTCCGAGGCAAGAAACGCGGCCGGGGTCTTCTACGAGCCCGGCATCCGGCTGGCCGGCCGGATTTTTCCCGGCCCGGGGGAGCTGCTGGACGCCCTGGTCGAGGATGTACGCCGGCATACGGGCGGCGGCGCCACGGACGACATGGCGATGCTGGCCCTCACCCGGGCGGGTGAACGGCAGCCGACACGCCGGAGAACGGTGTCGGTTGTCCCACAGCCGGGAGCGCCGGACGGTCTCCGGTGATGAGGGGCGGGCAACGCCTCGATGAAACTGTTCTCATCCCGGCCCCCGTACTGCGGGTAGTGAAGTACGGCCTTCTGTTCGGCATGTGATGAACCATCAGCGATGTGATGTCGGCCGAGTGGGCATCAAGTCGCCCGACTCCGGTCGCTTGTGTCCCGGTTGGTCCGGCGCCCGGTCACGAGCGATCCACCGGAACGGCTTGGAATCCGGTCCCCGTGTCTATTAACGTTCGATAACGCAGCGCGGTTGTCCCAGCCGTCGTCAGGACGGCGCCGTGCGCGTGCGCCGAATCCCGCAAGGGAACCGGGGAACCACCTTTTGGGGTGAATCGGGCGCCTTCGCACCCTGCGGAGGAACTCGTAGGAGACCTTCCTGCTCCGAACCCGTCAGCTAACCCGGTAGGCGAGAAGGAAGGAAAGGAGAACGCCTCAGTGGCGTCCAACAGTCCTGCCCCGGAGGCACCCGCCAGGTCCGGTGTCTTCAGCCGAGAAGGGGCCGAACGGTCCTTCGGAGAGTGGAACCCCACGGCGGACTCAGTCCGTCCGGTGCGTGGCCGCCACCGTGTCATGAAGCAGCGGGGCGGAATCGCCCGCAGCTCCACGGTGCTCGGTGTCGGGGTGATCGCGGCGGTCGGCGCGGGTGGTATCGCCACCGCGCAGAACAAGCCCGCGGTCTCCATCTCCCTCCCCGACGGCTTCGCGGAGAACCTGCCCGACGGCCTGAAGCCGTCCGAGGACTCCGGTGGCGGTGACGGTGACGCCGGCACCGCGCTCGCCGCGATGGGCACCATCGGCGGCAGCGCTGCCGAGGCCACCGAGGGCGCCGGGACGAGTGACCAGGCCCAGGGCGCCGGTGAGGCCCTGCGCTCCCGCATCCTTCAGCAGGCCGAGCAGCAGCAGTCCCAGGCGGACGCGGAGAAGAAGGCCGCGGAGGAGAGGGCCGCGGCCGAGAAGGCCGCCGCCGAGGCGAGGAAGGCGGAGGCCAAGGCCAGGGCCGAGGCGGAGGCCAAGAAGAAGAAGGCCGAGGCGGAGGCGAAGGCCAAGGCGGAGGCCGAGCGTCTCGCCAAGCTCGCGAAGAGCTTCTCGCTGCCGACCTCCTCGTACACGATCACCTCCTCCTTCGGCCAGTCGGGCTCGCTCTGGTCCTCGGGCCAGCACACCGGCCTCGACTTCGCCGCCCCGACGGGCACCCCCGTCAAGGCCGTGACCAGCGGCACCATCAAGGCTGCGGGCTGGTCCGGGTCGTACGGCTACCGCATCGTGCTGGAGCTGAACGACGGTACGGAGGTGATGTACGCGCACCTGTCGTCCATCAACGCGAGCGCGGGCCAGAAGGTCGGCTCGGGCGAAACGATTGGCCGCGTCGGCGCGACCGGCAATGTGACCGGCGCCCATCTGCACCTCGAGGTCAAGACGCCCGGCGGGAGCACGATCGACCCGGCGTCCTGGCTGCGGAGCAAGGGCCTCACCCTCTGATCCGGCGGGAACTCTCCCTGCCCCGGTGACCGGGAGACACGTCCAGGGCGAGCCGTACCTGAGTCCCTTCCCGTGCTCGTCCCCATCCCTGTCCTCGTGCCTGCGTCCGTCCTCGTGCCTGTACTGTCGTCGGGTCCAGGCAGGGGACGGCGTAACGGACCCACTTCTGCGCGACCCGTACCGCCGAACCGAACGGATCGGTACGGAGTGCCCAACCGTCCGGACCACCTCGATGGCCCGGATCACCGAACTCCGGCAGCCCTGGCGCATACCCCCCGATGCCAGGGCTGCCGGTGCCGTACCCTCTCCCACTTCCGCCCCCTCGGCCGCTCCCGTACGAGCCGTGGGGGCACACCGGCTCAGATGCGGTACGGGTTGAACCCCTCGTAGTCGCGGTGCGGGGGCGGCACCCACACCCGTCCCGTCGCGCGGGCCGCGTAGGTCAGCGCCGGGCCCGCCATCCCCTTGCGCTGCCACATGTGGTGCAGCAGTTCCTGCTCCCGCTCGGTGAAGTCCGGGTCCGCGGCACCCCGCTCGGCCCGGTGGCGCAGAAACGCCAGCGAGGTCGCGAACCGCTGGTACTCCGCCACCGCGTGCGCCGCGCCCGGTCCGTGCGTACGCCGGGCGATCTCCCGCGCGGTCCTGCGGGCCTTCATGGACGACAGGGCCGGCGGCTCGTTGGGTGACAGCCAGCCGGCGGCCGCGTAGGCGGGCAGCTGGGCGGAGATCGTGCGCAGTTCGCGCTGCCGGGACCAGATCGTCAGCCAGGTGAGCAGTCCGAAGACGGGGACCATGAACACCCCGTACACCACATAGAAGCCCCAGGGGCCGAGCAGCGAGGCCGAGCCGTTCCACACCGCGTGCATGCCGATCGCCAGCACGAGTCCGGTGAGCGGCAGCGCGATCCGCCGCACCCGCGCGCGCCGCGCCGCCAGGGCGGCGAGACCGAAACCCAGACCGGTCAGCACCGTGAACAGCGGATGCGCGAACGGGGACATGACGATCCGTACGAAGAAGGTCGCCGCGGTGACCGAGGCGAAGCCCGACGAGCCCGTCTCCTGGTCCTCGTCGAACGCGGTGCCCAGATAGAGGATGTTCTCGGTGAAGGCGAAGCCGGTCGCGGTGAAACCGGCGATCACGACTCCGTCGACGAGGCCGGTGAAGTCCCGTCGCCGGAAGGTGAAGATCAGCAGGACCGCGGCGGCCTTCGCGCTCTCCTCCACGACGGGGGCGATCACGGTCGCCCCGAGAGCGTCCGCGCTGGTGGGGTCGGCGGTGGTGGTGGCTATCCAGCGGGTCGCGAACGTGTTCGCGATGATCGCGACGAGTGCCGCGGCGAACGCGCCCCAGGCGAACGCGAACACCAGATTGCGCCAGGGGCCCGGTTCGACCCGGTCCAGCCAGCGGAACACGGTGGCGAGCAGCGGTACGGGCAGGGTTGCGAGCGCGAGGCCGACGAGGAAGCCCTCCGTGCCCGTCTGCTCGCGTACGAGGGCGAGGATGACGAGTCCGGACAGCGCGAGCAGCACGATGAGGATCCCGGCCCGGACCGCCTTGTTGTGCCAGAACCGGGAGGCCCGGCGCGGTTTGTAACGCCAGCGGGCCTGTTCCGGCATCGCGGTGAACTGCGGCCGCGGGTCGAACGCGGGAACCGCGGGGTGCGCCGCCGCCCAGGGACCGGGTGAATCCGCCGCGTGGGGCGGCGGTCGGCCCGCCGGGCGCGGCGATGGATGCGGGGTCGACGGCTCGTACACCCGTCGACCCTAACGACAGGTACTGACACCTGGCGATGGCGCAGAGGACGGCCGGCGGTTGCGCGCCGGGAGTTCCGTGGACGGGCATGGCCGCGAGGCGCCCTGGCGGGACGGGGACGAGACACCTCGGACGGGGAGCCGCGGGCGGGGTTCGGGGCCGCCCCGGCAGGCCCGCACGGTTCGGCCGACGCACACCTGCCGACGCACACCTTCGCGGCGGCGCCGCGCACCCTCGGGGGCGGACGTCTAGGAAACGGCCCCGGGCGAGGGCTCGGCACGGCGGCGGAACAGCAGGTCACGCACCTGGTGCCCCTTGTCCAGCCCCTGCCCCTCGAAGCGGGTCAGCGGCCGGAAACCGGGGCGGGGGGCGAAACCGCCGTCCTCCCGGGTGTTCTCGAAGCAGGGGTGCGCGGAGAGGACCTCCAGCATCTGCTCGGCGTACGGCTCCCAGTCGGTCGCGCAGTGCACGACGGCGCCGGGCTTGAGATGCCGGGCGGCGAGCGTGAGGAACTCCGGCTGGATCAGGCGCCGCTTGTGGTGCCGCTTCTTGGGCCAGGGGTCGGGGAAGAAGACGCGCAGGCCGTCGAGCGAGTGGGGCGCGAGCATCTCCCGGAGCAGGATGATCGCGTCACCGTTGGCGACCCGGATGTTGGACAGGCCGTTCCGTTCCGCGAGACCGAGGAGATTGCCCTGGCCCGGTGTGTGCACATCGACGGCGAGGATTCCGGTCGCCGGGTCGTCCGCGGCCATACGGGCAGTGGCCTCCCCCATGCCGAAGCCGATCTCCAGCACGACGGGCAACCCGCCGAACATCGCGTCCAGATCGACGAGGCCCCGACCGTCGATGTCGAAGCCCCAGGTGCCCCACAACCGCTTGAGCGCGTCCTCCTGCCCCGCGGTCACCCGGCTCCGCCGTGGCTGGAAACTCCTGATCCGCCGCTCATGATGGGACCCCGCGGGATCGGCGGCGGGCCCTCCGGGGAAGCGGGGCTCGCTCCGGGGGCGCGGGGGAACGCCGGATTCGCGATCGGCGGCGTGGTTTCGAAGCACAGACACAATGCCCCGATTCTACGCCGCCCGGTCCCGGCCCCCGGGGGCCGACCGGAAGGGCCCACCCGGCCCGCCGGGACCAGGGGCAGTCAGGGCTGGGAACAGGCAGGACCAGGGGCAGTCAGGGCTGGGAACAGGCAGGACCAGGAGCAGTCAGGGCCGGCGACAAGCGGCCCCAGGACAGGCCGGTCAAGGACGAGCCGGTCAAGGACGAGCGGGCCGGGCGGCCGGGTCACCTCACCGCGAGCACCCGTCTCGCGATCTCCCGTCCGATCGGGAGGGACGCCGTCGCCGCCGGGGAGGGCGCGTTCAGGACGTGCACGATCCGTGGTGTCTCCCGGATCATGAAGTCGTCCACCAGGGTCCCGTCCCTCAGCACCGCCTGGGCACGGACCCCCGCCGCCACGGGCCTCAGCCCGGACTCCGTCACGGAGGGCAGCAGCCGCCGGACCGCCGCGGTGAAGGCGGGCTTGGACAGCGAGCGTCGCAGCTCACCCGCTCCGTACCGCCAGTGGCGCCGTGCGATCCGCCACGATCCCGGCCAGGTCAGGGTCGCCGCCAGCTCACCGGGCCGCACCACCGGCCAGCGGTAGCCCTCGCGGGCCAGGGCGGGCACCGCGTTCGGCCCCACATGGACCCCGCCGTCGATCCCGCGCGTGAGGTGGACGCCCAGGAAGGGGAACGCCGGATCCGGCACCGGATACACCAGCCCCCGTACCAGCGAGGGATCCGCCAGCTCGTAGTACTCCCCCCGGAAGGGCACGATCCGCATCCCGGGGTCGTCGCCCGCCAGCCGTGCCACGCGGTCGCAGTACAGCCCGGCGCAGTTCACCAGCGTCCGCGCCCTGAGCACCGTCCCCGCCGCCGTACGCACCGCGACTCCCCAGGGACGGCGGTCCACCGCGGTGACCTCCTCGCCGCAGCGGACCTCCGCCCCGGCGGCATCCGCCTCGATGGCCAGCCGCTCCGCGACCGCCCCGAAGTCGCACACCCCCGTCGTGGCGACCCGGATCGCGGCGAGGCCCCGCACCTGAGGCTCGTACTCCATGATCTGCGCGGGTCCCAGCTCCCGCACCGGGATCCCGTTCTCCCGGCCGCGCTGGACCAGGGCGTGCAGCCGGGGCAGCTCGTCCCGCCCGGTCGCGACGATCAGCTTGCCGGTGACCTGGTGCGGGATGCCGTACTCGGCGCAGAACTTCACCATCTCGGCCGCGCCCGTGACCGCGAACCGCGCCTTCAGCGACCCCGGGCGGTAGTAGATCCCGCTGTGGATCACCCCGCTGTTCCGCCCGGTCTGGTGGAGCGCCGTCGCCCGCTCCTTCTCCAGGACGATCACCCGGGTGCCCGGAGCTGCGCGCGTCAGCGCGTACGCCGTCGACAGGCCGACGATCCCGCCGCCGATCACCAGCACATCGCAGTCGAAGTACTGCCCGACCCGACCGCCCTGCCCGAACGCCATCACCGCGCCACCTCCCACCCCGATAGTGCACTGGCCCACTGACAATGGAGTTAAACCAGCCGAAACCGAAGTGAGAGTCGCGGGCCGGCGCGGCGGCCGGGCCGACCGGCACCGGCCTGAAACCCCGCACCAGGGTCCCAAACCCTGTCCGGGGCCGCAGGCACCGGCTCGAATCCGCGCACCCATGGGCCCCTGCGCCGGTCCGGGGCCCGCCGGCACCGGACCGCGGCCCCGTACCCGGGGGTCCCTTCGCCGGTACGGAGCCCGCGCCCCAGCGCCCGGCGCCGACGCGGGACCGGCCCGGGAGCCCGCGCCGGCCAGGGAGCCCGCGCCCTGGCGCCCCCCCCAGAGCCCCGGACGCGGTACGCCGTCGTACCCCCTCTACACCGGCGCCACCAGCAGTGGCCTCGCCCGTTCCCGCAGTTCCGCCACCCGGGGCTCGTCCCCGTACGGTTCGAGCCGGTGCAGCAGATCCCGTACGTACTCCGTGGTCCGCGCCGACGAGATCCGCCCGGCGACCTCCACCGCGCGCGTGCCCGCCGCGCAGGCCGCGTCCAGGTTCCCCGACTCCAGCTCGGCGACGGCGCCCACCACCAGCCGCAGGCCGTGCGAACGGACGAACTCCTCCGTCGGCCGCGAGAGCGCCTGCTCGGTGAAGCGCCGCACCTGCCGGGGCGCCCGCAGATCGCGGTAGCACTCGGCCGCGTCCGCCGCGAAGCGGTCGTACGAGTAGAAGCCCAGCCAGGACGGATCGGGATCGCCCTCCCGCGCCCGCTCCAGCCAGCCCTCCGCCGCCTTGAGCGCGGCCCCCGCCGCGACCGCGTCGTTCGCCTTGGCGTGCGCCCGCGCCTCCACCAGCCGGAAGAAGCTCATCGTGCGCGCGGTGGCGAGCCCGCGATTGCGTTCCAGCGCCGCCTGCGCGAGGTCGACTCCCTCGTCGGCGAAGCCGCGGTAGATGGATTGAAGTGACATCGATGCCAGGACATAGCCGCCGAGCGGGACGTCCGCCGCCGCGCGGGCGAGGCGCAGCGCCTGGATGTAGTACCGCTGGGCCGCCTCCTGCTGCCCGGTGTCGAAGGCCATCCAGCCCGCCAGCCGGGTCAGTTCGGCGGTCGCGCCGAACAGCGCGCGGCCCACCTCGTCGGAGTACGACCCGAGCAGCAGCGGCGCCGCGTCCACCCGCAGGCACTCGGGGACCATCGACGAACGCCAGTCCCCGCCCCCGTACTTGGAGTCCCAGCGGCGCGCGTCCTCCGCGGCCTCGCGCAGCTTGGCGACATCGCTGTGGCCCACACGGGTGGCCGTGTCCTCCGCGGCCGTGCCCTCCGGCGAGCGCTCGACCGAGGAGTCGGCGGGCGTGATGAGCCAGCGGGAGGCGGGGGTCGCGTAGGCGCTCACGGCGAAGGAGCCCGCCAGCGACTGCCAGATACCGCCGCTGCCGCCCCGCCGCCCCGCGAGATCGAGGCGGTACAGATCGGTCGCCGATTTCACCGCCGCGCCCACATCGCGCGGGAACGCCAGCCCGACCTCGGGCGCGGGGTCCGCGTCGGCGAGGCCGATCTCGTGCAGCGGCACGGGCCGGCCGAGCTTCGCGCCGATCGCCGCGGCTATGAGATGGGGCGCGGCGCCCTGCGGCACCATGCCCTTCGACACCCATCTCGCCACGGACGTCTTGTCGTAGCGGAGTGTCAGGCCGCGCTGCGCTCCGAGGTCGTTGACCCGCCGGGCGAGCCCGGCGTTGCTGATTCCCGCGAGGGCGAGAACGGTGCCGAGCTTTTCGTTCGGCCCGCGTTGCTCCCTGGACATGCGCCACCCCTCGACACACAGACGGCCGCCGCGTCGCTGTCCGGCGCGCGGCATTCGTACTGAGTCCTCCCCGGTGGGCGCCTCCCGGTCGGGGGCCGTGGGCTCCGCTTCCGCCCCCGGCTGCATCCCGGTTGCAAAAGCTGCTGGCCGACCCGCTCGGTATATGCCCCTCGGTTCAGAACATCAGTAAACACAGCGTAGTTCGCCGCATCCCGACCGTTAAGGGGCGGTGTTCCGGATGGCGAGATTGTTGTGCGTTGGGGCGAACCGGGCGTGGACGCACCGTGAACGGCGGCCGGATGGCGTGTCCTCGCCAGGTTCGCCCCTGAAGCCTGAGCGCGGGCCTCTGGGTGCCGAGATCGGTGATCCGGCCCGTGTCCCACTCCGTGATCCTGCCCATGACCGTGTCCGTGCCCCGTTCCGTGATCCTGTCCATGGCCCTTCCCACGGCCCATTCCATGAGGCGGGCAGTGGCTCCGCCGGTGCTCCGGTCAGTGATCGTTCCGTGGTCCCGCCCGGCCGCGGCGCGCTCCCTCACGTGCGTCTGCCGTGCTCCGGGTGTGTGGCCGTGCGCCTGTCCGTGCGCTCTGGTCCCGGGGGCGGTGGGAGCGCTTCCATGAGAGTTGCGTGGGTCGGCCCGCTGCGTACGGGAACCAGTGGGCTGGGGGACACCGCCGCCTTCATCCCCGCGGGCGGCGGAACGGTCCGGGAGGCGAACTGCGCCTCCCGGACTGTCGTCACCCGGAGGGCCGCTGCCCAGGGGGCGCTGCTCAGGGGGGTCGCTCTACGGGGGTCGCCACCCGGAGGGCCGCCGCCCGCTTCCCACCCGCTTCCCCTGCTCGTTCTCCCGCCTCTGTCCCGCCCGTACCCCCTGTGCGTCATGCCCGCGGTCCGGCGCGCTCCCTGCCCGCCCGGCGTGCGCCCGCACGGCCGGCGGAGCGGAGCGCGGCGCGCTGGGCGGCGTACGGGAAGGGCGGCCTCCACGCCCGCGTTCCGGTGCTCTCGGGGGCGGTGACCGGGAGTCCCGATGGGATGGATCCGGACGCTCGCGCACCGGTTCGGCGCCCCTCTGTGTCCATGAATGATCCCTTCCGCCCCTCCGAGAATGGCTGAATGTCGACTGTCCTTCTCGTGGTGTTTGTACGCGTATGTGGCTGGCGTGATCCTTCCGAGGCGTCCCGAAGTGTCGCCAAATCGCTCATGCCGATAGCGCGTTCACTTTTTGCTGGTGCTACCCGGGGTCCGTCCCTTGCGCCTGCTTCGTGGCAGCATGTTCCCGAACGGCCCGGGTCAAGGGGTGATCCCCCGGCGATCCGCGGCCCGGGGCCGGGATCCGGCCGGACCCGGTGAAACGACGGTTTTGTCCACAGCCTGTGGAAGCGGGGATGCGGGGATGCGGTGGTTGGTGGGGTGGAGCAGTATCGCCGCGAACTTCGGTTCGGCCGGAGTGGTCGGCGCCGCGGACGAGGGCCGTACGGTCCACCCCGTCGGCTCCCAGCTCCTGTGGGGTGACCCCGATCCGCTCTGGGCGGTCGGCGACTGGCGGCCCGACGAGGTACGCGTCGTCACGGCCGACGCGTCCGCGGGACCCGGCGGGGCCACCCCCACCACCAGGATCGCCGTCCTCGGCTGCTGCGCCGCGAGCGACGAGGAACTGCGCGCCGGGCTGCTCTCGACGCGCGGCGGGGCGCTGCGCCATCTGACGTCCTGGCCCGGCAGCTACACCGCCGTCGTCCAGGTCGGCCGGCGCGTCACGATCATCGGCGACCTCGCCGGCGCCCGGCCCGTCTTCTACACCCCCTGGGCGAACGGAACCGCGTACGCCACCGCAGCGCTCCCGCTTGCCGACCTCATCGAGGCCCAACTCGACATCGGGCATCTGGCCGCGCTGCTCGCCTGCCCCGAGACCCCGGAGGCGCTGCGCGACTCCACCCCGTACGAGGGGGTCAAGCGCATCCCGCCCGGCCACGCGCTGATTCTGCGCGAGGGTTCGCGCGAGATCACCGGGTACGAGCCGGTCGCCTCCCTCGCCGTCGCGGGACCCCAGATGGAGACGGAACGCGCGGTCGAGGGCGTACGGGACGCGCTGGTCGAGGCCGTACGGGCAAGGCTCACCGCCCCCCGCCACGCACCGGAGTTCCTGCCTCCGGACCCGGGGCCCGTGCCCGGGATGGGGCCCGCCGAGCGGCGCGCCCGCCGGGGCGCACCCGCGCCCGGCATCGGCTCCGACCTCTCCGGGGGCAGCGCCTCCGGAACGCTCGCGCTGCTCGCCGCGGGCCTGCCCGGAGTGCCCGGCACCGTTCTCGGCCACGGCACGGGCGCGGGCGAACGCCTCCTCGCCGTCACCTTCAACGACCTCACCGAGGACGGCCGCGAGCCCGAACTGGAACGTGCCCGCGCCATCGCCGAGAACCCCCGGCTCCACCATGTCGTCGTCGCGGCCGGGGAGGAGGCCCTGCCGTACGCGGGCCTGGACAACGGGCCGCTCACCGATGAGCCCGCGCCCTCCCTCGTCATCGCGGAACGCCACCGCGCCCGGCTCGCCTCCGGCAGTGCCGACCACTTCACCGGCGCGGGCGCCCGGCAGGTCCTCGACGCGCATCCGGCGCGGCTCGCGGATCTGCTGATGGACCGAAGACGGCGGCATCTGCTGCGCCCGGTGACCGCGCTCGCCCGGGCCGAAGGCCCGTCCCCGCAGTCCCTGTTCATCCCGCTGACCGTGTACCGGGCCGCACGCCGGCTCGCCCGCACCCCCTACCGCACGGGGCTCGAAACCGCGGCCGGCCGGCTCCTTGAGGCGAACCGCTCCGGAGCGCGCGCCCTCGGCGCCGGTCCCCTGAACGCCTCCCTCGCCGCCCTCACCTGGTCACGTCCCGGCCCGGCCGCCCGCTGGCTCACCGGTGAGGCACTGGCTGAAGTATCGGTTCGTCTGACGGCCGCGGCGACCCGGCCCGTATCGGTCCAGCGCCCCGGCGAGGCCCGTGCCCGCGCGGCCCTCGCCCGGCACGCCACGGTCCAGCGGATCCTGGAGCAGGCGGCGGAGGTCCGCAGCCAGCGGATCCACGCCCCCTTCCTTGACAACCAGGTCGTACGCGCCTGCCGCGACCTTCCCGAAGCCCTGCGGGTCCGCCCGGGCGCCCGAGCGGAGGTCCTGCGTACAGTCCTCGCGGGCACGGGCATCCGCGATCTGCCGCCCGGCTGGGGCGCCACCACCCACGCCACCTCCACGGCCACCGCGCGCAAGGGCCTGCGGGCCGTCCTTCCGCACCTGATCGCCCTCTTCGACGCGCCCCTGCTCGCCGACGCGGGCCTCGTCGAGGCACGGGTGATCCGCAAGGCCCTCCGCGCGGCCTCCGAGGGCGAACCCGTCCCCCTGGACGGCCTCGCCGACCTCATCTCCACCGAACTCTGGCTCCGCCGCCTCCTCTCCCGCCGCGGCACCTGCTGGACGGGCACGGCGGCCCCCCGCCGGCGCGCGGTGGCGGGCGGCGTCCCCCCGAGGCCGACCCTGCGGTCCTAACCGCGTCGACACCATCCGGCATCCGGTGACTGGGCATCCGGCACTCGGTGACCCGGCATCCTGCCCGGCTGCGGTGCCCGGCCCGCACCTGCGCGGAGCTGTCGGGGCTCACCCATGTAGGCACCCGTACGAGCCCCGGTCCGGGCCTTGTACGAGCCCGTGTGCGGAGGGTGGCCCACCGCTTAGTGAACGCTGCCCGTACGAGCTCCGGCCGTGCGGTTGCACGCACCGGACGCCGGGGGCCCGTACTCCGGGCGGACGGCGCTCGTCCCACCGGCGAGCCCCAACCAGCCGGACCCGCCTCCCGGGAAACCCATCCGCGGAGCCCGCCCGCTTCGCGGAACTCACCCTCAGAGCCCCGCCCCGCGGAACCTCCCCGTCAGGGACCGACCTCCCGGGAGCCCTCCCGGGAACCTCACCCGCAGGTGATCCGCGACTCCGCCCATCCCGCGAGCGCCACCGCGTCCAGGCCCGTCTGCGGCTCCACCACCAGGCGGATCGAGTCCCGCCCCGAGACAGAGACCTGCATCGACAGCGCGGAGTCCCCCTTGCGCAGTACGGGGGAGCGCCACAGCCGTGTTCCGTCGCCGTACACCGAGAACCGCATCGCCCGCGGCCCCACCGACAGATCGTCGACGCCGACCCTGGCGTTGTAGAGGGAACAGGGCCTGTTGAGGTCGATCGTGATGGACGACCGGGCCCGTACGGTCACCCCGTGCCCGTAGCGGTCACCGCCGATCGCCATGCTCCACCGCTGCCAGAGCCAACTGCTCGCCCCCAGCCGTACCTCCGGCCCGGTGTGGTCGCCGAAGAGGTTGTACTTCAGCCGGTTGACCGGGAACACCTCCGGCTCGGGCCGGGGTTCCGGGGGCGTGGTCGCCGGGGTGGAAGGCTTCTGCGGGGACGGGGACGGCTTGGGGGGCGGCGGCGACGGAGCCGTCGAGGCCGCGGGCGCGGTCGCGGGTGGTTCCGGTTTGGCGGAAGACCGGGGGGAGGGCTTCGGGGACGGTTTCGGTGAGGGCTTCCCGGGATCCGGAGCCGGCGCCGCTCCCGCCGGGGGTGCCGGCTTGGGCCCCGGGCGCTCGGGCGCCTTGGGGTCCTCCGTCGGCGCGGGATCCGCCGGCAACGGCTGCCCCACCGGCGGTTTCGCCTTCGGCTCGGGCACGGGCTGAGGGTCGCCCGCCAGCGCGAACACCAGCCCGGCCGCCGCCGCGACGGCGATCGCCGCGCCGATACCGACCTTGACCGGCGCACCCAGCCCCTCGGACGCGGCCCCACCGGCACCGGCGGCCCCACCGGCACCGGCTCCGGCGGAAGCACCTCCGGCACCCGTGGCGGCCGCGGCGGCACCCGCTCCCGCCGCGCCCACCGCACCCCCGGCGACCACACCCGCCGCCTTGAGGGAGTAGCCCGCGGCGAACCACCCGATGACCGCGACCGGCAGCAGCGCGGGAATCCCGGCGTTGACGTGCTCCAGCTCACCCGCCGCCACCCGGCATCTGACGCACTCCTCCAGATGCTTGCGCAGCCCGCGCTCGGCCCGCATCCGCAGTCCGCCACGGGCATACGCGCCCAGCCGGTCGGCATACCGGGCGCAGTCGCCGCCCGAAGTGAGGGAGGCGCTGACGTGTGCCTGGAGGTACGCCTGCTTGAGCCCCTCCCGGGCCCTGCTGGCCAGCACCGCCGTGGCATTGGCCGTCAGCCCGAAGAGCGGCGCGACCTCGCTGGGCGACTCCTCCTCGACCGTGGTGTGCCAGAGCACCGCCTGCCAGCGCTCCGGCAGCGACCGGAACGCCTGCATGGCCAGCGACTGCTCCGCCTCGTGCATCGCCCGGACATCCGCCCCCAGTTCAAGGGTGTCGTCCGTCGCGACATCGGTACTGCGCGCGGCCTCCGCGGCGAACACCGCGAAGTCCTCGACCAACTGCTCCCGCTTGGCCGTCTTCGTCCAGGTCGCCGCGACCCGCCGCACGGTCGTGAGCAGATACGCCCGTACGGCGTGCTCCGGCCCCGAGCCCCGCCGTACGGCCTGGAGCGTCCGTGCGAACACCTCGGCCGTCAGGTCGTCGGCCGTATGGGCGTCCCGGCAGCAGGTACGCGCATAGCGGCGTACGGCGTCGGAGTGACGGCGGAACAGCTCCTCGTACGCGCTGTTGTCACCGCCGCGCATCCGCTGGATCAACTCGGCGTCCGCCACCACGGGTTCACGGGGCGGCAGCACAGAGCCCCCGCCCTCCCGCTGCTGGGGCACGGCGTGGCTCTCCGCGCCGGAGCCGGCCGAACCGTTCTTGCGCACGCTGCTGCCGGTGGAACCCGACGACTCCGGGGAGGCGGCAGCACCCCCGGAGGCCCCGGGGCCTCCGGAGACCGGAACGCCCGCGCCCGGGACCGTGTCCGCCCAGCCGCTGCCCGAGGGGGAGTCGTCCGCCTGGATCCCGCTGGTGCCCTGCGTGGGGACGGAACGGCCGGACGCGGGCTGACCCGTCGTACCGCCGGGCCCCTTCGTACCGCCCGGCCCCGTCGTACCGCCCGATCCTTCCGTACCGGCCGGATCGCCTTCGCCGGATGCCCTCGCGGCCCCCGATCTCGATCCACCGGGACCGCCCTGGCCGGGTACCTGCCGTGAGGCCGTCCCGCCGGGTTCCGCGCCGTCGCCGTCGCCGGGTGATTCGTCCCGTGCGTCCCGGCCGTCACCGCTCATCACGGAAGCCTCCGTCCACCGCGGAAGCTCCCGTCAGCACCCTCAGACACGAACACCGAGCCAGCGTGCCACACGGTGACAGGGCATCAGGGTCTCTGCTTGCCCCAACCACTCATCCGGGGAGTCTTGTCGAATCCGTGCGCTATCCATCACCCATTAGTGTAAGACTCAATCAGTTACCTCCATCACCCGGCCCGGCTGCTCCGGGCATTGCTTCGGTCTGTCCACCGGGGAGCCAACGAGCCCTGACCGTAGGCCCGTTAGTCCGGTCACCGGTCGTACGGGACGAACCGCCACGTACCCTCTCAGAGTCTGGCCAGGGCGCTCATCGGCGAGTCGATCCCGGGTGTTGGAAGGCCGGCCAAGGAGTAGTCGGTCACCCACTCCAACGGCCCAGCCACGTGTCCCGAGCCTCGCCGAATCCCGTGGTCCGGCACCCCTGCGAAGAACGCTCTCGTGCCGAGTGGCCGATCCCCCGTCAACCCGACACGCCGCGTCCTCGCCCGGCCCCGGCGGACCTGCACCACACGCCCGCGCCGTGTGACCGCGCACCCCGCAGACCGGCCCGCCGGTCACAGGCGCCGGTCAGGTGCCCTGGTCGGGGCAAACCGCAGTGCGCCGGGACGGACGCGACCACACCCACGAGCCGCGGCCCCGCCCGCGACCGTGCACGCGGCGACGGCCACCGGCGCGGGTACAGATACCGCCGCGGGATGCTCCCGCCCCACCGGTGTCACGGACACACCACGTCACCCGCGCACATCACCCGCGTATGACCCAACACGCCCGCGCCCACCGGCAGAACAGACGGCCACACAGAACAGAGGCCACGTTCAACAGTCGACCGCGCGGAAACTAGACCGCACCGGACGCAGGACCGCACCGGGGACAGGGCCACCAAGCCCCACCGCCTATCACGCCTCGATACCCCCCGCGCGGCAACAGCGCCACAGAGGTTCGCGGTCAGGCCACGGCCGCCGGGAGGGACACTTCGTCGCCCGCGCGTCAGCACCACGGGCCCGCGGCGGCCCCAAGGCCCGGTCCCCCGACTACCGCGACTCTTACGCCGTCCTCGGCCGCAGCCCTTCCAGCAGGATGTCCAGCAGCCGGGCGGACGCCGCCGCCTGCTGCGCGGGATCCGGCAGTGCGGGCGCGGCCGTGGCTATGACCAGCAGCACATCCGCCACGGTCACATCACCACGCAGCTCACCCGCCGCCCGGGCCCGGTCCACCAACTGCCCCACGACGTCGAGCAGCTCACCCGCGCCGGCGTCGTCCGGGACCTCCGCCGGAGCGGGGCGCTGCCCCACGACCCGCAGTTCGGGCACGGCACCGGGAGCCGGCGCCCCCGCCCGCTGCTGAGGCACCCGGGCCTCTTCCCGCCCGGTCACCACCGGCTCCGCGCCCACCGGGAGCTCTTCGGAGTCCACGCCGACCCGCAGCACCTGCGGCGGCAGCAGCCGTCCGGCCCCCGAGGCCACCGACGTACGGAGGAAGCGGGAGAGCGCCGACCACGGCTCCTCCTCCTGCCCCAGAGCCGTACGCGCCTGCTCGGTCAGCCGGGAGGTCTCCTCCTGGGCTATCCGCCGGACCAGTACGTCCTTGCTCGGGAAGCGGCGGTACACCGTCCCGACGCCGACGCGGGCGCGGCGCGCCACGTCTTCCATCGGCGCCCCGTACCCGAGCTCGCCGAACACTTCACGCGCCGCCCGGAGCACATGCTCGAGATTGCGCTGCGCGTCCACCCGGAGGGGCGCCGAGCGGCTGGCCCCGCCCGATCCCACCCGTCCGTTTCCTTCACTGCCCACATGTCCACCGTGGCCGACGACCCCACCGTGCCCCGTCTGCCCGTCGGCGATGGGCGAGACAGCGGCCTGCCAATGCGAATCCTGAATGGTCATACACGTTCCCCCGGTCACTGGATCTCCCCCCGGAGACCTCCCCACCTGGTCCGCCGGATGTGCCTTGGCCAGGCACCCCGACGAGGTACGAACATAGTTGAGCCAGGGTCAATTCAGAAGGGGGTAGTTCCGCACGGAGCGCCCCCCGATCGGAGCAAGGACCGGAAGACTCCCGTTTACGCCCCCTGACACCACCCCTCCCACGGCATCTGACCTGGGCACCTTCCCCATTACCCGGGAATCGCCCGGCGCGCGCTCTCACAAAGCCTCCGGTCACACAATTTGCCGGGCCTGTGGACAAACGCCTGGGACCGTTGCCTCATGGGATGGTGACGGCTGCCAACTCCCAGGGCCCTGCCCCCGGCTCCTCCCGTGGCACGACCCCCCGCAACCAGGGCGCGACCCCCGGCGCTCCACCGAGCCCGCAGGTCGACAACAGGCGCATTCTCGTCGTCGGCGGCGGCTATGTCGGGATGTATACGGCCCTGCATCTCCAACGGAAGCTGAAGCAGGAGCTCGCACGCGGCGAGGTGGAGATCCTGGTCGTCACCCCCGACCCCTATATGACGTATCAGCCATTTCTCCCGGAAGCGGCGGCCGGATCCATTTCCCCCCGCCATGTGGTGGTCCCCCTGCGGCGGGTTCTCGGCAAATGCAAGATCCTCATCGGTGAGGCCAAGGCCGTCGACCACGCCAAGCGCACCGCGACCGTGACCACACTCGCCACCGCCGACGAAGGCACCGGCGCCATTGAATTCGTGTATGACGAACTCGTCATCGCGCCGGGATCGATCTCGCGCACCCTCCCGGTCCCGGGCCTCGCCGACTACGCCATCGGTTTCAAGACCGTCGAAGAGGCCATCGGCCTGCGCAACCACGTCATCGAACAGATGGACATCGCCTCCTCCACCCGCGACCCCGCCATCCGCGACGCGGCGCTGACCTTCGTCTTCGTCGGCGGCGGCTACGCGGGCGTCGAGGCACTCGGCGAACTGGAGGACATGGCCCGCTACACCTCGCGCTACTACCACAACATCAAGCCCGACGACCTCAAGTGGATCCTCGTCGAGGCCAGCGACCGCATCCTCCCCGAGGTGGGTGAGGAGATGGGCGGGTACGCCATCCGCGAGCTGCGCTCCCGCAATATCGACGTACGCCTGAGGACCCGGCTCGACTCCTGCGAGAACAGGGTCGCCGTACTCAGCGACGGCAGCCGCTTCCCCTCCCGCACGGTCGTGTGGACCGCGGGGGTCAAGCCCGCGCCGGTCCTCGCCGCCACGGACCTGCCGCTCGACGGCCGCGGCCGTATCCGCTGCACCGCCCGGCTCAGCGTCGCCGGCGTCGACCATGCATGGGCGGCCGGAGACGCCGCCGCCGTCCCGGACATCACCTCCAGGACACCCGGAGCGGAGTGCGCCCCCAACGCCCAGCACGCCGTACGCCAGACCAAGGTCCTCGCCGAGAACATCGCTGCCTCGCTCCGGGGGGATTCGCTCAAGGAGTACGCGCACTCCTACGCGGGCTCGGTCGCCTCCCTCGGCCTCCACAGGGGCGTCGCCCATGTCTACGGACGCAAGCTCAAGGGCTACCCGGCCTGGCTGATGCACCGGATGTACCACCTCAGCCGTGTCCCCACCTTCAACCGGAAGGCGCGGGTGCTCGCGGAGTGGACGCTCGCCGGGCTGTTCAAGAGGGAAATCGTTTCGCTCGGGTCCCTGGAACACCCGCGCGCCGAGTTCGAGCTCGCCGCCGGCGGCAGAACCGGACTCCATCCGGGGGCGGGCCGTACCGGGGCCGGCTCCGGACGGGGCACCGGGAACGGCCGAGGCGGAGCGCCCGGCAACGGCGGCGCCGGAAGAGAGCCGGGGAAGGGCTCCGGAACCCACCCGGGCACCCGTCCCGAGACCCGTCCCGAGATCCGTCCCGGAGAGGGCACGGGATCATCGGACCGCGATAAGCGCCCCACCGACCCCAGAGGCACCTAGGAACACCCAGGAGAGGCACCTAGTAGACGAGCAGTCGACACCGACTGTCAGTCCGGTCGGTCACACTGGACGTGTGACCATAGGTGGGCTCACATTTGCACAGAGTGACCCTCATGACCCTTGGCGACAACCATTGAGGCTTGAAAGTCAGTGAACTTCACGCGTTGGAGCTCAAGGCTCCCCGGTACGCAGCGCCGCGCCGCAGCCCGGAGGAACGACCGCGGGACCTCCCCGACGACCCGCCCCACCCAGCGGGGGGAACCCGGTCGGGACGGCGGGGAGTGGGACGAGGGCCGCGAGGCGCCGCGGGAGCACCGCGACGACGGCCCCACCACCGGGTCCGAGCCTTCGGACCCGCGGCCCGGCCGGACCGGTGCGAGCCCGCCCGAGCCCCGCGGTGTGCGCCCGGTCCCCGCCGCCCGCGGCGAGTCCGGACAGCCCCCGTCCCACCACGGGCCCGCCCTGGAGGACTTCCCGTCGCGCGAGATCCTCGGCCGTCTGCCCGCCCTCGTCGCCCTGATGTACGGCCCCGAGCACCGCATCGCCTACGTCAACGACGCGTACACCACCGCCTTCGGCCCCCGCCCGGTCGGCAGCACCGCCGCCGACGCCTGCCCCGAGATGGCGGAGCTGGGCCTGCCCCCGCTGATGGACCAGGTCCTGCGCAGCGGCAAGGCACGCACCGTGAAGTCCCGCAAGGTCCGCGACCAGGGCTCGTACACCGTCACCTGCCTGCCCGTCGAAGTCCCCGGGGAACCGGGGGAACAAGGAGGACCAGGAGGTCAAGGAGGACCAGGAGGTCAAGGAGGACCAGGAGGTCAAGGAGGACCAGGAGGTCAAGGAGGACCAGGAGGAGGGGACGGCAGCGGTGGCGTACTCGTCTTCGCCGCGGATGTCACCGACCACGCGGAGGCCGCCGAGCGGCTGCGCACCAGCGAGCGCCGCCAGCGCGAGACGGCCGTCACCCTCCAGCGGTCCCTGCTGCCGCAGAAGCTGGAGCAGCCCGACGACCTCCAGGTCGCGGCCACGTACCAGCCCGGCGGCGAGGACGCGGCCGTCGGCGGGGACTGGTACGACGTGATCACCCTCGGCGGCGGCCGTACCGCGCTCGTCATCGGCGATGTCATGGGCCGGGGGGTGCGCGCCGCCGCGGTCATGGGCCAACTCCGCACCGCCGTCCGGGCGTACGCCCGGCTCGACCTTCCGCCCCACGATGTGCTCCAGCTGCTCGACGGCCTCGCCTCCGAGATCGACGCCAGCCAGATCGCCACCTGCGTCTACGCCGTCCACGACCCCAACGAGGGAAGGCTCGTCTACGCCTCGGCGGGCCATCTCCCCGTCCTCGTACGGGACGCGGACGGCACGGTCCGTCGCGCCGAGGACCCCACGGGCCCACCGCTGGGCACCGGCGGCTGGCTCCACAGCACCGGCACCATCGCCCTGCCGCCCGGCTCCAGCGCCGTCCTCTATACGGACGGTCTGGTCGAGCGGCGCGGCGAGGACATCGACGAGGGAGTCGCGGCCCTGGAGCGCGCGCTCTCCGGTGCGACCGGCACCCCGAAGGTCGTCTGCGACCGGCTGATCCGCGCCATGGGCATCAGCGCCGACCACGACGACGACGTCGCAGTCCTGGTGGTCCGGCATCCCGCGCGTACGGGTGTGGCGGCCGAACTGTTCCACAACGCGGCACTCGATTTGCTCGGGGGTGTCGAAGCGGCACCGCGCGCCCGCGCCTTCGCATCCGGAGTCCTGGCCTCCTGGCGCTTCTCCCCGGAACTGCACGACCTCGGCGTCCTCGCCACCAGCGAACTGGTCGCCAACTCCCTCCAGCACGGCACCCCGCCCATGCGCCTCAGACTCCGCCGCACCGACCGCCGTCTGATCATCGAGGTCACGGACGGCGACGACCACCTCCCGCGCCGCCGCCGCGCGGAAACGGAGGACGAGGCGGGCCGCGGGATCTCCATCATCGCGGCGATCGCCTCGTCCTGGGGCAGCCGGCGCACACCCGGCGGCGGCAAGGCGGTCTGGTGCGAGTTCGCCCTGCCCGTATAACCGGATTCCGGCTGCCCCCACCGTCCGCGAACCGCCGCCCCGCCCGCCCGTTCTGCCGTACGAGCCCTGCCGTACGAGCGTTACGCGGCGGCCTCCACCGGCTCGGCCGGCTTGTACTGCGCCACCACCTGCGTCTTCGCCGCGAGCGACGGCTGATCCTGTACGGGGGTGAGCTGACGTCCCAGCCGTACCGCCAGCACCGTGATGCCCAGCGAGAACAGCACGAACGTCACGATGTACGGCCCGTGCAGCGCGGCCCCCATCGGCCCGCCGATCGCCGGACCGATCGCCAGCGCCAACTGCTTGACCAGTGCGAACGCCGAGTTGTACTGCCCCACCATCGACTCCGGCGCCAGATCGACGACCAGCGGCGCGACGGTCGGCGCGAGCATCGCCTCACCGAGCCCGAAGAGCGCGTACGTCGAGATGAACGCGGCCGTGGCCATGGCCTGGCTGCTCGCGCCCAGCCCCGCGTACCCGGCGGCCGCCCAGGCGACGGCCCAGATCAGACCGACCGCGGCGATCACCCGGGTCCGCTTGTGCCGGTCGACGAACTTCAGGATCACGAACTGCGCGATACCGATCACCGCGGTGTTCGCGGCCAGCGCCGTACCGAACATCGACGGCTCGATGCCCGCGGCCTCGGTGCCGTACGCCGAGAGCCCCGACTCGAACTGCCCGTAGCAGGCGAAGAAGAGGATGAAGCCCAGCACGCTCAGCTGGACCATCGCCTTGTTCTCGAGCAGCGTCTTCATCCCACCGCCCGTGGCACCCTCCGGCCGCGGCCCCTGGACGGGCACCGGACGCGGCAGCCGCACGGTGAGCACGATCGCCGCCAGCACCAGGAACATCACGGACTCGATGCCGAACAGCAGGGTGAAGGTGCCGGGACGGCTCTTGTCGACGAGGTTCCCGCCGATCAGACCGCCGACGCCGAGCCCCAGGTTCTGGAGGAAGAACTGGAAGGCGAAGGCACGCGTCCGGCTCGTCGCGTCCGACGCCCACACGATCATCGTCGCGAGGGCCGGCTGCGTCACGGCGGTACCGGCTCCCAGCAGCGCGGCCGACAGCACGACGGTCACCGTGTTCGAGGACAGCCCGAACGACAGCGCCCCCAGCGAGGCCACCACCGAAGCACCCACCAGCACGGGCTTCGGCCCGCGTCGGTCGATCACACGACCGGTGAACGGCAGGGCGACGAGTGCGGCCATCGCGAAGACGCCGATGACGACACTCGCCGTCGTCGAGCCCAGATCCCGTACGTACGCCACATAGATGTAGAGAAACGGAACCGTGAACCCCAGCCCGAACGCGCTCAGCGCGCTCCCCGCCTGGATCCGGCGCATCGCTGCACCCATCACCCTGGTCACACTCACCTGCCTCATTGATCCGTAGGAGTGAAGCTTCAACACTTCAACAGTAAAGTTAGAGAGTTAACAGTACATGTAGAAGGACTTCAACGCCAATGAACGTCATGCGATACTGACGCGTATGCCTAACGCGACACCCGAGGACCCCCCAGCGCCGGGCCGGCCCGTCATCCAGGAGCCGAGCCTCGACGAGCAGATCGCCGCGTACCAGCGCGAGTACGGCGACCTCGACCCCCAGGTCGAGCGGGTCGTCTCGGCGCTCGGCCGCCTCAACCGCCGTATGAACGTCGCGTACGGCCGCCAGGTCGCGACCCTCGGCATCAGCAACGCCGAGTGGGAGGTCCTCAAGAGCCTGGTCCTCGCCGGCTCCCCCTACCGCATGGGCCCGGGCGAACTCGCGAAGCGCCTCGGCCTCACCCCCGCGGCGATGACCCACCGCATCGACCGCATGGCCGCCGAGGGCCTGGTCACCCGGGACCGCGACGAGAACAACCGCGTACGCGTCATCGTGGAACTCACGGACGAGGGCCGTACGAAGTGGCTGGAGGCGATGCGCATGGCCAGCACCTTCGAAGAGGACCTGCTCCAGGACCTCGCCCCCGAGGAGCGCGCCGTTCTGGGCGACCTCCTCATCCGCGTCCTCCGCCGTGTGGAGCACGCCCAGCCGGACGCCGGCGGCCGGCTCACCGACCTCGACTAGCGGGTTTGGCGCGCCCGTGACCGGGGAATTTGACACACTCTTCACGGGTCCGTAAGGTTCTTCGAGTTGTCACGGGACCGGAACGGTTCTGCGACACACACTCCGGCCGCTCAAGCGGCACCAAAACTCAGCACGATCTCCCGTCCGGGAAGCCATTCGGCATGCCGAAATGCTTTTCGAAAGCCTCGATTATGAGTCGGACGGGAAATCCGCTAAGGTTTTGAACGTCGGAACGGCCCGAGGGGTCGGAATGGCATCCCGATTTCGACCGGGAATCAGGCCCGAAAGGATCTGATAGAGTCGGAAACGCAAGACCGAAG
>NZ_JBITFN010000031.1:0-68539 GCF_044456085.1 Streptomyces sp. NPDC051018
TCCACCGTCAGATCATCCGCGAAACGCCGCTCACCAGAAGCGTCGGGCACATACTTCACACAGACAACGATCCTCAAGCTCACGACGGCTCTCCTACGGATGGAGGGTTGGTCCGGCCGAGACTATGGCACTGGGTACCCTCTGTAAAGGTACCCAGTGCCAAAAGGGCCGGTGCGGTGTTACGTTCCCCGCATGACTGAGGTGCGCAGGCGACGCAAGCCGGAACCCGGCCCCACCGCCGGGACCGGCCCTGCCGGGACAGCCGGCCGGGCCGCGAAGGTGCCCATGCGGGAGGCCCTCGCGGAGGCTGCCTTCCAGCTCTTCCTGGAGCGCGGATTCGAGCGGACCACGGTGGACGACATCGTGGCGCGGGCGGGTGTCGGCCGACGGTCGTTCTTCCGCTACTTCCCGTCGAAGGAGGACGCCGTCTTCCCCGACCACGAGAGCTGTCTGGACGAGATGACCGCCTTCCTGGAGGCGAGGGGCGGCGGCGACGGCGGCGGAAACGGTGAAGGCCGGAGCGTTGGGGAGGGCGGCGGCGATCCGGTGGCGACGGTGTGCGACGCGGCGCGGATCGTGATGCGTATGTACGCCGCGAAGCCCGACTTCTCCGTACAGCGCTACCGCCTCACCCGTGAGGTGCCGGGGCTGCGGACGTACGAGCTGTCGGTCGTACGCCGCTATGAACGCACCCTCGCGAGCCATCTGCGTGCCCGCTACCCGAAGACCACGGACGGGGCGCTGCGTGCGGAGGTGATCGCGTCGGCGGTGGTCGCCGCGCACAACAACGCCCTGCGGGGCTGGCTGCGGTCGGGTGGCGAGGGCGATGTGGCCGCGGCGGTGAACCACGCGCTCGGCCTCGTCCAGCGGGTGTGGGGCGCGGCCCCGGATTCACCCCCGGCGCCGGACCCCTCCGCTCGCCCCGCCCCCGGAACCGGCAAGGGCTCCGGTGCGGGAGGCGAGGGCTCCGGGGCGGTGCCCGTCCCCGGGGCGGAGGACGACCGCGGCCCGGTCGGCACGCTCGCCGAGGACGACGAGGTCATCGTCATGGTCGCCCGCAAGGGCACCCCTGTGTGGCGGGTCGTCCAGGGGATCGAGGCGGCACTCGAAGGCGCCTGAGTTTGACGGGAGTCGACAAAAACCGGCCACCCAAAGATGTGGCACTCAGTACCTATACACCTCGACACTGAGTGTCATATGGTGCGAAGGCGCCAACGCGAGAGCGGGGCGAGTCCGAGCCGAGTGCAGGGGGTCGTGCCATGTCCCAGCCCGGAACCGACACCGTGCCGGAGGTACGGGAAGACGTCGGTCTCATCTATCAGCGGTGCCGCTGGTGCGGTACCGCTTCCTTCCGCAAACTCCTCTGTCCCGTCTGCGCGTCGAGCGATCTGGAATCGGAGCGCAGTACGGGTGAGGGCATCGTCATCAGGTCGGCGGTGGTGCACCGGTACACCCGGATCGCCCGCAACGAGTCCCTGGTCCGCTTCCCCGAGGGCTTTATGTTCCGCTGCCGGGTCATCGGGGCGGCGCCGCATCTGGTCTGGATCGGGGCCCGGGTACGGCCCGTGGCCGCCGCCGATCTCGACGCGGGCGAACTCGTCGTCGAACTGTGCGACACGGTCAGGCATACCGACTGGCGGTGAGAGCCGCGTGAAAGGGCAGGTGCCATGAGGCAGTTCAGCAGAGTGGGCGTCGTGGGCTGCGGCCTCATGGGGGCCGGGATCGCCGAGGTCTGCGCACGGGCCGGACTCGACGTCCTCGTCGCGGAACGCGACGAGGCGGCCCTCGCGGCGGGCCGGGAACGGCTGACCACCTCACTCGACCGGGGGGTGCGCAGCGGCAAGTTCACCGAAGCCGACCGCGAAGCCGCCCTCGGCGGACTGTCGTTCACCCACTCCCTCGCGGACTTCGCCGACCGGGATCTCGTCATCGAGGCGGTCGCCGAGCGGCGCGAGGTGAAGACGGCGGTCTTCAAGGAGCTGGACCAGGTGCTCGGGGCGGGCGCGGTCATCGCCTCCAACACCTCCTCGATCCCCATCACCGATCTGGCCGCGGTCACCGGCAGGCCCCAGAAGGTCGTCGGGGTCCACTTCTTCAACCCCGTGCCGGTGCAGCGGCTGATCGAGATCATCCCCACCCAGCTGACATCCGTCTCCGTGACGGAACGGGTGGTGACCTTCGCAGAGGAGACGCTCGGCAAGACCGCCGTACGCGCCCGGGACCGGGCCGGGTTCGTCGTCAACGCGCTCCTCGTCCCGTATCTCGTCTCCGCCGTGCGCATGCTGGAGTCGGGCGCCGCGTCCGCCGAGGACATCGACAACGGGATGGTCCTCGGCTGCTCCCACCCGATGGGCCCGCTCCGGCTGCTCGACCTCATCGGGCTCGACACCGCGCAGTCGATCGCCGAGTCGATGTACGAGGAGTTCAAGGAGCCGCTGTACGCACCGCCGCCGCTGCTGCGCCGGATGGTCGCGGCGGGCGCGCTGGGCCGTAAGTCGGGCCGCGGGTTCTACACGTACGACACACCCGGCTGACCCGGACCGGGCCGCACCCGCCCCGGGGCCGTGCCGGGGCCTTTCCCCGGGGCGCAGCACACAGCGCCCCGGAGCTGCATTGGACCGGGCGGCCGGTGAACCCTCATGCCCGCCTGCCCGTCCGGGGCCCACACACCCGGGGGTTGTGCCGGGGCCTTTCCCCGGGGCGCAGCACACGGCGGCCCGGAGCTGCATCGGACCGGGCGGCCGGTGAACCCTCATGCCCGCCTGCCCGTCCGGGCCGCACCCGCCCCCGGTAGTGCCGGGCCCTCACCCCCGGGCGCAGCCCGCCGCCGTGGACCACTCCACCAGCGCGGACGCCAGGAACTCGCCCAGTCTGCGCCGCCGTTCCCCCGTGTCCGGGGGGACCTCGTACGACAGGTCGACATGGAGGACGAACCGCATCGGTACGCCCTGCCGCTCACAGGCGATCAGGGCCGCCGCGCCGTCGTCCCCGAGCCGGGAGTCGATCCCGATGCCCGGCTTCCCCGGGTTCTCGAACCGGTTGACCAGACCGCGCGGGTTGTCGAAGGGGTTGAGCCCGGCCGGGACGACATCACCGCTCAGATACACCGCCAGCTCGTCGTCGACGTAGAGCCGGCAGCGCGGGCCGCCGGGCCGGGAGGCGCGGTCCGACTCCCGGTAGGAGCCGCCGGGAGGCAGCAGGGGTCCGAGCGTCCCCGGGGCGACGGGTGTTCCGCAGATCCTCGTGGGGACCGCGTAGCCCCGCTCCGGTCCGGTGCAGACGGCGACGGCGACGGCGGCCAGCGTGCCCGCGGTGGCGGCTCCGGCGGCCACCGCCACGGCGATCCGGCCCCGGCCCCCGCCCGGCCGCCGGACCCGGCCCGGACGGCGCAGCAGCCGAAGACGGCGAGAGCGGTCCTGAGGCCGGGGACGATCCGGAGGCCAGGGGCGGCGGTCTGGACGTAGGTGATGGTCCGGAGGCCAGGGGTGGTCTGGACATAGGCGATGGTCCGGAGGCCGCGGGCCGTCCGTATGCCCGGGACGGTCCGCCGGGAAGAGCCCGCCGGAAGAGGCGGCGCGGTCCGGCGGGGAGAGCCCGCCGGGAGGGGAGGCACCGCCCGGCGGGGGCGGGCCGGCGGGCGGCGAGGGTCCGTCCCGGCGGGAAGCGCGGTCCCGAGGAGAAGGGCCGTCCGGCGGGCGGGTCACTGGTCGCCCGCCAGGCCCTTCGAGCGGGCGTTCCCGTCGTTGGCCGCGCCGTTGATCCGGTCATGGGCCGTGTACGAGCTCTCCGCCAGGCCCGGGTTGATCGTGTGCCACTCCCTGGCGAGCGCCCCGAGCTGCTCCTCGCGCACCTTGAACACCTTCGCGTTGTCCTCGCCCGCCCGGTCGTTGATCCGGCCCTGCTCCTCCAGCTGCCAGGCGTAGGTGATGGCGTCGACGCTGCGCTGGGCCGCGTCCCCGACGACGGGCAGGAAGTTCACGATGCCGCCGCCGATGTGATAGGCCCACTTGGCGTTCCAGGACGGATCGTTCTTGTCGGTGGCGAGGGCCTGGTAGCGGGCCTCCTCCAGGAAGCCGACGGTCTGTCCGGCGCGCAGCAGGGGTTCGTTGCTGCCCCGGTCCTGGTGGATGTCGTGGACCAGTTCGCGGTTGAGGGCCTCGTTGAGCATGCCGTACGCGTTCTGGTCGCGGGAGACCTGTTTGGCCACCTCCAGGAGCTGATCCCGGTCGAGGGGGCTGGTGGTGGCGTCGAGACTGCTGGCGGACCGGTGCACGGCGTCGCCGTGGTTGCCGAGGATCTTCGCCATGTCGTCGCGCAGTTCGGGCGGGAAGTCGTCGCCGGCGCGGGAGAGCTGTTCCAGGGAACGGTCGAGGACCTGGCGGTGCTCCACGGTGTGTTCGGTGAATACCGCGTTCTTGTCGTCGGGGTTCATCCCGGTGGCGGCGGCGACCAGCGCGGAGCCGAGGGCGTCCCGGTTGGCGTGGGGTCCTTCCGTCTTCATACCGTCGGCGAACCAGTCGCGTTCGCCGAGCACCCAGGCGGCGTTGTCCTGTGGCTGAGTGGTGTTGAAGAACTGGGTGGACGCCTCCGGGTTGTGGGCGAGCGCCTTCATGAAGCCGGTCATCGGGTCGCGCCCGAAGTCGTCGTCGGCGTCCTGGAAGTTGAGATGGGTGTCGGCGTTCAGGGGCCCGTGCCAGTACTTCTCCGGCAGGCGCATGTCCTTCTCCGTCGCGACCAGGGCGGTGCCGTAGTCGTTCAGGAACTTCTTGTCGTACACGCCGTCGCGCATCAGATTGCTCATGACCTGGAAGCCGAACGGGCGGGAGCCGCCGTTCAGTTCGAGCGGCTTCGGGCCCAGCTCGATGACGTCCTGCTTCCACTGCCGCATGGCCGGGGAGTCGCTGTGGCTGGCCTGGGCGAGGACCAGGCCCAGATTGCGCTGGGTCTCCGCCAGTTCCCCGCGCCGGGCGTCGGTGACGGCGGGCACCTGGCGGGGATCGGTGAGGCCGGCGTAGAGGCCGAGGGTGCGCTCCGCGCCCAGGCTCGCCGTGAAGCGCTCCGCGAAGACGGGGTTGTCCCGGTTGTCGGCGAGGAGGTCGTTGAGGCGTACGAGTTCGGCGTCGGACATCCGGGGGCCCCGGGACGCCAGACCGATCGCGGTGTCCGCGTCCCTGAAGGACTGGGCGCGGTCCTGGCCGCGGTAGTCGTCCAGCCCGGCGTAGCTGTCGTCGCCGAAGTCGTACGGATGCTTCTCGGTGAGGTCGCGCAGTGCCCGGGCCACGGTCTCGTCGGCGTCGCTCGCGGTTTCCAGGGCGCGGGTGATCCGGTCCCGTACGGCGTCCAGGCTCTGGGCCGACGGGCCGGGGTCGGTGGTGCCGGTGCCGGCACCGGTTCCCCGGCGGTCGGGGTGCACGGAGCGGGCGACGACCCCGTCGGGCCAGATGGTGACCCCGGCGGGCGGGCTGTCCACGATCCGCCGCAGTTCGTCCCGGGCGGACTTCAGGGCGCTGTGTCCGTCCCGCAGGATGTTGCGGACGCTGGTGGCCTCGGTGACCGCGTCCCGGAACTCCTTGGTGGTCTTGTCCACGAACGGCCGGGTGACTCCGGCGTTCTCGCCCTGCCAGCGGGCGGCGTCGGACTTGGCCTTCATGTTGTCGCGCGCCTCGTCGGCCAGCCGTTCCAGCTTGGAGATCATCGCGGTCCAGTCGGTGACGGCCTGGTCCAGTTTGCCCAGCCGTACGTGGAGCACGTCCTCGAACGTCAGATGTGCCATCTCGCGCTCGCCCCCCGCCTAGTGGAAGTACTCGGACAGCCGGGAGGCGGTCATCGGCAGCTTCTCCGTGTTCCTCATCGATGTCTCGATCCGGCGCTCGTCCTCCCCGTGGACCTTGGTGGTGAAGTCGAGATGGTTGGAGATATGGGCGCATGCCTCCAGCAGGGCCTTGACCTGGTTGTCCCAGGCACCGGCGAGCCCCGTCAGCGCGGGGCCCGTGGTGAAGCGGCCCCCGCCCAGCTCACCGGCGGCGCCCCGGGTGGCCTCGGCCGCGTGCTTGCCCGCCGACGCCAGACCGCCGCGCAGCCGGTACGCCGCCCGGCCGATCAGCCCGAGATCGTCCCCCCGGACGAGCAGATCGCCGGAGCCCCCGCCCGGCCCCCGTGGTACGCCCGGCTCGTCGGGGACCCTGTTCAGCCGCATCGCCGCATCGGCCTTGGCCTGTGCCCATTCCGCCTCGAACGACATGGATGTGCCCCCGTGCAGTCTCTGATCGCCTTCTGTGAGATCCGACCGTAGGAGCGGCGGAACGGGGCACGGAGCCGATGAAGGGATCCCTTGCGCGTCACATACGGATCGTTGACGCGATGACGACGTGATAGCGGGGCGGGGGCGGGAGGGGCGCCCGGGCGGGGGCGCCGGGCCGGGGTAACGGGCCCGCACGGGTGTGGGCGCACCGGCCCGGCCCGGGGAGCCGGACCGCCAGGGCCGGTTGCCGGCTCTGCTTCGGCGCGGGGTCCGTGTGTGTCCCGATCCCCCGGGGCCGGGGGAACGGGCATGCCGGCCCGCCTCGTGGCGCGGGCGTGCGGCCGGGCGAATCCGACCCCGTCCGGGCGTGCCGAGTGAGGTAGGGGGCGGGCACAGCGCACCCGGTCGTACGGGCACAGCGCGCCGAGCCGCACGGAGCGGGCCAAGGCGTACGGAGCGGGCAAGGGGTACGGAGCGGGCCGGGCGGTCCGGAGTAGGCCACGGCGTACGGAGCGGGCAAGGCGCGCGCGGCGCCGCAGGAGGTACCGGGCCGCGCGCCCGCGGCTCACGTCAGGATCTTCTCCTTCGCGCGCTGGAACTCCTCGTCCGTGATCGAGCCCTTCTCCTTCAGCTCGGCGAGCTTCGCCAACTGGTCGGCGTGACTGCCACCGGCCCCGCCACCCGTGCCCGCGGTCTGGCGGATGTACGACTGGAACGCGGCCTCGCGCTGTTCGGCGGCGGCGACCTCGCGCTCCCCCATCGATCTGCCGCGGAAGATGACATAGATGAGCACGCCGAGGAAGGGCAGCACGATCACCAGGATCAGCCAGCCCGCCTTGGCCCAGCCGTTCATGGTGTGGTCACGGAAGATATCCGTGATGACCTTGAAGAGCAGGAACAGCCACATGATCCAGAGGAAGAACCAGAGCATGGTCCAGAAGAGGTTGAGGAGAGGGTAGTCGTCCACGGTGGGCTCCCTTCACCGCACCGGTGCTCCGGTGCGGGCTCGCGCGGTACGGGGTGGGTCTTCCGGCGCCGGTCCGCAACGGATACGGACCGGCGGTACGGGCCATGGGCCATCGGTACAGGCCATCGGTACAGGCCATCGGTACGGGCCATCGGGTACGCGTGGGCCGGGGCCCGTTCCGCGTACCCGTGTGTCCGGGGGCGCCGGGCGAACCTGTGTCCAGGGACGGCCGGGCGGACCTGTGTCCTCGGGGGCGCCCGGCGGACCGTACGTCCAGGGGCGCCGGCGGGCCTTCCGCGCCGCCCCACGGACCGTGTCCATCGGCCGCTCAGTACCGGAGCGCGGTGCCGACCTCGGTCTTCACCTGGCCGGAGAGCTTGCGGTTGCTGAGGGCCGTGGCCGTTTTCGATCCGGAGGCGGGTACGCCGGAGACGGTGACCACGGTCGTGTCCTGGAGGTTGCCCTGCTGGTCGCGGTAGTTGACCTGGACGGCGAAGGACTTCGTGGAGTCGGCGGTGTTGCGGACCGTGACCGCGACGGCGGTCTTGCCGTCGCTGCCGGTCCTCGGGGTGCCGAGGGTCACCTCGCCCTTGGCGTCGACGCCGTTCTTGATCTCGCCGAGCTTCTGCCCCGCCGACGCGGTGGCGGAGGCGATGGCCGCCGTCGCCTTGGCGCCCACCGAGTTCACGGCGGACACGGCCTTGGACGTGACGGCACCGGAGGGGCTTTTCTCGTTGGAGCACCCGGCCGCTCCGGCGGCCGTCGCCGTCGCCAGGACCACCGTCGCCGCCGCACTCGCGACGGGCCGCTTCCACCGACCGCTCATGCGACCCGCCTCCTTGCCCTGTTCACGCTCTGCTCTCCGGTCCCGCGCGGAAGTACGCGGGTGGTACGGCCAGTGAATGAGCGGCCGGGGGTCGTCGCACGCCCGTGAACTCCGTACGGATGAATGCGCCCGCAGCCGTGGGGCGACCGGGTGAATCGCCGGGCGAATATTCGAGGGGGCCGGTGCGTACGGCCTCGTGAAAATCAGGTCATAGGTCTGATATCGCCATGTTCATCCATGGCGGTGTCGGAGCCGCACACGAGGAAGCGACGCCGCCGGTCGGCCGGTCCCGTCGCGACGGGGGGAGACCCGGCCGGCTGCTGCGGTCATGGGCCGTGGGGGCCTGTGTGACCCTGCTGGCGTTCGCCGTGCCCGCGGCCGCGGCACAGCAGGAACCGGTGTCCACGGCGGCCGGAGAGACCGCGGGCGGGACGGCGGCCGGAGAGACCGCGGGCGGGACGGCGGGCGGAAGCCCGGGCAAGGCCCCGGGTGAGACGGCGGGTGAGACGGCGGGCGGAGCCGCGGTCAGGGCGGCGACGGGAAAGCTGAGGCTGTGTGCCAACCGGAGCGTGGACGGCGGCCCGTTCACCACCGGCCACACCAGCACCGAGCAGCCGCTACCGCCCGGCCATGTCGCCTACGCGGCGGTCTACGACGCGGGTGTCTCGCCGGGCGAGTTCGCCGGGGAGGTCCACCGGGGCCTTACCGGAGTACCCGCCGCGGCCCGGCTGGCGGAGGGCCTCGAAGACGCCGGAGGGCTGCTCGACCCGGCGAGCGCGAGGCTCCACAACGGCGAACTCCACCGGATCGACGGCGGCTCCTGTACGGATGTGGCGGTGGCCCCGGGCCGTACGTACTACGTCGTCCCGTACGGCAAGGACTACGACGCCGAGGGCCGCTTCCTCGGCTACCGGGACTTCAGCCGGTTCGGGGCCGGGCCGGGCTGGACCCACGGCTACTGGATCGGCGGCGGCTACCCGGCCGGCTCGCACTTCGACGGCTCCGGGCTGTTCGTGACGCCTGCCGGGGACCGCGCCTTCTTCAGTGGCGGCACCGGCGGTCATCTGGGCGGCAGGGTCATGCCCATCACGGTCGAGCCCGGCGGTACCCGCAGGATCTCCACGATCGTCAGGCACTTCTCCGTGACGATCACCAAGAAGAGCGCGCCGGGCGGGAGGGTTCCGGTGGCGAACCGCACCTTCCTGCTCACGGACAGAGGGCTCGGCTCCCATCCGGGCAAGGCCGGCAGGAGTTCCGGCAAGAGTTCCGGCGAGGGCTCCGGCGGGGACTGCTGTACGGCGGTCCACGCCCGGACCACCGGCAGCGACGGCACGCTCTACACCACCGACCCGCTCGCGGGTCGGCGGCTGACGGCGTACGAGTACATCGGCCCGGCCGAATGGGCCGGGGGCCTGCGGGCGGACCACACCGCGCAGGGCGTGCGCCCGCAGGACGTGGCGTACCACCCGGTCACCACGGCGCTCAAGGAATCCCTGCTGAGCGAGCCGTATCTGGAGGAGTACGACAGGGACCTGCTGTCGCGGATCGAGACGGGTGGATTCTTCGCGGGCGGCGGTCCCGTCCTCGACGACGTCGACGGCGGCCCCTACCGGGCGCGGCCGGTCGTCTTCACCGGCTCGCGTTCCCCCGCCCCTGCGATGACCGCCGCCGTCACGGTCACCGGTACGGACACGGCGACCGGCGCGCCGCTTGCGGGCGCGGCCTTCGAACTGTGGCGGGAGACCAACGGCCGGACCGGTCTCCAGACCGGCGGAGCCGACCCCGACACCGGTATCGGGTCACCGTGCACGACCGGACCGGACGGCGTCTGCTCCCTGACGGTGACTCAGGGAACGTACTACTGGAGGCAGTCCGCGGCTCCGGTCGGGTACGACCTCCCGGCCGATCCGGTCCTCCCGCTCACCCTGACAGCCTCCGGCGGGGGCCGGGGCGCCGCTGTCACGGCCCGGTCCGCCAGAACCCCGGTGCCGCCCGTCAGCGGCAGGGTCACCGTCGTGCAGGCGGACGCCGAGTCGGGCGCCAGGCTCGCGGGGGCGGTGTTCGAGCTGTGGCGGGAGACCAACGGCCGGGCGGGTCTCCAGTCCGGCGGAGCCGCTCCGGACGAGAGGACCGGCCCGGACTGCGTCACCGACCGGACCGGCCGGTGCACGCGCACGGTGGGAACCGGCAGGTACTACTGGCGGCAGACCGCGGCCCCCGCCGGGTACGCCCTCCCGGCGGTCCGGGACCTCCCGCTCACGCTGACCGACGAGGGCGCATCGACCGGTGGGAACGCGGGCGCCTCAAACGGTGGGAACGCGGGCGCCGCCACGGGCGCCGGTGTCACCGCCCTGAGCACCAGGATCCCGCCGGCACCCGTCTCGGGTGAGGTACGGGTCGTGATGAAGGACGCCGAGTCGGGAGCGACGCTCGCGGGGGCGGAGTTCGAGCTGTGGCGGGAGACCAACGGCAGGCTCGGTCTCCAGACCACCGGAGGCGCCCCCGACACCGGCGGCCCGGACACCCGGGTGGGCGCCGGGTGCGTCACGGGCGCGGACGGCCGGTGCGCCCGTACGGTGACGGCGGGCACGTACTACTGGTACGGGACGGGGGCACCCGCCGGGTACACGCTGCCCGGCGACCGGGTCGCCGGACCGCTGCCGCTGTTCGCGGTGAACGCCTCCCAGGGCGTCACCGGCACCGCGGAGAGCACCCGGACCGAGGGCGCCGTCATGGTCCGTACGGTCGACGGGGCGAGTGGCCGGACGCTCACGGGTGCGGAGTTCCGGCTGTGGCGGGAGACGAACGGCCGCGCCGGTCTCCGGACGGCGCCGTCCGACGGCATCCGGTCCGACACCTTGGTGCGCCGGGGCTGTTCGATGGACAGCGCGGGCTACTGCGTCTTCGACGAACTGGGTGCCGGCACGTACTGGCTCCAGGAGACCCGTGCGCCGAAGGGGTACGTCCTTCCCGGGAACCCGGTCACCGGACCGTATGTGATCACCGCGGCCGACGCGGACGAGCCGGTCACCGTGAAGATCGCCAACAAGCGCGGCGAGCCCGGAAGGGCATGAGCGAGGGCGGCGAGGCTGATCCCTTTCGCCGGTGTCCCTCGATCGCGCCGGGGGCTCGGACACCCCACAAGGGAGCCCGCGCCCCCGGCGGTTGGCTCACCGCGGGTCTCCTCGGCCGTCCGGGTCCTCGCCCGGGGCCGTACGCGCGTGGCGGTCCGCCCTCACCGTTGGGGTGGTCCATCTGCCGCCGGTTCCCCGGCCGGGCGCGCTCCCGGCCGGGCCGGTCCCGCCGGGCCGACCGCTTCCGACTGCCGGGGCGCTCCCGGCCCTTCGCCGTCTTGGCGGCGGCTCCGACGGAGACCGTCGTACACCTCTCGTCCGTACGCACCCGACCGTACGCCTACGGCCATACACTCCTGAGCCGTACACCCCTCGGCGGACAGCGCACTCCCGTACGACACCGGCTGTACGCCTCGCCGCCGTCCGCCGCCGGGCCGACCGCCCCGAGCACACCTTCTGCGGCCGGGCGCGCTCCTGGCCCGGCCGCTCCCGCCGGGCCGACCGCCCCGGGCACACCGTCTCTGCCCACCCGCCTCCGGGCCGGCCTGGCTCCGGCCACCCGCCTCCGGGGGCCGGCCGGGACCCGTTCGCCCGCCGCCGGCCCGGGCCTCCATCCCGCCGGTCACCGTCGCGAGGGCCGTGACCGCGGTGGGGCCGAGGCCTCGCCCTCCGCCGCCAGGTGCGGCATGATCCGGTCCAGCCACCTCGGCGTCCACCAGGCCCGCCGGCCGAGCAGGGTCATCACGGCGGGCACCAGCAGCAGCCGTACGACCGTCGCGTCGATGAGGACACTCGCCGCGAGCCCCAGACCCAGCATCTTCACCACGATGTTGTCGCTGATGATGAACGACGCGAAGACGCTGACCATGATGAGCGCGGCACAGGTGATGACCCGCGCGGTGATCTCCAGGGCGTGCGCCACACTCGCCCTGGCGTCGCCCGTCCGCAGCCAGGCCTCGTGGATACGGGACAGCAGGAAGATCTCGTAGTCCATGCTGAGCCCGAAGACGATGGCGAACATCATCATCGGCACATAGCTCTCGATGGGCACCTTGCCCGAGACCCCGAGCGCCGGACCACCCCAGCCCCACTGGAAGACGGCCACGACGACGCCGTACGAGGCCGCGATCGACAGCACGTTGAGGACGGCCGCCTTGACCGCGACGAGCAGCCCCCGGAACACGGTCAGGATGACGAGGAAGGCGAGCCCGACCACGACCGCGATGATCAGCGGCAGCCGGGCGGCGACGATGTCGAGGAAGTCGACCTGCGCGGCGGTCGTACCGGTGACATAGCCGTGCGCGCCCGTGCCGGACACCGCCTGCGGCAGGACGTCGTCCTTCAGCCGGTCGACCAGGCCCCTCGTCCGCCCGTCCTGCGGACGGGCGACGGAGTACGCGGTGCCGACGAGCGCGGCACCGTCGGCGGTCGGCTTGAGGGGGGTGACGGCGGCCGCGTCCGGCACGTCCGTCAGCGCAGTGCGGAGCCGGTCCGCCAGCCGGGGCCGGTCGGCCGGCGGTACGGAGGTCTGGTCGACGACGATGGTCAGCGGACCGTTCGAACCGGGCCCGAAGGCCGACGACATGAGGTCGAACGCCCGCCGGTCGGTGAAGGACGTCGGATCCGCGCCGTCGTCGATGTGCCCGAGCTGGATGAAGAAGACGGGGAACGCGAGGACCGCGAGTACGACCACACCGCTGATCAGATACCGCCAGGGGCGCCGTTCCACCCGCCGGGCGTACCGGTGCCAGCCGCCTTGCGCCTCCTCGCCGGGCCCGGCGTCCGTCTCGGCGATCGGGGTGCGCACCCGCAGTCTGTCGATGTGCCGTCCGATCAGGCCGAGGACGGCCGGGACGAGGGTGATCGCCCCGAGGACGGCCGTGACGACGGTGACGGCGGCGGCCAGCCCGAGTTTGCCGATGAAGCCGATCCCGGAGACCCACAGCCCGGTCAGCGCGATGATGACGGTGCAGCCGGAGAGCAGGACCGCGTGGCCGCTGGTGGCGGTGGCTTTTCCGGCGGCGGTCACCGTGTCCTCGCCGTTCATCAGGTTCTGGCGGTGCCGGGTGACCAGGAACAGCGCGTAGTCGATGCCGACGCCGAGACCGATCATCGTGGCGAGCGTGGGCGAGACGGTGGCGAAGGTGAAGGCGGCGGCCAGCAGTCCCAGCAGGGCCAGTCCGCCGACGACACAGAGCAGCGCGCTCACCAGCGGCAGCACGGCGGCCACCACACTGCCGAACCCGATCAGCAGGACCAGGATCGCCACCGCGAACCCGATGGCCTCACTGGCCCGGTCGTTGGTCCTGGGCCGGGCGAGTTCGCCGAGCGACCCGCCGTACTCCACCTGGACGCCCGAGGCCCGCAGCGGCTCGACGGCCGAGTCCACCCCGTCGAGGTACCCCGACCCCAGTCTGGACGGCTGCACCGAGAAACGGACGGTGATGTACGCGGTCCTGCCGTCGGTGGAGAGCGGTCCGGTGTCGGGGGTGCCGGGCGGGGTGGGCGGCGCGGTGAGCGGATTCTGCGCGGACAGGACGTCCGGCAGCTTCTGGAGAGCGGCGACGGCGGCCGCGACCTCGCCGCTCTCGGCGCCGAGCGGTCCGGTCGCGCTGTGCAGCACCACCTGGCTGCTGTAGCCGCCCGCGGCCGGCTCGTGCGCCTGGAGGACGTCGAGGCCGTCCTGCGACTGGGTGCCGGGGAGGGAGAAGTCGTCGGAGTACTCGCCGCCGTAGGTGTGGTGCAGCACCTGGAGTACGGCGAGGGCGGCCAGCCACAGCACGATGACGAGCAGCCACCGGCGGGCGCACCACTCGCCCGTACGGCGCAGGGTGCCCTTGCGCGGCGGGGCCGTACCGGAGCCGTTCCGGGGTGGCGGCATGGGCATGGACACGCGTACTCCCGAACGGCCGGGGCTCGGACACCTCGCAGTCAAGGCCGCCCGGGGCTCGGCGGCATGCCGGGACGGGCCGTTGGGGCGCGGGCTGTCGGGGCGCGGGCCGTTCGCGTGAGCCGCGGGGGTTGCCTGGGGCGTGGGGAGCCGCGGGGGTTGCCTGGGGCGTGGGGAGTCGCGAGGGTTGCCTGGGGTGCGGGTGAGCCGGTCGGGGTGCGGGTGGCGTGAGTTGTCGGGGTTGCCCGGGGTGCGGGTGCGTCGGCTGAGGTTTCAGGGGTCGTGGGGGTCGCCTGGGGTGCGGGTGAGCCGCCCGGGCGCGGGTGGGCAGAACCGTCCGGCGCACGTCCGGCGCACCCTCGCCCCCTCCGGCGCACCCCGGCCCCGGACCCGCGCCCTGACCCGGGGCGCGGGCACCCGTAACCCCGGCCCCGCCTCCCGGCCCGGGCACGCGCCCCGCCCCCGGAACGCGCCCCGGTTGCGTACCCCCGCGCCGCCCGAGTCCCGCGACTCCCCGAGTCCAGGCCCGCTACCGCGCCACGAACTGCGTGAGGATGGCCTGCACCTCGTAGATGTCGACCCCCTTGGTAAAGGTCTTCTGCACCGGTACGGAGTTCCCGGACACCCAGATCTTCAGCTCAGCGTCCAGATCGAAGGTCCCGGCCGTCTCGACGGCGAAGTGCGTGATGCTCTTGTAGGGGATCGAGTGGTACTCGACCTTCTTGCCGGTGATCCCCTGCTTGTCGACCAGGAGCAGCCTGCGGTCGGTGAACAGGATGGTGTCCCGGATCAGCAGATACGCCGCGAACACCTGCTCGCCCTGGCCGAGCAGCCGCGCGTACTCCTGTGCCGCCGCCGCAGGATCGATCGGGTGCGCGTTTCCGAACAGAGCCATGTAAGCCCCCCTGAAGTCGATGAAGTCTGACGATATGGTCACTCTAACCGGAGTGTTCCGGCCATCTGCCGGGCACCGGCGGGAGTCCTTACCCGCCCCGCCGGCGCCGACCGGTCCGCGGTCTCCCGGGACCCGCGTCCACGGCCTCCCGAGGTCCGCGCCCCCTCGGCCCCGGGGTCCGGACCCGGCCCCGGGCGCGGGACGTCCGGACCGCCGCCCCCAAGGGTCGGATACGCCCCTCGTCATGGTGTCCGGATCCGCCGATCGGCTCCGGCCCGGTGGGGTCCCACCCGTACCGGGTCCGTGACGCCTTCCCCGCCCCGGCCGTTGAAGGCGTGTACACGGGCTGTGCCCGTCCGCCGCCAAGCCACCCTTGGAGAGCCGTTGCTCGGTCACGCCACGCCCGCGTCGCCCAAACCGGACATCAGGAGCTACGCGGCTCCCTCGCTCGGATACGCCCTCTTCGCCACCCGCTGGCTCCAGGCCCCGCTCTACTTCGGGCTGGTGGCCGCCCAGGGCGTCTATGTCTACAAGTTCTTCAACGAGTTGCTGCATCTCGTACAGCACGTGGTCTCCGGACAGGCGGACGAGACACACGTCATGCTCGCCGTGCTGAAGCTCGTCGACGTCGTGATGATCGCCAACCTGCTGATCATGGTGATCGTCGGCGGTTACGAGACCTTCGTCTCGCGCATCGGACTTCAGGGCCACCGGGACCAGCCCGAGTGGCTGTCGCACGTCAACTCCAATGTGCTGAAGGTGAAACTGGCGACCGCCATCGTCGGTATCTCGTCGGTCCATCTGCTCCAGATGTTCGTCGACGTCGACCACACCGCCCAGCACTCGCTGCTGTGGGGGACGGTGATCCATATGGCGTTCATCCTCTCGGCCGCGATCCTCGCGTATATGTCGGGCCCGATGGAGTCCCTCGCTCACTCGGCCCACGCGGCCTCCTTCGGGGGCCCGCGCGGCGGGGGACCGGACCGGACCGCGGAGGACGAGGAGTTCAGGGCCTCCAACGCACCCACGGCGCTGCGGGAGTTCATCCCCGCGCAGGACACGGGTGCCGGCCGGGAGAACTCCGGGAACTCCGGGAACTCCGGGGCCGAGTCGCGTGTGCGCGCCGCGGGTTTCCCCACCCGTAAGTCGCTGGAGGAGTTCGACGCCGACCGCCAGCGGCCCGGCGACAGCGAGACCGTCACCCGCCTGTCCACCATGGACTTCGTCACCGCCCACCGCAACGCACTCCTCATCGGCCCGCCCGGCACCGGCAAGACCCATCTGGCCATCGCGCTCGGCATGCGGGCCTGCCGCACCGGTCACGAGGTCCGCTTCGCCACCGCCACCGAGTGGGTCGCGCGTCTCGGCGAGGCGCACCACACCGGCCGGCTGTCCGAGGAACTGGCGGAACTCGACCGCTGCGCCCTGCTGGTCATCGACGAGATCGGCTACGTCCCCTTCGAACCCGAGGCGACCAACCTTCTGTTCCGGCTGGTCTCCCACCGCTACGAGCGCGCCTCCGTCATCGTCACCAGCGACAAGCCGCTCTCCCGGTGGACCGAGGTCCTCGGTGACTCACCCGTCACCCTGGCCCTGATCGACCGCGTCGCCCACCACGCGGACATCGTCAGCCTCAAGGGCGACAGTTACCGGCTGCGCGGCCATGGCGTGGACCACGGGTTCGCCACCGCGGACCCGGCCGCCGGACGGTGATTTACGGCCTCCTTCGGATCCCGCCGTCATCGGAGGCGTCCGCCGGCCCCGGCGGAACCCCTCGCACGGGGCGGGGCGTCCGTACGGCGCGCGGGGCCCGGGCGGGCGGCACGCCTGTGTGCCTTCGGGCCGGTTTGGGGGAACGGGGCTCGCCGACACCCGCCGGGCGAGGGCGGAACATTGCGGCAGCGAACACCCGGGGACAGTGGTGGGCGAGCCCGGAAACCGTGTCTCAATAAGGGCGGTGGGCGCCGGGCGCGGGTACCGGGCGGGCCCGGACTTCGCAATCCTTGATCCCGGTGGGCCGGTCGGCACACGTCCGGACCGCCTCAGGAATCCACCGAAGTCCGTAACAAACTAGCCAAAGGTAGCGGAGCCATCAACACTCACATTCCGGCCACTGAGACGGCCACCGAAGACGCCTGGTTCAAGTCCTCGTACAGCAGCGGCGCGGGCAACAGCTGTGTCGAGATCGCCGACCTGACCGATCGGGTCGGCATCCGTGACTCGAAGGACAAACAGGGCGCCGCCCTTGTCGTTCCGGCGGCCTCCTGGGCCCGGTTCGTGGCCTTCGCGAGCGAGTCCGCGGTCGGCTGACCGGGCGGGTGAACCAAGGGCCAGGCCGTCGGGCCTGGCCCATTTCTCTGCCCGGAAGCCGGCGCCTTCTGGGTGCCGCCGGAGGCGCGGGCGACGGCCGTTCCCGACGCGGAGACCATCGAGACGGCCGCCAAGCACACACCCCGGAAGCCGCACTGGTATCTGGCGCTGATCGGCGCCGACCCGGCCGCCGAGGGCCACAACGCATTCCCGCGCCCGGCAGGAACAGACGGCAGGCCGACCGCCGCCCCTGGAGCTCCAGGAATCACCTTCGGGGCCTGCCCTCACTCGGCCCCTGCGGATTTCTGGTCCTCCATCAGACGAACCATGCATGCCAACGCCGCCGCCGGATCAGAGGTTTCAAGCACTGTATGGTCCAGTCCCCATGGATGCGTCATCACGACAAAGCCCCTGGTCGACGCGGCGATCGCCGGGAACGGCTCCACGGTGTAGTCACGGAAGTCACCCGTCGCCGACACATGCAGCTCGTTCATGCTGGTCCACACGAACAGCCTCCGCAGCACCGGCTCCTCCGCCGCCAATTGCAACACGGCCCACATGGCAGGACTGGCCCAGTCCCCAGGCCGATGCGGCGGTCGCCAAGCTTCCAACGTCCCCTGCCACGTTCTGTCGCACTCGCTGTCCCTACCTGAGATCGCCATGCCCCGACCATCGAGCCGGTCCTTGCCCGCTGTCAACGCCGGGCACTGCGGGAGATCAGCGACCTGCGCGAGTGCTCTCCCGACCACATACGTCTACCCGTCGTCACAGACTGTGCTCCCGCCTGACATGAGATGAGCGGGCTGTGGAGCCTCAAGCTCGCTTGGCTGGCCCGCCAGCGCTCCGCCTCGTAGAGGCCGAGGTCAGTTACTCGGCGCTACGGCTCCGGGCTCCGACGCGCCACGCGTCGACCGACGCTTTCACATACTCGGTGAAGTCGCGCGGCTCCCGGCCGAGCGCGCGCCGCACTCCGTCGGAGAGATGGGCGTCCATTCCGCGCCGGATCGGGCCCACCGCCTCCGCGAAGTCCTCCGCCTCGGCTGCCGCCCATCCCTGACCGGTCAGTTCGGCGACGAACTCATCGTGGGACAGCGGGACATAGCGCAGGTCGCGGCCGGTGGCCGCGGAGATCTCGGCGGCGGCCTCGGCGATGGTCAGGGCCCGGGGGCCGGAGAGTTCGTACGTCTGCCCGCTGTGGCCCTCCCCGGTGAGCGCCTCGACCGCCACCGCGGCGATGTCCTCGGTATCGACGAAGGAAGCCGCGCCGTCCCCGGCAGGCAGCCTCAGCTCACCGGCGAGGACCGCGTCCAGGAAGATGCCCTCGCTGAAGTTCTGCGCGAACCAGGCGGGTCGCAGGATCGTCCACGCGACACCGCCGTCGCGCACGGCACTCTTACCGTCGATATGGGTGGCACCGGCGATGTTGGCCTCGCCGGAGTACCCCGGCACATCCACACCGCGTCCCGACAGCAGCACGACGCGCTCGACGCCGAGTTCGGCGGCGCGCTCGACGAAGGGGCGGGTGAGGAGTTCCCCGTCGTACGGCACGAGGAACACCGCCTTCACACCCTCCAGCGCCGCGTCCCAGGTGGCGCGGCCAGTCGAATCGCGGTTCACCGGAGCGCGACCCCACCCGGACCGGAGTCCCGGCGCCGACCGTCACCGCCCGCTGCTGGACCTGGTCGACGAGGAGGTCGCCGGCGACCGGCCCGCCCAGCAGGTCATGCGCGACCGGCTGCTGGACCTGCTGCTCCTCTCCACGCTGCGGACCTGGTTCGACCAGTCCGAAGCGCACGCGCCCGCGTGGTACCGCGCGGTGGACGACCCGGCGGTGGGCCAGGCCCTGCGGCTGCTCCACGGCGATCCGGCCCGCCCCTGGACCGTGGCGAAGCTCGCGGCAGAGTCGGGGCTGTCCCGCGCCGCGCTCGCCCGCCGCTTCACGGCACAGGTCGGTGAACCACCGATGACCTACCTCGCCTCCTGGCGTATCGACCTGGCGGCCGACCTGCTGCGCGAGACGGACGCCACGGTCGGCTCCGTCGCCCGGCAGGTCGGCTACGCCAACACCTTCGCGCTCAGTGTCGCCTTCAAGCGTCTCCGCGGTATCACCCCGACCGAGCACCGCGCCGCACCGCCGCCCCCGGAGCTCGGACGCTGAGCGTCGTACGGAGCCGGTGCCGTCCGCGACGCCGTGACCGTGTGCTCCCCATCCGCGACACTCACGGAGTCATAGAGCCACGGAGCCACAGAGGGCCGTGGCCGTGGGGCGGCCTCCGGCACGGTCGTGAGCGGTGGGCTGTCGGTGCCGGGTGCGAGGATCACCGCATGGTGATGTGCGACTACTTCTCGGCGTCCGACGACGACGCGGCCGTCTCCGTCCTCGACGAGTACGGCGGACCGGGCATGGCGGGGTTCGACGCGGTACCGCTGAAGGGGATCGACCCGGTCGTCGTGATGGCCCAGCTCGAAGCGATCCTGACCGGCTGCACCTATGACGAAGCGCTGGACCGCCCCCGCTCGGGGCAGCTGCTCTCCTCCCCGGAGGCGGAGAGCGCGTTCATCGTGAGTGTGTCCGACACCCTCCAGGAGGCGCTGGCGGGGGCCGCGGGCGCCACCCTCGCCGAGGCCGCGGGGCCGTGGTCCGAGACCGATGAACTCCGGTCGTCGGAGATCGCCCCTGAAACCGCGGCCGAGGTGCTGGTTCTGCTGTCGGAGCTGGCCGGTCGCGCCCGGTCGGCCGGTCACCGTCTGTACTGCTGGTGGGCTCTGTGAGGTAGATGTGCTGTTACGGAACGGAGGGGAGCGGCTCTCGGCGAGATCCGGACGGAGGTATCGGAACCACTGCGCAAATGATTCCGTACCTCATGAGGGTCCTGGCAACTGATTCCGCTGATCTGTGGCGAAACGGCCGCGATATCGGTAGCGTGCAACGAAGTCGGGCGCCGGTCCCGAAGGCCGGGCGAGGTCTCCGGCCGCGTCGGTTCCGGCTCCGGATCCCGTGACCGCCGACCTGTGACCACCGGATCCCCGGCCACCGAACACGGCAGCGTCCGAACCTCGAATCCCGAACCCCGGCACCTGCCTCCCGGGGCCCGTCGCAGGAGCCGATATGCAGCAGAGCCCGCGCCCGACCCCGCTGTCCGGGACCGAACGCACCCGCCACCGCCGTCTGCGGGAGCAGGGGCGCGACGACCGTGCCGCCCTGGACGCGATCCTGGGCGCCGGGTTTCTGTGCCACCTCGGCGTGGTCGTCGACGGACACCCCATGGTCGTGCCGACCGTCTACGGCACCGACGGGCACAGCCTCTACCTCCACGGTTCGGTCGCCAGCCGCAGCCTGGTCGCCTCGCCGGACGCGACGGTGTGCGTCACGGTCACCCATGTCGACGGACTCGTCCTCGCCCGCTCGGTGTTCGAGCACGGGGTGAACTACCGCAGCGCCATGATCTACGGCACCCCCCGCCTCGTCACCGACCCGGAGGAGAAACTCACCGGCCTGGCCCGCCTCACCGAGCACGCCACCCCGGGCCAGTGGGACTACGCCCGCCGCCCGAGCCGCAAGGAACTGGCCGCCACCGCGCTGCTCGCCCTGTCCCTGGACGAGGCCTCCGTCAAGATCCGCACCGGCCCCCCGGACGACGGCGACGGCCCCGACGCCGCCCTCGGCATCTGGGCGGGCACCCTCCCCATGACCCTGTCCTTCGGCGAACCCGTACCCGACCCCGTACTCCCCGAGGGCATCGACACGCCACCCCACATCGCCTCCCGCGCGGGTACTCCGGCGACCCTCCTCCCCGAAGCCTGAGCCCCGCCGCCCCACGAGCCGCCCCTTCCACGAGCCGACCGCCGAACGGGGGGACGACCGCCGAGCCGTCCACCGCCCGCCGGGTCACGCGCGTTCTACCCGGCGTCGTGGTCCCGCCAGGGCAGTACCCGGACCTCCGCGACGGGCCACGCCGCCTCCTCGGCGTCGGGCGCCCGGTTCAGGAACTCCCTCTGCTGATCCCGGTACCAGAGCGTCTGCTTCGCGTGCAGCACCGGCGCCGACAGCCGCCCCACGCCCGGGAAACAGGCGCCGACGACATACGCGAGGGCCAGGGCCGCCTCGGCGTCGCAGCGCGGATCGCCGGGATGGTCGTACGGCGTCCGGCCGGAGCCGTGCGGTACGCCGTACCACTCGGTCACGGCCTCCAGGGAGCGCCCGCCCAGGCGGGTGCGGTCGGCGCGCCGGTCCAGTACGAGGGGGTCGCAGACCGGTGTGATGCCGTGCGGGGCGCGATCGGCGAGAGAGGCGAGCCCATGGCGCCGCAGCTCCGCCTCCAGGGAGGTCAGTACGAAGGGGGCGAACCAGGCCACCAGTGGTTCCCCCGAGGCGAACTGCCCGGTCAGCACCTCCGCCAGCTCCTCCAGCGCCCGGGCCGCCGGAACGCCCTCCGCCCGAGCCCGCTCCACCGTGAGGCGATGGTTCTTGCGCGGTGAGACGGACACCGCCTCGGGGCCGGGGTCGACCAGCCACCACCGGGCGGGCCCGTCGGTGACCCGTACCGCGGCACCGAGAATCCGGTCGACGCCGTACCGGTTGCCCGTGGTGGCGATGTCGAGCGCCATCAGGCGCCCTCGGTGCCAGCCGGGGTTCCCGCCCCTCGGGGGCGGCGCTGCCTCGCGGACGTGCTCGCGGTGGGCCACCCGCCACTTCCCGTGCCCGTGCCCGGGCAGGGCGAGCACCAGGACGCCGGTGCGGGCCGCCACGGACCCGCCGCACGCCTCGCACTCCCCTTCCCGCTCGTTCACCCGCAACGCGTCGACGTCCGAGGTCATACCACCCGGCTCGGCTTCCGGCGCATGCTCCGGGTGATACGTCACCCAGCTCCCCGAACGGCTCCGCAGCAGCACCCCGGCCCCGGCCGCCACCGCGCCCGCACACCGTACGCAGGCCGCTTCCCGCCAGTTCACCCGCGCCGGTCCCGGCATGAGCCCACCTCGCTCCCGTGCTCGCCCGTGAGGCTACCGAGGATCCGGGCACGCCTCACCGGGTCCGCCTCACCCGCCCGGCCCGGCCCGGGCCACCTTCGCCGGGTCCGCCTCACCGGTACGGCGTGCACGGGACTCCTGGACCTCCGGGCCTCAGCAGCCCTCAGTGGCTCAGGAGACCTCAGGAGACCTCAGGAACCCCCGGCCGCATTCAGGCGCGCCCTGCGGGACGACCCCTCACGGGAAAACCTCACGGGAATCTCACGGGAACCCTCAGGAGAACGAGAAGCGGCCCAGCGCCGTTTCCAGTTCCTCGTGGGTCCGGCCCGTGCGGTAGAACAACTCCCGTTCTCCGAACGCCGTGAAAGCCAGCCCGGCCATCGCTCTCCACAACTGCCCCGTCCGGGGCGGGACCCGGACCTCCAGCAGCCGCTCGTCGGCGCCCGGCTCAAGGACGGGAGGCGCCGAGGGAGGAAGCGCCGGATCGGCCGAGAAGCCGACGGCGGTGATGTCCTCGGCCTTCAGCCGTTGCTTCAGCTCACGCAGCGCCGCGCGTGTGGCGGCGAGTTCGCCGGGACCGCAGCCGATGTCGGCGAGGGTCTCGTCGCGCAGTTCCATCGCCTGGTGGAGCAACTGCATCAGCGCCCCCGTCTCGTCCGAGGACAGGCGCGCCGTCCCTACGTCCCCCGACACGTCCGTACCCCATCATTCGAGAACATCGTCGAACCAGGCCTTTCCGCCTCGTGGTGTGAAGACGGTACCGCCGTCGCCGTCCTCGATGACCACGACTTCCTTGTCCGGATCCCAGTATCCGACCCGCCCGTTTCTGAGGTCGTACCGTACCTCCACATTCGGCACATCGCCGTTGATCACCCCGTCCACGTAGTACCTGATCGCCTCGGGGTGCACGCCCCGCACATAGTGCGTGCCGTTTCCGTCCGGGCGGATCGCCTCCTCGTTCGCGTGCCTCGCGATCTCCTCGGCGAGCGGGTCCGCGGGCGGATAGTCCGGAGTGAGCCCGAAGGGATCCGCCCAGGTGAGCGGATTGACGACATAGGTGACCGGGTTGGGGGCCGGGACGAGGCCGAGGGGGTCGGGGGAGAAGTACCGGGCGGTCTCGGGGTCGTAGGTGCGGAAGTAGTTGTAGTGCAGCCCGGTTTCGGGGTCGTAGTACTGGCCGGGGAAGCGCAGAGGTGTGTACGCGGTGCTGGACGCCGCCCAGGTGGTGGAGCCCCAGAGGGTGGCACGGGTGCGCCAGGCGACGTCGCCGTTCTCGTCGACCAGTTCCGTCGGTGTGCCGACGAGATCGCTGACGATGGCGAAGAAGCGCTCGTCGACGGCCCCCTGACCGTCGGTCTCGTGGATGCGTTCCGTCTGGGTCAGGGGGTGCAGCCCGTCGTGGTCCCAGGTGAGGCTGACCGAGTGCCGGGGGTGGTCGGGGGAGGCGGTGGTCTGTTCGCAGAGGGTGGAGCCGTCCCAGGTGAAGTCGGTGCGCTCGACGGCGGTGGAACCGTCGGGGCCCATACGCGTCTTCGCGATACGGCGGCCCAGGGGGTCGTATGCGTACTGCCACCGGGTGCCGTCGGGGGTGGTGACGGCGCTCAGCCGGTCTTCGGAGTCCCACTCGTAGCGCCAGATGTCGGGCCTGCGGGACAGCCGGGTCTTCCGGCGGAGCGTGACGCGGCCGAGGGCGTCGTGTTCGTAGCGGACGTTCCCGGCGCGCGTGATCGTGGTGCCGCTGTACGTGCGGGGGCCGGTGGCCTCGTGGCCCGGGTGGGTGGACGGCCACTCGGCGGTGGTCTGGTTGCCCGCCTCGTCGTAGGTGTAGCGCTCGGACCAGCCCGCCGCGTGGACGGCCGTGACGCGTCCCGCGCCGTCGAGGTCGAAGGTGCGGGTGCCGCGCAGATGGTCCTCGATACCGGTGACACAGCCGTCGGCCCGGTAGGCGTACGCGCGGCGGGAGACCGTTTCCCCCGAAGGCCCGGCCAGATGCTGGGACGCCGTACGCCCCACCTCGTCGAACACCTGCGTCAGGGTGAGGGATTCACCGATCAGACGGACCGTCTCCCGGCCGGCGGCGTCGTGCTCGAAGTCCAGGGTGCGGCCGGAGGCGGTGAGCCGGGTCGGGTTGCCCGTCGCGTCGTACTCCCACGTGCTGACCGCCCCCGACGGCGTGGTGCGGCTGATGCGGCGGCCGAGGACGTCATAGGTGTAGCTGGTCCGCCGGCCGTTGACGGTCTCCGAACGCAGCCGGCCGTGACGGTCCCGCAGCAGCGTGAGCACGCTGTCGGCGTTCTCCGCCCGGGCGAGTCGCCCGCTGTGGTCGTAGACGTACGTCGTGGCCCGCCCGTCCGCCTCCTTGCGGACCACCCGCCCGGCTCGATCACGCTCGAAGACGGTCGTACGGCCGAGGGCGTCGGTACGGGAGCCGAGCCGTCCCGCCGCGTCATAGGCGTAGGTGAGGGTCCGGCCGTCGAAGTCCGTCTCCCGCACCGGGTTGCCCGCCGGATCGTAGGCGTAACTCCAGGTCAGACCGGCCGGGTTGTGCACACTGACGAGGCGCAGCTCGGCGTCGTGACGGAACTCGTGGCGAGCGCCGTCCGGGCCGGTGCGGGCGGTCATCAGGTCGAAGTGGGAGTACTCGAACCGGGTGGTCAGGCCCATGGGGTCGGTATGGCTTGTGCAGTTGCCCTCACCGTCGTAGGTCCACGACTCCCCGGTGCCGTCCGGGAAGACGCGCCGGGTGAGCCTGCCCTCGGCCGTCCGCTCCAGCCGGGTCGTCGCGCCGAGCGGGTCCGTGACGGCGATCGGCCGTCCGTACGCGTCCCGTTCGTAGCGGGTGATCCCGCCGAGCGGATCCGTGACCTCGACGGGCAGTCCGGCGCGGTCGCAGCGGACGGCGGTACGGTGGCCGAGCGGATCGGTGACCGAGGTCAGCCTGCCGAGGCCGTCGTAGGTGAAGCGGGTGGTCCGGCCGGTGGACTCCGTCACCGAGGTGCGGTTGCCGCGCTCGTCGTAGGTGTGGCGCCGGACCCGGCCGTCCGCGCCGGTCTCCTTCACGGGCAGACCCAGGCCGTTGAACTCCGTCCGCGATTCACGCCCGTCGGGGCCGGTGATCCGGACGATCCGGCCGTTCTCGTCGTACGCGAACCCGGTGCGGTGCCCGAGCGGGTCGGTCCGGGACAGCAGACGGCCGCGCCGGTCGCGTTCGAAGCGGGTGGTGGCACCGAGCGGGTCGGTGCTCGCGACGATCTGACAGTCCCTGTCGACGGTGAACCGGCGGACATGGCCTTCGCCCGTGGTCGTCGTGGTCGTGCGCAGCCCGGTCGCCGGGTCGGGCTCGCCGTAGGAGAGCCGCAGGGTCATATGACCGGCCTCCCCGCCTTCGGCGATCACCCGGTCCCGGTCGTCGTACGCGTAGTCGTAGCGGCGCCGGTTGGAGTCGATCCAGGCGGTGACCCGGTGACGGTCGTCGTACTCGAAGGTGAGGGTGCCGCCGGACGGCCCGGTGACCTCGGTGAGGTCGCCGTCCGTGTAGCCGTACGCCATCAGCGGCAGGACCGCCCCGCCGTCCGCGGGCGCCAGCGCCAGGGCACTCACCCGGCCGTCGGTGACCGTCAGCGCCAGCCGGTGGCCCGCGGAGTGGGCGAGCGCCAGGGGACTCCCGTCGTCGGTCCGGTCGACGGTGATGGTGTGGCCGTTGCGGTCACTGACCTGTACGAGCCAGGCGTCGCCGTCCTCGCCGGGATCGGCCCCGGGCGGTGCGGCGAAGTGGCGTACCAGACCGGTGGCCGGGTCGGTGACCGTGTAGTCGCCCGTCCCGTCGCGGTCCAGCGGTGAGAGCGCCGCACCGGACTCCGGCAGGGTCGGCACCCCCGGAACGGGATGCGGATAGGTCAGCAGAAGCCCGTCCGCGGTGACATGGACGACCCCCCGCGCGTCGATCTCCAGACGCTCGTCGACGGTGGACGACCAGGAGGGCCCGAAGAGGCGGCCGGCGGTGTAACCGGACTCCACCCGGCGGGTGAAGACGAGCGGCAGCGCGCCCGGCAGGGAGGCGTCCGTCTGCGGCAGGAACATCCGCCCGGAGGCCAGGTCCACCGGGTCGGTGCCCGTCGTGACCCGGCGGCCGTCGGAGCGGTCGTACGTACCGTTCCCGGCCTCGTCGGCACCCCTGCGCGCCCGGTTGGCGTCGACGGCGAGGTCGGCGGCCTCCCCGGCCACCCGGACACCCTTGACGGCCGCGCCGGCGCCTCCGGTGGCGGCGGTCAGCAGCGCGTCGGGCGCCAGCCGGCCGAAGCCCTCCGCCGGGTCCTTCATAAAGCCGTCGACGATCTGCTTGCCCGCGCCCCAGGGGTCGTTCGCGACCTGGACCAGACCCGCGCCCATGTTGTTCAGCGCGAGGCCGTACTCCGCGGGGTGCGTGATGTTGTACGCGTCCATCGGATTGACGCTGCGTACGAAGGAGAGCAGATCGGCCGTGCCCTTGATGATGCCGCCCCCGAGGTGCGTCTGCATCACCTCCAGCTCGGCCATGCCGTCCTGGAACTGCTGCGCGTACGACGGCTTCGGCGGGGCCGTGTCCCGGGCCGCCCGCACCGCGGAGCGCGCCGTCTCCGCGGCCGTGTTGCGCTGTCTGCGGGCCTCCGCCAGGATCTGCTGCGCCTCCTCCATCCGGGCCTTGCCCGGATCGGTGAACGCGCCCGGCTTGGGCGGCAGTGTGGCGGGATCGCGCTGGTCGGCGGGCTTGGCGTTGTACGCGTCGGCCGCCTTGTTGTAGGTGTCGACCTGGGACTTGTGCGCGTTCAGCGCGTCCTCGGACGCCTTGGTGCCCGCCTTCCACTTGTCGATCGCGAGCTGCGCCTGACCCTGCGCCCACTCCACCGTCGACGCGAAGGTCTCCAGCGCGCCGGCCGCCTTCCCGAACGCCTCGGAGCCCTTGACCCACTTCGGCGGCTCGATCGCCACGGTCGAGCGGAAGGCGTCGGCCGCCTGCCCCTTCAACGCCGAGGAGTCCAGGCCCTTCAACCCCATGGCGACCTTGTTGAAGGACCGCTGGAGATCCTTCAGATTCGTCGCCGTACTCCGCAGCTTGGACGGGGAGCCGTAGACCAGCTTCGTCTTGTCCTCGCTCTGGCCGAGGTCCATCTCGTCGACCTCGGCACCCATCCGGTTCGCCAGCGAGCGCGACTGCTCACGCACCCAGTCCGCGCCGGAGTCCCAGCCCACGTCCTCCAGCCGGTCGGCGGTCCAGTCCCCGGCGTCCTCGACCCGGTCGCCGACCCACTCGGTCGCGTCCTCGACCTTGTCCTCGATCACATCCGGTACGAAGTCCCCGATGCCCACCGGTCAGTTCCCCCCGCCGTCGTTCTGCTGCTGCCGGGCCCGCTCCTCCGGAGACGGCCCGAACGTCTCGTCGACGGCCCGGTCGAAGTCCCCCTGGTCCACGCCGATGAGATCGTTGAGCGCGCTCGTGCGCTGACCGCCCATACCCTCGGTCACCAGGGCCCGGCCGGTGTCCTTCCAGGTCTGCTCCGCCTCCTCACCCGCCCGCCGGAACGACTCCTGGCTGTAGTCGGGGTTCAGATAGTCCGGGGTGAACACATCGCCCCAGCCCTGTTTGACGACCTCCTCCTCGGAGGCGTGGGGATTGCCGACGACGGAGTTCACGGCGACCTTCAGCGTGCCCTGGACGTACTGGTCCTCCTCCCAGAGCAGCCCCGCCGCGAGGCCCAGTTTCGCCGCGATGGTGTTGGCGTCCTGGATCAGGGCCCGTACGCCCCACTCCCAGCGCTCGCAGTAGTCCTCGAAGTCGGTGGAGAGGCCGTGGTGACCGGCCTCCATCCCCGTCATCGAGAGGTCCGAGAACCCCTTGCCGAGGACCGAGCCCGTACCGGTGCCGGAGTCCCGCAGTTCCGACACCGCGTCCCGCAGACCTTGGGTGATCAGCCGCACGCTCGCCTTGCTGACGTTCAGATCCTCCGCGCCACCCATCAGCCCCGCCCCCCGTGCGGCTCATCGGCGTCGACGGCGACCGCGTCGGGCACGATGCCCTTCACCGGTGGAAACACCATCGATCCGTCCGGATCGGCGATATCGACGGCGATCCCGGCGGGTTCGCCCATCGCCGGGATGATCTCGTCCAGCAGCCGTGCCCCGCGCAGGGCGGCGTACTCCCATGACCGCACGGCACCTGCCGGGCCGTGTCCGTGCCCGTGGTTCTGGCCGCGTCCGTAGTCGTCGGGGGCGGCGCCCTCGGTGCCCTGGTGAGCCAGCGCGAACCGGGCCAGCGCGCCCTCGTCGGTGAACCCGCAGATCCACCGCACCCCGCCGGACCGGGCGGTCCAGAGCCCTCCGCCGTCCAGTGGTACCAGGAGCAGGGTCCGTCTCAACTCCCCGACGAGCGCCCGGGGATCACCGCTCCCCGCCCGCTGTTCGGCGATCCGCCCCTGAAGCCCGGCTCCCGTGCCTGCGCCCACCGGGGATCCCCCTCCGCGTTGCACCCGTGCAGTACTAGCACCGTAGAACACGGTCCGCTGGACTGGCCAGTCATCTCCAAGTCGGTTACGGACAGGGCACATACGGCTGCCGTGGGGCCGGTTGCCCGTCCTGACCGGGCGCGCTCCGGACCTCATGCACGGCCCCCCGGAGAGCTTGACCGGGGGCCGGAGCACCGAACGCGCGCTGGAATGAACATTCCATCCAGCGGGCCGGACCCTCCATGCGCGGGGACCACGGGTTCCGACCCCTGGTCTCCATCCGCAGGGGCAACTGCCGTGCGGAATGGGGACTTGTCAGGCAAAGGGCGGGACAGCATCGTCAGGGACTGAGTTCGCCCGGCCGGCGGATTGACGGGGGCGTCCGCCTCAACCGCGTCACCGGCAAAGCTCACTTCGGGCCACTCCAACAGCCGGGTGCCCGGGCATATGGCCGACCGCGTCGGAGAACTGACGGGGACGGACGGGCGGCCGTGCCCCGTCCGTCGTGGTGCCGTCTGTCGTGGTCGCGCCCGTCGTGGTCCTGTCTGCCGTGGTGCCGTCTGTCGTGGTCGCGCCCGTCGTGGTCCTGTCTGCCGTGGTCCGGGTCCGTCGTGGTCGCGCCCGCCGTGGTCCGGCCGCCGTCGTCGCCCGTCACCGGCCGGAGGCCCGGCCCGTGCCATCGGATCCGGTCCCGTACCGGAGTCCGGGCGGCCGCCGCCGGACACCGTCGCCGACAGGCCGCCGTCACCACCGCCTCCGCCCCATCGGCGTAAGCCGTTCCGCCTCCGCCCCACCGGCGTAAGCCGTTCCGCATTCGGCCGTCGCCGGATTGCGCGGCCCCCCGGATCACGGTGGTGTGGATGCGGATGCGTGCCGGCGCCCAGGACATCGGCGCATCCGACACCCGACCCATGAAGGAGGAGGGATGGCGTATGCGCATATCCGGATTCCCACCCGCCCGCCGCCATTACACGGCGGCCGCCCTCGCGGCAGCGGTGATCTGCTCGACGGTGTTCGCCGAGCCGTACTTCGCTCCCGCCGGAGGCAGGCCGGCTCCCGCGGGGCCCGTACCGCGGCTGAACTGGCGGCCCTGTTCCGCCGGCAGCCCGTTCGACTGCGCGACCGCGACGGTGCCGCTGGACTACGCCGACCCCGGTGGCCGGACCATCGATCTGGCGGTGATCAAACGGAAGGCGACCGGGCCCGGGCGGCGTATCGGCACGCTGTTCTTCAACCCCGGAGGCCCGGGCGGGCCCGGAACGGTGCAGATGCCGGACCGGTACGAGTTCTTCCCGCGAGAGGTGCGGGAGCGGTTCGACATCGTCAGCTGGGATCCGCGCGGGATAGGCAACAGCACCGCGGTCCGCTGCTTCGACACCCCTGAGGCGGCCGACGTCTGGGCCTCCGGCAAACCGGCGGGCTTCCCCGTGGGCGAGCAGCAGCGGGCGGCCTGGATCGCCGCCTACGCCGAACTGGGCCGGCTCTGCGAGAAGCGGGACCCGGAACTGCTGCGCCATGTGTCGACCGCCGACACCGCACGCGACCTCGACGGGCTCCGCCAGGCGGTGGGCGAGCCGCAGCTCAACTACCTGGGGACCTCCTACGGGTCGTTCCTGGGCGCCACCTACGCCAATCTCTTCCCCGGCAAGGTCCGCGCCATGACCCTCGACAGCAATATCGACCCCCGGGCATGGACGGACAACGGCTCGGACATCGACCCCGCGCTTCCGACTTTCCTGCGCATGGGCACGGACGTCGGCGCCGCCGAGGTCCTGGACCGGTTCCTCACGCTGTGCGGCTCCACCACGACGGACCGCTGCGCGTTCTCCGCGGGCAGCCCGAAAGCGACCCGGGACAAGTTCGACCGGCTGATGCGGCGCCTGCGGGACCGTCCGGTGGGCGCCTGGACCTACGCCAAGACGGTCGCCGACACGGTGAACGGCCTCTACACCGTCCACCCCGGGTGGACGGAACTCGCCGGCAGACTGCAGGAGCTGTGGCGGGGCCGCGTCCCGGGACCGCCCCCGCCCTCGACCTCCCCGGTCCCGGTCCCGGTTCCGTATCTGGGCGAGGAGCAGGCGGGTGCCGTGTTCTGCTCCGACAGCCCCAATCCACAGGACGTCGAGGTGTATCACCGGGCGGAGGAGATCGCCGCCGCCCGTGCGGGGGACGCCGGTCGCTTCTGGGCCTGGGCCTCGGAGCCGTGCGCCACCTGGCCCGCCCGGCCCGCCAACCGCTACACCGGCCCCTGGGACAGACTCACGTCACCCACCGTCCTGGTGGTCAACCCGCTCTACGATCCCGCCACCGCCTACCCGAACGCGCAGGCCATGGTCCGGGAACTGGTCAACGCGCGTCTGCTCACCCTCAACGGGTACGGGCACACCGCGCTGGGCAATCCCAGCAGCTGTGTCCAGGAGTACGAGAGCCGTTACTTCATCGACGGCACCCTCCCGCCGGCCGGCACGGTGTGCGACCAGGACACCGCTCCGTTCCCCTCGCCCGGCCCGCCCGGCGGCCAAGACGCGCCCGCCGTCCGGCCCGTGGTGCCGGGGGCGGTGTCCTGAGCCGGCCCCGCGTACACACCCCGCCTCCCGTCGCCGGGCGGGCGGCGGTCCGCGCGGGCTGCGACCAGGCGTGATATCCGCTCCGGTGGAACGGCTGAATTCCCGTTGACGTCCCCCTCTCCAGGGCACGGTGGCGTGCCCTGGACGGACGGGGAGACGGGGAACAGGTGCCTGGGGACGGATTCGCCACGTGGACACGACGGTTCGAGGACGAGCGCGAGCGCCGGAACACCCAGGGCGACCCCGACTGGGGCCGGGGCGCGACCCTGCATCCGGCGGTCTGGCGCAGCATCCAGCGCTTCCAGGTGGGTGAGGACGGTGACGGCGCCAACCTCATCCCCAAGGCCGACGAGGCCGGGGACCCCGACTACGCGCGAGCGGTCCGGCTGTTCGTCGCCGAGGAACAGAACCACGCCCGCGTTCTCGCGCTGCTCCTGTCCACGGGTGGCGTGCCCACGCTGAACAGCCACTGGACCGACGAGGTCTTCCTGCGGCTGCGGCGCCTGATGGGCCTGCGTACGGAACTGCTGGTGCTGATGATCGCGGAAGTGGTGGCGCTGCGTTTCTACCGGGCCCTGCGGGACGGCGCCGACGACTCGCTCACCTCGGAGGTGGCGGGCCGGATCCTGGCGGACGAGGAGCGCCACGTCCCGTTCCACTGCGAGCGCCTGCACGCCGCGTTCGCGGAACTGCCCCGCCCCCTGCGCCGCCCGCTGACGGCCGGATGGCGGCTCCTTCTCCTCGCGGTCTCCGCCGTCGTCGCCGTCGACCACGGCCCGGCCCTGCGCAGGCTCGGCGTCGGGCGCCTGCGTTTCCTGGGCGACGTCATGGCCTCGTCCGGCACGGTGGTCTCCGAGATCCTCGCGCCCGCCGGGACGTGTGGTCGAACGCGGCCTGATTACCGACGGTGAACCTCCGCTCCGGGTGAACCCCTGCTCCGGGTGTGCGCCTGCACCGGGTGAACCCCTGCTCCCGGTCCGGCGGCCGGGGTCCGGTGCGAACACTGCTGGAACCCGATGAGCGTTGTCCCAGGTCACGGCGGATATCTCGCCCAGCCGCCGCGGGGACCGCCGTGAGTACGGGTACTCATGTGCGAACGGTGGGCGCGGCATATTTTCGCCCTATGTCCGACATCCCGACGAGGCAGCCGTCCACCGCCGGCAGAGGCGGCCGGTGCTGCTGCCTGATCTTCGCCGTCCTCCCCCTCGTCTGGTTCATCGCCGCCCCCGTCCTGCCGGAGGACGTGTTCTGGTTCCCGTTCTGGCTGGCGTCCGCGGTGTGGAGCGGACCCGACGGCCACGGCGGCATCGGCACACTGTTCGGCCAGTAGCGGTGCCCGCCGCGTTACGGCGGGAACCCCGGCGCGAACCGGGGGCGCCCGTCTCGCTTCGCCCCTGTGCCTGTCATCGCGGGGAACACCCCGCCGGGGCGGGGCCGACCCCCTGATGCCGAGCCGTGGCCACACCTCAGCCGGAACACCCCCGCCTACGCGGGGCCGACAGCGCGGTCGGGCGCTCGGGGTCGTACGCCAGCGGAACACCCCCGCCTGCGCGGGGCCGACACACCCACCCCCGTCCCGGCTGTGCAGGAGCGGGGAACACCCCCGCCTACGCGGGGCCGACCTCGGCGTACCCCAAGCCGCCAGCCTCACCTGCGGAACACCCCCGCCTACGCGGGGCCGACGGACGTGGGCGGCGGCCGTTTTGCTCAGTGGCCGTTGTCCTTTCGAGCGTGTGGTCGTTCGTGATCGAACAGGGTGCTGGATCGGGTGGTTTGGCTGCCGTGGGCGCATGCAGGAAGGGCCTCTTGGTAGCTCGCGGTTGTTGAAGCCGGCGAGGAACAAGAGGCCCTGGTGTCGCAGTTTTGCGTAGTCACGTCTTCGGAGTCCAGTTCGTCCACCCTCGGGTGTGACTGTCTCGCCCACAGGTTCGGGAACGCGGCTGATCGTCCGGGCCGGGAGCCCCGCTACGGCTCGGACATGAGCGATGTGGAGTGGGCGGTGGTCCGGCAGGCGTTCCCGACGCCGGCGTGGATGGAGAGCCGGGGCGGGCGGCCTGAGGGCTACTGCCACCGTCAGATACTCGACGCGGTCCGCTACCTGGTCGACAACGGCATCAAGTGGCGTTCCATGCCTGCGGACTTCCCGCCCTGGGACCGCGTCTACGCGTTCTTCCGCCGCTGGCGCGATCACGGCCTGATCCGTGAACTCCACGAACGGCTCCGCGACCAGGTGCGCCGCGCGGAGGGCCGGGACACCGGGCCGACGGCGGCCGTCGTGGACTCGCAGTCGGTGAAGGCGGACGCCACCGTCAAGGGTGCTTCACGGGGTTACGACGGCGGGAAGAAGATCAACGGCCGCAAGCGGCACCTGGTCACGGACTGCCTCGGCCTGGTGCTGACGGTGCTGGTGACACCGGCGTCAACGACGGACCGGGACGCCGCCCGCACGATGCTGCCCGCCCTGCGGGAGGACTTCCGGAAACTGCGGCTGGTCTGGGCCGACGGCGGCTACACCGGCCACCTCGTCGACTGGGCCGCCCGGAAACTCGGTCTCGTCCTGGAGGTGGTCAGACGCGGCGACGACACCAGCGGCTTCCTCGTGCTGCCCCGCCGCTGGGTCGTCGAGCGCACGTTCGCCTGGCTCATGCGCAGCCGGCGCCTGGCCCGCGACTACGAGACCCTCCAGACCAGCAGCGAAGCCCTGATCCTCTGGTCGATGACCATGGTGATGAGCCGCCGCCTCGCCCGCCGCACCACTACACGGCACCAGGCTTTGGCACGGGCAGTGTGAACCGGCCCGGCCTCTGCTCGACCAGCCAGCCCCGCTCCACCAACCGCTTCAGCCTGCCACGCGCACCCTCGACCCGGGCCGGCGGGCCGGTGTCCCAGCCCAGTGCAACCGCCGCCTGCCGCGCGGTCAGACTGTCGCCGCCCGTCTCCTCGAAGACGGCCATGATGTGCCGGTAGTCCGGGCCAAGGACCCTGATCGACACCCCGTCCGCTTTGCGGGCCACCGTCCTGCTCGGCCCGGTCCCCGACGCAGGCTCCTCCACGGCAGTCCCGGCCACTCCCGGCCCGGGGACCACCGCCGTGGTGGTCCCGTCCTGCTCGGTCAGCGCCTCGAGATACTGCTCCAGGCCGATCACCCGATGGTTCAGCACCTCTTCCGCCTCCGCCAGTGCCGCCCGCACCAGCTCGAACTCGGCCCGCAGCTCCTCCACCCGCACCAGAGCGGCCTTCTCACGGCGCTCGAGCACCGCCCGCATCGACGGCATCCGCCACCTCCACACCACGGGAACGAACACGACGGCCGAAGACTGCCTCAACAACCCGGACATCACACCTGACCAGCGGAAACCCACACGTCAGATCCGGAAAGACAACAGCTTCTCAGGCCCTGGAACACCCCCGCCTACGCGGGGCCGACGGTGCCGAACGCCTCCACCAGGGCGGCGTCCACGGAACACCCCCGCCTACGCGGGGCCGACTCCAGCGAGCCGAGGAGCAGGCCGGCCTGCCGGGGAACACCCCCGCCTACGCGGGGCCGACGCAAGGACCTTCTGCGCGGTGGACGCCGCCACCGGAACACCCCCGCCTACGCGGGGCCGACCTCCGTGCTGGCAGCCTCGGCCCGGCGTAGCAGGGAACACCCCCGCCTACGCGGGGCCGACCCGACTTCGCACGAGAACTCCGCCGAGATGACCGGAACACCCCCGCCTACGCGGGGCCGACCCGGTCAGCGTCCGCGTCTGGTCGTAGGTCTGCGGAACACCCCCGCCTACGCGGGGCCGACGGGGAGACACTCCTGCCCCGTCCATGCGGGCACGGAACACCCCCGCCTACGCGGGGCCGACTCGCCCGGAAGCCCCTCGCCGGCCTTTTCCAGAGGAACACCCCCGCCTACGCGGGGCCGACAGCGCGGGGGCGCCTCGGGCAGCTCGCCGCTGGGGAACACCCCCGCCTACGCGGGGCCGACACTTGCTGACCTGGGGTTCTTTCAGCGATCTGCGGCCATTTCATTTAGTTGGCGCAGATAGCCACGGCTGCCCTTCCGACTCGCGCGGCGAGGATGGAGCATCACCAGGGTCATAACCGTGGAGGCCCTATGTGTGAAGAAGATCGATCTGTCTCCCATGGTCCCGACGTTACCCGTTCCCGCGCAGCCTGCGGTTGCGTCGCAGGAAGCGACGGGAAGCGACCAGCTCAACGCTATGTGCCGGGCGCGCAGTTGAGCGGCAGGCACCCGGCTCACGTGGCGCGCAACGACTTCTGTCGGGATTGAGGCCCGCGTACCCCGGCTCATGATGTGGTCAAACAAGATCAAAACCTATCAAAGTGTCGGCGTTGTCAGTGGGGCACTCTAGGCTGCCGATCAGTTCATCAAGGGGGGAGAGACACCATGGCGGAAGCCCAGTTACGGCCCAGTGGCAGTGGCAGTGGCGACGGCATTGACGCTCTCGGCGTGCTGTGGGGCAAGTCCGAGGACAAGGCCGGCGGGACGATGAACCTCCTGCTGTCGCATCTGCTCGATACGGCAGCGGTCGCCGAGTGCATCTGGGACGGGTTTCTGGCGCCGTCCACGAAGTGGATGGTCGACGACGTCGCCGGCGGGGCGGGCAAGGGGCGGCGGTTCTTCGCGTGGCTGTGCGGGATCCACGACTGCGGCAAGGCGACCCCTGCTTTTCAGCGGATGTGGCCGAAGGGCGCGCAGGCGGTCCGCGCGGCCGGGCTGGAGTGGCACGAACCCACCCTTGCCAGGGCAAGGCTCAAGTGGCGCCATGACAGGGCGGGCGCGTTCGTCTTGCGTACGGTCCTCGGGGATGCCGGCTGGAGCGACGAGCAGATGAGCTGGCTGTGGCCCCTGGTGGCCGGTCACCACGGTGCGTTCCCCGATGAGAGTGCCACGTACGAACCCCGGGGCAGCAGGGGGCAGAACATCGGTGGCCCTCGCTGGCGGCGGGCGCAAGCGGACCTGGTCGAACGCTTCGGCGCGGAACTCGGCTTCGGTGACGTCCTACAGGTCGAGCCGGTACGGGCGCCGTCCCGGGCGGCCCAGCTGCATCTGAGTGGGCTCATCGTGATGGCGGACTGGATCGCCAGTGACGAGAAGCACTTCATCGGTCTGGACACCTTGGCGATGGTGAATATCGCCAAGGCCCGGGAGCGGGCCGGTGCCGCCTGGGGGAAGCTCCGCCTCCGTGGCGGTTGGGGGCGACTGGCGGAGCCGGGGCCGGAGACGTTTGGTGACCGGTTCGGGCACGGCCCCCGCCTCTCGCAGGCTTTGGTCATGGACGCAGCGCGGCGCATGGAAGCCCCCGGGCTTCTGGTGGTCGAGGCGCCGATGGGGGAAGGCAAGACCAAGGCCGCTTTGATGGCGGCCGAGATCCTGGCCGCCAAGTTCGGCGCGGACGGCGTCTTCGTGGGGATGCCGACCCAGTCCACCAGCGACCCGATGTTCGGACAGGTCAGATCGTGGGTCGGCGGCATCGACGAGGAACTGGCCGGCCAGGTCGCGTTGCTGCACGGCAAGCGCATGTTCAACAAGGAATGGCGTGACCTTCTCGGCGAGACCGGAGGCGGGGACGATCCGGAAGCCCGGTACGGCGGGATCGACGAGTACGGCGAATGCGGGGACGACGATCTGTACGGCCCCGGGGTGGCCGCCTTCCACGGAGGTTCCGCTCAGCCGGTGGCCCGCGGCCCGGCCGAGTGGTTCCTCGGCGCCAAGCGCGGACTGCTGTGCCCTTTTGTGGTGGGCACGATCGACCAGTTGCTGTTCGCTGCGACCCGTACCAAGCATGTGATGCTCCGGATGGCGGGCCTGGCGGGCAAGGTCGTGGTGCTGGACGAGGTGCACGCCGCAGATGTCTATATGTCGCAGTTCCTGGTGGAGGGCCTGCGGTGGCTCGGCCAGGCCGGGACGCCCGTAGTGCTGCTGTCGGCGACGCTGCCTCCCAGCCAGCGCCAGGAGCTGATCGATGCCTATCTCGCCGGTGCGGCCGGCCGCGAGGAGTTCACGGCCGAGGGGCTTCCTGATCCCGGGGGCTATCCCTCGGTGACCTCGGCATGGCAGTCACCTGATGGCTCCGGGCCCCGCTTCGACGTGACGTCGTGCGACTCCTGGCGCGCTTCCCTCGACGTCGCACTGGAGTTCCTGCCGGAGCGGGTGCCCGCAGCGAGATCTCGACGGGAGCAGAGGGAACAGGCTCGGGATGTGGCCGATACAAAGGAGCAGAAGGAGCAGGCGCGGCAAGAGGCCGACGCATCGGTCGCTGCCTTTCTCGGCACCGCCCTTGCTGCCAACGGATGCGCCTTGGTCATTCGTAACACCGTCGAGCGAGCGCAAGCTCTCTACACCACGTTGTGCGCCCAATTCGGCGATGACGACGTGCTGTTGTTGCATGGACGGATCGCCGTGGGGCCTCGGGCGGACCGGATCGAGGAGTGTCTACGGCGGCTCGGCCCTCCGAGGGCGGCGGAGAAGCCGAAGGGCCCCCGACCCCGGCTGATCGTGGTGGCCACACAGATAGCGGAGCAGTCCTTCGATGTCGACGCCGACATCCTCATCACGGACGTGGCCCCGATCGACCTCCTGCTCCAACGCATCGGGCGTCTGCACCGCCATGACGGCGTTGTCCGCCCCGAGGGACTTCCTGACCCACGTGTGGTGATCACCGGATTCGACGGCCGGGACGCTGAGGACGATGGGGGAAACGACGGCGAGGGAAACGACGACGTCGCGGCGACCGCGGGTGTCACCCGTACCACTGGAGTCTTCCACCATCAGTCCCCGCGCTTCCTCGGCGCCTCCGAGGCCATCTATGGACGGCATCTGCTGCTGCGTACCGCCGCTCTGTTGTCCCAAGCCGTCGACGACAAAGGGAAATGGAGCGTTCCCGGTCAGGTGCCCGAGCTGGTCGCGGCGGGCTACGGGACCCCGGACGACATACTGCCGGCGACATGGCGCGAGGACGCGGCGGCGGCGCGGCGGCGGTGGGAGGCCGAGGAACGGGAACGAGCCGAGAAGGCCGCCGACTTCGTCCTGACCCGCCGAGGTGACAGGGAAGGCGGCACCCTCGCGGGACTGCATTTCGCCCGCCTGCCCGGCGGCGGCCGGGACAAGGACCTGGACGCCGTCGTCCGCGACGGCGAGTTCAGCGCGGAGGTCGTTCTCGTGATCCAGGACGGCACCACGTACCGCACCCTGCGGGGCCGGAGCCTGACGGTCAACGGTGACGTCCCCGACGAACTGCTGGACGAGGTGCTCGGCGGTACGGTGCGGCTGCCGGCCAAACTGTCGGAGGAGGCCGTACGAGGGCTGGGCCCGCTGCCCGGCTGGCTCGGACATCCGAGGCTGAGATACAGCCCGGCTCTCGTCCTGGACTCCGGGCGTGGTGCCGTTCTCGGCGAGCGGCGGCTGCACTACGACGACAAGCTGGGGCTGGTGGAAGGCGTGGCCGCCGAGGCCCGATCCGCCGCGGGATAGGGGGTGCGCGGGGCGGTGGGGACAGTTCCCGCACCGACCCGCTGTCCCCCGCTCGGAGCGGGGCCGATCCGTCGGACAGACGGAAAAGCGGAGCATCCCCGTCGGTGCGAACGGTGCGAACACCTTGATCGCGAGGGGCCTCGGTCATCTTCTCATTTCCCCTGCACGGGAGGTGAGGGTGTGCGACGCTATCGCCGAACGACGTAGACGTAAAAGCTTTGGGGGATACGCAAGTTGTTCAATCTGCTGGATGAACCTTGGCTGTCCGTGCGTCCCGCGGACGATGTCGTGGGGGACGGCGGAGAAGCCGGCAGTGTGCGGGCGGTCGGCTTACGCCGACTGCTCCTGGACGCCGACCGGTTCCAGGATCTCGTGGTCGAACTGCCCACACAGAAGCCCGCGATCTTCCGTCAGCTGCTGCTCCCCGTCGTCGTGGACGCGCTCGGGCGCCCGGCGAACGCCACCGAGTGGATCGCGATGTTCCGGGCCGGTGCCTTCACCGAGGAGCAGCGGCAGCGACTGACCGCCTATCTCGACACATACGGGCACCTCTTCGACCTGTTCGATCCCGTCGATCCCTTCGCGCAGGTCGCCGGTCTCCACACGGCGAAGGGCGAGACCAAGGGATCCGCCCTGCTGGTGGCGACCGCCGCCACCGGAAACAATGTGCCCCTGTTCTCGTCCCGTACCGAGGGCGATCCACTGGAGCTGACTCCGGCACAGGCCGCCCACTGGCTGCTCCACACGCACTGCTGGGACACCGCCGCCATCAAGACGGGTGTCGTCGGTGATCCGCAGGCGAAGTCGGGGAAGACGACCGGAAATCCGGTGGGTCCGCTGGGACAGCTCGGCGTCATCATGCCCATGGGACGGACCGTCTACGAGACCCTTCTGCTCAACATCCCCTTCGATCAGGCGTTGTTGTCGGACGACCGCCCCCAGTGGCGCCGCCGCGCGAGGGAGGGCGAGGTCGAGGACACCCTCTCGTGCGCCCTGCCCGCCTGGCAGACCCGAGCCGCTCGCGGCCTGCTCGACGTATGGACGTGGCAGTCGCGCCGGATCCGCCTGATTCCCGAGGAGACTCCGGCCGGGCCGCGGGTCACCCGGGTCGTCGTCGCCGCGGGGGACCGGCTCACCAGCACCCCCCTCAGCGATCCGCACACGGCGTGGAACACGGACCGCCCCGCTTCCCGCGCGAGGAAGGGGGCCAAGGGCGGATCGGGAAACACACCTCGCCCTCGACGCCATCAGCCGGGGCGGGCCGCCTGGCGTGGACTGGAAGCCCTGCTGGCCATCGAAAAGGACAGCCGGGACGACGACGCGACCGCCGCGCGGTCCGGCTTCCAGACCAGTGTCCTGCTGGGCAGGCTCCGCGCGATCGGCGCACGTATGCCGCAGGCGTACCCGCTCCAGGTCGAGCTGACCGGGATCACGTACGGCAACCAGTCCGCCGTCATCGAGGACGTCTTCTTCGACGAGATCCCGCTTCCGATCACCGCTCTGGATCCGGAGGGAATCGTCTACGACTCCCTGCTCGGGGCCGTAGGACAGGCGGAGAACCTCGCCACCGCCGTCAACCACCTCTCCGGAGATCTCCGCAGGGCAGCCGGCAGTGAGCCGATTCCCTGGGACAAGGGGCAGCGCCCGGGGGACACGCTGCTGCACGCGCTCGATCCCGTGGTACGGCGGCTGCTGGCGGGTCTCCGCGACGTCGGCGAGGACTTCGACCGCTCGGAGCGCGGTCTTGAGGCGTGGGAGCTGAAGGCCGAGCGGATGACCTGGGAAGTGGCGGAACAGATCTTCTCCACCGCGGCGCCCGGGCTGTTCACCGGACGCACGGTGGTCAAGGACGGCAAGGAACAGGTCTACCGGCTCAGTACGGCCGAGCGTGCCTTCCGGAAACGACTCGACACGATTCTCACCCGCCGTGCCGCTGGGCGCGGCAAGGGCTGACGCCCCTCGTCCGGGCCCGGCACGGCCCGCGATGTACGGCCGCGCCCTCCCCGGCCGCGCCCGGTGGCCGCCCTGCCACCTCACGACCGACCGCCCCGCTCCATCGAATCTCACCGAAGGGGGACCGCCGTGTCCACCACCGCGCAGCCGGACCCCGCTGCACCCACCGCCGCCCGCCGTCGCTACTGGACCCGGCGAGTGGACGGCAGCGGCAACTGGCGTACCGATCACGCGAGCGGAACCGCGATGCGGTCACCGGGGGAGGACCTGGCCGCCATGCGCGCCGGGCTGGGGCGCGAGGCCGGGGCGGTCCCCGAACTCTGGCGCTTCTACACCAGCCCGATCGACGGACGGGTCACACCGGAACTGGAAGCCGAGCACGCGGCCCTCTCGCTCTACGGTCTTCATCAGCAGAGCCAGAGCCGGCCCATGCACCGGCCCGGGATCTCCATGGGTGCGGCACTGCGCACCCTGCACCACAGCCAGCGGTTCAGTGAGGAAGCCGTGGACCGGCGGGTGGCGGCCACGGTCCACACCACGTCCGTCTCCGCACTGGTCTACCGGCTGCGCGGACTGATCACGCAACTCCGTGCCGTGGAACAGCCGGTGGACTACGACCAGTTGCTCCTGGACATCCAGCGCTGGAAGTCCCCCGGCTCCCGGCAGCAGGTCCGCCGCGGCTGGGGTCTCGCGTACCACGCCTGGGGCGCCCGCCCGGGCAACGGCGCCTCGCCGAAGGACTCGTAACGACCGCCCCTGTGCCGAGGGGCTCGCACCTCCCGTTCCCGTGCTGAAGGGCTCGTCACTCCCGCTCCCGCGCCGACAGGCTCGTCACTCCCGCTCCGACCGTCACCCGATTCGTCGTTCAAGGCGGCTCGCCGAAGCAGCGTCCGGCAGTACCGGACCGTCGGCGCACCACACCCGCCGACCCCATCCACCGGAGGACCCCATGGCGCTGCCCGCGTCCCGTACGTATATCGACATCCACATTCTCCAGACAGTGCCGCCGGCCAACCTCAACCGCGATGACCAGGGCAATCCCAAGGAGGCGTACTTCGGCGGGGTACGCCGTTCCCGGGTCTCGTCCCAGGCGTGGAAGCGCGCCACCCGCACGCACTTCGCCGAGCGGATCCCCGAGCAGGACCTGGCGACCCGTACCCGGCGTATCGGTGCCGCACTCACCGAACTGATCACCGACGGCACCGGCCTGGACGACGAGGCGGCGGCCCGTCTGGCGAGCGCCCTGCTGGCGCGGCTGAAGATCAGTGCCGGGAAGAAGGAGGGAGACACCGCCTACCTCTTCTTCTACGGACGACGACAGCTCGCGGCGGTCGCCGCGCTGGTTCGGGAGCGTGCGGCGGAGCTCTCCGCTCTGGACGACGACCAGCTGGCGGAAGAGATCAAACTGATGCCGGTGCAGGAGCAGTTCAGCACCGGACACCCCATGGACGTCGCGCTCTTCGGACGTATGGTGGCGGACATCCCCGCCCTGAACGTGGACGCGGCCACACAGGTCGCCCACGCCCTGTCGACCCATGCGGTCGAGCTGGAGTTCGACTACTTCACGGCGGTTGACGACGAGCAGACGGAGGAAGAGACGGGCGCCGGCATGATCGGCACCATCGGATTCAACTCCGCCACGCTCTATCGCTATGCCACCGTGGGCCTTCACCAGCTCCGGGAGAACCTCACGGACGACGAGGCGGCCGTCACCGCCGTCGAGGAGTTCGTGACCTCGTTCGCCCGGTCCATGCCCACCGGCTACGGCAACTCCTTCGCACACCGCACGCTACCCAGCCTGGTCGTCGTCGCGGTGCGCCCCGACCAGCCGGTCAATCTCGTCTCCGCCTTCGAAGAACCGGTCAGCGTCTCGGCGGGCCTCGCGGAGGCATCCGCGCGGAACCTGGCACGTGAACACGGCAGGGCGATGCGCTGCTGGGGTGACGCACCGGCCTACACCGGACTCTGCCACACCTTCGCCGAGGCGGGTGACACGGCTGAGCTGCTCAAGACCACGTTCGGCGAACCCCTCGCCTTCCCGCAGCTCCTGCACGGCCTGCGGAGCCATCTCACCGACACCCTCAAGCAGGCCGCCCGATGACCTCCCCCACCCCCGGCCCTCCCGCCGGCGAGGGCACCGGGCACCCCTCGGACCTGGGCGCTGGCTCTACGTCCGGGCCGGGCGCCGGACGTTCCTCGGACCTGGGCGCTGGCTCTACGTCCGGGCCGGGCGTCGGCCTCGCGCCCTGCGTGGGCGCCGAACCGGCGTCCGGCCCGGAGGTCGGCAGCGACGCCGTACTTCTGCTGCGCCTTGCCGGGCCGCTCCAGTCCTGGGGCACCCGCAGTGCCTTCAACCGCCGGGAGACCAGCCCGGAGCCCACCAAGTCGGGCGTCATCGGTCTCCTCGCCGCCGCGTCGGGTCTCGCCCGCGAGGACCCGCTCGGGGAACTGCTGCCGCTGCGGCTCGGCATCCGCGTCGATCAGCCGGGAACCCTGCTGCGGGACTATCACACCGTCAGCGACTACCGGGGGCGGGCGCTGCCCCAGTCCGGTGTCAGCGCCAAGGGAGTCCAGAAGCCGACGTCTCCGGCCAAACACACGCATGTGACGACCCGCTACTACCTCCAGGACGCGGTCTTCCTCGCCGCGGTGGCCGGTCCGCGCGCCGTGCTGAGCGCGCTGGACCTGGCCGTACGGGCCCCTGCTTTCCCGCTCGCGCTGGGCCGCCGCTCCTGCCCGCCCAGCCAGCCGGTCTCCCTCGGCCTGCGGGGACCGGGCCTTGAGGAGGCGCTGACGGAGGAGCCCTGGCTGGTGTCCCGGCGGAGCCGTGAACAGTACGCGTCCCGGCTCGGCCGTGAGCGAGGGCTCGGGCGTCCGCTGTACCCGGCCCGCATCGACTGCTCGGTCACCCTGGAGGATCCCGACGGCGACGATGTCGCCCACGACGCACCGGTCTCCTTCGACCCGTACGCCCGCAGCTTCACCAGCCGACGTGTCCGACACCGTTGGCTGAGCATCCCGACCGGCTTTCCGAACGCCGAAGACGACTCCCCCGACAGCCCGGACGACGAAGCCGGACACGACCCCTTCGCCCTGTTGGGCTGGTGAGCGCCATGACCTATCTTTCCCGGATCCGCATCAACCCCCTCCGCGCCGAGAGCCGGAAGCTGCTGTCCAACCCGCGCGCCATGCACGGCGCCGTGATGGGAGGCATTCCCGGCCCACAAAACAGCGAGCGCGTCCTGTGGAGGCTGGACGCGGACGATCCGCGCCGACCGCACCTGTACGTCCTCACCCGGTCCAAGCCGGACTGGACCCATGTGATCGAACAGGCCGGCTGGCCCGCCGCCGAAGGTGACCACGCGGCGATCCGTGACTACGCCCCGCTCCTCGCCCGGATCGCGACCGGCAGGGAGTTCGCGTTCCGCCTGACGGCCAGCCCGGTCCAGAACACACAGTCGCCGCAGACCCCCACTCCCGCCCAGGCCGCGCGTATCGCCGCCAGCACGGACCACAAGCGGGTACGAGGGTTCCGGATCGGCCACCGCACCGCCGCCGCCCAGCTCGACTGGTTCCTCAGCCGTACCGAACGCTGGGGTTTCGCCATCCCCGCGTCCCGGACGGATCCCCCCGCTCCGGGCCTCGAACAGCCCACGTCCGCAGGTCTCCGGCCCGCCCCGGAATCGCCCTCTGAGCGGGAAACGCCGCCGGCGAGGATTCCGGACCCACTGCGAGAGGTACGCATCACGGCCCGGCACCGCCACTCCTTCCAGAAGAACGGCAAGGGGGCCGGTGTCACCTTCCGGAGCGCCACCTTCGAGGGGCGTCTTCGCGTCACCGACCCCGCGCTGTTCACCGCTCGCCTCCTCGGCGGGATCGGCCCGTCGAAGGCATACGGCTGCGGACTGCTCACCCTCGCTCCCCTCCCCGGCGGGAAGGGCTGAGCCATGGCCGACATCTGGTGGAAAGCCGAACCGCACGACCTCCATCGCATCGGCGACCGCGTGTCCAGTGTCTACGTGGAGCGAAGCCACCTCGACCGCGACGAGAACGCCGTCGTCGTCATCAACAAGCGTGAAACGGTCCGTATCCCGGCCGCCATGATCGCCGTCATGCTGCTGGGCCCGGGTACACGCGTCACCCACGGCGCCATGCGCCTGCTCGCCGACTCCGGCACCGCGGTCTGCTGGGTCGGTGAACAAGGTGTACGGATGTACGCGTCGGGCCTCGGCCCCAGCCGCGGTGCCGGCCTGCTCCACCGGCAGGCGTGGCTGGTCACCCGTCCCAAGGAGCGACTCGGAGTCGCCCGTGCCATGTACGGCATGCGATTCCCCGGCGAGGACGTCTCCCGTGCCACCATGCAGCAGCTTCGCGGCCGCGAAGGTGCTCGTATCCGCAAGCTCTACCAGCAACACTCCCGCCGTACCGGCGTCCGCTGGGACGGCCGCGTCTACAAAGCCGGAGACGCGTTCGCGGCGGGTGACGACCTCAATCGCCTGCTCTCCGCGGCCAACGCCGCCCTCTACGGCATCTGCCACGCCGTCATCGTCGGACTCGGTGCCAGCCCGGGACTCGGCTTTGTCCATACAGGCTCAGCGATCTCGTTCGTTCTGGACATCGCCGACCTCTACAAGGCCGAGTACACGATTCCCCTCGCCTTCGACCTCACCGCCCGAGGACTCACCGACGAACGGGACGCTCGTATCGGCCTTCGCGATCAGATGGCCGAGACGAAGCTGCTCAGTCGTATCGTGACCGACGTCAAGAGTCTCCTGAACCCACCCGGCGCGGATTTCGACACCCCGGAGACCAGCGAACTCTGGGACGAGCGCCTCGGTTCGGTCTCCGCTGGCGTCAACTGGGCTGCCGATGCGCCTGCACCGGGAGACAGCGATGACCAGGAGCCCTCTGGGGCCACCGCTTCCCTCACCCCTGCCGATATGGGGGAACGTCATATCGCCGTCATCGGGCCCGAATTCAAGGAATCCACACCTCCACAAGAGCCGGAGCAACCGCCGGAGCCGCCCGGATGACCGTCATCGTCCTGATCGCCGCACCCGACGGCCTTCGCGGCCATCTCACCCGGTGGATGGTCGAGGTGAACGCCGGTGTCTTCGTCGGCAACCCCAGCCGCCGTATCCGCGACCGGCTCTGGGAACTCCTCGCCACCCGCATCGGCGACGGCCAAGCCGTCCTTGTCGAACCCGCATCCAACGAGCAGGGCTGGGCCGTTCGCACCGCGGGCCGCGACCGCTGGCGCCCCGTCGACCTTGAGGGCCTGATCCTCTCGGCCCGCAACCGCCGCTGACCATCACTCCGGCCGGACCCTGCTCGCATGGCTGAGCCATGTAATTCCCATGCGGGTGCCGCTCCTCGGCTCGATCCGGCCGAGGGGCGCCGTCGCATGCGCGGGGCCGACTGCACGAACGATGCGTTGTACGGGCCGACCGGGGGACCACCCCGCATGCGCGGGGCCGACGCCGTACCCGGAGGCCGCCGCGACGGCGAGCGCGGACCACCCCCGCATGCGCGGGGCCGACCGCCTGCCTCATCCACTGAGCATGTCGAACTTCGGACCACCCCCGCATGCGCGGGGCCGACCCGGCCGGGGTCGACGACCTGACCCTCGCCGACGGACCACCCCCGCATGCGCGGGGCCGACCGGGGGTTACCGGCCACGGGCGCCTCCTGCTACGGACCACCCCCGCATGCGCGGGGCCGACACCGAAGGCCGCCTGCGCACGCTGTCCGGCCGGGGACCACCCCCGCATGCGCGGGGCCGACTTACCGGCACCCCCCTTCCTCGTCGTACGCCGCGGACCACCCCCGCATGCGCGGGGCCGACCTGCTGTACTTCGGCGGCAGCAGGGTGAACCCCGGACCACCCCCGCATGCGCGGGGCCGACTTCTGCGCGGCCGGGGTGTACTGCGCGTCGAAGGGACCACCCCCGCATGCGCGGGGCCGACCCGGCGCCCCTGACCGCTGGTGGACTGGATCAGGGACCACCCCCGCATGCGCGGGGCCGACACTTGTTGACCTGCGGTTTTGTCAGCGGTCAGGCGCTGGTTTGTTCAGTTGATTTCGAGGGCCAAGGCTGCTGGCCCACCTCGTAAGGCGGTGGGTGAGGACCTCAAGGGGCATGGTCTGTATGACCTCCGTGGAGGCGTGTGGCTGAACTACCGTATGCGAACGCAGTTGTGCCGGCGCAGTCCTGGCCGATCTCGTTACGGAGGGTGTGCCGCTTCAGCGACGCCTTGATCCGGGCACAGGCCGTGCGGGCCTGGTCGGACCGCACGCGATCGATTTCGCTCAAGGGGCCCGGACCCCGGCCTCCGGGTACGACGGCGGGGTCTGCCCCGGGAGGGCGGGCTCGGGCATCCCATAGGGACTCCGGAGACGGCTGGGCTCCGCCGTGTATCGGTATGTGGCGGGCGGTCCACCCCCGCTCGTGTGGGCCGCGCTCGGTCCACCCGTACTGGCGCGTGCCCGTACGTACACATGCCCGTACGTGCCCGCACGCCGACACCCACCTGAAACAGAGCTGCGCGGCAGCGGAAACACCCCCATGACCGGCTGGAAGCGCAGCTGCCGGAGGCTGTGGACGTACGTACCCGGTCCCGGTGTACGGGATGTGGGGAGACCTGTGCTGTGCCGAGCCCTCCGAAGGCTTCCGAGCCCCACAGACGCGGAGCCGGCCACCCTGCACGAGCACTCGCCACCTCGTGCGGCACCCGCCGCACCGCCGCCCGCCCGTCTGATTACGATGCGAGCAACGAATGCCCCTATATGACCAGGTAGGAAACGTGTCGGAAGCCCGGGTCCCGGACCCTGTCAGCGTGCTGGTCGTCGAGGACGACGCCCCCATCCGCCGGGCCGTCCAACTGGCCCTGGAACGTTACGGCTACCAGGTCGCGGTGGCCGGCGACGGGCTCAGCGGCCTGGAGGCATTCCGTGCGGGCGGACACGACCTGCTGATCCTCGACGTGATGCTGCCCGAGCTCGACGGGATCGGCCTGTGCCACCGGATCCGCGAGGAGAGCCTGGTCCCGATCCTGATGATGTCCGCGCGCGGCGACGCCCTCAACGTGGTCGCGGGTCTGGAGGCGGCGCCGACGACTATGTGATCAAGCCGGTCGACACGGCAGTCCTGGTCGCCCGGATCCGTACTCTGCTGCGCCGCGCCACCTTCCAGCCGCCCCAGCCGACCCAACCGCCCGCTACCGGACCGGCGCAGCCCGTCGTTCCCACCACCGGCACCACCAGCACCACCGGCACCACCGGCACCGTCAGGACCGTCGGAACCGGCCGGACCACCGACCGACCCTCCTCCGACGGACTGCTGGTCTTCGGGGACCTGACCGTGGACACCCTCGGCATCGAGGTGCGCCGGGCCGGGCGGACCGTCCCGCTGACACCCACCGAACTGCGCCTGCTCCTGGAGTTCGCCGCCGCCCCCGGAGTGGTCCTCGACCGCCGCCGTCTGCTGCGGGACGTCTGGGACTACGGCTGGGAGGGCGACACCCGCGTCGTGGACCTGTGCGTACTCCGGCTGCGCAAGAAGATCGGCACCACCCGTATCGAGACCGTCCGCGGCTTCGGCTACAAACTCGTCCGCGACTGACCGCCGTGGGATTCCTCGACCCCCACGCCCTGCGCTGGAAGATCGCCGCGCTGACCGCCGCCGCCTGCTGCGCGGTCGCGGCCGTGATCGGCGTCCTCGTCCACACGGAGACCCGGGACCGGGGGATGGATGTGGGGCGCGACCGGGTCGTCACCCTCCTGTCGGCGGCCGAGAAGGAGTACAGCCGTACGGGGAAGGCCCTTGAGGTCAGATCGCTGGACGAACTGCCCGGGCCGCTGGCGCGGGACCTGGCCGACGAGGCGAGGAGGGGCGGACGGTACGGCATCTGGTACGACGCCAAGGGCCCGAACTGGCACTGGATGTGGGGCGCGGTGGCCGTCGGCGACCGCGCACTGGTCGTACGGACCGACATGGTCGTCGAGGTACGCAGCCTTCAGCTTCTGGACCGCAGCATCGTCACGTCCGTACTCGCGGCCCTCGCCGTCGTCGTCCCGCTCACCGCCCTGGCCACGGAGCCGATCAACCGGCGTCTGCGTCGCGGGGCCCGTACCGCCCGCGTGATCGCCGACGGCGACCTCGACGCCCGCATCGGCCGTACCGGACGGGCCCGCGACGAGATCACCGAGATGTCGGCGGCCGTCGACGAGATGGCCGGGGCCCTTCAGCGCAAGCTGGAGAGCGAGCAGCGCTTCACCGCCGATGTCGCGCACGAACTGCGTACCCCGCTGATGGGTCTGGTCACCGCGGCAGGACTGCTTCCGGAGGGCGACGAGCCGGCCGAGCTGGTACGGGATCGGGTGCGGGCACTGAACGCGCTGGTGGAGGACCTGCTGGAGATCTCCCGCCTCGACGCGGGTGCCGAGCGGGCACGCCTCGACATGGTGCCGCTCGGTGAGCTGGTCGCCGATGTGGTGCGGCGTACGGGGACGGACACCCGGGTCACCGCCGGGGACGCCCCGGGGGTGGAGACCGACCCGCGCCGGGTGGAGCGGATCGTGGTCAATCTCATCACCAACGCCCACCGGCACGGCGCCGCTCCCGTCGAGGTCACCGTCACCGGTACGCGGATCGTCGTACGGGATTACGGGCCCGGTTTCCCGGCCGCGCTGCTCGACCGGGGCCCGCAGCGCTTCCGTACCGGCGCGAGCGAGCGGGGGCGCGGGCACGGGCTGGGGCTGACCGTCGCGCAGGGGCAGGCGGGGGTCCTCGGGGCCCGCTTGACGTTCGCGAACGCCCCGGACGGGGGCGCAGTCGCCACCCTCGAACTGACCCCCGGCGCTGCCCGAAGCGTCTGAAACGGAACCGAAACGCAGTCACGCGGCGGCGGAAACAGCGTCGCACCGGTCCGGAAGAACGACTCGTCGAAGGTGATCCAGGTACGGGAACCGCATCCGTCTTCCTGGAGGTGCCCTCATGTTCGCCGACCGCCGCCCCGGCCGCCCGCCCTCCCGCCCTGACCCGGGCCCGGCCGCTCACTCCGACTCCGGTCCGGCCTCCCGCCACCCCTTCCGTTCCGGCTTCCGCCCTGCCTTCCGTTCCGGGCTCAACCGCACGTTCCGCTCCGGCCTTCGCCGTACCTTCCGTCACTCCGTCCTCGTCCCCCTGTCCGCCGCCACCTTGCTCGCGACCGGCACGGGTGCCTGGTACGCCTACGGGGGCGACGGCCCGCCCGACCCGGGCACCGCCACGGTGGCTCCCGTGGCCCCCGTGGCGGAGCGGATGAACCTGCCCTGGCCCAGCGAGGGCCAGTCGAGCGTGGAGGTCGAGGGGATCGGCAGCCTCGGCACCACGGGCAAGCAGTCCCCGGTTCCGATCGCCAGCGTCACCAAGGTCATGACCGCCTACGTGATCCTGAGGAACCACCCGATGCGGGCCGGTGCGCCCGGCGCGAGGCTGGTCGCCGACCAGCAGGCCGCAGACGAGTCGTACTCGTCGGCCGAGTCGACCTTTCCGGTGCTGGCCGGGCGCGAGTACACCCAGCGCCAGCTGATGGAATTCATGATGGTGGCCTCCGCCAACAACGTGGCCCGTCTGCTGGCCCGCTGGGACGCGGGCAGCCAGGAGGCGTTCGTCGAGAAGATGAACAGGACCGCGGCCGGACTCGGCATGACCCACACCACCTACACCGGGGCGAGCGGCATCGAAACCAGTACGAAGAGCACCGCGGCCGACCAGCTGAAGCTGGCTCGCGCCGCCATGAAGGACCCTGCCTTCCGCCAGATCGTGGCCACCCCCACCATCACGGCCCCGGGTGTCGGCGTACCGACCCGCAACACCAACAAGCTCCTCGGCCGGGACGGGGTCATCGGCCTGAAGACCGGCTCCTCGACCCCTGCGGGCGGCAACCTGCTGTGGGCCACCACTCAGGAGATCGCGGGCACCCCCCGGCTGATCCTCGGTGTCGTCCTGCACCAGCGCGCCGACACCAACCCCGCCACGGGCAGCGCCGCCGCCCATGAGGCCAGCCGCACCCTGATCAGCGCGGTCCGCGACGTTCTCCCACCCGCCGTCGCCCAGGCCCCCCGCCCCCGGAAGCCGCCGCACCCCTCCACGGGGTGAGACACGGCCCCGCAAGGGCAGAGCAGGGTTGCTACGCGATGGGGGCCTACTGCCGGCTTGTGCCGCAGGACCTCGGGAGCGGCTTCTGAGCGGTTGGATGACGCCGGAGTCGGACGGGCTGTTGGTGCGCACTCCGGACGATCGGGAACTGGCTCTACCAGGAGAGTTGGTCCGCGTGCTTCTGGCCTCGGCCCGCGAGCCGGCCCGCGGGCATGCCGTAACAGTCCAGGCATCCGAGGTGCGGTTGTCGCCCACTGAGGTCGCTGAGCTTCTCCGCTTGTCTCGGCCGTTCGTCGGCCGCTTGCTCGACGCCGGCGACATTCCCTCGACGAACCTGCCCGGCAGCGGTCACCGAGTGGTTCGTCTTGAGCACTGCTCACCGCTGTGAGCGGCATGTAGTGGCACGGCCGACCACTACGGGCTCTTTCTGGTGCGAGGGATGTCCGGTCTTCCTTCGGCCGTGACGCCGGCATCCATGTCATTCACCGGTCGTGGAGCACAGTCGGCCGAGTGACGGGGACGATGGTGAGAAGGCTCTCCAGCCCCTTGAAGTCGTCGGGGTTCGTTGTGAAAAGGGGCAGGTCCGCGGCGATCGCGATCGCCGCGATCATCAAGTCGGCCACTCGGCGCCGGGGCTTGCGGCCCGCCCCGATCACGGCTGCGCACACCCTGCCGTAGATACGGGCTGCCTCAGCGTCGAACGGAAGGGGGTCGAATTCATTCTCGGCGCGCTGAAGGATGTCCAGTCGAGCTGCGCGTTCGGCGTACTCGTCGTAGTCGTCCTGTTCCTCGTTCCGCCGCACTTCGTGGGGTCCGGCAGAGAGCTCCGCGAGAGTGATGGCGCTGATCGCCACCTCCGCGGGCAGCTCTTCCGGGTCTACCCACCTGCGCAGGATGATGATGTTGGTGTCGAGCAGGCCCTGCTGATGTTCAGCGGGCATAGGGATCGTCCGGCTCCTGCTCGGCGGTGGCACGCTGATCAGCTCGGAAGGCATCGAGGGAGATATCGGACGCGGTGCGGGACATCGCCGCGAACTCGCCGCGAGGGACAAACCGCCGACGCCGCCGGAGGGGGATGAGTTCACCGATCTGGTGGCCGTCCCGGGTGACGGTGAAGGACTGCCCTCCCTGAACAGCGTCCATGATCTCTTTCGACCGATGACGCAGATCGCGCTGAGTGATCTCATGCTGGGCTGCCATGGCTACACGATAGCCCTATGTGCTATCAGGTGCTACACCGTGGCACGGCTCACGCGCGGCAGACAGGACAAGGCGAATCCGGACTGCACGGGCGCCCCGGGCGACGATCTGGTCCCGTGACCGGGGTGGCCCTCGGCAGGCGACGAGAACTGTCCTTGACCTCCTCTGGCCCTCTGACCAGGGCCTTTGTTCATGAAGCGGGTGACGGGAATCGAACTTGCGCTCTGAGCTTGGGAAACTGCGGGCATTTACCGCCAGTTCGATCGCTGACCTGGACGAACGGCGAGGGATGACCTCGTCGGTTCCGGCAGCGTTCACCGTGATCCCCCGCTGTTGCCCCTCTCGATCCGGTGCGGTTGTGGTCCGGCTGTTGAGACATGGCGACGAGGTCGTTGCTCGCGGCGGACGCACTCAGCCGGGCAGAGGGTGGACCTCGGAAGGGGCTCGGACGGCGTCTGCCCGAGTTGGATGTACGCGGCGCCCGAGGCGTCGGTGGTCAGCGCGTCGATCCACACGGCGGTTGTTGGTCGCTCGGACAGTGGGCTGTGCAGCTCGGCCTCGACGGGTGTTCCGAAGGGGGTGCCTTCGAGCGTGGCGAGGGCGGTCCGTGTGCCGTCGGGGTGGAGCTCTGTTTCCTCGATGGTCATCCACCAGTGAAGCTCTGCCTCTGCCCGGAGTCGCTTGCCGTGCTTCTGGTGGGCGAGCAGAGCGCTGCGTCGGCCGCGGATGTGGCGGGCGATGGCGCAGCAGAGCGGGATGCCGGTGCCGTAGGAAGTGTCCACCCGCTCGTAGCCGGTGAGCGGGAAGTAGGCCAGCGTATCTTCGAGGAGCCCGAGGGCTGCCTCCTTGATGCGCGGCCGCCGGCCGTGCTCGATGAGATCCAACAGGACCGGGGTGGCGGCGTAGGCGGCCGGAAACACCATGCCGGCGTGGCCCCTGACGAAGCCGCCATTGGCGAGGGCGGCTGCCGCGCTGCCTGTCTCGTTGGCGGTGGTCGACGTCGTCAGCAGCCGGAGGGCATGAGCGACGCCCTCCGGGTCGTCCCACTGCTGCTGCGTCGGGTTGGGTATCGCGGACCAGTTCACGGCATTGACGGCGTCGAGTGACACCCTCGCATTCTGCCGGAGCGTGCTACGGGTTGGGAGGGCAGGTCGTGGCCCGGTGACCCGGACCGTGATCGGTCCGGGGCCTTTGCTCCGGTATCCGTGGTTCCCCGCACGATGTCGCGCAACTGCGGCACAACTGTGTGCGATTGGTGGGGGTGGAGCTGCCATGGGGCGAGAGATCGGGCCCCTAGGCTCTCCGCGACCGGGCGGTCCCTGGACCTGCCCCGTAAAAGCCCGATGTGGCCCCGGCCCTGGAGGCGCGCCCCATGGCGGCTGCCTGAAGTCGCGGAGGCGAGGGCCCCGGCCACGTACTCGCTCGGCCGCTGGGGTCGGCCCGTGCCGTGCGCGGGCCCTTGAACGCGTAGAGACAGTTGTCGCTCAGGTTGAGTCCGGGCTGTTCTCCAGCACGATCACGGCCATGCGGCGGAGTCGCTCGTAGTACTGGGCTTCGCGTGTGTCGATGAGCATGGGCAGGACCTTGTCGAGTTCTGCGGCGCAGTTGCGCAGTGTCCTGCGGCGGTTCTCGTCGAGGCGGTTTCCGTTGTTCTGCCATGTCGACACGCAGCCGGCGGTGTCCGCGTCCAGCATCACCATGTCGATCCCCGCCGACTCTGCTCCGCGCAGCCTGTCGGGGAAGTCCGCGCGCATGTGTTCCTTCCACAGGCGCGCCACGGTTTCGTAGGGATTGATCCGGCTCATGGGCATCATTCTGTGCCGGGGATGTGCCAGAGCGGGGGCGCGTACTGCTCCGGGTGGGTCCTGAGAAGCAGGTCCTTCAGGGCGTCGCGTTGGGTACCGGGGAGGTTGAGGGCTTCGGTGAGGTGGCGGAAGGTGGTGTGGCTGATGTGTCGTGAGCGGGCGCGGTGTTCGAACTCGGCCACCTCGCTCAGGACAGCGTCCCAATCCAGCGGCGCAGGTGCTCTGGTGCTGAGCCGCAGCGCCTTGTCGCGTTCGTAGTCGATCTCCGAGAAGCCGCAGATCTCCCGGCTGAGGGCTTCGGCCTCAGTGAGGGTGGCTGTTGCCGCGATGGCGTGGGCGAGCCGGTTGCGGGTGAAGGTGGCGTCGAGGTCGACTTCGTGGACCGTGGGGCCTTCGTCGGTGAGGGGGACGGGAAGTCCTGCGTCACGGACCTCGCACAGCCCCCGGATGCCTCGGGCCGTGGCCGCGAGCATGGCCGTTGCCTCGGAGGGATGCCATTCCAGAACCCCGTCGACGGGGTCGATGTGTTCGGGTGCCAGGGTGAGGATGTTGCGGCCGAGCAAGGGGCGGAGGGTTCCGGCCGGCAGTTCGCCGTCGAGTCCGGGGCCTGCGACCAGGAGCCGTACGGGTGCGTCGAGTTGGCAGCAGGCGGCGAGGGTGAGGGCGTCGCCGAGCGGGCTGCGGAGGGTGGGTTCGTCGCCGTGGGCGAGGATGTCGCCGCCGACGTCCAGGAGGTCGATGGACTCGGGCTCAAGGTGCTCGACCAGCGAGGTGAGTTGAACCGCGATGCCCTGGGCTCCGTAGCGGGGATCGATCAGGGTGATCGTCTGCGGGATCTCCCGTGCCAGGCGGGGGAGTGTGGAGCCTGCTGGGGCGACGGGTTCGGTGTCGGCCGTGACCGCCGGTACGTGAGGGGTCAGGGGGCGGAGTCCGGTGAAGTCGTCCGGGCTCCGGGGCCCGGGTACCGGGTCGACCAGCAGGCGGTCCCACGCGTACGTGAGGATGACCGCCGGTTCCCCGGTGCCGTACAGGGCGGCGTCGAGCATCGAGGCGGCGACCGCGTCGCCCCCGCCGCCCGCTGCCACGATCAACCGCGTCACCGGGACAGAGTACGGGAGGCGGCGTTGCCCCGACTGCGACGACACCGGCCCGGGGAGGGGGCGTATGCGGGGCAAACACAAAGTTCGTACGCATGCCTTGGTGCGGGCGATGGACGGTGAAGGTCTCCGAACCGGTCACGGCCGTTGGGGGCAGCGCCGTACGGCCGGCTACCGGACGATCTGGTGCGGGACACCTGGGACGGGTCTGGACAACAATGCAGGTCACGGCCTCCGACCAGGGCCTTTGCCGGTGGAGCGGGTGACGAGAATCGAAGTCACGCTCTGAGCTGGGGAATCACCGTTGCTCGTAGAGAAAGGCACGGTCGGGGTCCGAGGTGCCGAGGACCGTCCTCACCCCCCGACCACCCACCGGATGGCCGCGATCGCGCCCAGAAGGATCGGCGGAACAAGCCACCAGGGACCCATCGCACGACGGATCGACGGCAGAAGAGTGATCAGCAGGGCGAACCCGCTCGTGGCGATGGCGAGGACGCAGGACAGGTTGATCCCGGCCTGTGCTTCGTCGTCCCAGCTTCCCGAGGGCCGGATGGTGAGGGCCGTGTACACGAACCATGCGGCGATCGCGTGGAGGAGTGCCAGGGGGACCGCCATGACCCACCGCAGACAGCCTTCATCACCGGTCGTCCCGGCGATGTCGGGCCGATCGGACATCACTGGAGAGCTCCCTTCGCGTCGTCGAGGTTCTTGGTGAGGGCCTGACCGTAAGCCTGAGCGTCATTACCCCGCCAGTACGGTCCACCGTTGTACCAGCCGGCCGACGCCGCCGAGACCACGCGAAGCGGGGGCAAGCCTGGCTCGGTCGACGAGGACAACGCGGGTACCACGACACGGCACACGCGGAGGGCACGCCACTTCTCAAGTGGTCTGGGCTGTCAACGCTCCCGCAGAACTGACCCCCTCGGGTCGGTTCGGTCGTGCAGCTTGGGCGGCCCGGCATGGTGGGCGCATGGACGACGATCTCCCGACGGTGGCGGTGCGCCTGTGGCGGGCGGACGCCATCGTGTTGTCCGACTGGCTGATGACGACGGATCTCGACGCGGTGCCGGTCACCATCCGGCCCGGAAGCAGGCCCTGGCCGATCTGCTGTCCCGGCTGGAGCGGGCCGTGGACTCCGATGTGACCGGGGTGACGGCCGAGGACACCGCTGCTGCTCAGAGCGAGGTCGCCCGGGACATGGGCTGGTAGTTCAGTCGTGGTGGGCGCGGTTCTCCTGGGCCAGCAACTCGCGTTGTTGGGCGGGTGCGGCAGGAGTTGCCGATGAGGGTGAGGACCTCGGCGTGGTGGACCGGGCGGTCGATCATCGCGACGGGCGACCACGTCGTCGGGGAAGGTTTTCGCGGGAGCATCAACATGGACAACAGGAAAGGCCCCGGTCTGCGACCTGGGCCTTCTTCATGGAGCGGGTGACGAGAATCGAACTCGCGCACTGAGCTTGGGAAGCAACGCCCTTCTGACGGTCGTTGACCGCCTGAACAGCGGTATCGGCTGCCAAGAGACGTCCTGGGGCCCGCCCTGGCACCGGCTGCTGACCGTGGCTCACCGGATTGACGGGTACGGATCGGGCCCGGGGCGAGCACCGCTTGAGGAGTCCGGGTCTGCGTCGCTTCCGGAGGACGCCGACTTTGGGCATTCAGACCGTCGGCGTCCACTGAACACTGCGGCTGGCTATGCCCGTTGATGCCGGCGGTGGATCCCAGCTCAGGGCCGCACCCTGTGCGGCAGTCCGGTGATCAGGTTGCGCTGGTGGACCGATGCGCCGGCTCGGCAGTCCAAGAGCCAGTGAGTGTGGGATGGCTCCGGTAGCCCCGGTAGTGGACGCTGGAGCCGATCGCGCGCTGACCGACGGAGCCGCCGCGCTCAAGCCGGCCACAACACGAATGCTCAGGATCGTTCAGGCCACGGGCCACGGCGGCACAGCCGCGAGCGACTGCCGGGCGCGCCGCCCGGCCGCGTACCCTCCGATCCCCAGGCCGATCCCGACCAGGGTCAGCACGATCCCGAGGCCCCCGAGCGCCACCAATGCCGCCGGCACAGTGAAACCCTTGTGCACTCGCCCGAGCACCCCGGAGGCCGCGACGCTGCCCGACTGCTGGTCGAGGAAGAACCGCGAGTCGTACGAATTCCCCCGGTGGTCACCCAGCAGGAACAACCGCCCGTCCGGCACCCTCACGTCGTACGGTCCGGTTGTCGGGTTCGCTTCGCCGCGCATCACATACGGTTCGTCGACCGGCTTCCCGTTCACCGTGATCCGACTTCCGTCGCTCACCACATGATCGCCGCCCATCCCGATGACCCGCTGCAGGACCGGTCTGCCTTGATAGCGATCGGGCACATGGACGAGTACGACGTCACCCCTGCGTATCCCGCCCGCGTCGATGCGCTCGATGACCAGCCGCTCGCCTGGGCGGTACGTGGGCTTCATCGACTCGCTCGTGACGGTGGCCCCTTGGTAATTCGTGAGGAAGTACCCGATGCCCCCCAGCGCCAGGATCAGCCCGAGCGGCACAAGTACCCAGGCCGCGACTCTCAACCCGCTGCCCACTCCCCGCTGCTGCATGAACACCCTCCCTTGAACCGGCCGAGGCCAGGCGGACCGGTAGAGGCTAAGCGGTCTCGGGGCGGGAACGCACAGCCGCCGGACTCGACCGGCTGGTTGAGGTGCAGCGCTGTGCGGCCGGCACAGGACGGTTTGGCACGGATCTGGTGCGCGATGCCTGAAATGGTCTGGACAACAACAAACCCCCGGGTCCCTGACCTGGGGGTTTCTGTGTGGAGCGGGTGACGAGAATCGAACTCGCGCTCTGAGCTTGGGAATCAGCACTCCTTCTCGGCTCTACAGGGCGTTGACCAGCGCAAACGGATGCCGGGGGAGGGCCTTCGGACCTCCCCCGGCATCCGTTGTTTGCCGTGATTCACCCTCCGTTCGGGCACGGATCGGGCACGACGGGCCTGGTGGTCCGTAGCTGCATAGGGGATCGGTCAGCAGCGGTCGTACCTGCCGCTGCTGGTCCCTGAGGGACGGCAGCGGAGGGTGGCTGTCCAGGTCTGCTGTACCGCAACCTCCGCGCTCACCCCTCTAGCTCGACTGGTCGGATGCGGGCGTCGAATGTCCACTCTGCTCATCCGGCCTGCGGTGGGCCCCTCGGTACGCGGAGTGCGCAGCGGCCACTCCGCCCAGTACTGCTGCTGCGGTGCTCAGTGGCACCGCAAGGTCGGGGACGGCCCAGACTCCCAGGATGACGAGTCCCAGCAGCACCAGACCTGCCACCAATGCCGGAAACGAGCGGGTGCGACCCTGTGGAGACTTCCCCCCGAGGCGTACATTCATGAAGGCACCTTCTTCTTCGTGTGATGCGTTGACCGAGTTGGTGTGAGCGCGGCCCCTCGTTGCACCGAGGGGCCGCATGCCTTGACCTGCAGCTACTGTGCTGCACCGGAGGGTGGTGTACGTCCATCCAGTCAGAACCCTTTGGCCCGCATGTAGTGGCTGGTGGCTTGAACGAATCTGCAGGTAGACGGCTCGTTTCCATGCGGGCCAAAAGGTCCGATGCCGTTCTGGTGATGATCAGAACCCTTTGGCCCGTATATAGTTTTTAACGGCTTCAGCTAAATTTGCAGGTCAGCGCTAAGCTGCCATGCGGGCTGAAAGGTCATAGGGGGCGGGTCATGTCGAGAAACGCTGAGCGGCGGGCTCATCGGGTTCGGGCGCTGGATGCACTGGCGGAACGGGTAGAGCGGGCGACGTCTGTGCTGCACCAGTTGCATGCACGTGGCGGAAATTGGCCCATGCAGGTCAAAATTCGGGCCACTCTTTTTACGGCCCACCCGTATTCGGAACCCCCGATCTCTCGCATTTCTGCGCCGAGGGGCGTCAATCTGCAGATTTATCTGTTGGCTCTTTTTGAAGCCCAGAGCAGAAAGCGGAGTGGCATGGTGGGCCCGTGCCCACTTCCAATCTCGGGTTCGGAGATTTCTTGGGTTGATTTGATTGTGTCTGAAGCCAAAGAGAATATGCAGGCTAAGGCTCCTGTGACTGCAAGGCAAAATAGGGTTCGTCAGGTTAAGTCATCGATCAAGCGGCTCGCTGACGAAGGTTTGATCCTGAGGAATGTCGGCGACCCGGACAGTCCATTTCCTCTGATGCTCCTGCATGAGTACGACGCCTATGGGTCTGAGAAGCGCGACTATGTAGTTCCTGAATCCTACGAAGGTCCGCCAACGGTAGTGACTCTCTCCAGTCATTTCTTCACTAATGGCTGGGTGTACTTGCTCACGGATGCCGAGATTCGAATCTACTTAATCTTGAAGCATCTGGCAGGGAGATTTCCTGATGTGCATCGAACGCGCGGAATCTACTGCACAGATCGAGATCGGGGTCAACTCTATAAAATTTCACGCGACACGTATGAGGCGCATCTAACTCTCGCCAAATTTGGGTTGATCGAGAAAGTTGAAAACCCGTTGCGGCACGGCGACGGGAAGGTGGTCGACTTTGAAAGGGTGATGAGAATTCAAGGGGTCGTGGCACCCCATCGATTCAGAGTGCTGCCTGATTTCAATCTCCTTGAATCTCCGCGAGGGAAAGTTCGAAGAGCCTTGATTAATTATCCCCCCAGTTATCGTCAGATGACCAGCAAGGGCGCCCAATTCAACGCCCTTTAGGGGAACGCCGGCGGCGCGGCTTTGGGCGGGAGCTGTCATGGGGCGAGAGGCCGGGGGCCCGTAAGCTCAGCGCGACTCGGGCAGTCCGTGGACCTGCCCGCAAAGCCCGAAGTGGGCCCCCGGTCTTCGAGGCTCGCCCCATGACGGCTGCCTAAAGCCGCGAAGCCCCCGGCCACAACGGGGTTTACCACCCAACTGCCCGCACCCGCTGCACCACGCGGCCCGGCGTGCCGGGCCCGGAGCGGGGCGTAGACAGGAGCGTCGGGCCCGGCGGCAAGCGCCGGGCCGCGAGCGGCGAGCGGAGCGAGGCGCCTTGAAACCGTAGGGAAAGTTGTTACTCAGTCGGCCGTGTGGGCTGGGTGAACTGCTCTGCGCAGGCTGGGAGGTTGACGCCCCGGCGGTGGGCGAGCTTCGCGAAGTGGACTGGGCGGGCGGTCCATTGGATGGTCGTTCGGGCGTGGGTGATGGTGAGGGCGCACGGCTTGCCTGCTGTGAGGGTCGTAACCGTGGTGGCGTACTCCAGGGAGAGCCAGTCCCATGCCCGCTCGAAGGGTTCGGGTTCGAGGGCGGAGACGAGAGTTCGCAGGGCAACTCTGATCCAGCGGACGGCCTGGGTCGCCGTCTCGACGTCGATGGAGCCGACGAGGGCGGGCGGGGCGCCCGTCCCGAGATCGTGTGTCCAGCACTCGCACCAGTAGCCGGGAGTGAGCAGGGGATCGGTCATCGTGTGTTCCCGGTGGGTCGGGCGGAGAGTATGAAGCGGGCTGACTCGTCGTGGAGCGTGAGGGTATACGTACCGCCGTGGGCGAGCAGGGTCCGGGCGCGGTCGTGTTCGGGTTCGTCGGTGAGCCAGTGGTGGGCCGGCGCCGCGTACGGGGGGTCGAGCTGTTCGGTGACGTCCTGGACGCGGGCGCGGAGCCAGCGGAGTGCGAGGCGGGGGCTGCGGGCCTGGTGGGTGCTGAGGGGGATGGCGTGGCCCGGGACGGCGGTGATGGCGGTGGCCTCGCACCAGTAGCCGTGCCCGTGGCCATGTCCGGGAGTCGGTACGAGGGGTAAGGCGCTGGTCGTCACCACGGGTGCCCTCCGGGGCGGTCGGTGTGGAATTCCGCGGTGACGGTGTGGCCCTGGCCGGTGTCGTGGACGGCGAAGCCGTGGGCGAGTGCGGTGATGATGTCGAGTCCCCGACCGTTGAGCGCCAGGTCGTCCGCCGCCGTCGCCTCCGGGATGGTCTCGCTGTCGCCTCCGTCCGTGACGGACACGGCGACCACGTGCGCGGAGAGCGCCAGGCTCACATGGAAGAGGCCGTTCGCCCGGCCGCTGGCCGTGTAGCGGAGTGCGTTCGTGCCCAGCTCGCTGACGATCAGGGCGATGTCGTCCGCGCTCGGATGTCCGCTGAGGATGTCGCAGGCCCATCGGCGCGCCCGGCTGACCTCTTCCCGGAATCCCGGGCAAGTCAGGCCCCAGACCCGGACCTGACTCATATACTCGTGCATACAAGTTCCTTTACGCTGGTGGGCGGCCATGAACCGTGGGTGTGTGCTAGACGAGTTTCACGCCGTCGTGGGCGCGTACGGCGGGCGGGGACACGGCGTCAAGCGCGTCCTGAACCCGGATCGCGTACGCCTCGTCGGCCAGTGCGGCGACCTCGTCGCGCGTGACCCAGCGCAGTGCCCTGGTCTCGTCGCCGGTGGTCGGCTGGCCTTCGATGGCGTGGCAGCGGAAGACGAGCGAGACGATCAGGCCCGTCATGTTCTTGTAGACACCGGTAAGGGTCGCCGGAAGGGCGATCTTGATACCGGTCTCCTCCAGTACTTCGCGCTGAAGGGCGTCGGGAAGGGTCTCCCCCGCCTCGACGACACCGCCGGGCGGCTCCCACTTGCCGTTGTCGCGTCGCTCGATCAGCAGGGCGCGGCCGTGGTCGTCCACGATCACCCCGGCGACGCTCACGGAATGGGGGCGCTCGACAGTGGTCACGTTCGGTGTTCCTCATCAGATACGGCTTACTAGGCTCATCACCGTAGCAACAGCACTCAGCCTCTTGTCTAGATAACCAAAGGAGTGACCATGACCGCTCTCCCGTCCGGCCTGCTCGGCACGCTGGACCCGACCAGCGATCGGGCCGTCTTCCGGCAGATCGCCGACCATCTGCGGGAAGCCATCGACAAGGGGCGCTTCGCCGAGGGTGCCAAGCTGCCCTCGGAATCCGAGCTGGTCGAGCACTTCGGCGTCTCCCGGATGACCGTCCGCAACGCTCTCGCCCTGCTCCAGAGCGAGGGCCTGGCCTCCTCCGAACACGGCAAGGGCGTCTTCGTACGACCGCGTCCGCCGGTCCGGCGGCTGGCCTCCAACCGGTTCGCCCGGCGCCACCGTGAGCAGGGGAAATCCGCCTTCATCGTGGAGGCCGACGAGGCGGGCAGCCGTCCGGAAGTCGACAACCTGCAAGTGAAGGAGGAGCGGCCCAGTACGGACATCTCCACCCGGCTCGGCGCACCCCGACGCGTACTCGCGAGGCGCCGCCGCTACCTGCTCGACGGCCGTCCGGTCGAGTTCGCCACCTCGTACCTCCCGCTCGACATCGCCCGTGACACCCCGATCGCCCAGCCCAACCCGGGACCCGGCGGCATCTACGCCCGTCTGGAAGAACTCGGCCACACCCTCGACCACTTCGACGAGGAGATCCGGGCCCGGATGCCCTCGCCCCAGGAGGTCAAGACACTGCAACTGGCCTCGGGCGTACCCGTCTTCCATCTGATCCGCACCGCGTTCGACACGAAGGGGCGGGCCGTGGAGGTCTGCGACACCGTCATGGCGTCCGACGCGTACATCCTCAACTACCACCTTCCCGCCAACTGACACGCGGGACGGCACGGGATGCTGACGCACCTTCAGGAGGCGGCCTTCGCGGAACTCGTACACACCAACACCCATACTCGTATAGACGAGTGGTCAAGATGTATGGCACAGGGGACGGCGTTCCTGCATGTCTTTAACTCCCGCCGCATCTTGTCTAGATGACTAGATGCTTGGTGGGGGTCATCCCAAGGAGAGATCCCGTGCGTTCCATCCGAGTCGACACCTCCACCGCCACGATCCTGCTGACCGAGACACCCGAGCCGAAGATCCGCGACCGGCAGACCGGTGAGATCGCCAAGGATGCCGAGAGCGGAGAGTCGCTGATGAAGATCGGCGTCGTGTACATCGACGAGGGCGAGTCCGCGCTCGTCCACGTCACCATCCCGGAGAGCGGCATCACCGATGGGCTGGCTCTGGGCTCGCCGGTCTCGCTGCCCGGCCTGGTCGCCCGGCCGTGGGACTCCGTGTTCAACGGGCAGGCGCGGCACGGCATCGCCTACCGTGCGGCTGCGGTCACCGCCGGGGCAATGCCTGCCGTACTCGGCGCGGGGGCCTGAATGTCCGAGCCGCTGATACCGGTCTGCCTGGCCGTACTCGTCGCCCTCGGCATCGGGGCGGCCACGGTACGGACCCGGTACCCGGCCCTGTACTGGCCGGTCCTCGGGCTGCCGCTGGCACTCGCGCGGGTCATCGTCTCGTACGGCTCGGTGATGGACTCCTGCGGCCTGACGGTCCAGCCCTCCCGGCTGCGGGTCCTCGCCGTACGGGCGGCGACGCGACGGGAAGTGCGGCCCGTACCGCCTCGCCGGGGCCTCGTCCGGCCGACGCGGACGGGACTCCGGTTCCGTATCCGCCTCGCTCCCGGCCAGGAACCGGCCGACGTCGCCGCGTCCACCGAACGGCTCCGGCACGCGTGGGGCGTTCACGGCGTGCATGTCGCCCTGGCCGGGCCGGGCTTCGTCGAGCTGCGACTCGTCGGCTACGACGTACTGCGGACGGTACGGATGCCCAAGCCCGCGCCCGCCCGGCCGCTGCGGCTGCCCGTTGCCCTCCGTGAGGACGCGACCGCATTTGTACGGGACTACCTGGCGATCCCGCACCAACTCACCCTGGGCGCGACGCTGTCCGGCAAGTCGATGTACCTCCGCAACCTGGTCGCTGGCCTCGCCCGGCAGCCGGTTGCCCTGGTGGGGATCGACTGCAAGCGGGGTGTGGAGCTGGCGCCGTTCGCTCCTCGGCTGTCGGCGCTGGCGACCGATCCGGCGGAAGCGGCCGAACTGCTGCCCGTGCTCGTGAGGGAAATGGAGGACCGGTACGACCTGATCAAGGCCCACCAGGGCGACGGCGAGGGCATCACGTCGGACGTGTGGGGGCTGCCGGATGAGATACGGCCCGTGCCGGTCGTGCTCGTCGTCGACGAGGTGGCCGAACTCTTCCTCACCGCGACCAAGAGGGACGAGGAACGGCGGGACGAGATGGTCACCCACCTGATCCGCCTTGCTCAGCTCGGCCGTGCGGCGGGGATCTATCTGGAGGTCTGCGGCCAGCGCTTCGGCGCGGAGCTGGGCAAGGGGGCCACGATGCTCCGGGCCCAGCTCACCGGCCGCGTCTGCCACCGCGTGAACGACGAAGCCTCGGCCAAGATGGCGCTCGGCGACATCGCCCCGGAAGCCGTCGCCGTGGCCTGCTCCATCGCACCCGAACAACCCGGCCTCGCCGTCGCCGGGGACACCTCCGGCGGCTGGTCCCGCATCCGTACGCCGTACCTCTCCCTCGCCGACGCTTCCACGGTCTGCCGTGAGTCCGCAGCTTTTGTACCGGACCTGCCCGCGCTGAAGCACTTCCGGCCCGTCGTGCCCGACCTCGCTCCCGCGTTGGTTCCTCTGATCAAGCCGCGCCCCGCCACCGGCTGAACCCACCCCCCGAATCCGGCCCTCTCGCCGACGCCCTACCCCGTCATGCCCGGAACCGAAAGGAGCCCCCGCGTTGCGCCGCCACCTGGCCCGGATCGACGCCGTACTGATCCAAGCCGTCATCGCCGGTGCCCTGTCCTTCGCCCACCTTCACGACCTGGCAGAAGCCGCCGGACAACACGGCTGGAAGGCATGGGCCTACCCGGTCTCGGTCGACCTGCTGCTCGTCGCGTCCTGGCGTCGGCTGCGCTCCGGGCAGGCTGCCGTATCCGGCTGGTGCTGGTTCGTCACGGCACTGGTCGCCTCGCTCGGGGCCAACGTCGCCACCGCCGGACTCCTCGACCTCGACGACGTACCCGACTGGCTGCGCATCCTCGTCGCCGGATGGCCTGCCATCGCCTTCCTCGGCGGGACGCTGCTCGCTCATGACCCGGCGCCGGACACACACGAACCCGTACCGGAGCCGCTTCCCGGTCCGCCGTCCGCCCCCACACCGGCCGCGCTGATGGAACACGCCCGGAAGGTGGCCACCGCCCACAAAGCCCGAACCGGCCACCCCATCGACGCCGACACCCTGCGCACCCGGCTCGGCATCCCTGCCGTCCTCGCCGATCGGATCGCCGCACAACTCACCTGAAAGGAGGGGCCTTGCGCCCCAAGCGCTTCACGAACCTGGTCCGGATCGGGCCCGTGCACGTCGGCAGCTTGTACGACGGCCGTGGCCGGGAGAAGCACACGGCTGCCTGTACGGCTCCGCGCTGCGGTTTCTCCGCTGATTACGACTCCCGCGCTGCCGCCGAACTCGCGGCCCGTACCCACCGCTGCCCTGCCCGCTGAGGAGAGACAGCCATGACCGTAAGCCTGCCGCTCGTCCTGGTCCTGGGCGTCATCGCCTGGGCCGCGATCAAGTTCCTCGGGGTCCGCCTCTGGGTCGTCGCCGTCGTCGCACTCTTCGGCTTCTACCTGAACGAGACCTTCCTCGCGCCCGCGATCGACTCCGGCACCCGTACCGGCGTCGACATCGTCAACGGCGACGACCGCCGCTGACGGCCCACCGGGGCGGCCCTGATACCGCCAAGCATCCGCCGCCCCGGCGGGCCCATCCCCTTCGCCCGGCACACGCCAGACAGAGGAGAGAACCATCTTCACCCGCGACACCCCGCCCCCGCTCGCAGAACTCAACCGCCTCGCCACCTACGGCCAACTGCCCGGCCTGATGCGTCAGCTCTCCGCCCTCGGCGGCTGCACCCGCCCGATCCGGCTGACCGGCCACCGCACGGAACACCGCCTCGACACCGGAACCGGCGAGATCGGCCCCGTCCTCCGGCAGCTCGACTCCAAGGACCTGCCCGCCGGACAGCTCCTCGTCCGCTGCAACAACCGCCGTACGACCCGGTGCGCGTCCTGTGCGGAGGTCTACCGCCGGGATACGTACCAGCTGATCTCGGCCGGGCTGCGGGGCGGCAAGGGCACTCCTGAGGCGGTGGGCACCCACCCTCGGGTGTTCGCCACCTTCACGGCGCCTGGCTTCGGCCCGGTCCACAACCGTCCCTCGGGGCGTCCGGCCTGCCGCTGCGGAGCTGCCCACGCACCCGATGACCCGGCCCTGGGCACTCCGCTCGACCCAGACACGTACGACTACGAAGCGGCTGTCCTGTGGAACGCACATGCGGGGATGCTCTGGCGGCGGTTCTCCATCCACCTCCGTAGGGAGATCGCCAAGCGCGCGGGGCTCACCCAGCGCGACTTCCGTCACCATGCCCGCGTCTCCTTCGCCAAGGTCGCCGAGTACCAGCGGCGCGGGGCAGTGCACTTCCATGCCGTCGTACGCCTCGACGGAACCGGCGGCGGCAACACCCCACCCCCGGCCTGGGCCACCGCCGAACTCCTCACCGACGCGATCCGCACCGCCGCACAAGCCGCCCGGATCACCGGCCCGGTCATCGACGGACGGTCGTATGTCTTCGCCTTCGGGCGTCAGCTCGATGTACGCGTGATCCGGTCTGCCGACTTCGAGGGCGGTACGGAATTGTCCGACCGGGCCGTTGCCGCGTACATCGCCAAGTACGCGACCAAGGGCGCCGAAACCGCCACCGGCACCCTCGACCGCCGTATCCGGCTCCTGGCCGAACTCGCCACCACCGACCTGACCGACCATGCCCGCCGGATGATCCGCACGTGCTGGGCGCTCGGGGCCCGTAAGTCCCTGGAACACCTCCGCCTCCGGGCCTGGGCTCACATGCTCGGCTTCCGCGGCCACTTCTCCACCAAAACCCGCCGATACTCCACCACCCTCGGCACCCTCCGCCGGGCGCGTACCGAATGGCAGCGACTCAGAGCAGCACTCGCCCGTGGCGAGGACCCGGCCGCTCCGACTCCCACCACGCTCGTCCTCTCCCACTGGGCCTTCGCCGGAACCGGCCTGACCGGCGCTGAGGAATGGCTCGCCGCATCCCTTGAACCCGCCCCCGGCACGGAAGGAGATCCCACCCGATGACCGAGCGACTTCTCAGCGTGGCCCAGGTCGCCGAACTGCTCGGCACCACCGAGCGCTTCCCCCGTCGCCTGATCGCCGAACGGCGGATCACCTTCGTCAAGGTCGGTCGGCACGTCCGCATCCCCGCATCCGCCCTGGCGGGCTACATCCAGGGCAACACCGTCCAGCCCCTCGTCCGTCGCCGGTCGAAGCGGTACGGGAGGGCTGCCTGATGGGGAAGAAGAAGCGCCGGTTCGGGCGCATCCGGAAGTTGCCCTCCGGCCGCTATCAGGCGCGCTACCTCGGTCCGGACGGCGTCGACCATCCCGCGCCGAACACCTTCGCGACGCTCAGGGACGCTGATGACTGGCTCGCGGAGCAACAGACCGACATCCGCAAGGGCGAATGGCTGGACCCTGATGCGGGCGCCATCGACTTCGGGACGTACGCCGTGCAATGGGTCGATGAGCGGGGCCTGTCGGCGACGACGGAGGAGCTGTACCGGCGACTGCTCCGGCTCCACATCTTGCCCACCTTCGGGAAAGTGGACCTTGATCAGATCACACCCCCGCACGTTCGTACCTGGCGTGCGGAGCGGCGTAAGGCGACTGGTGAGACGACGGTGGCCAAGTCGTACCGGCTGCTCAAGGCTGTCATGGAGACGGCTGCCGATGATGAGCTGATCCGGCGGAATCCGTGCCGGATTCGTGGTGCGGGTAAGGAGTCGGCGGCTGAGCGGCAGATCGCGACCGTGGACCAGGTGGACGGGCTCGCTGATGCTCTGGGGCCGCGCTGGCGGCTGATGGTGTTTCTCGGTGCGTACGGGCCGATGCGGCCGGAGGAGCTTGCCGGGCTGCGGCGCAGGGATGTCGACCTGGAGGAGCTGACTGTTCGGGTGCGGATGGCCGCGCCTGAGCTGACGTCCGGTCGGCGGGCTGAGGGACCGACCAAGTCCGATGCGGGCAAGCGTGTGGTGGTTCTGCCGGCCTTTCTGCGTGTGGATCTTCAACGGCATCTGGCCTGGTACGCGGAGAAGACAGCGGACGGGCTGCTGTTCGTGGGGGAGCGGGGGAAGCCGTTCCGGAGGTCCACGTTCGGGCGGAAGTGGAGCAAGGCAAGGACTCGCGTCGGACTCCCCGCCGACTTCCGGTTCTACGACCTCCGGCACACCGGTCACACCCTCGCGACCCGGTCCGGCGCGACGCTGAAGGACACGATGGTCCGGGCCGGACAGTCGTCCGAAAAGGCGGCGCTGATCTACCAGCATTCCGACACCGAACGTCAGCGGGAGGTTGCCGCCGGGCTCGATGACATGGTCAGTGCCGCGCGGGCAAGAGCGGCCGGTCGCGTGCCCGTTGAGCGGGCATCGGGCACGGAACGGGCACGCGACGCCTGAAGTGGTCTAGACAACAACAAACCCCCGGGTCTCTGACCTGGGGGTTTCCGTATGGAGCGGGTGACGAGAATCGAACTCGCGCTCTGAGCTTGGGAATCCCATGATCTAGATTCGGGTATCTGCAGGTCAGGCGCTAGATCGGTGCATGCGACGTGCGGTTTGCTGAGGCACTCCATCGCCCGTGTTGACCGCTGTGGACCGTTCTTACCAGTGCGGCGGGGGGGGGGGGGGGGGGGGGGGGGGGGGGGGGGGGCGCGCCCCCCCCCCCCCGGGCGCCCCCCCCCCCCGGGCGGGGCGCGCCCCCCCCCCCCC
>NZ_JBITFN010000032.1:0-65769 GCF_044456085.1 Streptomyces sp. NPDC051018
ACCATGCGCACCGCGCGACGGCGCAGCTCAAGCGGGTAACGGGAGGGTCGTGCCATGACTCAATCCTTACATGGAATCGAGTCTCCACCCGACACAGGGCGGTTCAGGATGCCGTACTGCATCTCCCAGGCCCGCCACTCGCACCAGTCTGCGCTGCGCTCCAGCATCATCCGGCGGGCTGCGTCCTCGAGTAGCGACCAGAATCGCAACACCACGCCTCCGATCGGTACTACGTCACGCCGGCGGAACTCCTTGTGCGCCTCGGAAGCTTTGGTCTCGGCCTCACCTGGACGGTACAGATCGACGACGCTCGTCTGGTCACCAGGTCTGCCGAGATCGAGAAGGCTTCCTCCGGTGCCGGGATCGGCACCCTGGAGCTACTGGCCCTGGTCGCGCCGGACCTTCAGTTTGTTGACGCGGACTTCGCGGGGTACGCAGGCAATCAGCTGAAGGTGGTGCTGCGGGAGTTCGACAGCACGAGTTGGGACCTCTGCACCGCGGATGCCCCGCTGGTCCGGGAGATCCTCCAGCACTTCCCAGACGCAGTACCGACTCCAGAGGAGTATCTCCAGGAGATCCCCTGGCCACGGACACGATCGGGACTCGAAGGCGCAGGAGCTGTCTGAGGATCTGCTCGACCTGGGGCAGCGCGATACACATGGCCGCGTCGAGTTCCCCCAGCCGGAAGTACCCGAAGGTATCGGCCAGGACCCGGGCGCGCGCCGGCGGCAGGACGGCTTCGTGGGTCAGGGCGCCGATCAGCTCGGCCTCGTCCGGTTCGAAGCGTCCGTCGATGCGGTCGAGCTGCTCGGCGGCGAGATGCCCGACGAAGTCCATCGCGAGGACCTGCAGTCCGACGATGTGGTCGTCGTCGGCTTCGACGGGCGGGGCGACCTGGATGGGGCCGGCGGTGTTGATGTGCGTGCGCGGGATCCGGAGCAGACCGTCCAGTGGGTGCGCGTCGTCAGTGTCCTCGAAAACGGGAGCGAGCACGGCTGAACCCGTACGACGGCGAGCCGGCCGGGCCGGCGCGCGTCGCCGTCACCCGAGCGGCCCGGGCGGGCATGCGGGACGGGCGCCTCGCGCCTAACGTCGACAACGCACACCAGTGGCGGTGTACTGGATGGCTCTCACGCCGTTCGAGGATGCCGGTTCGGCGTGGGAGGCCGGTCAGCCATGAGACTCACCGAAGCACGCCGCCGAGACCGGGACCTGGGCCGCCCTCTGCTCGTCACCAGATGGCGTGAGACGGCGGACCGGCATCTGACCCCGCTGCAACGGTCGTTGCTGATCACCTGGATCTCCTTCGGGGCCACCTTCGGCACCGTCCGCGTCATCACGCACGGCATCCGGGGCGGCTGGCTGCCGTGGGGCAACGTCTCCGCCGGTGGCGAACACCTACACCACTACAACATCGGCATCGCCACCCTCGCGGGCGTGGGCCTGATCGCCGTACGCGGTGACGAGCGCGCGGTGGGGCACCCCGGCGTCGCGGCCGCGTACGGCTGCGGCACCGCCCTCATCTGCGACGAATTCGCACTCCTGTTGGACCTGCAGGACGTCTACTGGGCCAAGCAGGGCCGGATCAGCGTCGACGTCTCCCTCGGAGTTCTCTCCACGCTGGGGGCCTATCTGACGGCGAAGCCGTTCTGGCACGAGATCGGCCGTGTCACCCGCCACCACATCGTGGCGGCGGCCACGCGCCATGGCGCCACCGCCTGATTCACCCACCCGCCTCATTCCCGCACGCCCGCAGCCGTCGAACGCCGCGTGCTCACGGCCGGGCCACCGCCGTGCGCGCCGGGCACAAAGGGCACGCCGGGCGTTCGCCGGGAGGCTCGCGGAGCCGCCCCGCCTGCAGGCCCCGCAGCCGGGGGCCCACGCTCCGGTCAGCGGCGATGAGCAAGGCGCTCAGGCGTGCGCATCCACGTCGCCGGGTCGGTCGTACGGCCCTCCAGATACTCCTGCGGCATCGCCGTTTGCTGATGGGCGTGAACGGCAGCGGCCCGCCACCCCGGAATGAGCACGGCGTCCCGGCCCGGATGGTCGACACCGTGCGGCAAGTCCGCCGCCCGGTCCTGGCCGCCAGTGCGCGCGGTTGCCGACGCGGCCGGGGCATCGTCCGGAACGGGAACGGGCGGGATACGGGCGGCACGGATCGCGTTCTGCACGGCGAGGCTCGCGACCCGGGCCCGCTCGTACCGGGACGACTCCTGCGGCGGACTGCCGTCAGCACCGGTGATCCCCGCTGCGGGCTTCACCGCGATGCCGACCGGCGCGTCCGATGCCGGATGTATTGAGGACTTCGCCGAGAACCCGGTCCACTGGGTCACGGTCCGCCCCCGGACGATCGGCCAGCACTGGGAAGAGCACGGGACGTGGCTGCGCCCGCCGGTCCTGATCGACCGGCGGCTCCACGACCCGTCCGAACGCGGGCTGCAGCAGAATCCGAAGTGGGGCAGCGCCGGCTCGGCGGCGCCCCTGGGTGTGTCCTGCTCCTGGCCCTCTCCCAGGATCAGCAGGCACCTCTTCTCGTTTCGTCGTCCAGAGACCAACTACAGCGCGGTGGATCCGGGTTCAGGCCCCCACCCGGCCGGTGTCGTACGCCCACATCGCGATCTCGACCCTGTTTCGGGCGCCGATTTTGGTCAGCAGGCTGGCAACGTGGGTCTTGACGGTCGTCAAGCCGATGAACAGTTCGGCGGCGATCTCGGCGTTCGTGTGGCCACGGGCGACCAGCGTCAGCACCTCCTCCTCGCGTTCGGTGAGCGGCTCGATCGGTTGGGTCCGTCGGCTCAAGGGTTCTCTGGCGGCGAGGGTGGCCAGCAGCCGCCGGGTGATGTTCGGCGCGATCAGGGCATCGCCCACGGCGGCGGCATGGACAGCCTGGACGAGCAGCGCCGGCCCGGCGTCCTTGAGCAGAAAGCCCCGGGCGCCGGCCCGGAGCGCGCCCTGGACGTACTCGTCGAGGTCGAATGTCGTGATCACCACTACCGCGATCGGGTCCGGGACGCCCCGCCCTGCGAGGAGCCTGGTCACCTCGATGCCGTCGAGACCGGGCATCTGGATGTCGACCAGGCACACGTCGGGGCGGAGCCGGTGCGCCAGCTCGACGGCGGCGTGGCCGTCGGCGGCCTGGCCGACGACCTCGATGTCGGGCTGCGCGTCAAGGATCATCGACAGGCCGGTGCGCACCAGATCCTGGTCGTCGGCCACCAGCACACGTACCGTCATCGGCGTACCCTCGTCGGCATTTCGGCGTCGACCGTCCACCCGCCCTCGGGCACTGGCCCGGCACGCAGCGTGCCGCCGAGCAGTTGCACGCGCTCGGTCATCCCCAGCAGCCCGAAGCCGTGTTTCACCAACCGTGCCGGGTCGATCTGTCCGTCGTCGCTCACGCGTAGTCGCAGCCTTCCCGCGCCCTCTACGACCCGGATCTCCACACGCGAGGCGTTGCGGGCGTGCCGCAGGGCGTTGGTCAGCGCCTCTTGCGCCAGCCGGTAGACCGCCGCGTCGACCTGGGGCGGAAGTTCGTCCATGTCATCCGGCAACTCCACGTCGACGACCGGGACCGGGGTGCGTCGGGCGAGGGACACCAGGTCGGCAACGCCGGGCTGGGGGGCGCACTCCGCCGGCGCTCCGTCGCGCAGCACCCGGACCATCGCCCGCATCTCCGCGAGCGTCCGCGACGCTTCCCCTTCGATGACCACCAGTGCCTCGAGCGCCGCTTCAGGACGCTGCCCGGCGATCGCCCGGCCCGCCTGCGCCTGCACAGCGATCGCCGAGACGTGGTGGGCGACGATGTCGTGCAGCTCGCGCGCGAGGCCGACCCGCTCCTGGCTGCGGCTCTGGTCCAACGCCCGGCGCCAGCTCTCGGCGCGGTAGCGGAACGCCGCCCCGCCCGACGACGCCGCCGCCAGAACGCCGAATCCGCCGATGACGTCGGCCGGCCCGGTGGAGTCGGCGACCGTACCGACTCCCGCAGCGACCGCCACCACCGCCAGTCCGATCACGATCTCGCGCCCTGCCCCCCAGCGGACCAGCGCGTAGACGAGCACCAGGAAGTAGATCATCGTGTCGAGGCCCACGCTCGGGGCCCCGCCCAGCAGGCTCGCCAGTCCCAACGCCATCGCGGTGCCGAAGGCCACCACGACACAGGCCAACGGATGGGTACGCCGCCACAGCAGCACCGGCGCAAGTCCGACCGCCACGATCGTCGCAAACGGCCGCCAGGCGACGTCGTCCCGGAGGGTTCCTTCGAGCAGCGCCGTCACCATCAACACCCCGACCAGCACCCAGTCGCGCGATACCCGTTCGGGAGCGTCCGTGGCGCGGGGCTCGGCCCACAGCGAGCTCAGGGCATTGGTGGTCATACACCCAGCCTAGGGGCCGCCGAGGCGTCGGAGACCGGCCGAAAGAACGAGACGCGGCTTATCCCAACGGCCGAGGCGGGTCCGGCCTCGACGCCGATGTGCCCGCCGCCGGGCTCAGCGATCGTGGGCCCACCAGTCCTCACCACACCAACGGAGCCCACGATGAGGCCGCGTCAACCCACCACGCCCGCACTGGACAACCAGCCGATCCCGGTGAGAGCCAAGCTCGCCGCAGCGTGGACAAGCTTGATGTTCCTGTACGTCTACGTGGACATTCTCGCCTTCTTCAAGCCCGGCGTCATCGATGACATCGAGGTCGGCATCGTCTGGGAGTTCGACATCAGCCAGACGCTGTTGACCACCTTCCTCGTGCTCATGGCGATCCCGATCCTCATGGTCGTGCTGTCGATGACGCTGCCCGCCCGGGCGAACCGCATCACGAACCTCATCGTGGCCTCGATACAGATCCCCTTCGCGGCATTCAACGCGGTGGGCGAGTCCTGGAAGTACTTCTACGGCCTTGGCGTCGCACTGGAAGTGATCCTTCTCGCCCTCATCCTGCGGTACGCCTGGACCTGGCCCCGCACCACGCCGTCGGCGACCATGGCGACCAGGCCGGACCGTGAAACCGTTCGCGCCCGGCAACAAGAGTGACGTACCGCTGGCCTTCCGGTGACAAAGGTGCCCGCGAAGTCCCCCGGCCCGGAGCCTGATGAAGCACTCCACCTCCCTGGACCCTCCGGCCGAGCGCGCGGTGATGGCGGTGTGTGCGTTCGCCGACGCCGCCGGACACGAACGGTGGAGCTCCGGCGCCGTCGAGGACGCGGCCACGGCGCTGGAGGTGCTCGCCGGAGCGCCGTCCGAGATCGGCCCGGAGGCCGCCGAGCTCCTGGAGGTCGTCCCGGACGCCGTCGCCGCGCTCCGCGAACGCGTCGAGCACGCTTCGGCCGCAATCCCGCCGTCCGGCCGGACCGACCGCGTGGAGGAGCCGGCCATGCTGAGCACCGGCCTGCGGCGGGCCTCACCGCGCACAGCCTCACCGGGCACCGGGTCCACCAGCTCGGCCCGCTCTGCTGACCGTCACGCTGGACGCGGCTCACGCCCAGTCCCTCGCCGCGCTGCTCGCCGCCCGCAGCGAACTCCCCCGCCAGGCATTCGCAGCCGCAGACGAACCCGGGAGGAGCGCAGGGCCCGCCGAGACAGCCGCAGCCCCGCTCGCGGTGGCCGTGGATGCGTAAGGGCCGGTAACGTACGCCCGAGTCCTCGAACTCGGGACAAGTCACCGCCAGCCTCTCCCCGGCAACGACACGGCAGGTGACCCCAGCGCAGAACACCCGCCCGGCATCGACGCGGGGCGTTGACCGAACGCATATCGTTGGGCGCCGTCGGCACTCGCGACATGCTCACCGGCCCCAGGCCCGGGATCTCCGGTCACTTTCACGCGTGAAACTGGCACGGGCCGGTGAGCCGGGCGGCCAGGCCGGGCACGATCAGCGCGGATGCCCCGGTGCCGGGAACGGCAAGGGTCTGCTCGGCGAGCGCCTGGTAGATCTCGGCGGTGAGGGGGCGGGCCTTGCGCGAGCCGTGCGTCTTGAGCAGGGCCTCGCAGCGGGTCCGGCCGAGTCTTTTCAGCCTGGCCGGGGAGCCTTCCGAGGACAGGAGGGCCTGAACGTAGGGGCAGGCCAGGCGCGGGCCGAGCACACGCTCGAGGGAAGGATAGATCCGGGAGAGCAGACCGCGCAGCTGGTTGGTAGTGCGGTTGACCTCGCCGGCCAGGTCGTGGTCGTAGCCGGTGAGCATGGTCAGCTCGGCCAGCGTCTCGTCGTCACGGTCCACCGCGCGCAGGGTGTGCGGCAAGGACCGGGCGGTCTCGGCGATCACGAACGCGTCGCGGGCGATGGTCTTGGCCTCGCCCGGGTGCAGGTCGGCGGCCCGGCGCATCCACGGACCGGGCAGGTAGGCGACCCGGCAGCCCGCCGCACGGGCCACCGTCAGCGGCAGCGCACCGATACTGGCGAGCTTGGAGAAGTTCCCTTCGACAATCCATGCATCGCGCCGGGTGACCTCTCCCGCCCGCCGGCGGAAATCCTCCAGAGACAGCGGCACATCCGGGGTGAACAGGAGGCCGTCGAGGTCGGTGCGGGGCGGCCTCGGGCGCTGCCCGCTGACGGGATGTTCTGCCGCCGGCTCGGGAGCGGGTCAGGCGTCTGTGGCTGGGGCCCTTGGCAGCGGCCGACCACGGCGTCCGCTGATCGCCTGGATGGGCAGTGTCATCCGCCGGCGCCGCAGGGGCGGGGACAGCAGGCCCGGTGAGGCCGGCGGATACGACAACGATCCATGGTAGCTGCGCCGGGAACACCAACCTGTCACCATAGCCCGGCAGTTGCGGGTGCTGGGCAAGGAGAAGAAGGCACCCGGCTCGGGAAAGATGTGGCGGGCGGTGGTGCCCGTCGAACAGCGTGCCCAGATCAGCAGCCTCGTCGACGGCGCTCAGGAGCAGCTCATCCAGCTGCGCGGGGCACAGACCGGTTCGAGTGCGGACGTGGCCCGGCATTTGCTCCGCATCCTCGGGCACAGCGCCGACCTGATCAACAAGGCCCTGCAGCACACTGTCGTGGCGGCCGTGAACGGCGGGGTGCCGCCGCAGGACGTGGCCCGGTGGGCAAAGCTGCCCCCGGTCCTCTGGCCGACGCGCTCAAGGCCTACCAGGACGCGGGCGACAGGTAGGTGCCGGCTCGCCGGGAAGTGGGCGGCCTGCGCCGGGGCTTGCGGGCGCGCTGGTGTAGGGTCCGGTGCTACCGCATCACGCGGCGCCACGTGATCGAAATACGCAAACGGCTCCTGCGGGCAGCCGGGCTGGTTTGGCTGGGCGGGTGAGCGGCGGCAGTGCGGTGGCCGGGCCTGGCGGCAGGCCGGGGCCGGCTCGGGGAACCCGTCGGCTGCGTTCCCAAGGATCTGTCTGGCTACGGCGTGCGGACGGACAGCGGATAGTTCCGCTAAGGGCGAGGAATGCTCATTCCTTCAGATCCAACGTTCCAGTGGTTTGGGATCGGCTGACGAGCGCAGCTTCCCGATGGTGCACGTCGACCGGGGCGAACTGGTGCTGAAGGGCGCGGGCATCTTACGGGCCGACATGGAGGTGATCGATGTATATCGCGCCACGATCGCCGATTACCGGAACAAGCTGAAGCGAGACGAAGCGCCGGATCTCGCGGGAACCCCCGATGTTCCTGCGAAATCTCTTGAGAAAGGTGCCAACAGGCAGCGGCCCTTTAACATGGGCATCCGCAAGCAGATGGAATCCATGGTCCACTTCCTCAAAAACAACGGCGAACTCATCGGAGTCGAGGTGAAGGTCGAGAAGAAACGCATCGACTACACCGCCCGGATGAGCGTCGACGGCCGGTCCCAGCACTTCTTGGTCGAATACAAGCACGTGACCGGCAACCTCAGTTCCGACTGCAGGAGAGATTTGGTCATGAAGTTGAATGTCCAGCTGACCGGGCAGATAGAAGGCGGTCGTGGTAAATATGCTGGGCAGACATCATCGATTGGCCCGAGTTCAGTAGCCTCGATGCATGTTCACAGGAGGCGTTCCGTGAGGTCATCGAGAAGGCCAAAGAGCCGGGTAGCAAAATTGGCATCAACGTGATCTCAAAGGAGTGATTGGCATGGGTGGCTCATACGCAGCGGGCAGTAAGCTGGTACTTATGATGGGTTCGGCCAACGAGACCGAGAGCGCTGTGCTGCGCAGAGCCGTCGCCGCATTGAGTACCTTCGCCGGCGAAGGCTTCCGGCCGAGTGATACCCGCAGTACCCGCTTCCTCGGCGGGGAGGGGGAGGTCATGACGGTGTTCCTCACTCATCCTGCTCACCCGGCGCTCAGCTCCTCAATCGAAGTAGGTCTCGGCGATTTCGAGCCGGATGGCTCCGGCGAGATCTACTTGACGATCCATCTGGACGAGCCGGAGGACGAACTCGAACGGGAGTGGGAGATGGCGCTCACTCTGACATCACAACTCGTGGCGGGCCTCCGCCCGAGCCTGGTGCATCTGACGGCGTGGCATCTTGACGGCTACGGACAAATCTACCCGTCCACACACTTTTTGCCCGGCTCCGGCCTTCCAGCAGAGTTCGGGCCGTGGACCTATGTCTCCGGCGAGGAGCTGACTGACCGGCTTCGCGGGCGACTCGCGTCCCTGCCTGCTTTCGCTTCCCACCCGCTCGGGGACGGCTGGCTGGTGCGGGCTGTCGAACACCCTGGTGACGAGCCAACGAAGCCATTCCGGGATGCACTGAACACCCTGAATCGCGAACCGATCGTCTACCGATCGACTCGACTCGCCGTCGGCTAGCCTCGCGCTTTCATGAAGCGGGTTGTCCGGCAGGCGGCCAGGAAAGCAGAAAGTGCCTCTGACCAGCAAGAATGAGGATTATCGGGGTCCTTGTTCCTGCCACCGCCGGAGGCACTTCCCAGGTGAAGCACTCTATCGGGTTGTACCCCCGCGTCCGCTTCCAGGACGACGGCCGCCAGGTCGTCTCCCGGGCGGGCGCGGTCGACGGGTGAGGGTCCAACGTGGTCCCCCGTTGAGGGCCGGACGTGCGATCCGTCCACAGAGCAGTAATCCAGGTCAAGCAGGTCGGCGTGCAGGCGTGGCCAGACGTCGGCCCCGGTCCAGTCCCGCAGCCGGCGCCAGGCCGTCACGCCGGAACAGCCCACGGTTTCCGCCGGGACGTCCCGCCGGGCGACACCGGTCCGCAGCACGAACAGGACACCGGCAAGTGCTGTTCGGTCAGGAACACGCAACCGCACGGGATGCCGGTGGCGTCGTTCGGGAGCGGGTGGAGGCAACGGGGCCACCCGCTCCCACAGGTCGTCCGGAACAAGATCAGCACGCCCCGGAAACCTTGCCGACCAAGATCGTCGAGTACAGGACCCGCGGCGTCTCATCGTGATCGGTGTCCGTCCTCAGAACCGGCTCCCGAGTCCGACATACAAAGAGGCTGAGTGGTGGGCTGTGCCCGTGCTGTGCGGCATCGGTCGCGTGGGACCAATGGTGCTCATGGGCGGCGTGGGCATGAATCCCGTCGAAACCAAAGCCGATCCGGCACGGACAGGCTGGACTCTTCGACCACCGCTTCCGCACGGCACCGCCCGGGCCGAGCCCGCGGGCCTTTCGCAGGCGCCGATCCATCAGAAAGAGAAGCCTCGGCTTCGGGGCACGACCGCGGCGCCTGCCCTCAATCCAGGGAAATCAGCACGCCCAAGCCCACCATCAGGAGCAGCACGATCGCAGTCACGACCAACTGAGTCCGCATGACCTCCCGATCCAACGTCTTCCTCCGCTGCCGCTGTTCCTCGCGGCCTTCCTCCGTGTCCCTGCGCCACAGAGGCTGGAGCACGGCTGTGCCATCGGCGATCGCGTCGGCGACCCGCTGCGCGTCGCCGGCGTGGAAAACTGTCCAATACCTGGTGCCATACGTGCCCGTCCCGGACTCGGTCGCGGTCCGGACATCGTTGGCTTCGACGACTGCTTCGACCTCCCAGACGACCGGCCAGGCGCGTAAGAGCTCGTGATAACTGAGGTAGCCGTCAAGGGCGTAGTAGTGCCACTTCTTCCGCTGCGCGATCAACTCCGCCACCGGGACGGGAGCGGGGATGTCCTGTGTCACAAGGCACCTCCAACCAGGTTGCACGCCAATCCACTCTGCCGCGCGACCACTGCTCCCACAAGGGCCGTCCGGGCCAGCGGATCGGCGTTGCGGTACGCGTCGGCCGGTCTCCGGCCTCACGGGCGAGTCCACCCACACCCCCACCAGGAAAGGCGCATAAAACCCCCGTTCAGAGGTCAGCCTGTTCGTCCGATGTTGAGGGCGCGGGTCATTTCGCAGTTGGCTGCCCGGACTGCTTCGCGTTCATCGGTTCGCTCATCCAGCTCATCGGCTTTGTCGGCGAGTTCGTGTTCCAGCGTGACAATCCGGCGTTGGAGCTGGTCGATGTCGGTCGGAGCGCCGAGGCCGGACTCTGCCCACACGCCTTCGCCGAGGTTCTCCGAGTGACGCTTCTCCATGTGACGTACTCGCGCTGCAATTGATCGTTTCAGAATGAGGTTCGGAGGCGGCGGAGGCATATGAGGCGGTGGGCCAGTTCGAGCAGGCCCTGTGGGGCGGGACGCCGGTCGTACCGGTCAGCAGACCCGGATGCCGTCCGCCTTGTCGTTGTTGGCGGCGCCGACGTACGAACTTGCCGAACGGGCGGTTGAGGTCCATAGCAGGGCCCAGGAGCTGCCCGTCCAGTTGTAGACCCAGGTCCGAGTACCGGTCGTCTGGTTGTTGTGCCAGGACGAGGTCTGGTCGTTGAAGCCCCAGTTGGCGAGGTTCTCGAAGGTGCAGTCCGACCAGGTCAGGCATCGCCCGTCCCAGTTGGAGTGTTGGTACAGACAAGTCCAGGTGTAACTGCAGTTGGGCGTGCCTAGCCCGGCGGCGGCTCGCCGACCGCCCTGGCCCGCTTCTCGCCCGGCAGCGGGATGGTCATGATGGCTTTGCCGCCGCGCCATGACATCTGATTGACACCGGTCTGCTTCCCACCAGGAGTAGCGGCGAGTTGTTTGTCGATCTGCTTCTGCAGAGCCGCGACGTCGCTCTTGCTCAGCCCTGCTTGCCTGGCCTGGGAGGCGATGGTGGACTGGAGCGCGGTCGGCGCGGCTGAGGACGCCGAAGTCGGTCCGGCCAGACCCATGACTGCCATTGCTCCCGCGCTGACGGCGATGACGAACTTGCTTCTCGTGCGCATAGGAAACTCGTTCCCTTCTGATCACGAAAGTCTGGTGTCGTACGGAGCGACCCGAACGGTAGGCGCCCGGGAGGTCTCGGGCCAGGGCAGATTCCGGTCGTCCGGCAACTGTCCTGTTCGGCCTTCCAGACGTGGCTCCGAGGCGGTCGTTCGCCGGATCATCGGCCTCGGGATGATGGCAGGCATGGATCGCGTGGTTGAGAAGATCAAGGTCTGGTTCCGGTTCGTGCCCCGTGAAGGATGGCTCCCTCAGGACACCGAGGGTCTGTGGGCGACGGATCTGGGAGACTGCACGGCCCGGATCGAGAACGCCCCCTTCCTCCAGGACGGAGTGGCCGAAGGCGACGTGGTGCGGTACCGGAGCGACCCCGACGGGCTCCGCTGGGCCGTTGGGCGGGTCAGCTCCTCCGGCAACTGCACCATCCGTGTCGTGCCCGTACCCACCGGCCCCCTCGGCAGAAGCCCCCAGGCGATCCATCAACGACTTTCGGCCTTCGGGCTCGGAGGCGAGCTCTTCAGTGACGACTTCCCCCTGGTGGCCCTCACCGTGGCGGCAGACACGGACCTCTCCGGGCTCAAGACCCTCCTGGCACAGGGGCAGGCAGAGGGATGGTGGCACTACGAGGTCGGATGCGGCACCGACGAGTGGCGGAACGCCTGAAAGGTCGCACTCTCCCGGTGTTTCATCAGAGGCCCCGGGCCTTGTGCGTGCCGTAGTTCTCGGCGGCGGCTCCAGCAATGACGGTGCCCGGAGCCGGGCACCGAGAGGCCGCGGGCCGGATAGGGGGCTGGTGGGTCTACGGACGCCAGCTGCGCAGCTGTTCCGCGATGGGGACGGCTGTGCAGCACGGCTTGTTCAGCTCGCGGGCGAGGGTGGCGAGTCGGTCGCGGGTGGGGTCGGCGGGGATGCCGCTGGCGTTGAGGTACATCACGGCAACGGCAGAGGCGACGGTGAGGTTGGACCACTCCAGCCAGCGGCAGCGCCCGAGAGTGTGCACGAGCGCGCAGGCCCTGCCATGGGCACCGCCGTAAACGGGCTGCTCGAGAAGTTCGGCACGCTGGCGGACGACGGCCGCCAGCGGTACTCCGAGGTCGCCGGGCGCGACGATGGCTCAGTCGGCCATCGCCCGCCATCTCAAACCGTCGAGCGGCGCACCTGCTCACCGACGAGGGGTTCACCGCCTGGGCCCGCTTGATGGTCGAGATCAGCGCGGAGCGAGAGTTCCTCGCCCGACGCCTGCGCGAATGGACCGTAGCTCCGGCCAATCACCACGGGCGCAAGCAGCCCCTCGGCGATCATCGGACTCGGTCTCGCCACTCTTCAACGGGGACGCGACCCTCCGTGACATCACAGCAGCGCTCGCCCGGGCCGATCGACGTCGTCACCGCCTGCGCCGAGAGGCGGTCGAGCTGACGGGCGTAGCCGACGGCCGCGTGCGCCATGGACGCTCGTTGCGGCCCTGGTGGTAGGGCATGACGTCCTCGCCCGCCTGGAGGAGGGCCTGGCCGAGGCCGGCCACGTTGCCATGGCCGAGAATGCCCCAGGTGCCGGGGATGAGCCGGTGCAGTACGCCATCGCGCTCGGTGTACTGGGGGGACAGGAATCGCACCAGTGCCTGGGCGACGGTCAGACGGACGGTGGATGGACTTATCGGGACCTCACCTGGAGGGAGCGTTGCAGAGGGGCAGGCGGGTGTCGACGGGCTGGTCCGGCCAGGTGCCGCGGACCCGGGCGTGATGGGGGTGGTCGCGGATCAGCCAGGCGCGGTCGGACTTGGGGCCCCGCCATGGCGTTGAGGGAGCAGACCCCGCTGAACACGCCGTGCCTGCCGGTCCGAGGGAAGGTGTCGTGGCCGGGATCGTCGGTCGCCTCGACCGCGCAGTTCCCGTTCAGCGGCAGCGCGCTCCACTCGTTGTCGCCTGTTCCGAAGGTGTGCGACCCGCCGGGCGGCAGCTGGGGCACATGAGGGCTGGAGTGGTCCCCGTCGGCCTTCTCGGGCGTGACGTCCACGACGTAGGGGCTGCCGAGCGCCTTTCCCGCAGGAAGGTGATACATCATGGTGTTCCTCCGCGTCAGGGTCGGTCACAACAGGCCGACAGCCGTGTCCACCGCCGTCTCCACACTGCCTTCGGTCGGGTAGAGCAGCGAGCGACCGGCGACCAAGCCCTGGACGGTGGGCAGTCGCAGTGCCTTGCGCCAGCGTTCGTACGTGCCCTCCGCCTCGTCCCCGACCTCACCGCCGAGGAGGACGACGGGAAGAGTCGACGTCTCCAGGGCCTCGGCCATATCGTCCGGGTCCTCGGTGACGGGCAGCTTCAGCCAGGTGTAGGCGGAGGTGCCGCCGAGGCCGGACGCGATGGCTATCGACCTGGCGACGGCCTCGGCGGACAAGTCGTTGCGTACCTTGCCGTCGACGCGCCGGGAGATGAACGGCTCGACGAACAGCGGCAGCCGCACCGCCGCCATGGCGTCGATGGCCCGGGCCGTGGACTCCAGAGTGGTCAGCGAGCCCGGGTCGTCGTAGTCGATACGGACCAGCACCTTGCCCGCGTCGAAGCGCAGCCGGGCGATGTCCTCGACGCGGTGGCCGGTGAAGCGGTCGTCCATCTCGAAGGACGCGCCCGCCAGACCTCCCCGGTTCATGGAGCCCATGACGACCTTGTCGTCGAGGACGCCGAGGAGTAGCAGGTCTTCCAGGATGTCTGCGGTGGCCAGCACTCCGTCGACGCCGGGCCGGGAGAGCGCGGTGCACAGACGTTCCAGCAGATCGGCCCGGTCGGCCATGGCCCGGCGCCGGTTGCCCACGCCGAGGGCGCCGCGGGCCGGGTGGTCGGCGGCCACGATCATCAGGCGGCCGCTGTCGCCGATCAGCGGGCGGCGCACCCGGCGGGCGGCGGCCTCGGCGATTTCCCAGGGGTGCCGGGCCCGGATCGCGGTGAGGTCGGGGATGCCGATGCTCAAGGAATGCTCCCTTCAGGGGTGGCTGGGGTAGCTGTCACGGCCTCTGCGCGAGGAGGGCCTCGACCTCGGGCTCGGTGGGCATCGCGGAGGAGCAGGCGAGGCGGGAGGCGACGAGTGCGCCGGCGGTGTTGGCGTACCGCATGACCTTCTCCAGCTCCCAGCCGGACAGCAGCCCGTGGACCAGCGAGCCGCCGAAGGCGTCGCCCGCGCCGAGTCCGTTGACGACCTCGACCGGCACCGGCGGCACCTCTGCCTCCGTACCGTCACGGTGCAACGCGAGGACGCCCTCGGGGCCCTGCTTGACGACCGCCAGTTCCACACCCGCCGCCAGCAGCGCCTCGGCGCACGCGCGGGGCTCGCGGACCCCGGTGGCGACCTCGCACTCGTCGAGATTGCCGACGGCGACCGTGGCGTGCAGCAGTGCCTCGGTGTAGTACGGGCGGGCCTGGTCGGGATCGCGCCAGAACATGGGGCGCCAGTCGAGGTCGAAGACCGTGGTGCCCGTCGTATCGCGCGCCTCGAGGGCGGCGAGAGTGGCGGAGCGGCTCGGTTCCTGGCTCAGGCCGGTGCCGGTGATCCAGAAGACACGGGCCGAACGGACCGCCCGGTAGTCGAGCTCGTCGGAGTGTATCTCCAGGTCAGGCGCCTTGGGCTGCCGATAGAAGTAGAGCGGGAAACTGTCCGGCGGGAAGACCTCGCAGAACGTCACCGGTGTCGGGTAGGCCGCTACCGGGGTCACCCAGCGGTCGTCTACGCCAAAACCCTTGAGGGCTTCGTGCAGGTAGGCGCCGAATGGATCGTTGCCGGTACGAGTGATCACGGCGGTGCTGCGGCCGAGCCGGGCGGCGGCCACCGCGACGTTCGCGGCGGAGCCGCCGAGGAACTTGCGGAACGTCTCCACCTGCGCCAGCGGGAGGCCGGACTGCAAGGGGTAGAGGTCGACTCCCATTCTTCCCATCGTGATCAAGTCGAAGGTCCTGGCTGACTCGGCCATGCGTAACGCTCCTTGAGCTGGACAGGGATTGCGAGTCCCACGGGGCCTGCCGCCCCCAACGTGTAGGACGTGGAGGCCGGCACTGTCAATAGTTTGTACTGACATTCGGACGTGATGTGAACTGATGTCTTAACAAAGTATTGACAGCGGACGCATCTGGGGATTGGATCCCGTCCCAGCGGAACCGCCGTGTCCCACGGCGCACAGGACCCGGACCGCGAGGTCCGGGTCATGGATACCAGTGATCAATCCCTTTCCCCCGTCGCACAGTGAGGTGCTGGAAAGATGGACCGCACTTACCCTCGTTCCCGCAAGTTGGTCGCCGTGGTGGCCTTGGCCACCGCGGCCGCGCTGCCTCTCGCAGGCTGTTCCAGCAGCTCTGGTGGAAAGGAGGCCGACGAGGGCGGGGCGAACGCATCCGCGGGCAGAGCCGACACACCCCGGATGACGGTCGCCCTGGTGACCCACCAGGCGCCCGGCGACACGTTCTGGAGCATCGTCCGCAAGGGCGCCGAGGTGGCTGCCGCCAAGGACAACATCAAGCTGGTCTACTCCGCCGACCCGAACGCGGGCGGCCAGGCCAACCTGGTGCAGAACGCGATCGACCAGAAGGTCGACGGCATCGCGGTCACCCTTGCCAAACCGGACGCCCTCAAGGACGTCATCGGCAAGGCGAAGGCGGCGAACATCCCGATCGTGGGCCTCAACTCCGGTGTCAGCGAGTGGCAGAAGCTCGGCCTGATGGAATTCTTCGGCCAGGACGAGACGGTGGCCGGCGAGGCGCTCGGCAAGCAGCTGAACGAAGCCAACGCCAAGAAGGCCGTCTGTGTCATCCAGGAACAGGGCAACATCGGCCTCACTCAGCGCTGCAACGGCGTGAAGAAGACTTTCAAGGGCACGACCGAGACCCTGAACGTCAACGGCACGGACATGCCGTCCGTGAAGTCCACGATCACCGCCAAGCTCACGGACGGCGACATCGACTATGTCGTCGCCCTCGCCGCCCCGATCGCGCTGACGGCCGTGAAGTCCGTGGACGAGGCGGGCAGCAAGGCGAAGATCGCGACATTCGACCTCAACAAGGAACTGACCGGAGCGATCAGCAAGGGCGACATCGAGTTCGCCGTCGACCAGCAGCCCTACCTCCAGGGCTACCTGGCGATCGACTCCCTGTGGCTTTTCAAGAGCAACGGCAACTACATGGGCGGCGGCGAGGCCCCGGTGCTGACCGGTCCGGCCATCGTCGACAAGACGAACGTGGAGAAGATCGACGCGTTCGCCGCGAAGGGCACGCGGTGATGGGCATGGCCCGACAGGCTGAGCCTGCGGTGACCACAGCGCCTGACCTCGGACCCGGCAAGGGATCCGACGGGCGGACCCGGCAGCGGCCCCTTGCGCTGTGCCTCCTCGCCCGTCCCGAGGTCGGCGTCTTCCTCGGCGCCGTCGCGGTGCTGATCTTCTTCCTCATCACCGCCCCGGCCGTGCGTGACGGCAGCTCGATGGCGAACATCCTGTATCAGTCGTCGACGATCGGGATCATGGCGCTCCCGGTCGCACTGCTGATGATCGGCGGCGAGTTCGACCTGTCCGCCGGTGTCGCCGTGATCACCTCGGCCCTGACCGCGAGCATGATCAGCTACCAGCTGACGATGAACGTCTGGGCCGGCGTGATCATCGCCCTGATCCTGTCCCTCGCGATCGGCCTGTGCAACGGCTGGCTGCTGGTCAAGACCGGGCTGCCGAGCTTCCTGGTCACCCTCGGCACGTTCCTGATCCTCCAGGGTGTGAACCTCGCCGTGACCAACCTGGTCACCAACAACGTCGCCACCGACGACATCAGTGACATGGACGGCTTCGACCAGGCCAAGGTGATCTTCGCTTCCTCCTTCGACGTCGGTGGCGTCCAGGTCAAGATCAGCGTGGTGTGGTGGCTGGTCTTCGCGGCGCTGGCCACGTGGGTGCTGTTGCGGACCAAGTACGGCAACTGGATCTTCGCGGTCGGCGGCAACCAGGGCAGCGCCCGCGCCGTCGGTGTGCCGGTGACGTTCACAAAGATCTCGCTGTTCATGCTGGTGGGCTTCGGCGCCTGGTTCGTCGGCATGCACCAGTTGTTCTCGTTCAACACGGTGCAGTCCGGCGAGGGCGTGGGCCAGGAACTCATCTACATTGCCGCAGCCGTGATCGGCGGCTGTCTGCTGACGGGTGGTGCCGGTTCCGCGATCGGTCCGGTCTTCGGTGCCTTCATGTTCGGCATGGTCCAGCAGGGCATTGTCTACGCCCGCTGGAACCCGGACTGGTTCAAGGCCTTCCTCGGCGTGATGCTCCTCGGCGCCGTTCTCATCAATCTGTGGGTCCAGCGCACGGCGACCCGGAGGTGACCCGCATGACCAGCAAACAAGCCGGCACCCGCGGCGCCGTCAGCCAGGGCGAGGCTCCCGGCAAGGACGCCCCGATCGTCGAACTGCGCGGCACGGGCAAGGCATACGGGAACATCCGCGCCCTGCACGGCGTCGACCTGAAGGTCTTCCCCGGCAAGGTCACCTGCGTGCTCGGCGACAACGGCGCGGGCAAGTCGACCCTGATCAAGATCATCTCGGGTCTGCACCAGCACTCCGAGGGCGAGCTCCTCGTGAACGGCACACCGGTGTGCTTCTCCACCCCGCGCGAGGCGCTGGACAACGGCATCGCGACGGTCTACCAGGACCTCGCGGTGGTCCCCCTGATGCCGGTGTGGCGGAACTTCTTCCTCGGTTCCGAGATGACGAAGGGCCCCTGGCCCGTACGCCGTCTCAACATCGAGAAGATGAAGAAGATCGCCGACGAGGAGCTGCGCAACATGGGCATCGTCCTCGACGACCTGGAACAGCCCATCGGTACCCTCTCCGGCGGCCAGCGCCAGTGCGTCGCGATCGCCCGCGCCGTCTACTTCGGTGCCCGCGTCCTGATCCTGGACGAGCCGACCGCCGCCCTCGGCGTGAAGCAGTCCGGCGTGGTGCTGAAGTACATCGCCGGCGCCCGCGACCGTGGCCTCGGCGTCATCTTCATCACCCACAACCCCCACCACGCCTACATGGTCGGCGATCACTTCAGCGTTCTGCGCCTGGGCACGATGGAGCTGAACGCCTCCCGTGCCGAGGTGAGCCTGGAGGAGCTCACCAACCGCATGGCCGGCGGCAGCGACCTCGCGGCCCTCAAGCACGAGTTGTCCCAGGTACGCGGAGTAGACGTCGAGGAACTCCCCGAGGATTCCGACCTCACCGCGCCCCTGGCACCCCCGGAAGGGAAGTCCTGACATGGCCCCCGCGCTGGACCGTATCCGGGTCGGCTCGGCCCCCGACTCCTGGGGCGTCTGGTTCCCCGACGACCCCGTCCAGGTGCCCTGGGAACGGTTCCTCGACGAGGTCGCCGAGGCCGGCTACGACTGGATCGAGCTGGGCCCGTACGGCTATCTGCCGACCGACCCGGCACATCTGGCCGACGAGATCAACAAGCGGAACCTCAAGGTCTCGGCCGGCACGGTCTTCACCGGCCTGCACCGCGGTCCCTCCGTCTGGGAATCGACCTGGCGGCACGTCAGCGAAGTCGCCGCGCTCACCCGGTCCATGGGCGCTGAGCACCTGGTCGTCATCCCGTCGTTCTGGCGGGACGACAAGACCGCCGAGATCCTGGAGCCGCCGGAGCTCACATCCGGGCAATGGACCCACCTGGCCCAGGGCATGGAGCGGCTCGGGCACGAGGTGAAGGAGACGTTCGGCCTCGACATCGTCGTGCACCCGCATGCCGACACGCACATCGACACCGAGACCCACGTCGAACGCTTCCTCGACATGACCGACTCCGGCCTGGTCAACCTCTGCCTGGACACCGGTCACTACGCCTACTGCGGCGGCGACAGCGTCAAGCTGATCGAGACCTACGGTGAGCGCATCGGCTATCTGCACATCAAGCAGGTGGACCCGGAAATCCTGGCTGACGTGGTGAAGAACGAGGTCCCGTTCGGACCCGCGGTCCAGCGCGGCGTGATGTGCGAACCCCCGTCCGGCGTACCGGCGCTGGAGCCGGTCCTGGAGGCCGCGCAGAAGCTGAACGTGGACCTGTTCGCCATCGTCGAGCAGGACATGTACCCCTGCGAGCCGGACAAGCCCATGCCCATCGCGGTGCGCACCCGCAAGTTCCTGAGGCGCTGCGGCGCGTGACGACCCGGAAGGACGGCCGAGCACCGGACTCGGCGTCCGCACCCGCTCGGAGTCGCAGTCACTCGGTACCGCAACGCAGGGCGCGGACCATGGGCACCGCATCCAGGAGGTCACCCGCGCGACAGGGGTGACCGCCGTCGTGGACGTCGTCGCGGACCCAGCGAATCGGTCGCCGTCCGTGTCGACGGCTGCACCGTCCACACCGACCCAGCCGCCGCGATGGCGTCGGCCGACGTCGACACGCCGGGGGTCGCCTTGCCGGGCCCATTGAGAAGACGGCCCTCCTCGCCGTCTTCGGCGGCGTACGCGACCGGGTCCGCGGATACCCCGCACCGGCGGCATCATCGCGTCACACACACATGGTGTGATCACCGTGCACGCCGACTACACGTCGGGCGACCTCGCGTCAGCGCTTCGGCGCGTCCGCGGACTCGCGTTCGATCAACGTGCCGGTCAGCGTGTGCTGTTCCCCGCGGCGCTCGCCGTCCTGCGCGGCGAGCACAAGCTCCCATGCCAACTCACCGAGCCGCCGCTTCGGATTGCACAAGGTGGTGAGCGGAGGATCGACGTACTCCGCGAACTCGATGTCGTCGTACCCCACGATCGACACGTCAGCCGGCACGTTCAATCCCAGATCGTGTGCGGCTTTGATGGCCCCGATGGCCAACAGGTCGCTGGAACACGCGAGCGCGGTAGGCGGTGATGGGGCCTCCAGGCACCTCCTGGCCACCACACGGGCGGCTTCGAACGAGTCCTCGCCGGCGGCATGTACGCGTACGTCGAGACCTCCCTCCTGGAAGGCATTCCGGAAGCCGGACAGTCGCAGAAGGCACGTCCTCACCGGTGGTCCGGTGAGGAAGGCGACATCGCTGTGTCCGAGCCGCAGCAGATGCTGCGCGACCATGCGACCGCCGGCGAGGTCGTCGTAGAAGACACGGGCCGCCCATGGGCCGGGGGCAGCCTGATCGGACAGCCGCTTCACCGTGCTGCTGGTGACCGGCCCCGAGCCGAGCGCCTTGAAGAGGTCCCATTGAGGTGTCTCGTCCCACTCCAGCAGCACCAGGGGCGGCGTTCCGCGGTTCGGAAGAGGCCACGACTGCGAGTTCCCCGCCGCACCGCCCACGATGATTCCATCGAGTCGCTTGCTGAGGAGCAGGTCGAGCATGGTGCGCTCGCGTTGCGGTTCGCCACCGGAGCTGGCCACGACGACGGAGTAGCCATGCCTGCCCGCGAGTTGCTCGATGCCGTGGGTCACCTCGCCCCAGTAGGGGACGCCCAGGGAGGGGACGAGGACCCCGACGGTCTTCGTCGAGCCGGTCACCAGCGCACGTGCCACGGAGTCCGGGCGGTATCCGAGCTGTTCCGCGGCTTCCAGTACACGCTGACGGGTCTCAGGGCGCACCAGCGTCGACGCCTGGAACGTTCGCGTCACCGTGGCGATCGAGACGCCACTGAGGCGGGCGACGTCACGGATCGTCGCCGCACGGGAATCCGACCGATCCATCAGCGAGCCGTCCCTCCAGCCCTCAGCGGGCCCTCCGGCCAGCCCAGAAGCAGGCCGTGACCTCGTCACATCCGTATGTCTTGACATGCGAATGGTACCGTTTACACTTTCCGCAATCCACCGCTTCGACGAACCGGGCAACCGGTCCTCGGTGAATGTGACCGTTTACATTTCGAGTGAGAGGTGAGTCGCGTGACGAACGGACAGCAGACGCAGCCGGACTACACATCGTGGCCAGTGGACAGCAGTCGGTCGCGGGCACTGCATGAGCGAGCGCAAGGGGTCGTCCCAGGAGGAGTCGTCGGTCAGGGCAGGAGCTACGACCCGTATCCGCTCTACATCGACCGTGCTGAGGGCGCCTACATGTGGGACGTCGACGGCAACCGCTACCTCGACTTCCACAGCGCCTTCGGCGCGGTCCTGCTCGGTCACAATCACGACGGGGTCCGCGCCGCGATGGAGGCCTGTCTGCGCGATCGCGGTGTGACCTTCGCATGCGCGCACCCACTGGAGGCAGAACTCGCCGAGCGGATAGTCGACATGGTGCCGTGCGCCGAGATGGCCGTCTTCAGCTGCACCGGCAGCGAGGCCACTCTGCATGCCCTGCGGCTGGCCCGTTCCGTGACCGGACGGCAGAAGGTGGTCAAGTTCGAGGGTAACTACCACGGGTGGAACGAGCACCTGAACTGGAGCGTCCACTTCGACGCCGAGCGCGACGGCGGTCCGCCCGAGCGGCCCACTCCCTACGCCGAGAGCGCCGGTGTGGTGGAGTCGGCACGGGACAACGTCCTGGTCGTGCAGTACAACGACACCGCCGGGCTCACCCGTGTCGTGGAAGAGCACCGGAACGAGATCGCCGCGATCATCGTCGAGCCGATGTTCTTCAACGCGGGAGTGATTCTCTCCGAACCCGGCTTCCTCGAACAATGCCGCGCGCTCTGCGACAAGATCGGCGCGATCCTGATCTTCGACGAGATCATCACAGGCTTCCGGGTCTCTCCCGGGGGAGCCCAGCAGCTGCTGGGCGTCCTACCGGATCTGACGACCATGGGCAAGGCCGTCGCCAACGGTATGCCCGTCTCCGTCCTGGCCGGCAAGCGGAAACTCCTCGAGAACCTGTCGCCGACGGGCCGAACCTTCTTCTCCGGCACCTTCTACGGGCACACGCTGAGCATCGCCGCCGCAGCTGCCACCACACGGATCCTGGCCGAGTCCCCCGAACTCTACGAACGGCTGGACCAGCTCGGAACGCGATTGAGCGATGGCCTGCGCGCGGGGGCGGCAGCAGTCGGAGCCAACGTGAACGTGGCGAATCAAGGTTCCGTGTGGAGCATGCACTTCAACGACTCGGCCGCGCGCACCTATCGGGACGTCTCGCGCACCGCCAAGAGCAAGAACGCCGGCATCCAGCGCGACTACCAGCGCTGGATGCTCAAGCACGGCATCTACATCCACCCGCACTACATGATCCGCGGATACATCACCGCAGCGCACGAAAGCGATCACATCGACCACCTGATTGAAAGCAGCAATGCGTTCTTCGAGGCGCACGGTGACGCACTCACCTGAGAGAGTGACCACTCATTCGCCGCTTCGTCAGGGGTGAGTGGGCAGGTACGCCGACACCGAGGACTCACGTTCGCGGCCGGGCGGACAAGCCCCGCTCGGTCTCGACCGGGATCCCTCGATCGACAAGCCGTATGGGTCTCAGCCGGATGGGTCTCAGCCGGATGTTGTCGATGGTGTGTGAGCCGATGTCCCAGTCCATCGCCTCACACACCCGCCGAGCCGCAAGGGGGTGCCGGACCCGGCGCTGCCGGCGCCGGCCGTCGGCAGCGAGGGGGATCCTGGCGGTCAGACCGCCGCGGGACCGGCCGAGGCCATGATGGTGCGGCTCACCGGCCGGGCCCCTTGTGACGGAGGCGAGTACGCCGGCAGTGGGGCAACGGCTGGGCCACGGTGGTCTTCAGGCGGGTGGGACCGCGGGTCTGGTGGCCGTTCCCGTGGGCGTGGCCGCGTTCGTGGCCACGGTCACGGCGTCACGGAGGGTCCCGGACAGTCCGGTTGGCTGTCGCCGGGCACCGCGCCGACGCGGTGCCCGGCGACGGGCTGGTGCGGACCGGGGCCGCTCAGTGCTCCTTCGCCGCGTCCGTCCGGCTCGCGCCGGGTGTCCACTTGGGCGCCGCCATGCCGTTGCGGTCCCAGACCACCTTGCCGGCACGGACGGTGAGCTCCGTGGCCAGCTTCCGGGTGCCGTCCAGCCGGAAGCCGAAGCTGTCCACGTACCCGAACCTGCCCTTCTCCAGGGAGAACACCGCGAGATCGGCGGGGGCGCCCACCGAGAGGTTGCCCAGGTCGGGCCGCTGGATCAGCTGCGCCGCCTGCCACGTCGAGGCGGAGACGACGTCCTTCAGCGGCATGCCGAGCGTGAGGAACTTCGACATCACGTTGGACATGTCCTTCATGCCCGCGTTCATGCTGGAGATGTGCAGGTCGGTGGAGATCGCGTCGGGAGTGAAGCCCTCCTTCATCGCCGGGACCGCGATGTCCCAGCCGAAGCTGCCGCCGCCGTGGCCGACCTCGAAGAGCACGCCGCGGTCGCGTCCCTGCTGCATCGCCGGATTGAGCTTGCCGTCCTCGCCGAGCTCGCCGCGCAGCCCGGAGTAGGCGTGCGAATAGATGTCGCCGGGGCGCAGCTTCTCGGTGAGCAGGGTCTTCAGCGGGCGCTCGGGATGGTTGGCGCCGAAGTCGACCATGAGCGGGACATCGGCGTCCTCGCCCGCCTGTACGGAGTTCTCGACCGGCGTCCAGTCCGCCCCTTCGTAGTGCGCCGTCTTGATGCCGATGATCGTGTCCGGGTGCTCCCGGGCCTTCGCGACGGCCGGGCCCGGCTTCATGTCGTCGAGGTCCTGCTCCGCCTCGCCGCCTGCCATGCCCTTGCCGACGATGTTGACGAAGGCGAGCACCCGGGTCTTGGAGCGGTCGACGATGTTCTTCTTGAACATGTCGAAGTTGCTCGCCCCGGCAGATCCGGCGTCCACCACGGTGGTGACACCGGAGCGGAAGGTGAAGCCGTCGGGTGCCACACCGTTCCCGCCGTTCGCGTACGCGTCCTCCGGCCCCGGGAAGAGGTGGGCGTGCATGTCGATCAGGCCCGGAGTGATGTACTCACCGGCCGCGTCGACGGTCTTCTCCGCCGCTGAGGCGTCGATGCGCTTCGCCACCTTGGCGATCTTTCCGTCCTTGACGGCGATGTCGCGCACGCCGTTGAGGCTGTTCTTCGGGTCAATGACGTGACCGCGCCGGATGACGAGGTCGTACGCTTCCGCGGGGCCGGCCTCCGCCGCGGAGGGTGCGCCGGTGGGGAGGGCGGCGCCGGCCGTGGCGCCGAGTACCAGGGTGAGGGCCGCGGGCAGGACGAGCCGGCGGACCTTGTTTCTCGCGGGCATCAGGACTCCCATCTCACCTGACGGCGATACAGTCGATCTCGACGAGCGAGTCGCCGGGGATGCCGGCGGCAGCGGCGATGGTGGTGCGTACGCCGGGATTGCGGCCCCAGCGGCCGCGGAAGACCTCGTTCATGCCGTCGTAGTCGTCCAGCGTGTTGAGGTAGACATTGACCTTGAGGACCTTCGCCATCGAGGACCCCACGGATTCGAGGTAGCGCTCGATCTCGTTGAGGACGTGGTCGGTGTGCTGGCGGATGTCACCCTCGAAGTGGGCGCCGATCCCGGAGATGTAGACCATGTCCCCGTATGTCACGATCGGGCTGAACAACGGGTTCTCCGGCGGTGTCGAGCCGTCGGGGTAGTGGACCTCCTTCCTCCGCCGGTGCGGGCGGCCGCGCTCGCTGTCGGCGGCGGCGGGAGCGGCGCCGGCCACCAGCGGTACGGCGGCGACGGCCGCTACTGCGGGAGCCTTTCGGATGAAGTCCCGTCGGTTCGAGGACACAGTTCCTCCGGTGCTGGTTGTGTGTGGATCTGGTGAGTGCATGGCAGGCGGAGCGGTGCCGCCGGTCAGGACTTCCGGACGGCGGTCCAGGTCGCCTTCAGGTATTCGCCCATGTCGAGCCGGCCGCTCATCCGGTCGCCGTCGACCGTGCCGGTGAAGGTGTAGTTGAGGGAGTCCCCGTGCTCCTCGCCGTAGTGGCTGCGTACGGTCACCTGGGTGCCGCTGACGCTGCCGGACGCCGCGCGGGTGACGAACTCGCCGCCGTGGCTGCCGGTGAGCGCGGCGCCCTTCTGGCTGAGTACGAGCCTGTGCGCGGTCGAGGTACTCGCCGCGTATGAGATCGTGACCGCCCAGGTGCCGCCGACATCCACAGCGGGCGGCTTCGGCTTCTCCGGCGGCGGAGGCGGGTCCTTGAGGAGCTGGACGACCGCGTCGGCGATGGTCCTGGCGTCGCCCGGCTCCAGCATGTAGGGAGTGATGGAGACGCCGGTCTGCGCCGGGCCCTCGCCGCTCGCGGCGTTGATGGCGATACGCGGCTCGCCTTCGTAGAGCGTGTCGACGATCGTCCGTCCCGAGACACCGAGCTTCTCGCCGTTCCACAGGACGGTCAGCGTCGGCGTACGGTTGGAGAGACCCTCCGGCTGCACGATCTTCGTGGTGACGCCGTCCACACTGGAGACCCGGCGGGCGATGGACTTCAGCCACGAGGTCCACCTCGCGTACTCGGCCCGGTGGTCGCGCTGCGACCACATCTCGACCGCCGCGAGCATCGCCATCGCCTCCTCCTTGCCGACCTTGAACCCGCGGGCGAACCCGTGGTGCGGCGCGCTGTGCACCCACGCGGCCCGCACGAGGTCCTCACGGCCGAGGAGTATCCCGGCCGACTGCGGGCCGCGCAGGGCCTTGCCACCGCTGTACGCCACCAGGTCGGCGCCGAGGCCGAGGTGCACGTTGGGGACGGTGAGAATCTCCGCGGCGGCGTCGACCAGCACGGGTACGCCGGCGTCGTGGGCGAGGCGAACGATCGTCCTCGTGTCGAGCTCGCTCTCCTCGACACGGGGCATGGCGAAGATGTAGACGAGCGCGGTCTGCGGCCCGAGCGCCGCCTTGAGTTCCTCGCGTGTCTCCACCTCGACGACCTTCAGACCGACCAGGCTGATGGCCGCCTCGTACACATTGCGCGAGTGTTTCGGGATGATCGCCTCGGTCTTGCCGAAGCCGGTCAGGTCGGGTATCTGAATGTGGAAATCGGGATTGCCGCCCGCCACGCAGGCTGCCGCGGCGTGTCCCAGCGCGGCCGAGCAGCCGGAACTGACCATCCCGAACCCGGACTTCGTCAGTTCGCCCAGGCGTCGGCCAACGGCGTCGGCGAGTTCGTCCAGCTGAACGTAGGCGCGTGCCGCCCTGTCGATGGCGTCCCGCACCTCGGGCAGCATCAGCGAGCCGCTGAGGACGGTGTAGGTGCCGCGTCCGTTGATCAGCGGGCGGACGCCGATGTCCTCGTATCCGCTCGTCCTTCCTCTTGTGCCGTGCTTCTCTCTCTCGCCGGTGCCGGAGCCGCTGTTGCCCGCTGCCACGGCCTCGCCCGCCAGCAGCGGCCCCAGTGCGAGGGCGCCGCCCGCGGCAGCACCACGCCCGAGCATCGTGCGACGAGAAACTGCATCAGTCCGCATCCCTGCTCCCGTTCGCCTCATGGATCGTTGTGCGCATCACGCTATGAAGGGTGAGGACGGACGTTAAGCGCGTCCTCCGTATGTGACTATTCGGAACTCGGATGACAGCCCGTCAGCCTCTCGGCGGTACCGTCACGCTGCCGGCCACGGCCGACGGGGAGCGCAACCCCTTCAGGGCCTGCCCTGGCCCAGGCGGCGGGTCCCCGTCGGGACGTCGGACGCCTCGATCTCGCGCAGCAGCGTGCGCGCGGGCGGGGTCAGCGGGCTCGTCGTGCTCCAGTGCACGGCTACCCGGCGGCCGCAGGGGACGTCGAGCTTGCGGGCCACCACGCCGTCCGTGTCGGCCGTGGCGACCGCGAGGAGATTGGTGACGCCGATGCCGAGCCCGCTGCGTACCAGCGAGATCAGGGTCTGCGGCTGGTTCGTCGCCTGCACGGCGTTCGGTTCGAGGCCGCGCTCGCGGAACGCGCGGTAGGTCTCGAAGCCCATCGCCGTCGGCGAGCCCAGCCGGCCGATGGTGATGATCGGGTGCTCGGCCACCTTCGCCACCGGCAGTGGCTCGGGCAGCTCGGCGAGCGGGTGGTCGGGGCGGTGCACGACGATCAGCCCCTCCCACCACAGCGGAAGGAACTCGACCGACGGACCGGCCGGCGGCGACATCGGACGCAGACAGAGGTCGACCTCACCCGCGGCCAGCGCCCCGTCGAGCTCCAGCGTGGAACGCTCGACCAGAACCACCTTGATGGCCGGGCGGGTTCGCGCCATCCGTTCCAGCAGCTGGGGCAGGAACGCCACACTGGCGCTCGGATAACTGCCCAGAGCCACCAGCCCCTGGACCGCGCCCCGGTAGCCGGCCATGGCCGCTTCCGCGCCGGCGAGCTGCCGCAGGATGCCGCGTGCGTGCTCGGCGAACACCGTGCCCGCGTCGGTGAGCGACACGGGTCTGCGGTCGCGGTGGAAGAGTGGCACACCCGCCTCCCGTTCCAGGGCGGCGACGTGCATACTCACCCGCGGCTGGGAGCGGTGGATGACCTCGGCCGCGGCGCTGAAGCTTCCTGTGTCCACGACGCTGAGGAACGATACAAGCCATTCGAGGCGCAAATCGGTACGGAGCATGCCTACCGTTTACCGGCGGGCTCAGCGGCGGACAATCCCGGCTCACGTTTCGGAAGGGGGCCGATCCGCATTCCGAATAGCCGGCCGGGCATGGCCGGCCGCCTGAGCCCGCTCCCGGCGGCTGCGCCTCACCTCCGGGACACACCTCCCTCGGGCGGCTTGATGCTCTCGACCCAGTACCAGCGGGCCAGCGCGTCGACACCCGCCGGCGCCACGCCGCGCAGCTGCACCACGTGCCCGTCCGTGCCCGCGATACGGCCGTGCTTCTGCAGTTGCAGGATGTGGTAGCGCTCCGGGGTGAAGCCGAGCTCGACGTCGACGGAGAACCGGCCGCGGGCGTCCCGTACTTCGCCGACACCGGCCCCTGCCTTCCCCTGGGCCTGCACGGACAGCCAGATCTGGTACGCGGCCACGAGCAGGAGCACCACCGCGATCTTGCGGAGCGTCGGGCTCTTCGCGGCCCTACGCGGAAGCGACGACTGCACCGGCATCGTCCTCATCTCCCGCCAGCAACTCGTTGACCTTGTTTGCGGTACGGCGGAACTCCGGCAGCTCCGCGGTCTCCTGCCAGGTCCGCGGCCGGGGTAGTCGCACGTCGACGATCTCCCGCACCCGGCTGGGCCGGCGCGACAGAACCACGATCCGGTCGGAGAGGAACACCGCCTCGTCCACGTCATGGGTGACGAAGAAGACCGTCGGCCGCCGCTCCTGGAAGATCTCCGTCAGATTCTCCTGCAGTTTGCGGCGGGTCTGCGCGTCGATGCTGGCGAACGGCTCGTCCATGAGCATGACGGCGGGCTCGTTGGCGAGTACCCGGGCCACGCCGAGGCGCTGCTGCATGCCGCCGGACAACTCGTGCGGATACCGGTGGCCGAAGCCGTCGAGCCCGACGAGCTCCAGGAACTCCTTCCCCCTGGCGTTGCGTTCGGCGCGCGGCACGCCGCGCATGCGCAGCCCGAATACCACGTTGCCCAGCACCGTCTTCCACGGGAACAGCGCATGGCTCTGGAAGACGACGCCCCGGTCGGGGCCCGGCCCGTCGACCGGGCGGCCGTCCACGACGACCGTGCCGCCGGTCTTCCGTACGAACCCCGCGACGATGTTGAGGACGGTGGTCTTGCCGCAGCCGCTGGGCCCCAGAACGGAGACGAACTCCCCCTGTTCCACCTCGAAGGAGACATCGTCGATGGCTGTGACCTCCTCACCGCTGTAGGAGTCGGTATACGCCTTGTGCAGGTTGTCGATCCGAAGTGCGGTCATCCGTCGTCCTCCATCGTGCGTACCATCCCCCAGCGTTCGACGGTCGCCCGCTCGAACGGAGCCAGAATCAGGGCGTCCAGCGCGTACCAGAGCACGCCGAGCACCGCCATGCCCAGAAACACCTGGCTGATGTCGCCCGTCCGGCGGGCGTCGAACATCATGAAGCCGACGCCACTGGTGCCGACGATGATCTCCGCAGCCACCAGGGCCCGCCAGCCGTAGCCGAGCCCGGTGCGGATGCCGCCGGCGACGGAGGGCAGCGCCCCGGGCACGATCACCTCCAGGAACACCCGCCATCGCCCTGCGCCCATGCTGCGCGCCGCCCGGACGAGTTCGCGCGGCACCTGCTCAACACCGGCGACGATGCTGAGCATCAGCGGGAAGACGATCGTGTAGGTGAGGACGAACGTCACCGAGGTGAGGCCGAAGCCGAACCACACGATGACGATCGGCAGCCAGGCGATGTCCGCGATGGCCTGGAAGAACAGCAGGATGGGCCAGCAGAAGCGGCGCAGCCGGGTGAACATCGCCACGGCGAAGCCCAACGGCAGCCCGATGAGCAGGCCGACACCGACGCCGTACGACAGCCTCGTGAGCGAGTCGGCGAGATAGCCGGGCAGGATGCCCTTCTCCAGCATCTCCACGAGCTTGTCGACAACCTCGGGCGGACCGACGAAGAAGGACTCCGGGAACACCTCCAGCGCGGCGAGCAGCCACCAGAGGGCGACCACCGGCACGAAGGGGCCGAGAGTGCGGACGGTACCGCTGCGGGTACACCCGAGCCACACGCGCCGCGCGAGTCCGGGACGGGGCCCCGGGCCCGCTCCTCCGCCCCCGCGGGAGCCGTGCTTTTCTTCCGTTCGGAAGACTGTCGATGTCATGAGTCCCGCGCTCCCGTCGTTCCCCAGCGCTCGACGGTGCGCCGCTCCAGCGGCGCCAGCAGGAGCCGGTCCATCAGCAGCCACAGCACGCCGATGATCACCATGGAAGCGATGATCACGTCCGTATGGAAGTACTTCTGCGCCTGGAACAGGGCGTATCCGAGGCCCGCGCTGCCCGCGATGATCTCGGCGGCCACCAGGCCGCGCCAGCCGTATCCCAGGCCGACCCGCAGGCCGGTCACGATGCTGGGCAGGGCACCCGGGAGCAGGATCTCCCAGAACATCCGCAGCCTGCCGGTGCCCATGCTGCGCGCGGCGCGGAGCAGTTGCGTGGGGATCTGCCGGACGCCGAGCATCGCGTTGTACGTCAGCGCGAAGAACATCGAGTTCCACACGATGAAGATCACGGCGCGGTCGCCGTACCCGAACCAGAGCGTGGCGATCGGGATCCACGCGATTCCGGCGAGCGACACCGAGAACCGCAGCAGCGGCGAGAAGAACGCGGACAGGGCGGAACTGGCGCCCAGCGCGATGCCGAACGGCAGCCCGGTCACCAGCGCCAGCGCGATCCCGATCCCCATGCGCCGCAGACTGGCGCCCAGATGACGGAACAGGTCCCCGCTGGACCACATGTCGCCCAGTGCCCCGGCCACGTCGGTGACCTGCGGGAAGGTTCGCATCGGCACGTCCGAGACCGCGACCACGACCGCCCACACCGCCACCATCGCCGCGAGCGGCCCGCAGAACCACAGGGCGGCGGACACCCGCCGGGCGGCGGTGTCGCCCGCGCCGCGACGGGGCGGGCGCCGCGGGACCGCCTTCACGGGTGGCGCCGTCACGAGGGGCACGCCTTCGTGGCGCTCGTACGGTCGAAGGTGTAGTCGTCGCCGATCACGGCGGAGTCCGGCACCGCCGGCAGGTCCGTGAAGAGCGCGCTCTCCTTGCCCATCACCTCGAGCATGGGGCCGGGCTGGAAGTACTTGTTGACGTCGAAGCCGGGCTTCGCGTTACCGTTCTCGGCCAACAGCCGGGCGAGGGTGTCGAGCGCGAGGTAGTTGCAGACGGAGAAGCGCGGGTCGAGTTGCTTGACGTTGTTCTTCATCGACTGCCGGGCGACGTCCAGCTTCGTACCCGGCAGCCAGCGGGTCGCCGACTGGGCGGCCTTCTCCGGGTTCTCGCGCATCCACTGGTCCGTCGTCGCCCGCGCGGTGAGAAAGCGCTCGACGATGTCGGGGTTCTTCGCGGCGTACGCGCGGGTGGTCACGATGTAGCCCACGAACGGGATGTGACCGCCGCCGCGCAGCACTTCCCGGGCACCGTCCACCTGCTGGGTGATCTGGATCGGGAACGGGTCCCAGACGATGGCGACGTCGATACCGCCGGACTTGAGCGCCACCGCCATGTCCGGCGGCCCCGTGTTCACCACCTTGACGTCGCTCGCCTTGAGACCGGCCCGCTCCAGCAGGCCGAGCAGGTACAGGTGGTTGATGGAGCCTTCGGAGACGCCGATGCGCTTGCCGCGCAGGGTCTTGAGATCGCCGCCGTCCACTCCGGACTTGGGGGCCGCCACCACGGCCATGGTCTCGTCGATGCTCTGCCGGCTGGCGGAGCCCGTGTAGTTCCCCACCAGGGCGAGGTCGATGCCCTCCTGCGCCGCGGCGATGGCGGGTGTGCCGACCTGTACGAAGTCGACCTCGCCGGCCTGCAGCGCGTTGAGGGCGTCCACGCCTGTCGGGAACGGGTCGCTGAGCTTCACGTTCAGGTTCTGTTCGTCGAAGTAGCCCGCCTCAAGTCCCGCGGGCAGGCTGATCTGGTCGATCGCGGACACGTATCCGGCCCTGACCTTGGTGGGGGCCGGGCCGTCGCCGCCGGATACATCGTCGTCGACGGTGGACCCGCCGGAACACCCGGCGAGCAGCAGAATGCCCGAGCAAGCCGCCACAGCTATGTGACGTTTCGCGCGCAACATGACTCATCTCCTGATCGGTTTGGACTGCCTGACGGGCGGTTGACCGCCGGTGAGCGCGGCCTCCACGACGTCGCGGTGGGGAATCGGGGTGACCGCGCCGGGTCCTGTCGTGGTGAGCGCCGCCGCGACCGCCGCATGCCGGGCGGCCTCCTGCGGTGACACGCCGTCCAGCAACCGGGCCGCGAACACGCCGTCGAAGGTGTCGCCGGCCCCGGTGGCGTCCACCGCGTCCACCGGGTGCGGCGCGATGTACGTCACCGCGCCCTCGTGGGCCAGCAGCGCTCCCTGCGCGCCCATCTTCAGCACCACGATCGACGGGCCGCGGCGCACAAAGGCGTCGAGCACGTCCTCGGGGCTGTCGGCGCCGGTGAGCAAGCGGCCCTCCTCAAGGTTGGGCAGCGCGATGTCGCACAACTCGACGCTGCGCATGACCACGGCGCGGGCGCGTCCGGCCGGCCAGAGGGCGGGCCGCAGGTTCGGGTCGTAGCTGATCAGCGTCCCGCTCTCACGGGCCAGCTCCATGGTGTGGAAGGTCGCGTCGCAGGCGGTGGTGCTGATCGCCTGGGTGATACCGGTGAGGTGGACCAGACGGGCCCGTCGGACGGAGTCGGCCGGGATGTCCGCGGGAGTGAGGCGGCTGGCGGGTGAGTGGGCGCGGTAGTACGTGAACCTGCTCTCCGACTCCGAGCGGGAGATGAAGTAGATGCCGGTCCGCCCGCCGGCCTCCCGGACCACGTGTTCCGTACCGACCCCCTCCCGCTCCCACAGGCGCAGGAGCGCCGCGCCGAAGTCGTCGTCGCCGATCCTGGTGACGTAGCCGGTGCGGGCGCCGGAGCGCTGGGAGGCGATGGCGAAGTTGGAGGTGTCGCCGCCGTATCCGACGCCGAAGGCGTCCGCCTCCCGGATCCCGGGCGACGTGGCGGTTCTGGTGTGGAACTCGAGGAGCGGTTCGCCGACCGCGAGGATCTCCACGGCTAGATCCGGTTGTACTTCTCAAGGCCGCCCGCCAGCGACCCCGATTCGAGTATCAGCGCGGTCTGTTCCCGCTCCCGCTGCTCGATCTGCTGGGCGGCTTCGAGCACCGCGTCGATCAGCTCAGCCGGTACGCACACCACTCCGTCGGTGTCGGCGACGATGAGGTCGCCGGGGCGGACGGGTACGCCGCCGAGTTCCACGGGCTCGTTGAGCGACACCGTGCGATAGCGGCCCACGGTGGTCGCGGGCACGCTCCCCCGGGCGTAGACCGGGAACTCCGGGTAGTCGCGGCGGATCTCCTCGACATCGCGCACGCATCCGTCCAGGACCGCGCCGGCGATCCCGTTGGCGACGGCACCGGCGGACATCAGGCCGCCCCACACGGCGACGTCGGCGCCTCCGGCGGTGATGCAGACGACGCTGCCCGGATCCGACTCGTCGATGGCCCGCAGCGCGTGGCCGGGCGGAGCCGGGTCCGGGGAGGGCACCTCGAGCACCGTGACCGCGGGGCCGACGAGCTTGCCGGCGAGTATCTGCCGGATGCTGCCGGACAGGTAGCCGCGTCGTCCCAGCTCCTCCACCGCGTCGGCCACGGAGGCTGTGGCGATGCTGTGGAATGCCTCGACGGTCTCGGCGGGAATCTTCGGGGTCATGTCGTATGGGCTCCGTTCTGCTGGCAGCACATTCCAGAACGCATTTCTGGAACTACTCGGCCGACGCTGTGACGTCGGGCAGGAATACCGTAGGAGCGGAATGCCGGAGCGGTGAGGGATCGGGCTCGAATGCGGGTATTCGAGAAGCGGATATTCGAGAAGCGATGCGGGCGAGTGCCGGCTAACCGCCGGTCGGCACCGGCTCCGCCGCGGCGCCGCTCGCCGCCGGCCACGGCCATGTCGGCGGATCGAGCCGGCTCAGGCAGTCCCGTACCGCCTCCACGGCGGGTGAGGGACCGTCGTTCAGCCGCCACCAGGCGGCGACGACGCGCTCGCAGCCCGCGTCGACGAGCGGGACGAGCGAGACGCCGTCGGTGTCCGCGGTGGTCATGGCCAGGGCGTTGGTGATGCCGACGCCGAGGCCGTGCCGGACCAGGCAGATCAAGGTCTGCGGCTGGTTGGTGCGTTCGGAGACGACCGGGTGCAGGTCCATGTTCGCGAACGCGAGGTTGGGCTCGTACTGACGGCTGTGGCCGTCGTCGCTCTCCCCGATGCTGATCACCGGCAGCCGGGCGGCCTGCGCCAGCGTCAGCCCGTCCGCCCCCGCGAGAGGATGATCCGAGCGGAGCACGGCGACCAGCGGCTCACGCCACAGCACCCGGCTGGTCACCCGGTGGGAGTTGACCAGCGGGTGCAACGGGCGCACGGCCATGTCGATGCCCCCGTCCGCAAGCTGCTCGCCCAACTCCAGGCTGGGGCCTTCGTGCAGCACCAGACGTATCTGCGGATGGGACGACCGCAGTGCCCGGACCACCCGCGGGTACAGATACGCCGCGACGCTCGGGTAGCAACCGAGCCGTACCGTGCCGCACACCGTTCCCTCGGCGGTCCCGGCCAGCATGCCCAGGCGTCGGATGATCTCTTCGGCGTGAGGGAGGAGTCCGCGGCCCTCGGGAGTGAGGATCGAGGGCTGCACCGAGCGGTCCACGAGCCGTCTGCCCACCAGCCGTTCCAGAGCGGCCACATGGCTGCTGACCCGTGGTTGGGAGCGGTAGAGGGACTTGGCGGCGGCGGAGAAGCTGCCGTGGCGGGCCACCGCCACGAAGCTCGCGATCCAGTCGATGCGGTAGTGGTGCACGCTGTTGAGGTCCATGGGCGTCCTCCGATCATCGAGATCGTCCAGACGATACCCTCGGCCGACTGGTAGGCATAGCGGTCTGAAAACGCTTTCACCGGCCCCTGACGTGCGCTACCTGATGAACTGGTCCGCGTAGTCGGCGCCGAGCCCGATCTTCTCGTAGTGGGCGCGGCACATCTCGATCTTGGTGAAGGTGTCCTCGTAGCCGATCTGCTCGCTGTCCGCGTTCACGTACGCCATGGCACCGGTGATGTTGAAGAATGTGATCATCTCGGGGCAGTCCTGCGGCACTTCAAGGGTGTGGATCTCCCCCGGCGGTTCGTACACGAAGTGCCCTGCCTCCGCGACCCAGTCGTGCTCGTGGTACTGCCATTTGCCCTTGAGTACATAGCCGAAGACGACGCCGGGATGCCGGTGCCGGGAGACGATGCCGGCGGCGGTCACCTTCAGCAGGTTGCACCACTGCCCGGTCACCGTGTTGAACATCAGCGGCCGGAACCATACGTTCGGCGCCTGCGGCACCCAGACCCGGTCGTCTTCGGGCAGTGCGGCTATGGCGATCTCCGGCGGCACGGCTGCGGAGATCGGGATGACGGCCATGTTCATCGGTCCTTTCCTGCAATGCGTGGTGGGGCTCGGATCTGTCTGTCCGTTCACGCGGCCAGATATCCGCCGTCGACTGCCAGCACGGCGCCGGTGATGAAAGCCGCGTCGGGGCCCGCCAGAAAGGAGACGGCCCCGGCGATATCCGCGGGCGTGCCCCATCGGCCCATCGGTGTGCGGTCGAGAATGCGCTTACTGGATTCCGCGCTCTCGTGCAGGTCACTGGTCAGTCCGGTGCGGATCCACCCGGGTGCGACGGCGTTCACCCGGATTCCCTGATCGGCCCAGGCGACCGCGAGCGACTTGGTGAGCTGCATGACGCCGCCCTTGCTGGCGCTGTACGCGGGCACCCGCCCGCCGCCGAAGAAGCTCAGCATGGAAGCGATGTTGACGATGCAGCCGCCGGAACCGGCCAGCGCCTGCCGCGCGGCGACGCAGGAGCGCATGGTGCCGGTGAGGTTGACCCCGACGACGTCGGTGAAGACCTGGGGCTCGAACTCCCGGCCGCGGGCGATGACGCCGACGGCGTTGATCAGTACGTGCAACTCCTCGAACTCGCTGAGGAAGTCATGGAGTTCACCATCCCGCCGGACGTCGAGAGGTACGGCGCGCACCTGCTCCGGCAGGGTGCACGCGGCGCGTTCCGCGTCGAGCCCCGCGACGACGACGTCGTCACCGTCGGCCGCGAACCGCCCCGCGATCGCGGCACCGATCCCGCTGGTCCCGCCGGTCACCACCACGGTTCGTCCGCTGGGTTCCGCCACGCGGTCATCGTGCACAGCCGTCTCCTCCGGTGTTCGGCTCGGATGCGATGAACCTGATTGAACACACGCATGGAGCGCACGTCAGCTCTCATACGAGAGGGGAATGAGACCCATTCGGATAGCCCCGTGACGTGGCGCTCATCCCGCGTCCGGCAGGTGTACGGACTGAGCCTGGCGCAGGACGTGGCCCGGGTCGTAGTGCCGCTTCGCCTGCTGCGGCCGGGCATGGACCCTCCCTGGAGGAGAGGTCGTGCCCATGGGACGCCGGAGCTGTTCCACGTGCGCGCTGCGGGGCCGATGTCCGGATGGTTGACGTGCGGCCGTCGGTGGCCTCTTGGACGTATGTCCGGAGGGAACGACGAGCGCGTGGAGATCTTCCGCGGCTGTCCTGCACTGATGCCGACAGGCGAGGGCCCCGGATTCGCTTCGACTCCCCGGATCTCCATGGCCGGGTGTTGGTCGAGCATGGCGCGCAGGGTGTACCTGGCCCGCAGATCGCCATGCCGCAGGCCTTTGCCGCCGAGTACGCGCGGGAACTCGTACGCCGCGTTCTGCGCGGCGGCCCGGACGACACGGCGGGTCGCGTCGCCCACGACCTGTCCCGCCACTTCACCGCCGGATTCCGGATGAGCCGCGGGACCAGTCGGAAAACGGTGCCTGACCGTGTGGAGTTTCCGGCGGCCGCGCTCGACCTTCCTGAGGGCGGGGGAACCATCTGCCCGTTCACCTACGGAACTGCTGGGCCGTGCCGGGATGCCGCTTCCGGATCCGTGCACGGATCGTCAAGTACTTGCGACCAGCGGTCGTGTACGCGGGACTGCCGGAGAGCTTCACTGAGATGAAAGTCAATCCCGCCCTCGCTTGGATGGAGGACGTATGAAACGTCTGTTGTCGCCCGGGGCTGCATTTCTCACGTCCGTGGCCTGCGCGGCTGCCGTGTTGTTCGCTCCCGGCACCGCTCAAGCGGTACCGACCTGGGAGGAGGACTGGATCACACTTGCCAGTGACCGGAACTGCGACTACATCGCTACCGCCCCGAATTCCGGTGCCTCCACCGTCTGCTTCGAAAAGAACGGCGACAAGCTCTGGGTGAAGAGCTTCGACAGCCTCAATGCGCGGATCTCGATGCAGTGGTGGAACGAGATCCGTACAGCAAGCGGGTGGGAACTCCACCGGCACGGGGAGTGCTTCAACGACTCCGGTCAACACGCTCTGGGATCCTGCAACAAGGACTTCTACGAGCACAGCACCGTGCGCCCGGACGGGGGGCACGGGAGCAGGATCCGCTTCAAGGCGTGCCGCCTGGGCACCTGCAGCGGCGTCACTCCGTGGATCAACAACGACGCGTGAGGAGAAGCCGCCAGCGTTCCAGCCGGGCCTGCCCTTCCCGGGCAGCCCGGTGCCGCCGTGTCCCGGAATCCACCGGCCAGGCCCCGTCCCGGAGCAGCCGGGACCGCGGCGGAGCCGACGTGCCGAAGGGCGCCCATCGATGTGGCTCTCGGCCTCGGGTGCTTTCGCCGCGCAGCCGTACTCACCTGCGAAGAGTGCGGCGAGGACTTCCGCGTCGGATACGTCAGCCGCGCCGAAGCCCTGCGGCGGTTCCGCAGGACCTGTGACTTGTGGAGGTGGCTGGTGGTGCCGGCCGGCTACGCGTCATTCCTGGGGTACATCTTCACGACAGGAGGACTGCTCAGGGACCTGGCCCAGGGCCCACCCGGCAGCAATCCTCGCGCTCCTGGCGTTCGGGTTCCGGGGCATCCTGCCGGTGGCCGCAGTGTGCCAGGACATACGGGAGCTGAATCGTCCGGCTGGCGGACTCCCCGGCACCGCCGCCCGAGGAGCAGCACCTCCGGATACGTACGCGCGAACAACCCGGGCGAAAGCGGCAGATGGCCGGAAGGCCGTTTGCAGCCGGTTCGGCCGAGCGGGACCGCCGTTCTGAGCGGGCTCGTCCGAGGCAGCGCGCGATGGTGATGACCGTACGAATGCCGTCTGGTGGCGCTCGTTCGGCTCACATCCCGGAGGGTCACCCGGTGTTCGCTCGAAGTGATTGTCGTACTGGCTGGCTAGGGTGCCCACCATGGACAAGCGACTGCTGACCGAGGGACTCTCCGGCGCTCGGAACGACACCAGGCTGACCCGCGACGCGCTCGTGGAGCAGGGGACGGCCGTGGTCGCGGCGGTGCTGGAGCTGCTCTGCGACGAACGGTCACCGGTCGACTGGACCGCTCCCGCGGACATCCTGCGCCGGATCGGCGAGCCCGCTCTCCTGCCGCTGGTGCAGGCGGCGGTAGCGGCGGACTCGCCCGAGGTCGCCAGGAGAGCCGGGTGGACGCTGGGGCGGCTGAAGGTGCCTAATCACGCGGTCTACGTGCCACTGCTGGAGCACCCGCATCCCGCAGTCCGAAGCGACGCGCTCTTCGCCTTCCAGACCCAGGGCGAAGCGGCGGCAAGGTTCGTCGACAAGCTGATCCCGCGGCTGGGGGACCCGGAGCACGACGTTCGGCAGCGAGCGGTCTGGACCTTTGAGGCGATCGGCCCCGCAGCCGTCCCCAGCCTGCAGCAGGCACGCCGCCGACCCGCCCGCGGGCCCAGGGTACGAGCCGGGGCACTGGAGGCCCTCGCGGCCGTCGGCGGGCCCGCGGCCGTCGAACCCGGGGACCGGAACGCTTGGGACCGGCTGACCAGGATCAAGCTGCTGACCGAAGTCCCAGAGGGCATGCGTCTGTGCGGCTCCTGGTACGCGGTGCCGACCGCCGACCAGGACGCGGTGCTGGATGCCTTCGACCTGGCCCGCCCCCAGCCGGTCACGCTCCGAACCGGCGCGGCGGCCTGGAACCACGATCACCACAACGGGTACCGGACCCGACCCCACACATCCTGCTCACGCGTCTTCGTCAGCCCTCCCCTGGACGGCTGGACCCTGGTCTTCGGCGACTCCTCCCAGAACACCCACCGCATCGTCGACACGGACGAGAGGAATCGGCTCCTTGACCAAGTGGTGCGGGAACGGTGTACCGGCCTCAGCCGCCGGTTCGGCTCGGCCCAGTGGTACGGGACGAGCTGCGGCGACGATTGGACCGCCTGGTGCATCGCCGAGGACGGCGAGGTGGTGCGCCACTACGACGCCTACAACGCGGAGGAGGACGGCGATGACGGCCCCGGGCACCCGGCCGAATCCGGCTACCTCCTGCCACACCAGGACGGATTCCCCGACGACGCCTTCAACGGCGTGAGCACAACCGACTCCGACGCCCTGCGCGCCCGTTACCTCCAGGTGAAGGAAGAACTCCAGATCCCCGACACGTGTGACGCCACCGACATCGCCGCCCGGCTCTCCGTCGATCCCGGAACTCTGGGAGCGCACACCAGGACAACGGGCTGCGGCGTCCTCGCCCTCACCGAATGCGGCAGAGAACACGGCCACCCTGCGGGGGCACTACCGGTGTAACGCATCCGCCGGACATGACGGAAAAGCCCGATCCCGCCCGCACGAGTCGGGGAACCATCTCCAGCAGTTCGGGAAGCGATCGTCCCCGGGTCGAAACCGTCCCTGGTCAGCGCTGCTCATGAACGCCCCTGGGGCGGTCCCCACAGACAGCTGGACCACGCAGGCTGGGCCGGGCGCTGCCGGCGTACGTACGTCTGGGCGAGGCTCCTCACGGAGAAGTGACTCGCAGCGGCCTCCTCACCGGCACCCTCGCGGACGGGACTCATCTGGTGTCGCCCTTCCTTCCTCCAGCGCGTCACTGTGCGGACGTGTTCACGCGGATCAGCGTCTGCTGGCCGTGGGCCACAAGGGTGCGTCCTGCCCCGTCCCGGAGTGCGTACACCTCCAGCCGGCACACGGTCAGCGTCCGCCCGGACTTCACCACGGTCCCGATCGCCTCGATGCGGTCGCCCACGGCGGGCGAAAGGAGGTTGATCTTGTATTCGACGGTGAGGACATCGCAGTCGTCGGGAAACAGCGTGAGAGCCGCGTAGCCGCCGGCAGTGTCCGCGACCGCGCTGGTGGCGCCGGCGTGGATGTAGCCGTGCTGCTGCGAGACTTCCTCACGCGCCCCGAGGACGATATGCACCCGGCCGGGAGTGATGCCGGTGATCCGCGCGCCGAGATGCGCCATCAGGCCCTGCCGGTCGAAACTGTCCTGGACGCGCCGGCGGACCTCCGCGCTTGCCTCCTGCTGCTGGTCCGGTGCCTCTGTCACGAGAACGTTCTCCTTTGTCCGGGTGCCGTCGAGGGTACGCAGCGGCCGTGTCAGCTGGCCAGGACACATCATGGCGCGCCCCCGGCACGGCACTTGCCGGGCCGCAGGCACCCTGATGACCACGGGCTGCTCCGTGCTGGAGCGGGACTATCCCTCCGCCGACCCGGTGACGCTCTCACAGCGTCTGACGGACCGCGCGCAGTGGGCGTACGACGGCATGGCACTGCCGCCCCACGAGACGGTGAGGCCCGTCCAGGTGATCCCCGGCCCCAGCTGCTACGCCGGCGGCCTCAGCATCGACAAGACTCTGCCGGATGTCGTCGTCTTCGAGCTCAGCTGACGGTCGGAGCCATCCCACTCGATGTCGCCCGTGCCACGGAAGCCCGCCTGCGTGAGAAGTTCACCTCGGCGGGCTGGACCCTCGCCCACGACGGCAACCGCACGGACGTCGTCGCCTTGGGATTCCGTGTCCAGGACCCGGCGACAGGCGACCAGTTCGACCTCGCGTGGAACGACTCGACCACCTCCCTCTTCCTCACGGGCTACACCCCCTGTGCGAGGGTTCCCCACCCGGCGGCACGCAACCCGTCGCCGAAGACCTGGACACCGAAAGCCGCCTGACACGCCGCACTCCGACACCCTCGACGGGGGAGCCGGTCGACGTGTGCGAGAAACGCGTACCCCACTCAAGTGGGTTCGCCGCTCGTGCCGAACCGGACAGGAACGAGGGCCCGACGGAGGGCGTCATCCGCCCCTCGACGGGGCCGGCAGGCTCTCGTTCGAGCACGAGGCCCTCTCGTGCCGCATCAGCCGCGCCCGTCCGGGCGGCCTTCGGAGCAGCCCGCTGGCATGAATGCCCATGCTCACCCCGACCGGAGAAGTCCGCAGGTGGGAGCCTCGTCGTCTTCGCTCCGGCACTTCTCCGCAGCCGCCCGGTTCGTCGCCACTGCCACGCCGCCGGCATCTGAGGTTCGCACGCCACTGGCCCTGGACCGACGTGATCACACATGACCCGGAACGGCTCGAAGACCTCCCGAACCCCGGCTGACCGGCACGTTCCCGTCCCCGTGAGCAGCACCGCCCCCGCCAGACCCGTGGAACCCGGCGCCGACCCGGCGCGACAGCCGGGCCATCAGCGAGCCCGTCACCGACCCGAGCAACCGAAACGGCCCGCCGAGAACCGACGGACCGTCACGACAGCCCTCAGGTGAGCGGGGCGTTCACCCAGCGCATGAGCGCCGGGTCGCGGACGACGGACTCATACGTCTGCTGCTGGATGTTGTACTTGGCCAGGTCCACGTGCTCGGGCAGGGTTCCATCGCTCTTGCTCTGCTTTTCGTAGAAGTCCAGGGACCTCTTCCAGTAGAGGCTCGACCCGGGATTGTAGGTGTCGCGTGCGGCTGCGCCGGGGTCGGTGAACTGGACGAACTCACGGATCTGCTGCCGGAGTTGGGGGATGGTGAACGTGCCGCCGGAGCGTTCGTTCATCGCCTTCTGTATGACGGGCAGGGCGAGGTCGGGGCGCTCGTTGACGTAGCGGGCGGTCCGCATCCAGATGGCCACGAGCTTCTTCACCGTCGACTCGTTCTTGGCCAGCCACCGCTGGTCGACGGCGGCGGTCCCGTACCACAGGCCGCCCGGGCCCAGCACTTCCGCTCCCCCTATGTTGACGAACCTGTCCGGATAGGACATGAGCAACTTCGACTCCTGCGCCAGGGAGCCCATGTACAGATCGCCCTCGCCGGCGAGGAATGCGGTCGCCGCCTTCGCGTCGTCGGACACATCGATGACCCTGATGTCGCCGGGGCGAAGGCCCGCGTACCGTTCCAGACCGGAAACCAGCGTGCCGAAGATGACCTTGTTGCCGATGAGTGTCTTGCCCTTGAGATAGGCGTGGATGGCCGCGCGGGCACGGTCCTCCGGCATTCCTTGCTTCGTCAGCGCGTCGAACGACGGGGCACCCTTGCGGCCGACCATGATGAAGCCCTTGAACTGGTTGACGGTGAGCACGTCGCGCAGCGTGGGGACTGACACGGCGTACGGCATATTGCACGCAGTGCAGGTGCTCACGACGTCCACGTCGCCACGTTGCATGGCCTGGTAGGCGCTGTTGACCTGCGACAGGTAGGTCAACCGCAGCGACAGACCGAGTTGCTGGTCCAGGCCGTGCTGGACGGCGAACTCCCACGGCATGTAGTCGAGGAGAGGCTGTACGGCGACTGTGACCGAGGTGTCGTTCGGTTGCACCGTCGCGGCGCAGCCCGTCGTCACCGGGAGTACCGTCAGGAGCAGCGTGAGCAGAGCCCGGCGTACCCGCCGCTTCCCGGTCCGGCGCTGAGTCGACGCCGTCACAATGCCCCCAGCACGGAGCCGACCGGTGCGGCCATCTGGTCTCGCTCGGTCCAGCGCAACAGGCGGCGCTGCCCGATGCGGATCAACACATCGACCAGGTACGCGATCACGCCGTAGATCACGACGATGACGATGATCCCCGCCGTGTCGAGGTAGTTCTGCCGGTTGATCATCAGGTAGCCGAGCCCTTTCTGCGCGCCGATCATCTCGGCGGCGACGCCCAGACCCCATGACGCGGCCGCCGAGACTCGGACCGCACCGACGAGGTGCGGGCTGATCGACGGAATGACGACGGTCCGGTAAATGAAACTCCGTGAGGCACCCAGATTCAGCGCGGCCTTCACATAGGTCGGCGTCACGTTGCGGATCGCCTCAAGGGTGGTCACCACGAGGACCACCGCCGTGCCGAATCCGACCAGGACGATCTGGGGCGTGCGCCCCAGCCCGAACCACAGGATGAACAGCGGGATGAGGGCGAACACCGGAATGGGGCGCAGGGCGTCGAAAATGCCGCCGAGCAGAATCCGGACGTGCTTGCTGTACGCCAGCAGAAGTCCGATCAGGACGCCGACGACCGTACCGACGGCGAAGCCGACCAGCGTTGTCAGGATGGTGGACGAGATCGCCGAGCCGAGGCTGGCCTCCATGCCACGAAAGGAGCGCCATACTTGTGCCGGGCCGGGCAGAAACAGTGGATTGATGACGTTTGCGGCGCTCAGCCACACCCAGGTGACGACGAGCAGGATGGGGACGACAAGGCTCTCGCTCACGCGCGCCGCGATACGCATCAGGGGCGAAACGGTCCGCGGGTGCGCCGCCTTCTCCGCCGGCGGCCGGTTCGCGGCCGGTGCCTGTGGCGTGCTCATTCGACATTCCCTTCGCTGATGCGCCGGCCGAGTTCCCGGCGGAGTTCCTGAAACTCCGGACGCGTCTTGATGGAGACATCGCGCCCCTTGTCGAAAGGCACGTCCACCAGTGCCAGGAGCGGCCCCGGTCCCTTCCGCAGAATGGCCACGCGGTTCCCGACGAACAGCGCTTCCTCAAGGTCGTGGGTCACGAACATCGACGTCAGATTCCGCCGCACACCGATTTCGCGGAACTGTACCTGTAGCCGTTCCTTCGTCATCACATCGAGGGCGGCGAAGGGTTCATCCATCAGAATCGAGTCGGGGTCGACGGCGAGCGCCCGGGCCATGTCGCAGCGCTTTCGCATCCCGCCGGAAAGCTGGTGCGGGTAGGCGTCCGCGTACTGGGAAAGGCCGACCAGGTCGATCATTTCCGCGACGCGCTGTTCCATGACGTCCTTGGGGGCACCGCGGGCCCGCAGACCGTACGCCACGTTCTGCCGTACGGTGAACCAGGGAAAGGTCGCGTCCTCCTGGAACACCATGACGCGGTCGGGGCTCGGGCCTGTCACCGCGCGGCCCTCGGCCGTTACCGATCCGCTGGTCGCCGTGAGGAATCCGGCGGCGATGTTCAGCAGCGTCGATTTCCCGCAGCCGCTGGCTCCGACCAGACACAGTGTCTCCCCTCGGCGCAGGGTGACATCGATTCCGGCGAGGACAGGCGCGGTCCGGCCCGCCCGATCGTAGGTGAGGCCGACGTCTTCGAACGACATGTAGACGTCGGAAGGGGCTTCCACGGCGGCATTGTCCGTCCCATTGGCGATCATGTTTGTACTTCCAATCCGCCCGCTGCTCGGCAGTGACACTGCGGCAGGCCCTGGGCCATCGGCGGTAGATGATGCGCGAATCGCTACGAGTAGTACTCGGGGCTCAGGCGGTAGTTCTTCCAGTCGGCGGGGTCATGGTGGAACAGCACGAGCGCACCCTCGTCCGCAGCCAGCTTCTTGAGCCGCCGTGCACTGCGATAGGCGTCCAGCGGGTCGACGAGCAGCCGGCCGGTCATGATGTCCTCGTCGAAGTTCGTCTTTGTCGGCAGGACGCCCGCGGGCAGGAGGACCGTCCCGGTGTCCGGCAGCCGGACGAGCAGGGCCTGCTCACCGCGCGTATGACAGGGCGAGCTGAGAACGACGATCGAACCGTCGCCGAACACGTCCCAGTCCTCGCCGTACAACTCCACGCACGTGCGGTCGCGCAGACCGACGAGGTCGTTGGGCTCGTACGGCCGGTTGTAGGTCGCGCGAAGCCAGGCAGCCGGCCAGTGAGCCTGCTGCAGCTCCACGCCCTGGACGATGACGGTCGCGTCCGGCAGGTACTTCAGTCCGCCCGCGTGGTCGCGGAACAGACAGGAGAGCACGACGAAGTCGATGTCGGCCGGAGTGAGCCCTACCGCCTTGAGGTGGCTGACGATGTCCTGCCCCTCGGCGACCTCGGGTCGTACGAGGTCGGCCATATCGCCCCAGTACTCGTGCGACCGATCGACCAGGGCCGGGTCGAGGCCGGTGTCGAACAGCACGCGCCCCCGCGGATGCTCCACGAGGAACATCAGGCTGGGCACCTCGACGCCGACCCCGCAGCCCCGGTCGTAGGTGAAGACGCTCTGGTCGTAGTGGAGCAGGCCGGAGCACATGACGTACAGCTTCATGTCGGTGGGTTTGGGCATGAGTGACGCTTTCCCCTCATGTTGTGGTCGGTTCTTCTCGGGTGCGGGCGGGCTTGTCCCGTGTTCGCGTGGCGGTCCGGTCATCGGGCGGCGATCGCGTCGCGCAGAAACTCCAGGAACCGGATGTAGGCGACCGAGCCGCCGTCGGTACGGCCTGCGCTGCGTTCGCCGACCCATGCCGCCCGTCCCTTCCTGGAACGGTGCGCCGTCAGCCGCTCGGTCTCCAGGCGAGCCGCCTCGATCATGGGGATGAGCGGCTCGGCGCCGTGCGCGTTCGCCGTACGCAGCGCTTCAAGGCTGGCCGTCATCGGGTCGAGTACGGTCTTGTCACCGAGCTCGGCCTTGCCGCGCCGGGCGATGCTCTCCGTGGCGGCCCGTAGCATGGCCTCGCCCGTACGGGGGTCCAGCCGCTCCTCCGAGCGGATGACTGCCGCCGCCGAGATGGAGGCGCCATGGATCAGCGCCGCGAACGTGGACGGGTTGGCGCCGCCGAACGCCTTTCCCGCCGCCTTGACCATCTCCGCCGGACCGGCCTCCCCGGGGAGTGCCGCGATCGCCTCGATGGCAGCGCGGGCTCCTGAGCTGACGGTGATGCCGAGGTCGCCGTCACCGAGCTCGGCGTCCAGCTTCCCGAGTTCGTCCGTGCAGTCGCTGAGCCGGCCGAGGGCGTCCATCAGCACCCGCCGGGCCTCACCGGTCGCGTTTTCCATGGTCAGAACCTCACCAGCGGCGAGTGCGAAGGCGCGGCGAGCAGCTTCTCCAGATCGCCGTCGAGTTTCATGACGCTGATCGAGGCGCCGGCCATCTCCATACTGGTGGCGTACTCGCCGGTCCAGCGGTGCACGATCGTGACGCCCCGCTCCTCAAGGAGTTCACGTGCGGTCTCACCGACCAGGTAGAGCTCCTCGGCGGGCGTCGCCCCGAGGCCGTTGACCAGCAGCGCGACCCGGTCGCCTGCGCCCAGCTCCAGTTCCTCGGTGATCGGCGCCATGAGCCGCCGGGCGGTCGCGTCCGCGGACTCGATGTCGATGCGGTCCGACCCCGGCTCACCGTGGATCCCCACGCCGATCTCCATCTCCGTCTCACCCAGGGTGAAGGTCGGCTTGCCGGTCGTGGGGAGGATCGTGGGTGCGAGCCCGACTCCGGCGCTGCGCATCGCCGCAGCGGCGCGGCGCGCGATCTCCTCGACTGCGGCCAGGTCGTCACCGCGGTCTGCCGCGGCACCCGCCGCCTTGTAGACCATCACCATGCCGGCGATGCCGCGGCGGGTGCCGGCGGCGGACGCGGGCGCGGACAGGACGTCGTCGCCGATGACCACCGTACGGATGTCGATGCCCTCGGCCGTACCCTCCTCGGCGGCCAGGTCGAAGTTCAGCACGTCGCCGCCATAGTTGCCGTAGAGGTAGAGCACACCCGCGCCGCTGTCGGCCTCCTTCGTCGCGCTCAGGATCTGCTCGGACGACGGCGACGAGAACACGTTGCCGACCGCCGCTGCCGTACACAGCCCGGAGCCGACGTAGCCGAGGAACAGCGGCAAATGGCCCGATCCGCCGCCGGTGACGATGCCGACCTGAGGCCGTTCGGGCCGCTGCGACCGTACGATCACGCGGTCGCTGTCCTTGCCGACACGGATCTCGTCGTGGGCGCGGGTGATCGCGTCGATCACCTCGTCCACGAAGTCTTCCCGCCGATTGATCAGCTTCTTCATAGGTATCCCTTCTGGGAGTTGACGGCCCTGTCCCACAGCTCCGGGAACGTGCGCAGGGTCGCGTGTGAGGAAACGAGGTCGTGCCAGGTGCCGAGGGCCAGCCGCTCGGCGGCCTCGCGGGGTCGCTCGGGCAGTGTCATGAGGTCCTCGACCTTGAACCGGCCACCGATACGGCGCAGCAGCTCGATGCCCATGAACAGTGCGGCATGGGACACCAGCCGCCCTGTGTATCGGTGTGGTTCGCTCGCCCGGGCCCGGAGCCGGTGGATCAGCTCGGCCCAGAACTCCGCTGCGGTCCGGTCGAGGTACGCGACACCGTGGCCGTCGTCCAGGACGGTCCGGCGTATGCGCGCCAGGCACAGGTGGGCCAGGAACGTCGCGACGTCGAACGCAGGCGGCCCGTAGAACGCGAACTCCAGGTCGATGACGCGAACGCCCCCGGCGTCGTCGGCGAGGACCGAGCCGGTGTGCAGGTCACCGTGCAGCAGGCACTCCGCACTCGTCATGAACAGGCGGCGCGCCTTCGCCGCGGAGTCACGCGCTGCCCGGTCCGCCCGGATGCGAGCGGCGACATCGCGCAGATGCGGCGGCCAGGAGTTGCTCGAGTCGTGCTCGAACGGGGCGCGGAAGACCATGCGCTCGGTGAAGCGCTGCATGGTCGCGTCGTCGAACGCCTCCCGGTACCGCGCCGCGCGATCGCCCTCGTTCACGCCGCCCGCCGCCCCGGTCGCACCGATGCCGTCCGAGCCGCGCGCAGGACCGTCTGGGTCCTGTCCTGATCGCCTGGCTTCGGTGCCCACGATGATGTCGCCGCAGTAAGCCCCGACCGCGCGGCCCACCCCGGGAACGGAGGCACCTGCGATGAGTTGGCCGCGCCAATCGCCCGCCGTTCCGACGTCCTCCAAAGCGATCATGGCCTCGGCGTCGTTCCTGGCGATCAGACGTGGCAACGACCCCGGAGAGACCGCCTCATGCACGGCGTACGCGTCGGCCTCGATCCGCACACGGTTGGTCGTCAGCGGCCAGGACGGGCCGACGGACCGCACGTACGGCAGCGCGCGCTTGATGATCACGCTCTCTGTCGCCGAACGCGCACGGAATACCTGGTTGAGGTTCCCGTTACCGATCTCGACGAGGGCCGAAGGCGGCTCGCCGAGGACACGCGCCGCGAAGCCGGTCACGGATTCGATGTCTCCGGCACCCGCGACGGCCGACGCGCCGCCCTGCGGACCGGCATCGGCTGGGCGCATCCCATGTCCGCTCGCCATGACCACAGCCCCTTGTCTCGCTCGCCATTGCTCATCCACTGCTCGGCATCGCCGGATACGGGTGCTCACCTGGGGTGGAGCACCACTGCGGAGGGGCACTTGCCCGGCAATAGTTGGCTAACAACTGTTGTCTGTCAAGGGCCTGCTCTATACTGGCGACGGCCTGAACACCGGCAATGGATGGCCGGTACAGGGAAGCCTGCGCCGCCGACTCGAGCGCAGGAGACAGCCGAGAGGGTTGAGCCGTTGCCACGACAGTTGAGTGCCGCCGGAACGACGCTGGCGAGCCAGCTCGCCCAGGTGCTTCGCACCCGAATCCGCGAGGGCCGTTGGGCGGACAGCCAGCGGCTGCCCACCGAGGCCCAGCTATGCGCCGAGTTCAAGGTGTCGCGGGTGACGGTGCGTCAAGCGATCCGCACCCTGGCAAGCCAGGGGCTCGTTACTTCACAGCACGGGGTCGGCACGTTCATCTTGTCGACCGACGCGATGGTCCACACGGGACTTCAGGAACTCAAGTCGATCACTGAGACGATCCGCGAAATGGGCCTGCGCCCTTCTATGCAGTACTACGCCAAAGAGATCCGCCCGGCCACCGCCGAGGAGGCGAAGAAGTTCTCCGTCCCGGCCCGATCGGAGATCCTGGAGATCGCGCGTACGATCTCCGCGGACGGCACCGTTGTCGCCTATTCGCAGGACACCATGCCGATGTGGGTGTTCGGCCTGGACTTCCAGCCGCGCCAACTCACCGGTTCGGTCTTCTCCTACCTGGAGAAACACACGAACGTGCGGCCGCGCAAGGCCATCTCCGAGGTGCACGCGCGAAACCGGCTGGCGGAGTTCTGGGAGCGTCTCGCGCTCGACGAGCACGATTCCGACCAGCTTTTCATCCTGCTGGACCAGATGCAGTTCGACCTGCAGAACCGCCCGTTCATGCACACCCGTGTCCACTTCGTGGAGGGGCGGTTCAGCTTCATGGTCCTGCGCGTGGCCCACTGACCCGGCGCACCACACGTATGCGTCGGGGCTCCCAGAGCCGGGCCTTGCCTGTCAGGGCCGGCATGGGCATCCAGGCGCCGGCAGGCCGAGAGCGATCTGGACGATCTCCGGCTTGTTCTGCGTGGTGCGGGGCGGGGGCCGCTCGTGGGGGCGGCCCGGATTCGGCCCACTTCCCGAGTTCGCAGCCGGTGGCGAAGCTCAAGTTCGGCAACCGGCCGGCCGGTGGTACTGGCGGCGAAGCACGTGATCGCACGCCGTTCGCATCCGTGATTCTCAACTGTGCGCCGGGATAGGGCCGTTCTTCGCGGACGATCAGACACGTGCCGCTGGGCCCGCCTCCAGAGTGGAGGGCTTGCGGGGCGGACGGCGCATCACTTCCTGCCAGGTGCGGGCCCAGGCGTGCCGGAGGCCGACTCCCACTGCTGATCACAAGGGCCCGGAGCCGGTCAGGCGTCCCAGGCGCCACGCGCAGGCACCCGAGAGTGCCGTCCTCGCTCCGCGCCGTCGCGGCTGATGCTCGAAGGTAAGTCAAGCCTTACCTTCTTGGAGCTCCGGCGGCATAGTGAGGACCCGGTTGAGAGGAGGTCAGTTGTTGCTGCGGGTCGACGGTAGTAGCGGACACCAAGTAATGGTGGAACGGGCCCGGGTCCGCACTGTGTACGGGTTGGTGGACGAGCGGGTTGCGCAGGCGCGTGCGCAGTTGGCGAATGTCCTGAGGTCGCCGGTCGGGGGTCCGGGTGAGGCGTATGCGCGTGAGGTGGAAGTCGGGCGTCTGACGGATCTCGTATGCCGGTTGGTGGGGGCCGAGCGGGGGCTGGTCTTCGGCCGCATCGACGGCGTGGACGGGACGGTGCTGTACGTCGGGCGGATCGGTCTGCGCCGGGTGGACGACGATGTCCCGGTGCTGGTGGACTGGCGGGCGCAGGCGGCGCGGCCGTTCTACGCGGCCACGCCGCTGCACCCGCTGGGGCTGCGGCGTCGCCGGCATCTGCGCTGTGAGGACCGTGAGGTGTGTGCGGTCACCGACGAGATCCTGGACGGCTCCCCCGCGACGGCTGAGGACGTGGTGAGGGACGGTCCGCTGGTTCGGGCGCTGGAAATGGGGCGTACTGGGCGGATGGGCGCGGTGGTGGCCACGTTGCAGGCGGAGCAGGATGCGGTCGTCCGCAGCGTGGATCGGGGGGTGATGGTGGTGCAGGGCGGTCCCGGCACGGGCAAGACCGTGGTGGCGCTGCACCGGGCCGCGTACTTGCTGTACGCGTCCCCTCTGGTCGCCGAGCGCGGCGTGCTGGTCCTCGGACCGAACGCACGGTCCCTCGACTACATCTCCCAGGTCCTGCCCTCGCTCGGCGAGAGCGATGCGGTCCTGACGACCTGCCAGGAGCTCGCCGGGGTGCGGCAGGCATCCCGGGAACCGTTCGAGTCGGCGCGGCTCAAGGGCCGCCTGGTGATGGCGGACGCGCTGGCAGAGCTGGTGCGCTCCCGGCAGGCGCTGGGCGGGACTTCAGGGTCCGTGTGGGCCAGGAGCAGATCCGGCTGCCGGATGAGGAGATCGCACGGGCGCGGGGCGCGGCCGCGGCGAGCGGCCTGCCGCACAACCAGGCGCGCGAGGTGTTCAAGCGGCACCTGGTCGAGGCGACCGTCACGGCGCTGCGGCAGGCGGTTGCCGATGCCCTGGCGCGCTTCGACGCCGAATCGGCGTCGAGCACCGGAATCGATCTCGACCAGGCCGTCGAGGACGATCTGCCCACCCTCGGGCTGGCCGACACGCCAAGCGGTGATGGGCATGAGGAATTCGACGCGGACGCCGTGAGCGCTGCCCTGTTCGACGACGCCCTCACCGAGCGCGCCGTGCAGGCCCTGTGGCCTCATCTGAAGCCCGAGGACCTCGTCCGGGAACTCCTGGCCAGCCCCCAGGCTCTGTCGGCGTCGCTGCCAGACCTGACCTTTTCGGAACGCTCCCGGCTGCTGCACAATCCCAGCACCGGGTGGACGGATGCCGATGCCGCTCTGCTGGACGAGGCGGCGACCCTGCTCGACGGCCCGCCCGAACGCGTCTTCGGGCACGTCGTCATCGACGAGGCCCAGGAACTCACCCCCATGCAATGGCGCATGGTCCTGCGCCGCTGCCCGTCCCGGTCGATGACCGCGGTGGGCGACTTCGCCCAGGCCGGACCTGCGGTCACCGCCCACAACTGGCACCAGGCGCTGGCTCCGCACCTGGGCAACCGCTTCGTCCTGCGCACCCTGACCGTCAACTACCGCACCACCGAAGAGATCCTGGACTCAACCAGCGGTCTGCTCGCGCGGATCGCCCCCAGCCAGAAGCCGAGCCGCTCGATCCGACACGGCCAGACCCCCTGCACCCGAACCCTCTCCTCGCGCTCGCATCTCGCCGCCACTGTGGCCGACGAACTGCAGATCCAGGTTGCCGCTTACCCGGGCGACCTGCGCGCCGTCCTGTGTCCGGACGCCACAACCGCCGAACTGACCGACCCCCGGATCACCCGGTGGGCATGCCTGGTACCTGCCTCGCAGGCCCGCGGCCTAGAGTTCGACTCTGTCATCCTCGCCCTCCCCGACGAGATAGCCGCAGCCGGGCCCAGTGGCGAAAGGGACCTGTACGTCGCCCTCACCCGCGCCACCAAGAGACTATGCGTCATCGCCGCTGAACCCGCGTGATGCCGGCCGGCAACCCCTGTGTCTGCTCCCGCCAGATCGTGTTGGCCGACACGCTGGACACCGTGCACATCAAGTCCGCCTACGACACCGGGGCCCTCACTACGCATCCCGGTTGCCGAGCGCGCCGAGCCCGCCTGGATCGCCACCGGCGGGGGACCCTCCCGCAGGGAGATCTCCGGCTGAACCAGGCGACCCGGGTCAAGCAGCGTCGGGGCGGGCCTCGGCCTTCGTCCACAAGGGCGGCTCCCCGCGGTCGGCAATCCACGCTCAGCTCGCCGGCCGGCACAGCGCGGGCGCGGCCGGACATCACGAGCAGCCCGGCCGCTGTCAGGGCGGGAGCCCCGGCAGCAAGGGGAGCTGCACCCGGTAGTCCAGCGGTGCCACCATGGCCGTGCCCGCGAGGAGGACGAGACCGGCAGGGGCGACACCATCGTTTCTCGGTGGCCGCGACCCAGCCGAGAAGTTCGTCCGGCATCCTGGCCTGCACCGTCGGACACTGCCGGGAGCAGCACGGGACATGGGTGCGGCCGCCGATCCTGAGCGACCGAAGACTGCTCGACCCGTCGGAGAGTGGTCTACAGGTATCGGAAGGCGGACCCCGCGCTTGAACAGCTGCCGGACCTCGTCGAGGGCCGTGCCGCGGCGGCCAGGGCGGCACGCCTCAGCTTCGTGATCACGATCAGCAGAGATACCCGCCCTCGCCGCCGTGAGAGGTGACGGGCGCCATGAGGAACGGTCTTTCCTCGGGTGCTGCGGCAAGCGGTGTGCACGGATCGTCAAGCACTGGGTACGGATCGCCGGTCACTTCGGGGCTCGGCTGCCTGAACCTGGTGGCTCTGGCACAACCGAGCATGCGAGGAAGGGGAACGAAGTGAGTGTAGGACGTTTCATCGCGAGCGGGGTGTTCGGCGCCGCACTCGTTCTGGGGGTCGCTGCGTCACCGGCCACGGCGGCCGACGGTACGCAGCGGGCCATGCCGAAGGCCGGTACCCCGGCGGGTGGGTGCCTCTACGAGGACTGGTGGGCGAAGGTCTGTTTCGAGCCCGTCGGCGAGTGGTTCTGGCTCCTGGACAAGACGGGGGCGAGTTCGCACTTCGCGGTCGAGTGGGAGCACTGGACGTCGTCCGGTGTGCGTCGTCACGGTGTGATCTACAACGATCACGGTCCGGCCGGAAGCTGGACAGCTGTGAACAAGAGCTTCGAGGAGGGGCTGACCGTCGTGTGGCGCGTCTGCGACTACGACGTGCCGTCAGGCGGCCTCAGCTGGTGTTCGGGCGGGAATGTGTCGCCGACGTAGCCCGGACGGAACGTCAGTCAGGCGATCCTCTGCGGTGGACTGCCGGCAGGCGTGACGGTCTTGCGGCGGATTCTGAGAACCGTTCCCCGCGGGCCGCCCGAGCACGTCGGCCGTCATCGTGAGGAGTCCCGCCTCATCAGCCATGGACTCGCCCCGGCCGTGTCCCGCGTGTCCGCGATCTCTTGCGTGCTCAGGTCGTCGATCCGACCGATACGCCAGCACCTCGCCCTGGTCGTCGTTGTGCTGCTGCAGGCGCTGGATGACCGCCTCGGTCACCAGACGCTGGACCTGGCGTCCCAACGACGCGGGCGAGCTGAGGCGCAGCAGCCGGGACAACATGCCCGGCCGGTCCTCGTTCCAGCCGCCGGAACCGCCTGACGGCCTGCGCCCCCCTGGGCGATCTGAGTGCCGCTGATGAGACGTGACCGGGGGCGAGTAACCGTCCTCGTCTTCCCCGGGCCCAGGCGTATCGTAGGCGCGAGGGTTGTTCACATGTTCGGGGGTTGGGTGCGCACCGCAGATCACGCCACATGGGACCGGGGCTTTCCGGTGAAGTGCCTCCTGGTCAAGGAGGACGAAGACGGCGTGGAACAACTCTGGGGGAGGTGTGCCGGCGTCGAAGGGTTGTTCGTCGACCCGGCACCGCCGCCACGGGAGGTCCTCACCCTCCGCGGATGCCGCCCCGACGGTCTCCTGAGCGAGGTCCTGGCTGAGTCCGACGTTTCGCCACGGGGTCTGGGCGACGTGTGCGTCGAGGTCTGGGACGACGAGGAGCCCGTGCAGTGGTGGACTCTCGTCGATACGGTCGTGGTGGCCCATCAGCCCCACCCGGCTGATCCGGCACGGTACGACATCGTGCTCGGCGCCGGCGTCAGGAGCGAGGAGGTCTTCTTCGAACTGCCTGCGGCGCCGCGCTTCGAACTCTTCGCGGGAACGACGGTCGCTGCGGCAGGTGCAGGCCGGTGCTCCGCCGTGGACGGCCTGTTCAAGGCGCGAGTGGACCCGGCCCCCGTTCCGATGGAGCTGATCGGCTGCGAGCCTGAGGAGCCCCTGCTCGGGGCGCTGCGGCGGCCCCGCCGGTGGGAGCGGGACTGGGCCTACCTCCTGGTTCTGGATCGTCATGGTGCCGTGATGGGCTCCCGCCCCGTGGGCCTGGCCATCACCGGAGCGCGACCGTCCGTGCTCGGCGGCACCCTCGTCGATATCACCCTCACCGATGGTGGTGACGACCGGCCAGTGCTGGCGGCCCGCCCGATCTGGGCACAGTGGCATCAGGGCCCGCCGGCAGAGCCCAGCCTGTGGGCGCCGTACGACTCACAGGGCAGGGCCGCGTGGCTGGACCTCACCACACGTGCCTGGCGGGTGCCGGCACCCCGGCCGGATCGATCCGGCGGTGAGCACCATCTCGACGGCCGGTTCGTCACGGACGTTCCCGGGCTGCACTGCGCGATCGCCGAGGCCCTGCTCGGGCCCGGCCGCTACTTCGGCCGGGAGTGGAACGCGCTCAAGGACTGCCTGGGCGGCGGATTCGGGGTGGCCCCTCCCTTCACCTTGACCTGGCACGACTCCGAGATCGCACGCCGTGCACTGGCGAACGTTGTGGCGGATCCGGAGGACGGGCTCTCCTACTTCGAGGACATCGTGCGGCTCCTCGAACAGTGCGGCGTCACCATCTCTCTCCAGTGAGCCGCAGGCGCCCAGGCGAAACACGATCCCGGCGGCGACCTCGCCCGGACGCTCCAGAACGTCCAGGACCTCGCGCGACCGCAGCCGTACCTCTCCCCCGGCCGCACGCCGTGCCTGGTTCAGAGACGGGGCGATGCACGTCGAACCCGTCTGGAGCAAGCGCCGGTACTCCAGTACCCGGCCGCAACGAGACGGGCCGAACACGGAGGCACTCCCCCGGGGATCACACACGGTCACCGGGCTGGTTTCCCGTAGAACCAGTGTGATCTGAGTACGCGGGCCCGTCAGCGCCGAAGGCCATGTTCTAGCGGAGGCGGGCCAGCAAGTGGGCGTCGAGGAAGCCCCGCTCAGAGGCCGGGTCGTGGAGCAGGCGGGCGAACGTGAGGAGCCCGGCCCCGTCCAGCAGATCGGCGAACCGGTCCGCAGGCCAGCTATAGGCGGGTGTCACCTTGTGGTCGAAGCAGACCGGCTCCGAGCCGTGGGTCGCGTAGAACGAGACCAGGAGCAGGCCACCCGGTGCCAGGACACGCGCCTGCTCGGCCAGCAGCGCCGGCAGTTCCCTCGGAGGGGTGTGGATCATCGAATAGTGGGCCAGCACGCCGCCGAGCGCGCCGTCCCCCACGGGGAGAGCTTCCATCCGCGCCTCGTCGAACCTCAGCGCCGGATGAGCCCGCCGGGCGTGGTCGACCATGGCCGGCGAGAGGTCGAGCCCGAAGGCATCCAGCCCCAGGTCGTGAAGCAGGGCTGTCACATGTCCGGGCCCGCAGCCGACATCGGCCGTCCGGGGATTCCCCGTCCCGCGCACCAGCTCGGCGAAGGTACCGATCATGTTCCGCGCGAACGGCCGCGTGTCCAAACCATGAGCGAACATCGACGCGTACAGCTCAACGACCCCGTCATAGGCAACCCTGGTCTCATCCTGGTGCTCCACCACAGGAAGGAAGTTAACACCCCTCATTCGCAGGAGTTCTCCATTGTCCGCGTACCTTCTTGGGGCAACGCCCCGCGAGGGTGGCATGGTTGCGGCCCCGTGCCGCGCGTGTTTCAGGAGGGGAGCGGATATGACCGGTTACGAGGACAGACTGGTGGCCATGCTCGACGGCCTCCGCCGCAACGCGGCTGTCACGGTCTACGAAGAGGAGGAGGGCCCCCTCGCCACCTGGCTCGCCGGACCCGAGCATGCCCTTGAAGTGATCAGGAAGGTCACGGGCCTGGCACTCCCCCGTCCATGGCCGGCAACTTCCACCGGTACAGCAAGCTGGGCTCCTACTGGTGGGCGGCCGAGGACACCACCCTCGGCGGCGAGCTGTGGCTCAACCATCTGGTGAACGTCTGTGTGGGCTCGGTTCCCGACACGGTTGCCGAGGCGGACTGGCCGGCCTCGGAACGTGGACCCTACGGACTGGTTGCCAACGTTTGCTACGTCTACGGACCGGAGGCCGAGGACGAGCCGGGCGAGCCCACCGAACTCGTCCTCCACGGTTTCGACGGCACCGCTCGCACGGGGGACGGCGCGATCGCCGGGTTCAGGGCCGAGGACGGCATCGTCCTCGACGCGGCCGGGCGCCCCGAGATCTGGTACGCCGTCAACACCCTCGGGCACCCTCGTACGCCTCGACCTCAGCTACCCCGAGTACCTGGAGACGCTCCTGCTCACCCGGGGCCTGCACGGCTGGCAGAACCTCTTCGCGGATCCACACGACCCCGGCTTTCCGGAGTACTTCCACCTGGACGTCGGCCCCCGCCTCGACTTCATCGCGCGGGCCTTCCCCCACGACGACTTCTCCGCGCTGCGGGCCCGGTACGAGGCTTTCACCCGAGCCCGCGAAGAGGGCTGACCCTGCCGTGGCGGGCTGTCCAGGCGGGGGGCCGCCGCCGAGCTTCTCACGCGCGGTCCTCAAGTCCCGGTCTCCGGCAGGCCGGGTTCGCCAACGGCGCAGGCGGCAGCCATTTGCGTGCCGAAACAGGCTGCGGGGGGACCGGCCACCCCGTTGGCAGTGTCGAGGGGCCGAGAGATTAACTCAGCGCAGGCCGCCAGGCGGATTAACACCCCGAATATTGGCATCATGCGTGATTCGGAATTCCTTGCTCAAATTCTTCCTTCACCCCGACACCGTCCGGACTGGGTCACGTGATTGAGCGCCGGTCAGAGCCGCCCAAGCCTTTCGGGGCCGAAGCGGGACAGACGGCAGCTACAGCAACGCCCCGCCGTTCTGACTCGAGGTCCATGCCTCCCTGATCACCCAGTGATCATCCCGCCTGGCCGCACCACGAGAATGGGAACAGAGCCAGTGCCGGCAACGTTTGCCGACGGCATCCGGCAACACTCGGCGATCAGACGGCTCGGAAACGTCGATGAGAACTGGCAACGCTCTGAGCCGGCTGATACCGCTTGACTCGTCGAGAGAGCGCTCCTGAAGGCTCTTGGTCAGGTGGGTGGATCGCAGGCAGCCTGGGCAGGCGCGCCCAGTTCCAGGCCAGTGGGGTCGCCGCACTCAAACTCGGCAGGAGGTTGGGCAGCTGATCGGGATCGGCATTCGAAGCGGCGTCACCCCGGGGCGCCGCCGAGGCTGATCTCATTGCCATCCGCGTCTCGATAGGTCACCTTGGTCACGCCACCGTCATACGTCTCGCGCTTCGCGGGCCTGATGCCCCGCCGGGCGATCTCGGCGACCCGGTTGTCGAGATCGTCGACGAACGACATCACCAGGGCGTTCCCCGCCCGTTCCGGATCCTGCACGATGTAGACGTATCGGTGCTCGGCCACCTTCCACACCGCCTCGGTGTCATTCGGCAAGAACAACGGCTGTCTGCCGAAGAACTGCTCGTACCATGGCAACGCTGCGGCGTAGTCGGTGACGGGGATCCCGGCGAAGAAGTCCTGTGCCATGTCGCCCTCCATGAGTAACGTCGTGTCACCAGTCACGACCTCGGCAGCGTCGGAGACTCATCGGTGTCCGGCTCGCAGGACAGTCATAGCGGACCTTGACGGTCGCCACCGCTCGAAAATGCGGGTCTCGATGTCAAGGCCACTGTTCGTGCTGTGTCGAACGGTGCCGGAGATTTCAGTAACGCACGATTCATTTCAGTGGGTTCTTCAGTGCGGCACCAAAGATCTCAGTCCCGTGACCTGCAGTGATCAGTCTGAAGCAGATCCGTCAGAGGCTGTCGCCGCATGTCGTGAAAATCGCCGTGGTGCGTACCCGCAGCGGGCCGGGGCAGCATTGTCCCGGGCTGGGCGGTGGTGGTGGTCAGACTGCTGTGATGCCCGGATGCGTCATCGAGCGCGGAGCACGGTTCCGCACCCCCAGTTGTCGGACTCCCCGCGCTTGTCCTCGACACACTCAGACGTGCCGGACCGAGAGGCCAACCGCACCCCTGGATGACCTGTTCATCATAGATTCGCATGATGCGGTGGGTATGTGCGGCAGGATGGGGAACCAACAGGGCTCCAGGACCGGCAGGTTGAGACCTCGAGCTTCTCACCCAACGGCACGGGAGCCCTGTCCGCTGCGGGCACCGAGGCCATCACCCGTACGGGTACCACGCTGAAAGGCTCACCGCCCAACGAATCGAAGAGCCGACACGAACCGGATCACGGGACAGCCCTTAGACGGCATCCTGCTGTTCCAGCCACTTCAAGATCGCCCGGTTCGTTTCCTCCGGCTTCTCCTGCTGGATCCAGTGACCGCAATCGAGATTGACCACTTCCACGTTGGGCACGAACTCCGCAAGGTTCTCGGACTTCGAGACCACATCGCGGTCGCCGTAGATCATGAGCGTGGGCTGACGGATGATCGGGTCCACGTCCGCCAGCAAGTGCCAGTTGCGGTCCAGGTTCCTGTACCAGTTCACACTGCCCGTGAACCCTGACTTTTCGAAGGCGGAGACGAAAACGGCCAGTTCACTCTCGCTCATCAGGGGCTCACCGAGCGGTTTTTCCGCTCTGGCGAGATCGATCAGCGCCATCCCCGGCGCAGGCGCCCTGGAGGGCTCGTTCTTCCGGTAGATGTTGCGAAGGAACTGGAAGGTGTTTTCTTCGAACACAGCGTCCGCGACGCCCGGCTGCCGATTGAAGTGGACGAAGTAGAAGTCGCTGCCGAGTACGGCTTCCATGAAATCGATCCACGGTCTCTCTCCGCGCTCCTGGTACGGAAGGCTGAGGTTGATCACCTTCTTCACACGGTCGGGGTGCAGCAGGGTCAGACCCCAGACGACCATCGCGCCCCAGTCATGACCGACGAAGGTGGCGTCTTCGTACCCGTAATGATCGAGAAGCGCGACGAGATCGTCCGACAGGTGTTCGATGTCGTAGTCCGTCAATTCAGCCGGACGGGACGAGTTACCGTAACCCCGCTGGTTCGGGACGATGACGTGGTAGCCCGCTGCGGCGAGGGCGGGCATCTGGTGACGCCAGGAAAAAGCGTGCTCCGGCCAGCCGTGACAGAGCACAATGGGCTTTCCGGAATTCTGCCGACCCGATTCGAAGACTTCGATTTCCACACCGTTGACTGGAACAAGGGTGGACTTGGGGAAATCGATTGGGTTGAACATTCCCTTTCCTCTCTATCTGTTCGGGGTGATCAGGCGACGAGGGTTCCCGAAGACATCGTCGGCGCACCCCTGACAGGCCGGGTGCCGGGACGGTCGCGGGTAGTGGGCCTCGTCGCTGAGGGCATGTCGCCATCTTGCCGACCGAAACCGGTCATCCCACGACCGGTTTTATATGAAAGTGTTGTCGGCGTGCGAACCGACCGGCTGGTGGCCATCCTTCTCTTGCTGCAACGGCGCGGGCAGGTGACAGCAGCAGAGGTCGCCCAAGAGCTGGAGGTCTCTGAGCGCACCGCCCGCCGCGACCTCGGCGCCCTGGCCATGGCCGGGGTGCCCGTGTACTCCATGCAGGGCCGAGGCGGCGGCTGGCGCCTCGTCGGCGGCGCCCGGACCGACCTGTCCGGGTTGACCGCGAGTGAGGCCCGCGCGCTGTTCCTGGTTGCCGGCCCGGCCTCGGCCGCGACGCCGGCTGTGAAGGCAGCACTGCGCAAGCTCGTCCATGCCCTGCCGGAGCCCTTCCGGGTGCAGGCCGAGGCAGCAGCGTCGTCATTGGTCATGGACCCGGAACGATGGGGGTCGAGTCGGGTCGAGCACCGACCACCTCGCTTCCTCGACGAACTCCAGGACGCGGTGATCCGCGGCGTCCAGGTGCGGCTCGGCTACGTCGACCGTGAAGGCTCCGAAACCGAGAGAACCGTCCACCCGCTGGGTATCGTCGCCAAAGGTCCGTCGTGGTACCTCGTCGCCAACACCGAGGCCGGCCGGCGGACCTTCCGGATCGACCGCGTGTCGTCCGCCGACCCGACCGACGATCCCGTGCACCGGCCCGGGGACTTCGACCTTGCCGGGAGCTGGCGCGAGATCGCCGACGAGGTCGATCGCAAGCGCATGCCCCTCGAGATCCAGGCGCTATGCGTTCCCCACGGGATCGGCCTGCTCCGGATGGCGCTCGGCACTCGGCTCCAGGTCGGAGGTGCCACGACCGACGGCCGTATCGAGGTCCTGATCCGCGGCCGCACCGAGTTCACACTCGCCGGCGAACTTGCCGGGCTGATCGAATGGGTCGAGGTGACCGGCCCTTCCAGTGTGCGGGACCACCTGGCCGCGATCGGCAACGCGATCGTCGAGCGATACGGCTGAGACCGTACCTCCTCCCGTCGCCTCAGCCGCCCTGGCACGCACGGACAAGGGCTGGCCCAGTTCCCGCCGCTGGTCGGTCCACCCAGCCATGCCGAGGACCAGCACACCGGACGGCGCATGGACTTTCCCCAGGTCGACGGAGGTCTCAGACATGCGCCGATCGTGCCTTCCCCGTACGACAACCGTCCGCGCAGGATGTCGGTGCCTGCCGCTGGAGCTTTCGCGCTGCGACAGGCACCTCCTTGCCAACCGGTGTTGCCGGCTACAGAGCGATCGGCGCTCAGGCCGTTTCGCGGAAGCTCATCCGTCCAGGTCACTTCAGCGAATGACTTCACTGAGACAGGACATCGAGCGCCACAGTCGGCCCGGCGTGGCCGGCTTGTCGGCACATGGCATGGGCCCGGCTGCCTCCTGATGTCAGCGGCGCCGCGTACGGTCTGCGCATGGCTGATCAAGAGTTCTCCACAGCATCGATAGACGACTTCGCGACCTGGGAGCCGGTGCTGCGGCTCCTCTTGGCGGAAGAGGCTCAGGAGCACGTGGCCCGGTCCGTGCGAGTGGCGGGACGCATAGGCCGAGAGAGCTGGAGCCTGCCTCTGACGCAACCCGTGCCGCCTCCTGGCCGGGCCTCACAGGTGGAAGACATGCGCGAAGAGTTCGACGCGGTCGAGCGGGTGCAGCATGCGCTCGTGGACGCTGGAATCGACGACGTCTCGTTTACGGCGGAGACAGAACCGACCGGAACGACCACACTTCGCCTGCTGGGCCCCAGCCCCGCAGTGGAACCCGGCCTCGGCACCCCTCACCCGGGGGCGCTCATCCTGGTTGACGGCTCCATCCCCGAGCCGTGGCGCCGTCTCCCAGAACCAGCTCCCGGGGCAGAACCGGCTCCGTCGGCCGACCTGGAGTTGCTGGAGCGGACGCTGCGCGATCGCCTGCCGCACGCCATCGGCGCGACGGAGGAGGAGATCTCCGCCACCGAGGCACGCCTGGGCGTCGTTCTGCCTGACGAGCTCAAGGTCCTCTACCGGGTGACACGGGCACGATGGGAGGACCTGGGTGACGACTACGAGGCAGCGGTACGCGAATCCGCAGCGGTGCGCTGTGAGCTGTTCGATCTCGACAGCCTGTACGTCGCCGACGCGTCGTCGCGCTACTGTCGCTGGGAGTTCGGTGCCATGGAGGCGGTCGACACGCCGGCCGACGCGATGGTGCAGGGCCTCGTCGGCTCACCCGGCTGGATCGCCTTCGGCGACAACGGCGGCGGAGACCGGCTGGCGGTCGATCTGACACCCGGCCCTCGTGGACACCTGCGCCAGGTCATCATGCTGTCCCACGAGGAGAACGTCGGTGCCGCGCTCATCGCCGACTCCGTCACCGACCTGGTCCTGGACCGACCCAGCGCAGAGCCCAGCAGCCCACGGGGGCAGCGGCCGCCTCCGGTGGCCCACGTCAACCACGCGAGCCTGAAGAGCATCGAGGCAGCCGCCCACCCCGGCCTGGAAGTCCTGTCCATCGGAGTGTGGGACGGCGAGCCGTTCAGTCTCGCCCCCGTCGTCGGACTGCCCCGCCTGCGTACCCTCACCGCCTACCCCGGCACTCTGGCCGACCCTCTTCAGATCGGCGAGCTCGCCGGGCTGGAGTTCCTGGAACTTGGCCCGCAGGAGTGGCGCGTCCTGCTGGATGCCGGAGCCGTGCCGCGCAGCCTGTTGGCTGCAGCCATCGTGGTCCACGGCAACCAGGACCCCCTGCCCATCGTGGCACTCGCGAACGAGATCCTGGCCCTCTGGGACCGGCCCCAGATCATTCAGACGGTCCTCGAAGGGGATCTGGGACACCTGTCGTAGCCGACGAGGCAAGCAAGGCGCGTCCCGGACACGGATCGTCGGAATGCCTCGACCAGGCTCAGGACAGTGCTGCGGTTGACGGACATCCAAGGGGCTGAGGCCCAGCCGGGCGTCGGCTCGGTCGGCCAGGGGCGAGACCGATCGCAGCCTGAGCCGAGCGCGGCCGCTCGGTCCCCTGACCGTACCGGCGGGTCAGAGCGGATATCTGCTCGTCGAAGGTGCGGCGTGCGCAGCCTGATCTTCAGCAGGCGAACCGGCGGACTCGCACCCGGAGAGCAACGCTTCGTCCGGCGCTCGGCACATCAACGGGAAACCGCGGGCAGGAGCCATGAAGCCGGTTCGACCAGACTCCACAAGCCGGGTACGCGACGTCGTCCGTCGTGTCGGCGAGCGTCACCGCCCGGGACGAGGCCGGGTGAGTCCGGCTTCGGCTTTGGTCAGCATCTGGCCGAGGAGGTGGAGGGCTCGTGGGCGAATTGGCGCTCCGCGTGCTGTTCCCTGCCAGTGGGTGTCGGTGAGCTTCTCTGTCACCGTGAGGATCTGGTTGTCGTCCTGGGCGGCAAGGACGAGGACGAACCGTACGTAGTCGCCGATGTCGGTGCCCTGGGGGTGCTGGTGCGTGAAGGTCCGCAGGCGCGGCGTCAGGGCGGGCAGGGTGCGGTCCGTCGGGAAGAGCACGGCGAGTGCGGCGAGTGCGAGGCGAACCGCTGGGCATTCGGCCGACCAGCGGGTCAGCAGATCTGGAGTGTGGGCCTGGACGGCGCTGCGGGCCCGGGCCTCGCTGTGGGGATCGGCGTGCTGTGGCGTGGCCGGCCAGCTCTCGACGAGGTGGCGCTCCGTAACGGTGGCGGCCCTGAACAGCAGGTCGACGGCCTGGAACCGGTGTGGGGCGGGAATGCGGTCGTCCGCAGCGAGGGCGGCGAGCAGCGCGAGGCCGTCGGCGGTGGCGGGTCGGCAGGTGTCCTGGTGGAGGATCTCGTTGGAGAAGTCGCCGAGGAAGCTCCGGTCGTCCCCGTAGGGGTCGGTCTCGGTATCGAACAGCATCGCCGCCTGGGGCGGCCTGGGGCCCGGCATACGGTCGGCGATGACGTCCCGGAACAGCTGCCGGATCGGCGGACCGGCAGCGTTCGGGGTGTGCCGGGTCTGCCCGGGCTCGGCGTCCGTGTCCATGGCCACCGCAGCCTACTGGAACACCCCCGGCCGACGGCCGTCGCCTGGGCGAGGGCGGGTTGTCTCGGCCCTGAGCCTGTCGCGGTCAGCCCAGACGCCCACCGAGCGCCAGGACGGCCTCCCCCAGCCCCACACCCCCAAACCCGGGGCATCGAACGTGACCGCGACGCCGTCTTCCTCGACTGGTACGCACGCCGGCTCAACCACATGGGTGCCGGACGCGACAACCCGGCGCTGGGACTCACGTCACCTGGGCTTCATGCCCATCCGAACCGCAACAGGATGGCCGCGAAGATCTCACTCTCCGCAACGGATACAGGGAATGTGAGCCAGAACCGGCGGCTTGACAGGACAGCCCAGCAGGACATCATTCAGTGGCAGAGCGCCACAACCACCGGAACCCGAGTATCAGCATCAACGTCAGTGGCTGCTGCTAGCTTCCGCTGCACTGAAGGTACGGATACAGAGGCGGGGTTGTCGTGGGTGCGTCGGGGTGGGAGTACTACGTTCCGTACCAGGAGGATCTTGGAGCGGCCCTGGACGCCCTGCGGCAGAGAGTCTTCGAGGAACAGGACTACTACTGGGATCCCTGGGACGAAGACAACCCCGAAGAGGCCAGAGTGCAACCGTCGACACTCGACCTCCTGTGGGAAGACGAGCAGGTCCAGGGAGAAGGAACACACTTGATCCTGGACGTGCACAAGGTGCTGCGGCCCGGCGAGGACCCTGACTACGGCACCGTAGAGCCTGTTCAGTCTGCCGAGGCTCACCGGATGGTCGGGACCGACCGGCTCACTCGGGAACACGTACAGGCCATACAACCGCTCGCCAGCCGGAGCTGGTTCGGCAGATGCGCGATCCTGCACGACGCGAATGACCATCCGGAGGAAATCTACTTCTGGGGCTTCTCCGGGGACTGAAAGAGCCCCGCCGGCCGACACCCGAGAGACCCGTCACATGACGGCCAACCATCTGAGGTGCCTTCCCATCCGATACCCGAGCGGAGAGCTCGCTCCGTATCCCCGGGGCCGGCCTGAGCCTCTATCGAGTCGCCCGCGAACTCCGGATAATCTCGCAGCCTGGTCAAAACTCTGACTCAGCCGAATCGGTAGACGTCAGGACCCGTCGCGTGGCCGAGGCATCCCGCGCGATCGCCTTCTGCGGTAGCGATCTCGGCGACGCGGTGCAGGCACCTTGGCACGTCACGGCATTGCCTGGTTCCTTCTGCCACGGGCAGATGACGACGGTGACCGAGTACAGGGACCGGCGACCCTGGAGGCCGCCGGAACCGTACCCTTGGCGGATGACACAAGCCCGAAGTCCGTGATGATCCCACCTTCCACAGAAGGACTGCGGCCGGATTCGTGCTGGCGGCTTTCGTCATCGACGACAGGTCGTGCGAATCCTCTGCGGAAATGAAGTCGATCCGGAACGAAGCCCTCACCGAGATCCAGCGTCGACACAAAGGTCAAGACCCGTGGGGCAAAGACCGGCGGGCCGCCGTCGACCCTGCCCCGGGTGGGCTGAAGACAAGAGGCAGCTGGAAGCTGCGGATCAGGAGTCGTCTTGACCCATCGTGTGTTCGGCGCGTGGCACGACTGGGACACCGCCCGCCTTCAGTTGGCGGTGCTCGCTCCGGAGGTTTCGGCGCAGCGCCTCGGGAAGGCCGTCGCGTTCGCCGAGGAGGCCCACGGGGATCAGAAGAGGCCCGCCGGTGAGCCGTATGTGGAGCACCTCCTGGAGGTGGTGGAGATCCTGGTCTCGGGCGCGGGTGTTCGGGACGAGGATCTGCTGGTCGCAGCCGTCCTCCACGACGTCGTGGAGGACACCGACCGCACGGCCGCGGAGGTCGGTGAGCGGTTCGGCCCCCGAGTCGAGGAATTGGTGGGCTGGGTGACGAAACCGCACCCCGAGACCCACGAGGATCGTGCGCAGGTACGCGACCGCTACCTTCTGAGCCTGCGTTCCGCCCCGCCGGACGTCCTGCTGCTCAAGCTGGCGGACCGGTTCAGTAATGTGCAGCGGCTCGACACGCACCCGCGGCCCGGGAAACAGCGTTCCTACTACCGCGAGACGTGCCGGCATCTGGTACCCCTCGCCACGGGCGTCCCGTGGTTCGAGACGGCCTTCGAGGAGTGGCGGGAGTTCTACCGCCACCTGGAGAACGGGGCGACCACGGCGACACCCTGACACCCGCGGTCGGCGCGGATGCCCGGCCGCGACGGCGGTTGCCTCCTCGGTTTCATTCCAGACCGAGTCCGCGGCCTTGCGGACCGGATGCCCAGGCCGCGTTGAATGTGCGCTCGAACTCCCGGCTCTTGTGGAGAGGAAGGTGAGCAGGCGGGTACGGGCCTGTGTGCTGTGGCGGGGGGGGGGCGGTGGGGCGCCGCCCCCCCCCCCGGGGAAGCACCCCCAACCCCCCGGGGGCCGGTTGGTGGCCCCCCGGCCCCGGCCGGGGGGGGGACCCTCCCCCCCCCACCAAAAACACGGACGT
>NZ_JBITFN010000033.1:0-63709 GCF_044456085.1 Streptomyces sp. NPDC051018
TGGCGGGGTTGGGTGGGCGGGGGTTGCCGTCGGAGGATCCGGAGAGTCTGTATCTGATGCTCCGGATCGTGGAGGAGGCCTGGCACCACGGACTGACCTCGGTGCCCAACGGCCTCTACGACCCCGATGAATCCCTGGAGGCCATGCTCGCGGCTGTGTCGCCCGAGGCCGCGGAGAAGTTGTTGCCGCGGGTGTTGCACGGGCCGCCGCGTCCGTTCGACGCGATGAACATGGGCACGAACGCGATCGTCGCCGTCGACGAGCGGGGCATGATCGCCCACGGCACCCACTCGGCCACCTCCACCCCCTTCGGAGTCGGACTGATGGTCGACGGAGTCATCGTCCCCCGCCCCGTCACGCTGTTCGCCTCCCCCATGGTGAAGATGCCCGTGGGATGGGCGACGTCCCTCCTCGCCGTACGGGACGGCCGTCCGGTGTTCACCGCGGGCTCCCCGAGTATCTCCGCGTTGCAGAACGTCTTCCAGAACGCGGTCAACGTCCTGGAACGCGGAATGACCCCCGGCGAGTCCGTGCGACAGCCCTTGTTCGGTGCCTCGCTCTACCCCAGCCGCCGGCCGATGACCGAGGCCACCATGGGCGAACACACCATCAGCGCCGTCCAGGACCGCGGACTGCCCCTCCACACCGTCTCCCCCTGGGAACCCGAAATGGGCAGCTGCCACGCCCTCGCCTTCGACCCCGACGGCACCATCCACGCCGCCGCCGACCCCCGCCGCCTCGGCCGCGCCGCAAGCACATAGGGGCGGCTGAGGGAGCACGGTCCGGTGCCGGGTTCCTGGCACCGAGACCCCGGCGGGCCCGCCGGGCCACGCGAGCGACAGAGCGGGCGACTTGCGCCCCGAAGCCGCCGAAAGCCGACGAACTCACCGCGGGAACCGTCGGGTTCGAACCCTCGACCCCCCGGGACGCCGCCCGCCCCGACCCGGTGCCGCGCCCCTCACCCGGGGGCGCGGCACCGGGTGGTGTCACCGGCCCCGGAGGCAACGACGGACCCGGTGACCAGGGGCTGATCGTGCGGGCCGTCGCGCCGGCGGCGCCCTCATCGGCTCTCGGGGCCCACGAGGTGGCGGGCGATGACCATGCGCTGGATCTGGTTGGTGCCCTCGACGATCTGGAGCGCCTTGGCCTCGCGCATCAAGCGCTCGGCGGGAAAGTCGGCGGTGTACCCGTAGCCGCCGAGCACCTGGACGGCGTCGGTCGTCACACTCATCGCCGCGTCCGTGCAGAACAGCTTCGCCATGGCGGCCTGCCGGACGAAGGGGCGACCCGCGTCCCGCAGCCGGGCCGCCGCGAGATACAGGGCGCGCCCCGCCTCGACACGGGTCGCCATATCGGCGAGCAGAAAGCGCAGCCCCTGGAAGTCCGCGATGGGCCGGCCGAACTGACGGCGCATGGTGGCGTACGCCAGCGCCTCGTCGAGGGCGGCCTGGGCGACACCGATCGCACAGGCCGCGATCCCCAGCCGGCCCGAGTCCAGGGCGGAGAGGGCGATCGCGAAGCCCTGGCCCTCGTCGCCGACGCGCCGGGCGTCGGGGACGCGTACCCCGTCGAAGTGGAGCTGCGCGGTGGGCGAGCCCTTCATTCCCATCTTCCTCTCCGGCACGGCGGACGTCAGACGCTCGGCGTCGCCGGGGACCAGGAAGGCGGTGATACCGCGCGCGCCCTCCTCGCCGGTCCGGGCGAGGACCGTGTAGAAGTCGGCGATCCCGCCGTGGGTGATCCAGGCCTTGGTGCCGGTGATCAGCCAGTCGTCGCCGTCGCGCACCGCCCGGGTGCGCAGGGACGCCGCGTCGGAGCCGGATGACGGTTCGGAGAGGCAGTACGCGCCGAGGAGGCCGCCGCCGAGCATGGCGGGCAGATGGGCGGCCTGCTGCTCCTTGGTGCCGTATCCGGCGAGGGCGTGGCAGGAGAGGGAGTGGACGCTGACCCCGAGGCCCACGGTGAGCCGGGCGGCCGCGAGTTCCTCGAGGACCTGGAGGTAGACCTCGTACGGCTGGTCGCCGCCGCCGTACTCCCCGTCGTAGGGGAGACCGAGCAGTCCCGATTCGGACAGCAGGGCGAAGACCTCGCGGGGGAAGTGGCCCGCGTCCTCCTCCTCGGCCGCCCCGGGGGCGATCTCCCGCTGGACGATCTCGCGGACCAGGGCCAGCAGGTCCCCGGCCTCCTCGGTGGGCAACTGGCGTTCCACCGGCTGCGGGGCGCGGTCGGTCATGGCGGCGCTCTCCTCCCTGTCGGGCGCTGCGGTGGATGCGCACCGGGTGTGTGCGCGTTCCACCGGTTTTTCTGCCAGGCCGATGCTGCCCTTCCGGATCACGAAAAGGCTCGATGGCGGCCGTTGGCGCGTCGAGTATGCCCGATCAGCGCAGGTCGCGTCACGGGGCGATCACCACAGCGGCCTCACGCCTTTCACCCGACCGCATCCCGCCAAGCTGTCCGCGGCGGGGCGGGGAGCCATTGACCCCAATGGTCCAGACCTTCTATCGTCCCCCGGGAATGGCCGCGTCCATGACAAAGTCGTCAGACGGTCGGCATCCCTTCCCCCCACTGTTCTCCCCCCACGAGGAGATCCCATGACCGTTCCCCTCCGCCCCCGCGCCCGTGTACGGGCGCTGATCGCCGCGGCGTGTACGGCCGTACTCGGAGCGACCCTGCTCGGCGGGGCCCACACGGCCGCCGCCGAATCCTCCGCACCCGCCGCCGCACCCGCGGCCCGGGCCGCCGCTCCCGCGCCGGCCGCCGCCGGGGACAAGGTGATCGGCTACTTCGCCCAATGGGGCATCTACGCCCGCAACTACCACGTCAAGAACATCAGCACCTCCGGCTCGGCGTCCAAGCTGACGCACATCAACTACGCCTTCGGCAATGTCACCGGCGGCCAGTGCGCCATCGGCGACTCCTACGCCGACTACGACAAGGCGTACACCGCCGACCAGAGCGTCGACGGTGTGGCGGACACCTGGGACCAGCCGCTGCGCGGCAACTTCAACCAGCTGCGCAAGCTCAAGAAGCAGAACCCGAATCTGAAGATCATCTGGTCGTTCGGCGGCTGGACCTGGTCCGGCGGCTTCGGCCAGGCGGCGGCCAACCCCGCGGCCTTCGCCGAGTCCTGCTACCGGCTGGTCGAGGACCCGCGCTGGGCGGATGTCTTCGACGGCATCGACATCGACTGGGAGTACCCCAACGCCTGCGGTCTGACCTGTGACAGCAGCGGCCGCGAGTCCTTCCCCGCGGTGATGTCCGCCCTGCGCGCCCGGTTCGGCAGTACGAATCTGGTGACCGCGGCCATCACGGCGGACGCGTCGGCCGGCGGAAAAATGGACGCCGCGAACTACGCGGAGGCGGCCAGGTACGTCGACTGGTACCTCCCGATGACGTACGACTTCTTCGGCGCCTGGGCGGCCCAGGGCCCGACGGCCCCGCACTCGCCGCTCACCTCCTACCCGGGCATCCCGCAGGACGGCTTCAACTCCGACGCGGCGATCCAGAAGCTCAAGGGCCTGGGCGTGCCCTCCTCCAAGCTGCTCCTCGGAGTCGGGTTCTACGGACGCGGCTGGAACGGAGTGACCCAGAGCGCGCCCGGCGGCACGGCGTCGGGCCCCGCCCCCGGCAAGTACGAGCAGGGCATCGACGACTACAAGGAGCTGAAGAACCGGTGCCCGGCGAACGGGACGGTCGGCGGCACCGCGTACGCCTTCTGCGGCAACCAGTGGTGGAGCTACGACACCCCCGCCACCCTCGCCGGGAAGATGAACTACAAGAACCAGCAGGGGCTGGGCGGCACGTTCTTCTGGGAGCTGAGCGGCGACACCGCCGACGGTGAGCTCATCAAGTCGCTCCGCTAACAGCACACCGGCCGCCGGGCGCACAAGGGGCGCCGGGCGCACAAGGGGCGGGGAGCCGATCCGGCTCCCCGCCCTGTGTTTCCACGCCCCGCGCGATCGTGGTCTTCAGGGCCCGAGACCGGCAGGGCAGCAGGACGGCGGCGCTCAGGGAGCGGCGGGCGCGCCCGTTCCGCCCGGCACGGCGGCGGCACCCCGGCCGTCGTCCTGCGGATACGGCGGCGGCACCGGCTCGCGCGGCGGCTGCGGACAGCCCGGCTCGAACTCCTCGATGGTGCCGAGGGTCGCCCTGAGCAGCCGCATCAGCAGCGCGCAGACCAGTTCCCGGTCCGGCTCCCGCTGGGCCAGCCAGTCCAGCGTGATCTGCTCGACACCGCTGAGCCAGCCCAGCAGCGCGAGCCGGGCGAGCACCGGGATGTCCCGCCGGCCGTACGCGCCCTCCGCGATGGTGTGGATCAGCTCCTCGCGCACCCCGTCCCTGAGGGACTGCACCTGGGTGTCGAACCCGACCCCGCCGGTGACGATGGTGCGGAACGCGGCCTGGTTGTTCTGGGCGTACCGCAGATATCCGTCGACCGTGCGCCGCACCCGCTGGGCACGGGGCGCCCCTGTGTCGCCGGACGCACGCGAGACCAGATCCGCGACGGAGTCCTCGATGACCGCGAGGTAGTAGCCGCGCTTGCTCTTGAAGTAGTAGTAGATCAGGCCCTTGGCGACCCCGGCGTGGCGTGCGATGTCGTCCATCGACAGTGCGTCGTAGGAGGTGTCGGCGAACAACTTCCGGCCGGTCGCGATGAGTTCGTTACGCCGGATCCGGGACCTCTCGGTCGCTCCGCGCTGTTCACCCTTGTCCAATGCCCGCCCGCCTCGTCTCGTATGTGACGCAGGATCTGCGCAGTATGACAGAGCCGCACAGCCGTTCGGACGGGCTGCCCCGGAAGTCCGGGCGCTCCCGGCGTGTCCGCCACCGCACCGGTGCCTGCCCGCGGGACGGACGATTCCGGGCCGGCGGGCGGAGTCGGGAACGGCTACATCAGGCCGAGACGGGTGACCAGGACGGCGAGCACGACGACCAGGGTCCAGCCGAGGATGTGCTCCAGGACGTTCGACTCGTCACCGGGGCCTCCCGTCCGGGCACGGGACTCGGCCGGGGCCAAGGCAACGGCGACGGCGGGAACGGGAGTGGCGCTTGAGGTCATGGCGGTCTCATTTGCTCGAAGTGCGGGTGTGCGCGGCTCCCGGACGCGCGCTCCGGACCCGCGCCCGGAGAGCACGCTCCGGGCGTATACCCCGGGAACGACATGTCCCTTTGGTCCGGACCCACAGTGCCAGGGCAGGGCCCCGGAGGCAGTGACCTACGTCTCCCGCCCCCGGGAACCCACCGCCGGCCGACCCGACAGGCGCCCGCGTGCCCGTCAGTGGATGCCCACGGCCGCCAGCGCCCGGCGCTGGGCGGGCGAGGGGTGCTCCGGCCAGTACAGATAGCAGACGCCACCCGTGCCGGACACCACTCTCCCGCTCGCGTTGTACCGTTTCGTCCGGAGCCAGATGTTTTCCCACTCCCGTCTGCGGTAGACCCGGCGTACGGCGTCATTGCCCGGCGAGGCCGGGTCGTTGGCGATCACATCGCCGTCGGGTGTGAATCCGATCACGGTCATCAGATGGCCCGCGGTGCCGTAGCCCGCGCCGGTCAGCTCCTCCTTCAGGAACGACTGCGACGTTATGGCCGGGATTCCGGCCCGGACCAGCCGCTCCAGCTCGGTCAGCGACGACAGCCGGGTCACCACCGCGTTCATGCCCGGGTAGGTCGCCGCGTAGGCGGCGTTGAAGGGCCAGTTCCCGCAGCCGTCGTACTGGTGGTCGAAGGTCTGACGGGCCGCATGGCAGACCTGGGGGTCGTCGAAGGCCGGATCGACCCAGGCCAGATCCTCCGCGCGGGGCCGCCGGCCCCAGTACTCGATGATCATCTGCGAGGAGGTCGGGCTGCACCACGCCTCACCGCCGTTGTCGTACTCCGGATACCGCCCGATGTGGATGTTCTGCGAGTAGCGCGGTACGGCCAGCTCCCGCGCGGGCCCCGGCTCGGACGCGGGCACGGTGAAGCGGTCGGGCACGTCCGACGCCATCGCGCCGAGCCGCCAGACCACCGGGGTCAGCCGGGCGCCCGGCCTGCGGTAGAGCGTGAGCCGCAGACGGTACGAGGACAGCCGGACACCGCTCGCGGGGTCGTCGACCGAGAAGGTGTCCGTCCAGATCGTGGCCCTGCCGTCGGTCTGGTCGTCGACCGAGGTGCGCTTGATGTCCTCGTCGCCCGCCGCCCAGCGGCCCATCACGAACCACGGGGTCGCGCTCCCGTCGGAGTAGGTCCCGGCCAGCTCCACCTGGAGCCAGGTGCCGGGCGGGGTACGCGCGTTCCAGGAGGCCACGACCTCGGTCGCGGGGACCGTGGACCGGTGGACGGGCGAGGTCCAGCTGCCGTACTCCCAGGGCTCGGTACGCCCGGTGTGCGGGTCGGTGTACTCCACGGTCCCCGCCGGGCGGGCGATGACCACACCGGCGCGCCGGCCGGCCGAGGGCCGGGTGCCGTCCGGCGTACCGCGGTGCCAGTCGGTGTAGGAGGACCAGAAGCGGTTGTCCACGGAGCGGGCCGTCCGCCCGGCGGCGCCGGAAGTGGCGGAGCGGTCGGCGGCGGCGGCCGACGAGGACAGCGCTCCCGCCCCCGCGGCCACCGCGATCGCGGCGCCCAGCACGGTTCTGCGGGAAGTGGCTCTGGCCATGGAACCCCCAAGTCGGGTGTGCTCGGCATCGGATACGGGTCGTACTGCCGGTCGTCGTGCGGATCGCGGATCGCCGTCCGGATCCCGGTGCGGACCGTGGTGCGGTGGTACTCCCGCGCGGGTCGCGCCTCCGCGTGGTGGATCCCCACGCGGTACGGCACCCGTGCGGCTCGTGCGCGGTACGGCTCCGTACCACGTGACTCCATGCGGTACGGCTCCCTCCGGGCGCGCTCACGGGGCGGCAGCGCGCCGTGGCCACTATCCCGGTCCCGCCCGCGTTCGGCCAGCGTCCGGAAGCCGCGTCGTCCCACCAACATTGGTCCGGCCCACTGGCAACGGCGGTGTCGGCGCACCGCGCCGTAGGGTGGCCGGATGGACGACCTCGACCGGTGTGCCCGGGATCTGCGCGCGCTGCCGCCCTCCTGCGGGCCGGTACGGCTGGTGGCGGTCGACGGTCACGCGGGCTCGGGCAAGAGCACGTTCGCCGCGCGGCTCGCCACCGCCCTCGCCGTGGCCGGGGAGAGCGCACCCGTACTGCATCTCGACGATCTGGCGAGCCACGAGGAGTACTTCGCCTGGACGGACAGACTGCTCACCCAGGTGATCGGGCCGCTCGCGCACGGCGGGACCGCGCGGTACACGCCGTACGACTGGAAGGCGCGCCGCTTCGCCGGGCCGCGCGCGCTCGAACCGGCCCCGGTGGTGCTCGTCGAGGGCGTCGGCGCGGGCCGGGCGGTGCTGCGCCCCCATCTGGCCCGGCTGCTCTGGATGGAACGGGATCCCGGGGACTCCTGGCTGCGCGGCCGCCGGCGCGACGGAATCGGCCTCTCCGCCTTCTGGGACAGCTGGACAGCGGCGGAGACCCGCCATTTCCTGGCCGACCCGTCACGTCCGTTCGCGGATGCGCTGGTGAAGGAGCTGCCCGAGGGGTACCTGGTGCTGCCGGGACCTTCTGCGACCGCGCCAAAGAATCAGATCATCACATAGAGTGACCGGCTCCCCTTGGCATACCGGCGGTCTGCGACCGTCCCGATGAGGGCCTGAACTCCGCTTGACCGACAGGGTGTACAGGTCTTACGTTCTCAATGTGCGGCTTTCTCAAGCTCGCACAGACGCGAAGCCCCCGGTTGTTCCCCCGTGATCGGGGGCTTCGTTCTGCCCTCTCCCCCCAGGCCCCCGACCCGGCGCCTTCACCCTCGGTCACCGCCGCCGGATCACTTCGTGGTGCCCTTAAGCTGGGCGTCCCTGCGCAGGTACGATGCACTTCGGTGGGGTCAAATCCCGTCCACGGCAAGGCGGTTCAGTGCGTCACCCACGTCGCCCACCCGGCGCCGGGGGTTCCGGGGGTCGCCCCGGGAATACACGGCACAGGTGCACTTTGTGGGGGACTTGATGGACATCGGCACGCAGGGCGCGCAGGCCCCGGCCGACCTCGCCTGGGTGCGCGGCGTGGACGCGTACACCATGGGGGCCTACCCCCAGGCGGAAGAGGAGTTCCGCACCGCGGTGCGGCTCGACCCCGGGATGGCGGACGGCTGGCTCGGGCTGCACGCGCTGCGCGTCGACACCACGACCGCGCTGCTGCGGATGCACCGGGCCCGCGACCGCTTCGGCGAGCAGCGCTCCCGGCACCGCCGTACCCTCAACTCCTGGTACTGGCTCGGCTGGTGGGTCCAGCCGGTGCTGGAGAGCCCGCGCGATCTGTTGCTCGCACACGCCTCGCACTGGCTCGACGGCCGCCATGTGCCCGAGCTGGACCAGGCGCTCGCCGGCCTGCCGCCCGTCGACGCCGACCCCCAGGTCCGCTTTCTGCACGCCTGCCGGGCCTATCTCGTCAAGGACTGGGAGCAGCTGGTACGCCACACCGAACCGCTGGTGAACGATCCTCTGCTGGGGATCGAGGCCGGGCTGTTCGGCGGGATGGCACGGGTGCGGCTGGAGATGTACGGGCAGGCCGAGCCGCTGCTGTCCGCCGCGCTGATGCGCTGCCGCAGCGAGCAGCCGCAGCGCAAGGAACTGCGCTACTGGCTGGCCCGCGCCCATGAGGGCACCGGCCGCAGCGCGGCGGCCCTGCCGCTCTACCGGGCCGTCCACCGGATCGATCCGGCGTTCATGGACACCTCGGCACGGTTGACGGCGATCGCGGACTACGACGGGATCGACGGCTACGACGAGACCGGGGGCCTCGCCGTGTCGCTCGCGGGCTACGGCCCGGACGTCTCCGAGGAGCGGGCCGAGGGGGACTCGATACCGGCGGGCGACCCGCGGGCAGGCGGCGATCCGGGGACCCAGCCGCCGGGTGCGGTGCCCGCCGAGCCTCCCGAGTTCATGCGCCGGCGGGCGGTACCGCCCCCGCAGCCCGCTCCCCCGCTCTTCCCCTCGGGGCCCACCGACCCCGCGCTCCTCGCCGAGGCGCTCAGCGAGCTGGAGCGCATGGTGGGCATGGAGCCGGTGAAAAGACAGGTCAAGGCGCTCTCCGCCCAACTGGAGATGGCCCGGCTGCGGGCGACCCAGGGGCTGCCCGTACAGCCGCCGAAGCGGCATTTCGTCTTCTCCGGCCCCTCCGGCACGGGCAAGACCACCGTCGCCCGGATACTGGGACGGGTCTTCTACGCCCTCGGGCTGCTCGGCGGGGACCATCTGGTGGAGGCCCAGCGCTCCGATCTGGTCGGTGAGTTCCTGGGCCAGACGGCGGTGAAGGCCAATGAGCTGATCGACTCGGCGCTCGGTGGGGTGCTGTTCGTCGACGAGGCGTACAGCCTGTCCAACACCGCGTACTCCAAGGGTGACGCCTACGGCGACGAGGCCCTCCAGGTCCTGCTGAAGCGGGCCGAGGACAACCGCGACCACCTGGTGGTCATCCTGGCCGGCTATCCGGAGGGCATGGACCGTCTGCTCGCCGCCAACCCGGGGCTGACCTCCCGCTTCACCACCCGGGTCGATTTCCCCTCGTACCGCCCGCTGGAGCTGACCGCGATAGGCGGGGTGCTGGCCGCGGAGAACGGCGATGTATGGGACGAGGAGGCCGTCGAGGAACTGCGCTCCATCTGCGGCCATGTCGTCGACCAGAGCTGGATCGACGAGCTGGGCAACGGACGGTTCCTTCGCACGCTGTACGAGAAGAGCTGCGCGTACCGGGACCTGCGGCTGTCCGGCTATCCGGGCACGCCGACCCGTGAGGACCTGTCGACCCTCCGGCTCCCGGATCTGATGCAGGCGTACGGAGAGGTCCTCTCGGGCCGCGGCCCCCTCGACCGCCCCCAGGACCCACCCCTGGCCTGACCCCGCCGACGATTGGCGCACGGGGCCCGGGCGCCGGCCCCTCCGACGCGGCGCCCCCACGCCTCGGCCGCAGGTCCGTCCTCAAACGCCGGACGGGCTGAATGGGCCAGCACCACGTACCAGCCCTGCGGTGTTTGAGGCGCAGGGGTTCGAGGGCCGACCCCTCCAACGCAACGACCCCACACCTCGGCCGCAGGTCCGTCCTCAAACGCCGGACGGGCTGGATGGGGCAGCACCACGTACCGGCAGGGCGGACCGACCTCGGCACCGGCCCGGTGTCATCAGCCCCGCCGGCGTTTGAGGCGCGGGGGTTCGGGGGCAGCGCCCCCGACAAGCAACCCGCACACCCGGCCCACCGTCCGCCCTCAAACGCCGGACGGGCCGGATGGGTCGGCCCCGCACGCAGCACCAGAACTGCCGGGTGGACCAGCACAGACACCGCCCGCCCAGGAGCGCCGGACCGACAGGGCGGGCCGACCCCAACCACCTGCCCCGCAGCCCCGGCCAGGGCAACGGTCCGGTGTTTTCAGCCCCGCCGGCGTTTGAGGCGCGGGGGTTCGGGGGCAGCGCCCCCGACAAGCAACCCGCACACCCGCCCCGCCCCGCCCCCGGAGCACCGCACCGCCTCAGCCCGCCAGCGCGATGTCACCCGTGGTGCGGGTCGTACGGACGGCCCCGGCCCGGTGGGACGGATCACGGACCTCGCCGACGAGCGTCTCCAGGACGTCCTCCAGCGCCACCAGCCCCAGCACCTCCCCCGACGCGTCGGCGACCTGCGCGAGATGGGCCGCCGCCCGGCGCATCACGGTGAGGGCGTCGTCCAGGGGCAGCTCGGAGCGCAGGGTCGCCATGGGCCTCCAGATGTGCTGGGGCACCGCCCGGTCGGGCTCCTCCAGATCGAGGACATCCTTGACGTGGAGATAGCCCATGAACGGTCCGGTGCCCTCACCGCTGACGGGAAAGCGGGAGTAGCCGGTGCGTACCGTCAGCTCCTCGATCCGGCTGGGGGTGACCGACGGCGGGACCGTCACCAGGGCGGAACGGGCGATCAGCACATCGGTCACCGGGCGGCTGCCCAGCACCAGCGCGTCCTCCAGCCGCTCCTGCTCGGCCGGATCCAGCAGCCCCGCCTGGCCCGAGTCCTCGACGAGCCGCCCCAGCTGGGTGCTGGTGAACACCGCCTCCACCTCGTCCCTGGGCTCGACCCTGAAGGCCCGCAGCACCACCCGGGCGCACACCCCGAGCGCCGCCGTCACCGGGCGGCACAGCCGGGCGAAGGCGACCAGCCCGGGGCTGAACCAGAGCGCGGTCCGCTCCGGCGCGGCCATCGCCAGATTCTTCGGGACCATCTCGCCGATGACCAGATGCAGAAAGACGACCACCGCCAGCGCGATCACATAGCCCAGCGGATGGATCAGCTCGCCGGGGACCCTGGCGGCGTGGAACACCGGTTCCAGCAGATGCGCCACGGTCGGCTCGGCGACCGCGCCCAGTGTCAGTGAGCAGACGGTGATGCCGAACTGGGCCGCCGCCATCATCTGCGGCAGATTCTCCAGCCCGTGCAGCACCTGCCGGGCGCGTGCCGACCCGGCCGCCGCCAGGGGCTCGATCTGGCTGCGGCGTACGGAGACCAGGGCGAACTCGGCGCCCACGAAGAAGCCGTTGGTGAGCACGAGCAGTCCCGCGAGCACCAGTTGCAGTGCGCTCATCGGGCGCCCTCCGTCACGGACCCCGTCATGACCCCCGTCAGCGACCGGGGCCCGGCCACGGCCGGCTCGCCCGCGGAGGCCACCGCTCCGGCGGCGGCCGGCCAGGACCGGGCCGCCGTGCTCTCCGCCGTACGGACCAGCCGGACCCGCTCCGCGCGGTAGCGGTCCACCTGCCGTACGGAGAGCCGCCAGCCCGGCAGCTCGGCCCGGTCGCCGGGAGCGGGGATGCGCCCCAGCAGATCGGCGACCAGCCCGGCCACGGTCTCGTACGGCCCGTCGGGCACCTCGAGGCCTATCCGGCGCAGGGTGAGCACCCGGCAACTGCCGTCGGCCTCCCAGACGGGACTGCCGTCCTCGGCGGGCAGCGGCGCGAGTTCGAGCCGGGCGTCGCACTCGGTGTCGTGCTCGTCGCGCACCTCGCCGACCAGCTCCTCGACGATGTCCTCCAGGGTGACGACCCCGGCCGTACCCCCGTACTCGTCGACCACCACCGCGATCGGCTGCTCGCTGCGCAGCCGCTCCAGCAGCCGCTGTACGGGCAGGGTGCCCGGCACCAGCAGAGGTGGCACGGCGACCGCCTCGACCGGGGTGCGGATACGCTCGGGCGCCGGTACGGCGAGCGCGCCCTTGAGATGGACCATGCCGACGATCTCGTCGATGCTCTCGCGGTAGACGGGGAAGCGCGAGAGCCCGGTCGCGCGGGTGAGGTTGAGGACGTCCGCCGCGGTGGCGTCGCTCTGGAGGGCGTTCATCCGGACCCGGGGGGTCATCACATGCTGGGCCGTGAGATGGCCGAGCGTCAGGGAGCGGACGAACAGGTCCGCGGTGTCCTGCTCCAGGGCTCCCGCCCGGGCCGAGTGCCGGGCCAGGGACACCAGCTCCCCGGGGGTGCGGGCGGATGCCAGTTCCTCGGCGGGTTCGACGCCGAAGAGCCGTACGAGACGGTTGGCGACGGCGTTCAGCAGCGTGATGACCGGCCGGAACACGGTCGAGAACACCTGCTGGGGGCCGGCGACGAACCGGGCGACCTGGAGCGGCCGGGAGACCGCCCAGTTCTTGGGGACCAGCTCGCCGATCACCATCTGGACGGCGGAGGCGAGCAGCATCCCGACGACCACCGCGATCCCGGAGACGGCCCCTTCGGGCAGCCCGGTCACGGTGAGGGGACCGTCGAGCAGACCCGCGAGCGCGGGCTCGGCGAGCATGCCGACGACCAGTGAGGTGAGGGTGATGCCGAGCTGGGTGCCCGACAGCTGGAACGACAGCTCCCGCAGCGCCTTGACGACTCCGCGGGCTCTGCGGTCCCCGTCGGCCGCGGCCCGTTCGGCGTCGGGCCGCTCGACGGTGACGAGGCCGAACTCGGCGGCCACGAAGAATCCGTTGGCGAGGATGAGGAGGAATGCCGCGCACAGCAGCAACAGGGGGGTGTTCATACCGCCGCCTCCCGGGAGGGGGCGGCGCGGGTACTACCGGACGATCCGTCCATTGCCTGAGGGAGTCACTCCTCGGTTCGCAGGGGGTTCCGCGGGCCGTCGGCGGCGAGCTGCCGCCGACGGCCGGATGACGCGGAACGGCGCACACCGGGCGCCGCCACGACCAGAGTAGTCATGGACGCCGTGCCCCGGGCAGGGGTGGCGCCGGGCATCACCGCCCTGGCCGACCCCGGGTGGGCCGGGTCGGTCCTCAGGAGAGCTCGCCGGACCCGCGGGCGTCGGCGAGCGCGCGCAGCGCACGGGCGTCGGCGATGGCCTGCCGGCGGGCGATCCCGGGCTGGATGCCGAGCGCGGGCAGGCTGGTGCCGTCGCTCAGGTCGAGGAACACCCAGGGATCACCCGGACGGAGGTTGACCCGCAGGATCTCCGCCCACTCCAGGCGCCGTACGCGGGTGAAGTTGACGACGGTGACGCCCGACTCCTCCGCGACCACCTTCGGCCTGCTCAGCAGGTACAGCGCCCCGAGGAAGAGCAGCGCGGTGACGACGAAGCTGATCCGCTCCCCGAAGCTGAGCTGTTCCAGTGTCAGCCCGACGGTGGTGATCACACCGAACATCACGGTGCCGACGACGAGCAGGACGACACGGGTCCGGTTCGGCCGGAAGGTGACCGGGAGCGCGGGTGCTTCCGGGACGCGGGGGGCGGAGGCGGGCATGGTCTCGGTCATCTCTCAGATCTCTCGGATCCCTCCGAGGCACCCGTGGTGCCTCAGAGCCTGCAGGCGTGGATGGCGGTGGTGAGGATGGCCCGGGCCCCCAGGTCGTAGAGATCGTCCATGATCCGCTGGGCCTCCTGGGCGGCGACCATCGAGCGGACGGCGACCCAGCCCTCGTGGTGCAGGGGCGAGATGGTCGGGGACTCCAGGCCGGGGGTGAGTGCGACGGCCCGCTCCAGGTGCTCGACCCGGCAGTCGTAGTCCATCATCACGTAGCTGCGGGCGACCAGGACGCCCTGGAGGCGGCGCAGGAACTGCTGGACCTTCGGCTCCGAGGCGTCGGCCCCGGTGCGGCGGATCACCACCGCCTCCGAGGTCATGATCGGCTCGCCGATGACCTCCAGACCCGCGTTGCGCAGCGAGGTGCCGGTCTCGACGACGTCCGCGATGATCTGGGCGACACCCAGTTCGATCGCGGTCTCGACGGCGCCGTCGAGGTGGACGACGGAGGCGTCGATGCCGTTCTCCGCAAGGTGCTTGGCGACGATGCCCTCGTACGAGGTCGCCACGGTCATCCCGCCGAAGTCCTGGACGCCCCCGGCGGTGCCGGGCTTGGTGGCGTAGCGGAAGGTGGAGCGGGCGAAGCCGAGCTGGAGGATCTCCTCGGCGCTGGCGCCGGAGTCGAGCAGCAGATCACGGCCGGTGATACCGATGTCGAGACGGCCGGAGCTGACGTAGATCGCGATGTCGCGCGGACGCAGATAGAAGAACTCGACCTCGTTCTCCGGGTCCACGAGCACCAGTTCCTTGGACTCCTTGCGCTGCTGGTAGCCGGCCTCATGGAGCATCGCCGACGCAGGTCCGGACAGTGAACCCTTGTTGGGGACGGCGATGCGCAGCATGAGGTCGGCTTCCTTACGTGAGGTGCGGGGAGTGCGGTACGGGTGAGCGGTGGTGCGCGGCGTCGCGCAAGAGCCGGGGCGGGGACGGATCCGACGGGGACGGTCAGAGATGGGCGTAGACGTCGTCGAGCGAGATCCCGCGTGCGACCATCATCACCTGGACGTGGTACAGCAGCTGCGAGATCTCCTCGGCGGCGGCTTCCTTGCCCTCGTACTCGGCGGCCATCCACACCTCGGCGGCCTCCTCGACGACCTTCTTTCCGATGGCATGGACGCCCTTGTCCACCAGCTCGGCGGTGCGGGAGGTGGCGGGGTCGCCGGTCTTCGCCTTGAGCTGGAGCTCGGCGAAGAGCTCTTCGAAACTTTTGCGGGTCGTGTTCGCCATGATGGTCTCAGGGTACGGGGTGCGGCGGTCCGCTCAGCGCCAGGGTTCGCTAAAGGAACGCAGGGTGGCGGCGGTGGCGACGGCCGCGGTGACGGCCTCGTGCCCCTTGTCCTCGCTGGACCCCTCGATTCCGGCGCGGTCCAGCGCCTGCTCCTCGGTGTCGCAGGTCAGCACGCCGAAACCGACGGGTACGCCGGTGTCCACGGCGACCTGGGTGAGGCCCTGGGTGACGCCCTGACACACATAGTCGAAGTGCGGGGTACCGCCGCGGATGACCACGCCGAGGGCGACGACCGCGTGGTAGCCGCGGCCCGCGAGGACCTTGGCGACCACCGGGAGCTCGAAGCTGCCCGGGACTCTCAGCAGGGTCGGCTCGTCGATGCCGAGTTCCCGCAGGGCGCGCAGCGCGCCGTCGACGAGTCCGTCCATGATCTTCTCGTGCCACTGCGCCGCGATGACGGCGACACGGAGGTCCTGGCAGTTGCGTACGGACAGTTCTGGTGCGCCCTTGCCGCTCACGCTTCTCCTCTGTTGGTGGTGGTTCGCCGGCCGACCGGCGGTGGGGTGCCGGGGGTGGTCAGCGGGTGCCGGCCGGAGGCCGGCGGGTGGCCCCGTCTCCCGGCCCGGGTCACTGGTTGCCGCAGGCGGAGACGCCCGCGGTGTCGAGCCAGGGCAGGTCGTGCCCCATCCGGTCGCGCTTGGTCCGCAGATACCGCAGATTGTGCTCATCGGCCTGGACCGGCATCGGCTCCCGGCCGTGGACGGTCAGGCCGTGCCGTACCAGCGCGCTGATCTTGTCGGGGTTGTTGGTCATCAGCCGCAGACCGCGGACCCCGAGGTCGGTGAGGATCTGGGCGCCGGCCGCGTAGTCGCGGGCGTCGGCGGGCAGCCCGAGTTCGAGGTTGGCGTCCAGGGTGTCCCGGCCGCGCTCCTGGAGTTCGTACGCGCGCAGCTTGGACAGCAGTCCGATGCCCCGGCCCTCGTGGCCGCGCAGATAGACCACGACTCCGCGGCCCTTCTCGGTGATGTGCCGCATGGACGCCTCCAGCTGGGGGCCGCAGTCGCAGCGCAGCGAGTGGAAGACGTCACCGGTCAGGCACTCGGAGTGGACCCGTACGAGCACGTCCTCGCCGTCGCCGATCTCGCCGTGGACGAGGGCGACGTGTTCGACGCCGTCGATGGCGGAGCGGTAGCCGTAGGCCGTGAACCGGCCGAAGGCGGTGGGCAGATTGACCTCGGCCTCCCGCCGGACGGTCGGTTCGGACGAGCGCCGGTAGGCGATCAGGTCCTCGATGGAGATGATCGTCAGTCCGTGCTTGCGGGCGAACGGGATCAGTTCGGGCAGCCGCAGCATCACCCCGTCCTCGCCCGCGATCTCCACGACCACACCGGCCGGGCGGAGTCCCGCGAGCCGGGCCAGGTCGACGGCGGCCTCGGTGTGGCCGTTGCGCGTCAGCACTCCGCCGGGCTTGGCGCGCAGCGGGAAGACATGGCCGGGGCGTACGAAGTCGGAGGGCTCGGCCCGGCCCGTCGCCAGCAGCCGGAGGGTGGTGGCGCGGTCGGAGGCGGAGATGCCGGTGGTGACGCCGTAGGCGGGCGCGGCGTCGACCGAGACGGTGAACGCTGTCTGCATGGACTCGGTGTTGCGCTCGACCATCTGCGGCAGTTCGAGCCGGTCCAGTTCCTCGGTCTCCATGGGCGCGCAGATCAGACCGCGGCACTCGCTCATCATGAAGGCGACGATCTCGGGGGTGGCCTTCTCGGCGGCCATGACCAGGTCGCCCTCGTTCTCCCGGTCCTCGTCGTCGACGACCACCACCGGCCGGCCCGCGGCGATGTCCCGGATGGCGTACTCGACGGGGTCGAGGGCGAAGTCCTCGGCGTTGTCGGTGGAGTACCAGGTGGGTGTCCGGGGGCCGGGACGGTGTGTCTCGTGCAGTGACGGGTGGGTGGTCATGCCGGTGCTCCTTCCAGAGCGGGGGTACGGGAGCGCAGCCACCAGTCGCGCAGGCCCCACAGGACGAGCGCGAAGTAGACCACGTAGACCAGGCCGGAGAAGGCAAGGCCGCTGCTGAAAGCGAGGGGCACGCCGACGAGGTCGACGAGCAGCCAGGCGAACCAGAACTCGACCAGGCCGCGCGCCTGGGCGATCATCGCCACGAGTGTGCCGACGAAGATGTACGCGTCGGCCCAGGGGCTCCACGACAGGGACGGGTAGAGCGTGAACAGCCCGCCCACGGCGAGCGTTCCGCCGATCGCGCCCGCGGCGAGGGCTCCGCGTTCCCGCCCGGTGGCGAACCGGACGGCGACGGAGCCGTCATTGGCGTGGCGCCGCCCGCGGGTCCACTGGTGCCAGCCCCACACGGCCACCACGATCACCAGGAGCTGCTTGCCCACACCACCGCTGAGCTGGACGGACGCATACGCGGCGACAAGGATGGCACCGGCGGCGAGCTGGGCGGGCCAGGTCCACACGGATCGCCGCCGGCCGAGCACGAGGGCGATCAGTCCGAGGATGTTGCCGATCATGTCGGACCACATGATGTGCTGTCCGAAGACCGTGAACGCCTCCGAGTTCAGCCAGGACGGTCCGCTCACCGGTCCCCCGACCCGGCCCGGTCGCCGAGCAGCCGCTCGACGTACTTGGCGATGACGTCGACCTCCAGATTGACGAGGTCGCCGGGCTGCTTGATGCCGAGCGTGGTCAGCGCGAGGGTGGTGGGGATGAGGCTGACGGTGAAGTGGTCGGGGGCCGCGTCCACGACGGTGAGGCTGACGCCGTCGACGGTGATGGAGCCCTTCTCGACGACATAGCGGGAGAGGCCGGCGGGGAGGGAGATCTTCACGATCTCCCAGTGCTCCGAGGGGGTGCGGTCGAGGACCGTGCCGACGGAGTCGACATGGCCCTGGACGATATGGCCGCCGAGGCGTCCGCCGACGGCCATGGGCCGTTCCAGATTGACCCGGGAGCCCTCGGTGAGCGCCCCGAGGCTGGAGCGCTTGAGGGTCTCGGCCATCACATCGGCGGTGAACTCGCCGTCGCCGGTCTCGACGACGGTGAGACAGACGCCGTTGACGGCGATCGAGTCGCCGTGTCCGGCGCCCTCGGTGACCTGGGGTCCGCGCAGTCGGAAGCGTGAGGCGTCGCCGAGGTTCTCGACGGCCGTGACCTCACCCAGTTCTTCGACGATTCCGGTGAACACTCAGCGCTCCTTGGGTGCGGTTGCGGGGACTGCGGTGACGCGCAGATCGGGTCCGATGCGCGTGGTCTCGGTCATGTCGAGCCGCAACGCCTCCCCGATCGTGGTGATTCCGGCTCCGGCGAGGGCGGCCGGACCGGCGCCGAGGAGTACGGGGGCGAGATAGCCGATGACCTTGTCGACCGCGCCCGCGGCGACGAAGGCCCCGGCGAGGGTCGGGCCGCCTTCGAGGAGCACGGAGCGCACGCCCCGGCCGTACAGCTCCGCGAGGAGGGCGGGGACGGACACCCGGCCCTCGACGACGGGGAGCCGGACCACGTCGGCGCCGGGCAGATGGCCGGTGTCGGCGCCCTCGCCGACGGCGATCAGGGTCGGTGCGGCCGGGTCCAGCACCCGGGCGGTGGGCCGGACGGTCGCATGGGTGTCCAGGACGACCCGCAGGGGCTGGGTGGCGCCCTCGATACCGCGCACCGCGAGCTGCGGGTCGTCCGTGCGCAGGGTGCCGGAGCCGACGACGACGGCGTCCGCCTCGGCACGCAGCCGGTGGACGTCGGCACGGGCCTCGGGCGAGGTGATCCAGCGGCTGGTGCGGTCCTGGGCGGCGATCCGGCCGTCGAGGGTGGAGGCGTACTTCCACAGGACATGGGGGCGGCCGGTGCGCACGGCGGTGAGCCAGGCGCTGTTGCCCGCCTCCGCCTCGGCCGTGAGAGGTCCGCGCCCGACCTCGACACCGGCGGCGCGCAGGGTCTCGGCGCCTCCTGTGGCCCGCGGGTCCGGGTCGCCGACCGCGTACACGACCCGGCTGATCCCGGCGTCGATCAGTGCCCGGGCGCAGGGGCCGGTGCGGCCGGTGTGGTTGCAGGGTTCGAGGGTGACGTACGCGGTGCCACCGCGGGCTCGTCCGCCCGCGGCGCGCAGGGCGTGGATCTCGGCGTGCGGACCGCCCGCGCGCTGGTGGTACCCCTCGCCGGCGGTCCGCCCCGACGCGTCCGTGATGACGCATCCGACGACCGGGTTGGGGCTGGTGGAGCCGAGTCCGCGGGCGGCGAGCGCGATCGCTCGGCGCATGGCGGTGATGTCGGCTGCGGTGGCCACCGGGTCCTCCTGCCTCTTCGGGCACGGACTCCGGGGCCTGTCGATCACCGACAGAGAGCGGGTGTGACGCTGTACGGCTCAACGCTCGGGCCGCGGGGGATTCACCGGTCGCCCGTCAAGGAACGATCCGCTCCGCCTAGGCCGGCGTGCCGGAAAGGGCCGCCCGCCGCGCACTGCCTACCATCCGGACTTTAACCGTCGGTCCAGGAATCCCACCTGGTCAACCGACCGCTGGATGCGGTCGGGTCGCGGACTATAACCGCCGGTTCGGAATTTCACCGACCCCGGAGTGCGCTGCTGCTGAATACAGGGACAGTGTGCCATGTACAGCCGGAAGCCTGACGATCAGGCGACTGTGTGCTGACTCACAGGCGCACGGACGGGTGCCACGGCTGCGGTCACCGCGCCCCGGACGGGCCTTCCCTATTGACGCAATGGTCTAGTCCTTTTAGTCTCGGCGGCATCTCCGCTCGCGCGCGGGATGAACGGACGCCCGGCGGCGGAGTCCCGGCCCTTGCCGTCGCCGGGCTCCACGGCGTCTGGCACCCTGGTCGGCATGGCCGTGATCCTTGTGACAGGCGGTACGGGAACGCTGGGCAAGCCGGTATGCGACGGGCTGCGGGCCAAGGGCCACGAGGTCCGGGTGCTCAGCCGGCACTCACCACCGCCGTACGCCGTCGATCTGCGCGACGGTACGGGACTCGGCGCGGCGGTCGAGGGCGTGGACACGATCGTCCACTGCGCCTCCTCCCCGCGCGGAGGCGACGAGAAGGCCGCGGAGAATCTGCTGGCCGCCGCGCGCGGCGCCCGGGTCGGACATCTGGTGTACATCTCGATCGTCGGCGTCGACCGGGTACCGCTCGGCTACTACCGCGCCAAGCACCGGGTCGAGCGCATGATCGAGCGGGCGGGTGAGTCGGGAGGCCCCGGCTGGACGGTGCTGAGGGCCACTCAGTTCCACGATCTGGTCCTCCAGGTGCTCTCGGCCGCGGCCCGGCTGCCCCTGGTGATGCCGGTCCCGTCGGTGAGCGTCCAGTCCATCGACTCGGCCGAAGTAGCGGACCGGCTGGTGGAATTGGCGACCGGCCCGCCCGGGGGCCGGGTGCCCGACATGGGCGGTCCCGAGGTCCGCCCGCTGCGTGAGCTGGCCCGGGCGTATCTGCGCGCGTCGGGCCGCCGCCGGACGCCGGTGCCGCTCCGGCTGGCCGGGAAGACCTACGCGCAGTACCGCGCCGGGGCGCATCTGACACCGGAGAACGCGGTGGGAAAGGTGACCTTCGAGGAGTTCCTCGACCACCGGCGCCGCTGACGGTCCCCGCGCCCCTGACCGCCTCTGTGCCCCTGGTCGTGTCCGCGCCCGTGACGGTCTCCGCGCCGCCGACCGCCTCCGTACTCCTGATCACGGCGGGACCCGGCGGCGGCCCGGTCGGACGGCCCGGCGGCCACCCGGTCGGCATCCGGGCCGAAGAGGTCAGCCGGCCTGACCGAAGACATCCTCCTGGGCCGTGTCGCGGGCGCGCAGCAGCGCGCCCTGGAGGACAGCGGCACCGCCCAGTTCCCCGGCGCGGACCGTGGTCGGCAGGGGAGTGAGCCCGGACAGGAACGACTCGACCCTGGCGGCCAGTCCCGGGCCGCCCGCGTAGCCGGTCTCACCGCCGAGGACCACACAGCCGGGGTCGACGACGGCGGCGACCGCGGCCGCCCCCAGCGCGATGCGCCGGGCGAGGGCGTCCAGAAACGCGTCCCGGCCCGACGCCGTCGCATGGGCGACCAGTGCCGCCCCGGCGGGCCCCGGGGCGTCGGGCACCTCCAGACCGTGCTCCGCGGCGAGCGCGCGGATCGCCGCGGAAGCGGCGAGGGAGTGGAAGCCGCCGGCGCACTCGGACGCGGAGGGCAGTCCCCCCGTGCCCGGTACGGGAAGGAAGCCGATCTCGCCCGCACCGCCCGACGCGCCCCTGCGGAGCCGCCCGTCGAGGAAGAGCGCCGCGCCCACACCGTGGCCCAGCCACAGCAGGACGAAGGTGTCACGGTCCCGGGCCGCGCCCATGCGCTGTTCGGCGACGGCCGCGAGATTGGTCTCGTTCTCCAGGACGATCCGCGCCGGCAGCCGCTGCTGGAGCGCGGCCACCAGCCGGCGGTGCCAGGCGGGCAGTCCGCTGGAGTCGCGGAGTTCGCCGGTGACCGGGTCGACCAGGCCCGGTGCGCCGATGCCGACGCTGTGCAGCCGGGCCGCCCCCGCCTCGCCCGCGGTCCGCTCCAGCAGGGCCGCCGCCCGCTCGACCGCGGGCTCCGTCTCGGTGTCCGGGCCGATGGGCAGGGACGCCTCGGCGAGTGTGGCTCCCAGCAGATCGGCGACCACGACCGAGACACCCTGGGTGCGTACGTCGAGGGCCGCGAGATGGGCGCGGTCGGCGACGATCCCGTACACCCGCGCGTTGGGCCCCCGCCGGTCCGCGCCCGTCTCCCCGACCACCCGGATCAGCCCGGAGCCCTGGAGCCGCTCCACCAGATCGGCCACCGTCGGCCGGGAGAGCCCGGTCATGGTCTTGAGCTGCGCCGCCGTCAGCGGGCCCTCGCTCTGGAGCAGCCGGAGGGCGGACCGGTCATTGATGACCCGGGCGGTGCTGGGGGATGCGGGCATACCGGGAATCCTTCCAGATCAGCGGTCGGCCCCGTCCGGGGGATAACTATCAGGCAGGGTTCCTGATAGTTTACTCCCGGACCCGATACCGCTCAGGAGGAGCACCGGTATGGCTGACGAAGGACACGGCGGACGGCGGCAGTTGGTCAGAGCACGGTTCGCCGTGGCCGTGGTCTTCTGTGTGCACGGGGCCGTGGCCGGCAGTTTCGCCACCCGTATCCCCTGGATCCAGGACCACACCGGCATCAGCGCCGGACAGCTCGGGCTCGCGCTGGCCTTCCCCGCGCTGGGCGCCTCCGTGGCCATGCCGCTGGCCGGCGCGATCAGCCATCGCTTCGGGGCGCGCACGGCCCTGCGCGCGCTGCTCGCCCTGTGGACCCTGTCCCTGACGCTGCCCGCGCTCGCCCCGAATCTGCTGACCCTCTGTACGGCCCTGTTCGCGTACGGCGCCACGTCCGGGATGTCGGACGTGGCGATGAACGCTCTCGGCGTGGAGACCGAGAACCGGCTCGACCGCTCGATCATGTCCAGCCTGCACGGCATGTGGAGCGTCGGCGCCCTCATCGGCTCGGCGGGCGGCACCCTGGCCGCCCATCTCGGCACCGACGCCCGGCTGCACCACGCCCTCGCGGCGGCGGTCCTCACCGTCATCGGGCTGATCGCCTGCCAGGGCGTACTGGATCTGCGCGGCGAACCCGGCGAGGAGCCGCCGCCCCGGTTCGCCCTGCCGCCCAGATCCGCGGTGATCATCGGGGCGGTCGGATTCTGCGCGGTCTTCGCGGAGGGCGCGAGCCTGGACTGGTCGGCGGTCTATCTGCGGGATGTCCTCGACACATCGCCGGGCCTGGCCGCGGCCTCCACCACGGCCTTCGCGCTGACGATGGCGGTGGCGCGGCTCGCGGGCGACCGGATCGTGGACCGCTTCGGCCCGGTGCGGACGGTGCGGACGGGCGGTGTGGTGGCGACGGCGGGCGGCCTGATGGTCGTCCTCGCACCCCACCCGGCGCTGACGATGGCCGGATTCGGCTGCATCGGGCTCGGGGTCGCGGTGGTCGTCCCCCTGGCCTTCGCCGCGGCCGGGCGCAGCGGCCCTCGGCCCAGCCAGGCCATCGCGGGCGTCGCCACCATCACCTACACCTCCAGCCTGATCGCGCCCTCGGCGATCGGCGCGGTCGCCGACGCCACGAGCCTGGTGGCATCGTTCGGGCTGGTGACGGCGCTGGCCTTCGGCCTCGTCGTGGGCGCGGGGGTGCTGCGCTCGTCCGGGCGGGAGAGCGCCCGGGCCGCTTCGAAGGAGAATCCCGTCGCGGAACCGAGCCCCTGACCCCTTTCACCGCGCCGCTTCGGCGGGTGCCCCCGGGGCCGTCTCCGGCCCGCCCGGCGCACCCCCGTCAGCCGCCCCGGGCGGGCCCCATGCCACCCCGGCCCGCCCGGGGCCTCTCCCCACCGTCGTATCCCGGCCCGGCGCCGTACCCCGGCGGATCCGGCCCGGTCCGCCGTCACCCCCGGTCCCGTCCGCCACCGATCCGGCCGGCGTGACCCCCGCCTCATCCGCCGTGGATCCGGCCGCCGATGCCCGGGTACGCCCCGGTGCTCCGCCGTGGATACGGCGAGAGGGGCCCTGGCCCGGACGAGCAAGGACGTCTCCGCGTAACTCCTCTGCTCTCCCGGCGACTTCAGGCCGGACAGCCTCCTCCCGGCCGCCCGGCCGAGTCCCCTCCACGACAGCCTCCGGCGGGCGCGGGGCCGCCGTGGCCGGGCGGGCGCGCTCCGCGCGCGATAAGCGGTCACGGCTCCTCGGCGGGACCGGAGCGGAACGCCCGATTACGATTGCGCCCGGTCATCGAACAGCCGGCATCCGCCGGAACCCCGGAGAAGTGGAGCCGCCCGTGAACCTCGGCGTGCGCTGGACCCTGCACGGCGATGGGCGGACCCCCGCTCCCGGAGCCGTCGTACGCCCCGACGAACGGCTCTCCTGGCCCCGCACGGCGGGGCTCGGCGCCCAGCATGTGGTGGCGATGTTCGGGGCGTCGTTCGTCGCTCCGGTCCTGATGGGGCTCGACCCCAATCTCGCGATCATGATGTCCGGTGTCGCGACGGTGATCTTCCTGCTGGCCACCCGGGGCAGGGTTCCCAGCTATCTCGGCTGCTCGCTGTCCTTCGTGGGCGTCGCCGCCGCGATCCGGGCGAGCGGGGGCGACAGCGCCACCGTCACGGGCGCGGTCCTCGTCGTCGGCGTGGCCCTCTTCCTCGCGGGGCTCGCCGTCCAGCGTTTCGGCGCCCGGATCATCCATGCCGCGATGCCACCGATCGTGACGGGCGCGGTCGTCATGCTCATCGGCTTCAACCTCGCGCCCGTGACGGCCAGTACCTACTGGCCGCAGGACCAGTGGACGGCGCTGCTGGTGATGCTGTTCACCGGGCTCGCCGTCGTCTGTCTGCGCGGTTTCTTCTCCCGTATCGCGATCTTCCTGGGCCTGGTCTTCGGCTATGCGCTCTCCTGGGTGCTCGACCGGCTCTTCGGAAAGATCCACTCCCCCATGGGCGGCGCGGAGGCCGTGGACCACTGGCGGCTCGACCTCTCGGCGGTGGGCCGCGCGGACTGGATCGGGCTGCCGTCGTTCCACGGCCCCAGCTTCGAGTGGTCCGCGATCCTGGTCGCCCTCCCCGTCGTCATCGCGCTGATCGCGGAGAACGCCGGACATGTGAAGGCCGTGGGCGAGATGACCGGAGACCCCCTCGACGACAGGCTCGGCACCGCGATCGCCGCCGACGGCGCCGCGTCGGTGCTGTCCACCGCCGTGGGCGGGCCGCCGAACACCACGTACTCCGAGAACATCGGTGTCATGGCCGCCACCCGGGTCTACTCCACGGCCGCCTACTGGGCCGCGGCGGGCTTCGCGCTCCTCTTCGGCCTCTGCCCCAAGTTCGGCGCGGTCGTGGCGGCGATCCCCGGCGGGGTGCTCGGCGGCATCACCGTGATCCTGTACGGGATGATCGGTCTGCTCGGCGCCCAGATCTGGATCAACGCCAAGGTGGATCTGCGCAATCCGCTCAACCTCGTCCCGGCCGCCGCGGGCATCATCATCGGTGTCGGCGGAGTCAGCCTGAAGATCACGGACAACTTCGAGCTGAGCGGGATCGCGCTCGGCACCCTCGTGGTGATCACCGGGTACCACGTGCTGCGGGCGTTCGCCCCGGCCCATATGAAGACGGCCGAACCGCTGCTGGACGCGGGCACATCGACGTACGACTCGGCGATCGACGGCTCGGACGCCGGAACCGGCACGGGCACCGTTGCCGACACCGGGACCACGACCGAAACCGGACCGGGCACAGGCAGCGGAACGGGCTCCGCCGCCCCGCGGTAGCCCGGTATCCGCACCGCTGGGCACGCGCCCTCGCCTTCTCGGTACCGGGGTTCGCCGCCCGTCCCCCGTTCCGGGGAAGTCCCGCCCGCTCCCCGCCCGGGCGGGCGATCCGCTGGGACGCTGCCTGAATGCCCGATACGGATGAGACGGAACAGACGGAGCAGGCCGATCAGTTCACGACGGCCGGCATGGCGGATCTGATCGAGCGGATGCGAGGGCTCCGCTCCCGCTGGCCCGGCACCGACGGCGTCGCCGTCTTCAACCGCGTCTATCTTGCGGTGACCGAGGAGATCCGCCTGCGGATCGACGCGGGCGAGTTCCCGGACCGCAGGACGGCCGTCACCCTCGATGTGCTCTTCGCGCGCCGCTATCTGACGGCCGTGGACCGGGCCGAGTCGGGCGGACGGCCACCGGCCTGCTGGCGTCCGCTCTTCCAGTACCGGCGCCATCCCGGCGTACGCTCGATCCAGTTCGCACTGGCCGGGATCAACGCCCACATCGGACACGACCTGGCGCTCGCGGTGGTGGACTCCTGTGCGGCCCTCGCTTGCGAACCGGCCGATCTGGAGGGTGAGTTCGACCGCGTCGGCGAGATCCTCACGCTCATGGAGGAGCGCGTTCGCGAGGATCTGATGCCGGGCCCCGATGCGCTGGAGATCGCCGATCCGCTCACCCATCTGCTGGGCTCGTGGAGCCTGGACCGGGCCCGCGACGGCGCGTGGTCGGCGGCCAGGCTGCTCTGGAACGTACGCGGACTCCCGGATCTGGCCGAGGAGTTCACCGGAGGGCTGGACAGGGCGGTCGGTCTGGTGGGGCGCTGTCTGCTCACCCCCAGGGCCTGAGCCCGGACCGGCCCCGGCCCGCCACCGGCCGTCCGCGCACGGGCGTCCCGGTGCTCCGACCGGCGGCCCCACCGCGGCCGCCACCCGGCGGGGGCCACCCGCACGGCCCCGGAGCCCGCCGCCCGCCGGCCGCCCACAGCCCCGCCCGTCCGCTCCCCTCAGTCGTCCGGCAGCTCGACCGGCGCGATCTCGTCGTACACATCGCCCGGCCCCGGATTGCCCGGATCCGTCGTCCCGCCGAGATGGGTCATCACGCCCCACACCGCGTTCAGCGCGGTCTGCACGGCCCCCTCGGCCCACCCCGCCGTCCAGGAGATGTCGTCGCCCGCCAGGAAGATGCCACGCTTGTCCTCGGGCAGCGTCCGCTGCATGAAGTGGGTGAAGAGCCTGCGCTGATAGCGGTAGTGGCCGGGCAGGTTCGCCTTGAACGCACCCATGAAGTACGGCTCGTTCTCCCAGGACACCGTCACCGGACTGCCGATGATGTGACTCCGGATGTCGACATGCGGATAGATCTCCGCGAGTGACTTCAGCATGACCTCCATCCGCTCGTTCGCCGACAGCGGCAGCCACTTCAGGCTGTCGTCGCACCAGGTGTACGAGAGACAGATGACGGCCGGCTTGCCGGGGCCGTCGTCCAGGAGGTACGTACCCCGGGTCATCCGGTCCGTCAGCGTCATCGACATGACGTCACGCCCGGTCGGATTCCCCCGCTCGTCGACGGCCTCGTCCAGCCAGAACGGCCGGTCGACGGGGACGAACAGCTTGGAGGACTCCATGTAGTGGGTGCGCTCGATCGCGGTCCAGTGGTCGATCGGGAAGAGCGCGTCGTCGCAGGCGATCTGGGACAGCAGCATCCAGGACTGCGCGGTGAAGACGGCGGCCTTGTACGTACGGATGGCCCCGGACGCGTCCGTGACGGTGATCCGGTTGCCCGCCGTGCGGCTCATCCGGGTGACGGCGGGCCGGGGCTCACCGCCGTGGAGCGAGGCCAGCGAGGTGCCGGATGCCCAGTGCACGATCTTCGCGGGCTCCCGCTCCCAGAGCCGCAGCGGCAATTGCCGGCTGCCCTCGACGATGCTCCGGTGGTGGTCGTCCGCCTCCGAGTAGACGACCCGGAGGATCTCCAGGATCGAGTTGGGGAAGTCCGTGTCCCAGCCGCCCGTGCCGAAGCCGACCTGCCCGAAGATCTCCCGGTGGCGGAACGACCGGAACGACTCGGACGCGCACAGGAACCCGTAGAAAGTCTGGTTGTCGAGCTGCTCCACCAGCCGCGACCAGATCTCCCGGATGCGCGGCACATCCCGCTCGCGCATGGCTCGGTTCATGTCGGAGAAGGCGGCCCCCTCCTCCAGACAGGCGTTCCAGGCGTCCATCACATCGCGGTAGACCTGCGGCAGATCGCCGACGGTCACGGCGTAGTGCGACCGGCCCTTGAGATCGACCACGGTGGACGGGGTGCCCGGGGCGAGCGGATTGGGAAAGGGCCGGGTCGTCAGGCCCACCAGATCGATGTAGTGCTGAAGCGCCGTGGACGAGGGCGGAAAGCGCATGGCGCCCATCTCCGCGCTCAGTGAGGGGTCGCAGCCGTCGAAACCGACCGTCCGCAGCCGTCCGCCGATCCGGTCCGCCTCGTACAGCACGGGCCGGAGCCCCATCTTCATCAGCTCGTACGCGGCGACCAGCCCGGAGAGCCCGCCGCCGATCACCGCCACCTCGGTGCCGTGCTCCGTCGCCGGAATCTGCCCGAGACCGGCGGGGTGCGCAAGGAAGTCGTCGTACGCGTACGGGAAGTCCGGGCCGAACATCGTGATCGGCGGCTGCGCGTCGGTGTGCTGGACGGCGGTGGGCACCGTGGACGTCATGGGGTACGGACTCCTCGCGGGGACGGCGGTACGGCGGGTACGGAAGAAGGGCCGCCGCGCGTACCGGCGGGCGCCCCGGGGTGCCCGGGGAAAGATCTCTTAGACGGTACGGTCCCGGTACATACGGGGACAAGACGCGACTGTTGCACGGAGACCGCCGAATTGTTGCGTGCTCAACGTCCATGGCGGCGATTCATTGCGCCGGGCGGGAGAGGTGCGGCACGGAGCAGGGCGGGCCGACCGGTGTCGGGTCGTCGTATGGACAGGGCAGACACATGACGGCCGGTTGTACGGGCGAGGCGGGGATGGCGGGGCCGACGGGGCCGGGCGACGGCACCCCGCCCGGCACACCCGTGGGCCCGGTCCGTGGGCCGGGTCCGGGGTCCGGGGTCCGGGGTCCGGGGTCCGTCCGACGGTCAGGCGGTCAGGCAGTCAGGCGGGCGGCCCCGAGGAGAAGCGGCGCAGCAGCGGGGAGAGCACCAGGACCGACTTGGTGCGCTCCACGAAGGGCTCGCCCGCGATCCGCTCCAGCACCCGCTCGAAGTGGCGCATGTCGGAGGCGAAGACCTGGACGACGGCGTCGGCCTCCCCGGTGACGGTGGACGCGGAGGCGACCTCGGGGTAGCGCTTGAGGCCGCGCTCGATCGCCTCGGGCGAGGTGTTGCTGCGGCAGTACAGCTCGATGAACCCCTCGGTCTCCCAGCCGAGCGCGGCCGGATCGACGCGTACGGTGAAGCCGGTGATGGCGCCGACGGCACGCAGCCGGTCCACCCGCCGTTTCACGGCGGGGGCGGAGAGGCCCACCAGCGAGCCGATGTCGGCGTAGGAGCGCCGGGCGTCCTCCGCGAGGGCGTGGACGATGCGTTCGTCGAGGTCGTTCAGTCGCACTGCGGGCGGATCACTTCTCTGCGGTGGCCGGTCGGGGGCGGCGGGTGCCGTCACCGCAGTAGAACACGGCCGGGGCCGGGCGCCGGTACCGGGCGGTCCGGGCCGGACCGCCGTCGTACCCGTGACGGCGCCACCCCGGACCCCGGGGGCGCGGTCCGTCCCGGCGGCCGGGAGTCAGTCGTCCTCGTCCTCCGAGCGGTTCGGTACGGCCATGTGCCGGCCCACCTTTCTGACCAGCAGCGCCATCTCGTGGGCCAGCTGCCCGACGTCGGTCTCGATGTCGGACAGCACCGCGAGCCGGCTGCCGTCGCCCGCAGGGGTGATGAACAGGAACGCGTTGTCGAGCATCACCATCGTCTGGCGCACCCGGCCCGCGTGGAAGCGGTCTCCCGCCTCCTTGGCGAGGCCGTGGAAGCCCGCGCAGACGGCGGAGAGATGGTCGATGTCCCGTTTGACCATGCCCCGGGACGCACTGGTCGGCAGACCGTCCGCGGTGAGCAGCACCGCCTGGCGCACATGGCCGGTCCGGGCGACCAGGTCGTCCAGGAGCCAGCCGAGTCCCGCCACGTCCGCGCCGTCCGGTTCGTCCCCCGGGCCGTTGCCCGGGTCTCCTCCGGGGGCGCTGCCGGGATTGCTGTCGTCAGCCACTGTCGTCGGTCCCTTCCTCCGTCGTACGGGTTCGCGGCACGGTCTGCGCGGACTCCGGCCGCTCCCCCAGTCCGACGCCGCGCCGGCCCCGGTCCAGGCCCTGCTGGAACGCTCCGAAGATGGAGCGCATCTCCTCGGCGGACACCTCCCGCTCGGGGCCGTCCGACTCGCCCTGGGACGTGCCCCTGAGCGTGGGAGCGAGGGATGCCTGACGCACCCGTGTGGGCAGGCGGCCCGGCGGGCGTCCGGCGGCGGGAGGCCGGGCTCCGGCCGCCCCCGCGGGCGGGGCCGGAACGGAACGCGGGCCCTGGGCCGCCGCGGGTCCGGGCCGTCCCGGTGGAGCCGCCGGCGGTGGGGACGCGGGCATCGGCGGGACCGGCCCCGGAGCGGGTTCCTCGCCTGCGCGTTCGTGTGTCATCTCCCCGGGCGCGAACGCGCGCGGGAAGGGTACGGGCCGCACGGTCCGCGGCCGGTCCCCGGGATCCGCGGCTCCGGGGGCGCCCGTCCCGCCCGTACCGTGCCCGGACCGCTCCCGCCCGGCCGCGGCGGCGCCCGGCCCCGGCCCCGTACCGGCTTGCGCACCCGTCCCGGACGAGCCCGGCCCCGTACCGGCTCCCGGGCCCGGTCCCGTACCCGCTTCCGTGGCCGGCGCCGCGCCCGTACCGGACCGCTCGGCGGCCTTCTCCCGTGACTTCGCCCCGCCGCCGGTACGGCGCCCGGGGGTCCCGGCGGTCGCGATCACGGCGTTGGGCAGCAGCACGACGGCCGTGGTTCCGCCGTACGGGGAACGGGTGAGGGTCACCCCGATGCCGTGCCGTTCCGCGAGCTGCCCCACCACATACAGTCCGAGCCGTTCGTCCCGGGCCGGGTTGAAGTCGTGCGGCCGGGCCAGAATCCGCTGCACGCGGTCGAGCTCCTCCGCGTCCAGCCCCAGCCCCCGGTCGTCGATCTCCAGCACGAAGCCGTTGCCGACCCGGCCGGTCCGCATGGTGACCTGGGTGTGCGGGGGCGAGTACGTGGCCGCGTTCTCGGCGAGTTCGGCGACCAGATGGATCACATCGGCAACCACCGGGGCGGCGACGCCCACCGGGGGCATCGGCGGTACGACGACCCGGGCGTAGTCCTCGATCTCGGCCACGGCGGCCGCGACGATCTCGGCGAGCGGCACCGGCTTGTGCCAGCGGCGCCCGGGGGTCGCGCCGGAGAGAATGATCAGCCCCTCCGCGTGACGGCGCATCCGGGTGGTCAGATGGTCGATGCGGAACAGGTCGTCGAGGGCCGCTGGATCGGTGGTACGGCCTTCGAGGGTGTCGACGATCTTCGACTGCCGGTGCACCAGCGCCTGGCTGCGCCGGGCGATGTTGAGCAGCACGGTGAAGACCCCCCGGCGCAGATCGGCCTGCTGTCCGGCCGCCTCGACGGCCACGAGCCGGGCCGCGTTGAGGGACTGCCCCACCTGGACGATCTCCTCGGGGGTACCGGCGTCGTCGAAGGCGAGGGGCGGAGCGGCCTCGTCCGCGTCGACGTCCTCGCCCGACCGGAGCCGCTGCATCGCGTAGGGCAGCTGACGGCTGGCCAGCAGATCGGCGGCGTCACGCAGTTCCGCCAGCCGCCGGGAGATGCGCAGACCGCTGACGACGGAGAACCAGGCCGTCAGCCCGACCGCGATCAGCCCCGCCGCGCCCACGGCGACGGACTTGGCCATCTCGCTGTCGGCGAGGTCCCCGCCCCGGTCGGCCGCGTTCAGGGACGCCTCCGTGCACTCCAGCAGATAGCGCTGGACCGCCCGGTCGGTGGTGTCCTGCCAGGAGTCGGCGCCCATGGCCCTGACGGCGCCCGTGACGCCCGCCCGCAGCAGGGTCTCCTCCTGGGCGACCAGCGCGCGGTACTCGGCACCGCCCTCGAACTCCGTGAACAGCTTCCGGGAGTCGTCGGGCAGGCCGGGGACATAGGTCCGGTGGAAGACCCGTCGGTCCTCGATGGTCGCCGTGAGAGTGTCGTACTGCCGGTCGGTGAGCCGCCCGGCGGCGCGCGCCCCGGCGATGAGGGCGTCCTCGCGGGAGACGAACTCCCGTACCCGCACCAGCTCGACCACGACCTGGGCCTCACGGGCGAGCCGGCCGACCCGGACGACGGTGAGGGTGGACTGTACGTCGAAGGCCGGCTCGATCACGGCCGTGTACTCCTCGACCGCCCGGTCCCAGCCGATCTCCCGGGCCTTCACCCTCGCCCGGAGCGCCGGCAGACCGTCGACGGCGCGGTCCATGGCCGCGAGCGCCCGCCGTTCGCGGGAGGAGAGATCCTCGCCGTCGTCGTCGACGGCCTCGCGCAGCGCGCGTACGGCACGGTCGGTCGACCGCTGCTGCCTCGTCAGATCGGCGACCGCGGACGTTCCCGCGTAGGGGCCCGCACCCAGATAGCGGGCGGAGACACGGCGTTCGGTCTGGATCTGCGCCACGGCGGTGTCGACCGGGGTGGCGAAGTCCCCGTACACGTCCTCCAGACGGTTCAGCGCCCGCAGATCGCCGGTGAACGACACCATCGCGAAGGCCCACAGGGCCAGCAGGGCCATGACGGGTATGACCGTCAGGGTCACGATCCGCCCTCGGATCGTAGGGCGGCGTGTTCGCCGGCGCATGGTCTCCCCAGAGTGGGACAACTACTGAAAGGCGGTGATTACCCTCAGGTAGGGGCAGTCAAGTTACGCGACGGGGCACCGGTCCGCAATCTTGCTGCAGGCAACCCGGAACTGTGAAGACTCGTTACAGTCTTGACACTTCGTCAGTCGTCCTCGCGCGGTGCCGGGCTCCCTCCGCCGGTGCACGCGCTCCCGGCGTTCGGAGCTCTCGTGTGACCTGGCTGGATCCCCTCCCCTCTCTGCGCGGGGTGGCCCGGCTCGACGGCGCGGGGCCGGTGCGTGCGGACCCGTCCGACCTCGGCGGACTTCCGCGGGACGTCGTCGAGCGGGCCGCGCTGCCCGTGGGCGTACGGCTGGAGTTCACGGCCGAGGGCGCGCGGGCGGCCGAAATCCGCTACCGGGCCCCGGCGCGTGCCGGCGCGCTGCCGGACTGTTTCGCGCCCTGACAGGGCGCTGTCCTCGTGGGTGAGACGTTCATCGAGCCGCCGGCGGAAGCGGTGGCGAGCCTTCCGATCCCGGCCGCCTTCACATCCCTCACCGAAAGGCCACGGGTGTTCACCGTGTATCCACCGGAGTCCCGGGCGTCCGGATCCCTCGGGGTGCGCGGGATCGGCGGTGCCATCACCCGGCGCCGGCCCGCCCGCGCCGGCTCGTGCACGGCGATTCGATCACCGAGGGCTGGTGGTCCACCCGCCCGGCGCACTCCATGGCCCGCCCGGGTGGGCCGCCCACTCGCCCCGGACACCGTCGATCCGGGGTACGCGTCGGGCTGCGCCCACGGCGAGCCCGCGATCGCGGAACAGCTCGCCGCACTGCCCGGCGGCCTGCTCACCATCGCCTTCGGGACCAACTGGGAACGGTGTCCCCGGCACTCCCCCGCTGCCGTACGCGTCGGTGCGGGCGTTCCTCGCCCTGGTTGCGCCAGGGGCATCCCCGTACCCCGCTCCCGATGGTCTCCCCCGTCCTCCGCCCGGCCGCCGAGCACACCCCCAACCGGCCGGGTGCCACGCTCGCCGAGCTGCGGACGGCGATGGAACGGGCCGTACGCGCCACCATGGCCGACGACCGGTGGCTCGCCCTCCTGCCGGGGCTCGGGATCGTCGGCCCCGGGCAGCTCGCCGACGGACCGCACCCCGACAACGCGGGCCACGCGGCCCCGGCGACGGGGGTGCCCTCGGCAATGGCTCCCTGGGTGCCGGGGCTCCTCCCGCCTCCCCCGCACGGCACCCGGGGTCCCCCATGGGCGCCCCGGCGCGCTTCAGGTCCGACACCACCCGGCGTCCCGCGTGAGCGCCCCGGCGCACCCGCCGCGCCCCACGCACCCATCGCGCGCCTCGCGCCGCACGGCCCGCTCACCGTCGCGGGGTGCTTCCCGCGCGGACCGGACCGGGCCCGTCCGGGCCGAGCGGCCCGGAAGCGCCCCGTCCACAAGTGATCGTCCGGGCGGAGGTGCCCCGGGCCTCCGCCGGCCGGCCGGTGGCTGTACGCCCTGAATCACCGTGTCCCGTACGGCAGGCACGAGAGAGGCGAGCGCCCCGGCCCGTTCGGCACCCTCCCCGCGAAGGTGCGACCGGGCCCGGAGGCCGCGTACGGGTGCGGTTCAGCCGTCCCCCGTCACTCCGCGGAGGAACGCGGCGGCCACCGGACCCGCGTCCGCGCCACCCGATCCGCCGTCCTCGATCAGGACCGAGAACGCGAGGTCGCCCCGGAAGCCGATGAACCAGGCGTGGGTGCGCGGCGGGGACTCCTTGCCGTACTCGGCGGTGCCCGTCTTCGCGCCCGGCTCGCCGGACATTCCGCGCAGGGCCCTGCCGGAACCCTCGGTGACCACCGCCCGCATCAGGGACCGCAGTTCGGAGGCCGTGGCGGGGTCGAGCGGGGCCGTGGCCTTCGCACGGTTCTTCACCGCCGCCGGTACGAGGACCGGCTGGCGGAAGGTGCCGTCCTTCACGGTCGCGGCGACCGACGCCATCACCAGCGGACTCGCCTCCACCCGGCCCTGCCCGATCATGGCGGCGGCCTTGTCGTTGTCGCTGGTGGTGGGTGGTACCGAGCCGTCGTACGTGGTCGCGCCCGCATTCCACTCCGGACCGATGCCGAACCACCCGGCGGCCTCGGTCAGGCTGTTGTCGTCCAGCCGGTCGCGCAGGCCGATGATGCCGGTGTTGCAGGACCGGGCGAAGCCGTCCCGGAACGTCGACCCGTCGGGCAGGAAGAACAGGTCCTGGTTCTCGAAGCTCTGGCCGTTCACCCGCTCGTAGCGGGGACAGGGCACCGGTGTCTCCTCCCTTATCCCGTCCTTGATCAGCGCGGCGGCGGTGACCACCTTGAAGTCCGAGCCTGCCGCGTACTTCCCCCGCAGCGAACGGTTCTCGCCGTTGGGCGGATTGTCGGCCGCCGCGAGTATCTCCCCGGTGCTCGGCCGGACGGCCACGATCGCGGCGTGCTTGCTGAGCCCGCGCAGCGCCGCCTCGGCGGCCTGCTGGGTCGCGCGGTCCAGTGTCGTACGGACGGGTTTGCCCGGTCGGCCCTCGGCGGTGTGCAGGGTGGCGAGGGTACGGCCGCTGGTGGTGCCGACGATGGCGACCGAGTCCGCGGGTTTCCCGGCGAGCTGCTTGTCGTAGCGGTACTGGAGGCCGCTCTTACCCGGGCTGCCCACCAGGGCCGGGGAGAGCCCCGCCAGCGATCTGCCGTCGGCGGCCTGCACCTCGGCGCGGTTGTCGGTGTCCGGGCGCAGGGCGAGAGCGCTGCCGTCGGTGAGGCGGGGGTGCATGACGGCCGGGCTCCAGCGCACGACCCAGCGCCCGTCCTCGCGGACCACGGGAGCCTTCGAGTCGTACGTCCAGGTGCTGCCGCCCCTGAGGCGGAAGGTGGCACGGAAGGCGTAGGTGTCCTTGCCGCTGGACTCACCCCGGTCGAAGGTCGTCTTCTCCGCGGGCAGATCCTTGGCGAGCGCGGTCAGCCGGGCCGTCGCGGCGGCCGGGGTGTCGGTGTGGCGCCCCGCCTCTCGGGCGTCGCCGCGGGCCCACGCGCCGAGGAAGTCGTCGACCGCCGCGGCCCTTTCATCGGTCGCCCTGCCGTCCTCGTCCCTGCCGAGCATGCTCCACGCGGTGACGCCGCCCCCGGACAGCAGGAGCAGCACGACGACCGTGGGAAGCAGGCGGCGCCGTCGCCGGGGGGCCGGAGAGCCGGGGCTGTAGCCGCGACCCGCGCGGCCCGTGTGTTCGCTGTAGTCGGACATGTGGTCACCTCAGCAGGCCATCGCCCGGTCGGGCCAAGAGTCCTATGCCGTGGGGGCCGATATGAGAATGGCTATGATCCCTGGTTGTGGACCTGGTCAAGCATGTCCGGTACTTCGTCGCCGTTACAGAAGAAAGACACTTCGGACGGGCGGCGGCACGGCTCGGTCTGGCCCAGCCGTCGCTCTCGCAGCGCATCCAGCGGCTGGAGCGGGAGCTCGGCGTGCGCCTCTTCGACCGGACCAGCCGGGGCGTCGAACTGACCGAGGGCGGCCGGCTGCTGCTCGCCGAGGCGCGGCCTCTGATCGCCCAGGCGGACGCGCTGCTGGGGGTGGCCGCGCGGGTCCGCAGCGGCGCGGCGGGGGTACTGCGCGCGGCCGTGCCGCCGGAGCTGGGCGGCGCCGTCGTGGCGGCCCTGGTCGGCGGGTTCCGGGAGCGGTCGCCCGGCGTACGGCTCGCCCTGCGCGAACTGGGCGCGGTGGTGCAGCTCGCCGAGCTGCGCGCCGGGACCCTCGACGCGGGCGTGCTGCGGCATCCCGTGGATGTGGCGGGGCTCGGTCTGGGCGAGGTGCTGTGCAGGCCATACGGGGTGGTGCTGCCCCGCGCGCCGCAGGAGGGCGCCACGGGCACCGACGGCACGGACCCGGGCACGGCCCCAGGCGGGGGTACGGGCGGGGATTCCGGTGGGGGCGGCGAAACCGGTACGGGCGGGGGCACGGGTGCTCCGCTGCGGCTGGAAACGCTCGACGGCCTCGATCTGGTGCTGTTCCCTCAGCCGTCGGCGCCCGCCCAGCACGCGGAGACCCTGGCGGTCTGCCGCAGGCACGGCTTCGAGCCCGGCTCCGTGATCGCGGGACAGGACCCCGAGTTCGTGGACGGCATGGTCATGTCCGGGACGGCGGTGACCTTCGCCTCTCGCGACCGCAAGCTCGCGCCGGGCATGGCCTGGCACCCCCTGGAGGGCGAACCGCTGCTGGAACAGGTCTCCGTGGCCTGGCTGCGTGGACGGCAGGACGACCCGGTGGTACAGCTGTTCGCCGAGGTGGCGGAGAGTGTCCTCACCGAACGAGGAGGAATGGTCCCGGTGATGGAGACGGCTGCGGCGCGGCGGACCGCCCTGCCCGGCCCTGCGTACGGATACACGGTATGAGCGCCTCGGACGAGACCCGTCAGGGCACGGGCGGTGTCCGGGCCCGTATCCGGTCGGCGTTCACCGATGCCGGGGTCACCGGCTGGATGCACGCGCTCGACCTCGGCACCGGCGCCCAGATCGCCGTCGGCGCGGACACCCCCGTGAGCACCGCCAGCGTCCACAAACTGTGCCTCGCGGTCACCGTGCAGCGGCTCGCCGACGAGGGGCGCGTCGACCTCGACGAACTCGTGGAATCGGACCACGGCACCCGTACCCCCGGCCCCACCGGGCTCTCGATGCTGCGCGGCCCGGTACGGATGTCGGTACGGGACCTGCTCGCGATGGCTTTGACGGTGAGCGACAACGCCGCGGCGGACCTGCTCCTGGACCGCGTCGGGCTCACCGAGGTCAACAAGGCCATGCGCGCGCTCGGCCTGCGCCGGACCATCGCGGTGCACACCATGCGCGACCTCATCGCGGCCGTCGACGAGGACTCCGGGGGCGACGGTGCCCGGCTTTCCTCGGATCCGGCTCTCCTGGCCCGGCTGCGGGTCCTCGACCCGGCCCGGGCCAACCGGAGCACCCCCCGGGAGATGACCCGGCTGCTCGCCGCACTCTGGCGCGACGAGGCGTGCTCGCCGGAGCGTGCGAGGGAGCTGCGCGCGGTCCTCGGGCTCCAGGTGTGGCCGCACCGGCTCACCTCCGGATTCCCGTACGACGATGTCCGGGTCTACGGCAAGACCGGCACCCTGCCGACGCTGCGCCACGAGGCCGGGATGGTCGAGTACCCCGACGGCGGCCGCTACGCGGTGGCCGTCTTCACCCGCTCCGCCCGCCCGGCCGCCCGCCAGCCCACCGCCGACGCGGCGATCGGCACGGCGGCCCGCCTGGCGGTCCACGCCCTGCGCGCGCCCTGACACCGGGCCGCGGGAGGGTGCCGGGCGGCCGGGCCGGGGCCGCCGGAATCGGTGCGCCCCGGGGCCTTTCGTCCGGGGCCGCCCGGGGCGCGGGTCCGCCCTCGAACGCCGGACGGGCTGGAAAGACGTGGGCTGCTCCGGGGCGGCCGGGTGCACACCGGCGTACGGCAGGGTCCGAACGGCACCCGCCGACGGCCCCGGCGTCGGGTCCGGGCCCGCGAGGGACCCGGAACCGGGATCAGTTCCAGCTCGCGTGCAGCGGCTGGCCCTCCGCGTACCCGGCCGCGCTCTGGACGCCGACGATCGCCCGCTCGGCGAACTCCTCCAGCGAGCCCGCGCCCGCATAGGTGCAGGAGGAGCGCACGCCCGCGATGATCGAGTCGACCAGGTCCTCGACGCCCGGACGGGCCGGGTCGAGGAACATCCGCGAGGTGGAGATGCCCTCCTCGAAGAGCCCCTTGCGGGCCCGGTCGTACGCCGACTCCTCGCTGGTGCGGTTGCGGACGGCGCGCGCGGACGCCATGCCGAAGGACTCCTTGTAGAGGCGCCCGTCGGCGGTCTGCTGAAGGTCGCCCGGCGACTCGTACGTACCGGCGAACCAGGAGCCGATCATGACGTTCGACGCACCCGCGGCCAGCGCCATGGCGACATCGCGGGGATGACGCACGCCGCCGTCGGCCCAGACGTGCTTGCCGTACTTCTTCGCCTCGGCGGCGCACTCCAGCACGGCGGAGAACTGCGGCCGTCCGACGCCGGTCATCATCCGGGTCGTGCACATCGCGCCGGGGCCCACGCCGACCTTGACGATGTCGGCGCCCGCCTCGATGAGATCGCGTACGCCCTCCGCGGCCACGATGTTGCCCGCGACGACCGGGACCTTCGGGTCGAGCCCGCGGACCGCCTTGATCGCGGAGATCATCGACTCCTGGTGACCGTGCGCGGTGTCCACGACGAGGACGTCGACGCCCGCGTCCAGCAGCTGCTTGGCCTTGCCCGCCACATTGCCGTTGATACCGACGGCGGCGCCGATGCGGAGTCGGCCCCGGGCGTCCACGGCAGGCGTGTAGAGGGTCGCGCGCAGGGCTCCCTTGCGGGTGAGGATGCCGACGAGCCGGCCCTCCTCGTCGACGGCCGGGCTGTAGCGCCGGTTGGCGTTGTCGAGCCGGTGGAACGCCTCGCGCGGGTCGATGTCGGCGGGCAGCAGCACCAGATCGCGCGACATGATCTCGGAGAGCTGGGTGAAGCGGTCGACACCCGTGAGGTCGGCGTCGGTGACGACCCCGACCGGCCGGTGGTCGGCGTCGACGACGACACCCGCGTCATGGGCCCGCTTGGGCAGCAGGGCCAGCGCGTCGGCGACGGTCTGGGTGGGCGAGAGCACGATCGGGGTGTCGAAGACGAGATGCCGGGTCTTGACCCAGGCGACGACATCGGTGACGACCTCGATCGGGATGTCCTGGGGGACGACGACCAGCCCGCCGCGGCGGGCGAGGGTCTCCGCCATCCGCCGGCCCGCGATCGCGGTCATGTTCGCGGCGACCAGCGGGATGGTGGTGCCGGTGCCGTCGGGCGAGGTGAGGTCCACGCCCTGCCGGGAACCCACCGCGGAGCGGCTCGGCACCATGAAGACGTCGTCGTAGGTCAGGTCGTACGACGGCTGCAGATCATTGAGGAAACGCACGTGCTGAACATCCCAGTCGATCGGAGGTGACCCCCGGTCGTGTCGGCCGGGGAAAGCGCACGTACTTCATTGTCCCATGCAAGGGACCGTGTCATACCCGGACGATTCCTCCAGCTCATGGGCGGTCTCCTGGTGCGATCGCCCAAACACCGGGAGAACGGACCCGCCCGGCCGGTGACCGTACCGCCCGTGGGGCGGGCACGTTCAGGCGTCGGGATCCGCGCGCTCCAGCGCGGGACGGGAGCCCGCGGGCAGCAGCAGCAGATGGTCGGCCGCAGCCGTGTCCGTGACCAGGCTGGTGACCAGCCCGGACCGCAGTACGGCCCCGATGGCCTCCGCCTTGCGCTGGCCGCCCGCGATCGCCACGACCTCGGGGATACGGCGCAGCCGGTCGGCCTCCACGGTGATGCACCGCTCGCCCAGATCACGGCCGACCCGGCGGCCGTCGCGGTCGAAGAGATGGGCGGACATCTCGGCGGCGACGCCGTACGAGGCGTATCTGGCCCGCTCCTCGTCGGTGAGCATGTCGTGCACGGTGGAGATGCCCGGCTCCCAGGAACCGATGGAGACAGCCGCGACGGTGACCTTGTCGAAGTACTCGAAGGCGCGGGCGATCCCCGTCTGGTTGCGCAGTGCGGCGGCGGTCGCCGCGTCGGGCAGCAGCATGGGCGCGTAGATGGGGTGGGCGTCGCCGCCGGAGACCTGGGCCGCGCGCCGGACGGCCTCCACCGAACCGCGCTCGGCGGTCCCGGCGTCGTACACACCGGTGAGCTGGACGACGGTGCACGGCGGCAGCCGGTCGAGCGCGGCGGCCATATGGATGGTGGAGCGGCCCCAGGCCAGGCCCAGCACATCCCCCTCGTTCACCAGCTCGCCCAGCAGATCGGCGGCGACCTCGCCGAGGTTCTCCGGGTCGGGCGACTCGTCGGCGTCCGCGGGGGACTCGACGACCACCGCGTGCCTCAGCCCGAAACGGGCGCGGAGCGCGTCGGAGCGCTCCGCGTCCAGCTCGGCGGGGACGCGGATCTCGATGCGTACGAGATCCCGCTCCAGCGCCGTCTCCAGGACCCGCGCCACCTTGAAGCGGCTGACGCCGAACTCCTCGGCGATCTGGATCTTGGACTTGCCCTCCAGGTAGAAGCGGCGTGCCATGGCAGCCGCCTGCACCAGCTCCGCGGGTCCCATCCGCAGGGCAGACCGTCCCGCCGACCTAGCAGACACCGCGATCTCCTCACTGCTGTTCCACACTCCGGATCCGCAATCCTGTCAGATCCGACGGATGTTGATCAGCCCGGACGGGCTTCGTTCACTTGCTGGTGGCCCGGTGGTCGCACGGGGTGATCACACGGGCCGACCCGGGTGGGCCGGGAGGTGCCCGGGGTCAGTGGGCACACGCCCAGCCGGCCGTGGCGACGGTCTTCTGCGCCTTCGCGCGGAGCGCGCGGACCGCCTCGGCCGGGTCGCTCGCGCCGTAGACCGCCGAACCGGCGACGAACACGTCCGCGCCCGCCTCGGCGCACCGCTCGATCGTCGATTCGGCGACCCCTCCGTCGACCTGGAGCCACAGTTCGAGGCCGTGCTTGGAGATCAGTTCCCGGGTACGGCGGATCTTGGGGAGCATGGTGTCGAGGAACGCCTGCCCGCCGAAGCCGGGCTCCACAGTCATGATCAGCAGCATGTCCAGCTCGGGCAGCAGATCCTCGTACGGCTCGATCGGCGTGGCCGGCTTGAGCGCCATGGAGGCACGGGCGCCCTTGGCCCGGATCTCCCGCGCGAGCCGTACGGGGGCCGCGGCGGCCTCCACATGGAAGGTGACCGATCCGGCCCCCGCCTCGACGTACTGCGGTGCCCAGCGATCGGGGTCGTCGATCATCAGATGACAGTCCAGCGGGGTGTCCGTCGCACGGCCGAGGGACTCCACGACCGGGACGCCCAGCGTCAGATTGGGCACGAAGTGGTTGTCCATCACATCGACATGGAGCCAGTCGGCGCCTTCGACGGCCTTGGCCTCTTCCGCCAGGCGGGAGAAGTCGGCGGAGAGAATGCTCGGGTTGATCTGTACGGCCATGGCCCAAGCCTGCCATGTTCCGGGGCACTTCCCCGCCCCGGTCCGGTTTCCGGCCGGCGCCGGGGACGCCCGGCACCCTGCCAGTACCCGCATTCCCGACGTTTCCGACAGGTGGTAAGTACACCCGGAACGCCGCACCCGGGCGCGGGGCCATCCGGAGCGAGGCGGTCCGCCACGGCGGGGCGCCGGGGCCGCGCGGAGGGAACGCGGGCCGGCACGGGTCCGGGCGGGGCGGCCTCTCCCGGGGCGCGCCCACGGCTTCCGAGGTGCCCGGCCCCGGCGGAGGACGACGGCCGGGTGGCCCGCGCCCGGGCGGCGGTCCTCAGGCCGTGCGCCTCAGCAGCGCCAGATACATCGCGTCCGTACCGTGCAGATGCGGCCACAGCTGGACGTCCGGCCCGTCCCCCAGCGCGGGGACGCCCGGCATCAGCGGGCGCGCGTCCACCCACTCCGCCTCGGCAGCCGGGCCGCCGCGCCCGCGCAGGACGTCGTCCACGACCACCCGGGTCTCGGCGAGATGCGGCGAACAGGTCGCGTATCCGACGACTCCCCCGACGCGTACGGCCCTGAGCGCCTCCCGCAGCAGGGACCGCTGGAGCGGTGCGAAGCCCTCCAGGTCCTCGGGGCGGCGGCGCCAGCGGGCCTCGGGACGGCGGCGGAGGGCACCGAGACCGGTGCAGGGAACATCCACGAGCACCCGGTCGAAGGTGCCCGGCAGCCACGGCGGACGGGTGCCGTCCGCGGCGACGACCTGGTACGGCCCGGGGTTCCCCGCCAGCGCCCGCGCCACCAGTCCGGCGCGGTGCGGCTGCTTCTCGGCGGCCAGCAGCGAGGCACCCCGCCGCGCCGCGAGCGCCCCCAGCAGGGCCGCCTTGCCGCCGGGCCCGGCGCAGCCGTCGAGCCAGCGGGCGTCGGAGCCGTCCAGCGGGGCGTTGGCCAGGGCGATCGCGACCAGCTGGCTGCCCTCGTCCTGGACTCCGGCGCGCCCCTCCCGTACGGCCTCCACGGCACCGGGCTCGCCGCCCTCCGCCAGCCGTACGGCATACGGCGACCAGCGTCCCGGCAGCGCCGACTCCTCACCGAGCAGCTCATCGGCGGTGGAGCGCCCGGGCCTGGCGACGAGCGTCACCTCCGGCCGCTCGTTGTCGGCCTCCAGCAGGTCCTCGATCCCGGCCCGGCCGCCGCCCAGCGAGTCCCAGAGCGCGGACACGACCCACCGCGGATGCGAGTGGACCACGGCGAGATGGTCCTCGGCGTCCTCGTCGTACGGGGGCGCGACCCGTTCCAGCCAGGTGTCGAGGTCGTCCCGCGAGATCTTGCGCAGGACGGCGTTCACGAACTTCGCCCGCCCGTCACCGAGGACCACCCGCGCCAGCTCCACACTCGCCGAGACGGCCGCGTGGGTCGGGATACGGGTCCCCAGCAGCTGGTGCGCGCCCAGCGTCAGCACATCGAGAACCGGGGGGTCGACCTCGCGCAGCGGCCGGTCCACACAGGCCGCGATGATCGCGTCGTACGTTCCCTGGCGGCGCAGGGTGCCGTACACCAGCTCGGTGGCGAGTGCGGCGTCCCGGGCGTCGAAATCGCCCTTCTCACGGGCCTTCCTCAGCAGGGGCGGCAGGACGAGGTTCGCGTACGCGTCCCTCTCGTCCACGGCCCGCAGCGCCTCGAAGGCGAGGATCCGGACGGGGTCCTTCTGGGGACGGCGGTAGGGCTTGTGGGGACGGCGAGCCCCCTTGGGGCGTGCCTGGTCGTTCAAAGGTGCTCCGCTGCTCTATCGGTCTCGGAATCCTCTCAGCGTACGTCCGTGTCGCCGACCCGCTCGCCGGGGGCGATCCGCACTCCGCGCGCCCAGTCGGCCGCGCGCATCGGCTTCTTGCCCTGCGGCTGCACCCAGAGCAGCTCGACGGCGTGCGATCCGGTGCCGGCGTGGACGCTGTTCTTGCCGACGGCCAGCTCCCCCGCGCCGAGTTCCATACGGTCCGGGACCGACTGTACGGAGACCAGTTTCAGCCGTTCTCCGCGGAACACGGTCCACGCTCCGGGCGCGGGAGTGCAGCCGCGTACCAGCCGGTCGACGCGCAGGGCGGGCGCCTTCCAGTCGACGCGGGCGTCCTCGACCGTGATCTTCGGCGCGAGCGACACGCCGTCGGCGGGCTGCGGTACCGCCTCCAGGGTCCCGTCCTCGATGCCGTCCATGGTGGCGGAGAGCAGTCCCGCGCCCGCGAAGGCGAGCCGGGTGAGCAGATCGCCGCTGGTGTCGGTGGGCCGGACGCGCTCGGTGATCACCCCGTAGACGGGGCCGGAGTCGAGCCCCTCCTCGATCTGGAAGGTCGCCGCGCCGGTCATCTCGTCCCCGGCGATGACGGCGTGCTGGACGGGGGCGGCACCGCGCCAGGCGGGCAGCAGCGAGAAGTGCAGATTGACCCAGCCCCGGGCCGGGATGTCGAGGGCCACCCGGGGCAGCAGCGCGCCGTACGCGACCACCGGGCAGCAGTCCGGCGCGATCTCGCGCAGCCGCTCCAGGAAATCCCCGTCACGCGGCTTCACCGGCTTGAGCACCTCGATCCCGGCCTCCTCCGCACGCTGGGCGACCGGGCTGGCCACCAGCCGCCGACCGCGTCCGGCGGGCGCGTCGGGACGGGTGACGACCGCGGCCACCTCGTGCCGCTCCGAGGCGATCAAGGCGTCCAGGGCGGGTACGGCGACCTCGGGGGTGCCTGCGAAGACGAGCTTCATGGGTGGCTGACTGCCTCTCACGGCTGGCGTGCTGGTGCGGTGTGACGGGGGAGCGCACCAGTGTATGGCGGATGGGCGCCGGGGGCGTACGGATGCCTTCGCGCACTGCGGATATGCCCCTACGCCCCCGCAGCGTGACCACATCGGCGGGTGGAGCGTTGGTCAAGAGAGATTGACCGATCTCCACAGAGAACGATCTCCACAGAGATCGACCGAGCGGGCCGCGCCGACGCGGCCCGGCCCCTTTCAACGCCGGTTCGAGAGGCTTCCCGATGGCCGACCACGCAACCCACGACGCCCAAGCTCGGGCAAGCCTGCACCTGCTGGTGCGGGACATCGAGCGGGTCCGCCGGCAGGTGGACGCACTGCGCACGCTCACCGCTCAGCTGGGCAATGTCTACCGCCCGCGCCGCTCCGGTCCCTCCACCGGCTTCGTCGTCTACGGCAGAGCTCCGGCTCCGACGGTCCGTCTGGCGCAGGAACTGCGGGACAGCGTCGAGACCCTGGTGACGGCCGCGGTGGACTTCGACCGCTCACTGGGCTTCTCGTGGGACGCGGTCGGTTCGGCCCTCGGGGTCACCAAACAGGCCGTCCACCGGCGCTACGGCGCCCGGCGGGCCACCCAGCAGCCGGTCCCCGCGGACGCGGACCACGCCCAGGAGCCGTCGACGACCCGCACCCTGGCACCGCCCGTCCTGCCCGCGACGGTCCCCGCGGCGCGCTCGATGCCCCCGCAGCCGACCGCCGCCACCGCCTCCCTCCGCGAGGACCACCGCCCACCCGCCTTCCCCACCCCCCGCAACGGCTGACCCCACCCACCCGGCTGCCCCCGCCCCACCGGGGGCAGCCACGGGACCTCCCCAAAAACCAGCCCCGCCGGCGATCGAGACACACGGACCCCGTGGGCCGCGCCCACATCGACCGACCCCACTCCCACCCGCCACCAAACAAGGCACGGCCACCAAAAATCAGCCTCGCCGGCGATTGAGGCGCGGGGGCCCGGGGGCAGCGCCCCCGGCAAGGACCCGCACCCGGCCAGAGGGCGCACACCAGGCACCCACACCCGCGCCGCAGGCACCCCGCATCCACCCCCGGAAACCCCTCAGCCGATGTCCGGCGGATCCACCCTGATCCGCACCCGCCCCGCCCCGCCCCGCGCCGTCCTCGTCGCCTGTGCCGCCTTCAGCGCCGCCGCCAGCGCCGCTCCCCGCCCCGGGGGCACCCGCAGCAGCGTCCGCGCCCATGACTCCCCGGGCGGGGGATCACCCGGCCTGCGGGGACTCCCGGCCGCGGCCACGGGCAGCGGGACCGGGCCGAGGACCTCCACATCGCCCGGCAGCTCCGCCGTCGCCACAAACGCGCCCACCGCGTCCGCCGGCCCCGTCACCGCCGCCATCCGCGACACCGGCGGGAAGCCCAGTTCGGCCCGCTCCGCCAGCTCCCGCTGCGCATGGCCGACCGGGTCCCAGCGGACGAGGGCCTGGACCGGCCGCAGGGTCGGCTCGGCGACGATGACCACCGTGCCCCCGTCGGCCTGGCCCCGGACCAGCGACGCCGCGTCGATCCAGCGCCGCAGCGCGTCCTCGCCCGCACGCAGATCGGGCCGCCCGAGCATCGCCCAGCCGTCCAGCAGGAGCGCCGCCGCGTAACCGCCGTCGGCCACGGGCTCCGCCCCCGGGGTGCTCACGACCAGCGCGGGCCGCCCGGGGACGCTGTCGAGCACATGGTCCCGCCCGGAGGTGCGCACAGGAACAGCCGGAAACGCACGCCCCAGTTCCTCCGCCGTGCGCCGCGCCCCGACGACGCTGGCCCTCAGCCGTGTACCGCCGCAGGTGACGCAGGACCAGTCGGGCGCGCCGCGACCGCACCACCGGCAGTTCAGCGCGCGCTCGTCGGGTGCCTCCAGCGGTCCCGAGCAGTGGCGGCACCGCGCGGGCGCCCGGCAGCGCTCGCACGCGAGCCTCGGCGCGTAACCCCGGCGGGGCACCTGCACCAGCACCGGGCCGGACTTCAGCCCCTCCCGGACGGTCGCCCAGGCGAGGCTGGGGAGCCGGGCGGCCCGCGCGGCCTCGTCCCGGGCCAGTTCCTCGTCGCCGACGGTACGGATCAGGGGCGCCGCCGCGCGTACCCGCTCACGGTCCGCCCCCAGCGGCAGAGCCCAGCCGCTCGCGACGAGCTGGGCCGCCTCCACCGTGCAGCCGAGGCCGCCGAGGAGGAAGGCACAGCGGTCATGGGCGGCACGCAGTTCGAGGACCTCGCGGACATGGGGGAACGGCGCGTTCTCGTCGCTGTGGCTGGAGTCGCCGTCGTCCCACACGGCGACCAGCCCGAGATCCCGTACGGGCGCGAACATGGCGGCCCGGGTCCCCACGACGGCACGCACGGACCCCCGCCGTACGGCGAGCCACTGCCGGTACCGCTTCTCGGGTCCGGACTCCGCGGTCAGCAAGGAGTGCCGCCCCTCCCCCAGCAGCGCGGTGAGCGCGGCGTCCACGCGTGCGGCCCGCCGCCCGTCGGGCACGACCACCAGCGCGCCCCGCCCGGAGGCCAGAGTCGCGCCGACGGCCCGCGCCAGCTCGTCGGGCCAGTGGGGTCCGGGCAGCGCGGTCCATACGGCCCTCGGGTTCCCCCCGGCGGCGAGCGCCTCCACAAACGCCGGCCCTCTGCCGTACCGCTCCCAGCTCCCGGGCGCGGGCGCGGCCGGCGGCGGCAGCGGCTCCGGTGACGGCTTCGACTCGGCGCGGCCGTTCCTCGGGGGGACGGCGAGCTGGAGCACATCGGCCAGCGACCCCGCGTAACGGTCGGCGACCGCCCGCGCCAGGCCCAGCATCCCGGGGCTGAGGACCGGCTCGGGCGAGACGACATAGGCGAGCGCGGCCAGCGCTCCCCCGTAGTCGGTGTCGGCACGGCGCTCGACGACAAAGCCGTCGATCAGCCCGCCGCCCTCGCGCCGGCCGTCACGGACCCGGTGTCCGCCGGCCCCGAACCGCACCCGCACCCGCACGCCCGGCTGTGCGTCGGCGTCCAGTTCCTCGGGCACGGCGTAGTCGAAGTACTGGTCGAGATGGAGCACGCCCTTGTTGACCAGCACCCGTGCGACGGGCAGCTCCCGGGCCAGCGCGGCCCCCCGCCAGGTACGCGGCTTGGCCTTCGGGACCTTGGCCTTCCGCACGGTCTCCCGGATGAGCGCAAGCTGCTCGGGCCCGTTGGCGGCGGGCTCCTCGGGCTGCTCGTCGTCGCTGCTCACAGCCACATTCCTACCAGAGACCACTGACAGTTCAACCGGCCGTGGCGCCGCCGGTACGGGCCCGGACGAGCGGGCGCGCGACGGCGACGCCGCACCCGCGGCAGCGGGCCTCGACCCGGGCTGCCGCGATATGCCGGACACGCTCCCCGAGCGTCCGAAAGAGGCCCGCGAGGGGGCCGCCCGCCGTCACCACCCGCGACGCTCTCCCCGGGCGTACGGAGGAGGCCCCGGCGTCCCTGGGAAAGGGGTGCCGGGGCCTTGGCCGTACCGGGGCGTCTTCCGGACCGTGGCGGCGCGCAGGACTACAGACCGGTGGCGGCGCGCAGGGCGTCCACGCGGTCCGTGCGCTCCCAGGTGAAGTCGGGCAGCTCCCGGCCGAAGTGGCCGTACGCCGCGGTCTGGGCGTAGACAGGGCGGAGCAGCTGCAGATCGCGGATGATCGCCGCCGGGCGGAGGTCGAAGACCTCGGCGATGGCCTGCTCGATCTTCTCGGTGTCGACCGTGGCCGTGCCGAAGGTCTCGATGAAGAGGCCGACGGGCTCGGCCTTGCCGATGGCGTAGGCGACCTGGACCTCGCAGCGCGCGGCGAGGCCGGCGGCGACGACGTTCTTGGCAACCCAGCGCATGGCGTAGGCGGCGCTGCGGTCGACCTTGGACGGGTCCTTGCCGGAGAACGCGCCGCCGCCGTGGCGGGCCATGCCCCCGTAGGTGTCGATGATGATCTTGCGCCCGGTGAGCCCGGCATCGCCCATGGGGCCGCCGATCTCGAAGCGGCCGGTCGGGTTCACCAGTAGCCGGTAGCCGTCGGTGTCGAGCTTGATCCCGTCCTCGACGAGCTGCTTGAGGACGTGCTCGACGACGAACTCGCGGATGTCCGGCGCGAGCAGCGAGTCCAGGTCGATGTCGGAGGCGTGCTGGGAAGAGACGACGACGGTGTCGAGGCGGATGGCCTTGTCACCGTCGTACTCGATGGTGACCTGGGTCTTGCCGTCGGGCCGCAGATACGGGATGGTCCCGTTCTTGCGGACCTCGGACAGCCGGCGGGAGAGCCGGTGCGCGAGGTAGATCGGCAGCGGCATCAGCTCGGGGGTCTCGTCGCAGGCGTACCCGAACATCAGACCCTGGTCGCCGGCGCCCTGCCGGTCCAGCTCGTCGTCATCGCCCTCGACGCGATTCTCGTACGCCGTGTCCACGCCCTGCGCGATGTCCGGGGACTGTGCGCCGATGGAGACCGAGACACCGCAGGAGGCGCCGTCGAAGCCCTTCTTCGACGAGTCGTAGCCGATCTCGAGGATCTTGTTGCGCACGAGCGTGGGAATGTCGGCATACGCCTTGGTGGTGACCTCACCGGCGACATGCACCAGGCCGGTGGTGATCAGGGTCTCGACGGCCACCCGGGAGGCCGGGTCCTCCTGGAGGAGCGCGTCGAGAATGGTGTCACTGATCTGGTCAGCGATCTTGTCGGGGTGACCCTCGGTCACGGACTCCGAGGTGAAGAGACGGCGGGACACATCGCTCCCTGGGGTTGCAGCGGCTGCTGGCTGATCATTGGCGGACCGGCAGGGGGCTGCGCCCCGCGACGTTCCATGACCAGTTTATCCGTCGCCCTGTGTGAACGGACCACCTGTCTCGACCCGTGGAGTCGAGCGGCGGCGCCGCCAGCTGCGACGGAACGTCTACGAGCAGGACGATAGACCGGATCCGGCGGCCGGAACGCCGCCTTTCGAGCGGAATGTCCGACCACTCGGGAGAACGGCCGGAACCTCACCGCAGACGGGGGACCACCAGGTCCCACACCGTGTCCGCCAGCACCTCCTTGGGCCCGTACGGCACCGGGGTCTCACCGCCGTCGGCGGCCAGGACCACCGCCTCGCTCTCCTCGGCGCCGAAGGTCTTGCGCTCCCCCACCTCGTTGACGACGAGCAGATCGCAGCCCTTGCGGCGCAGCTTCTCGCGCCCGTTGGCGAGGACGTCGTCGGTCTCGGCGGCGAAGCCCACGATCACCTGGTCGGTCCGGGGCCGTCCGGCCGAGATCTCGGCGAGGATGTCGGGGTTGCGGACCAGGGCGACGGGGGCGGGGTCCTCTCCGTCCTTCTTCTTGATCTTGCCGTCGGCGTACACGGCGGGCCGGAAGTCGGCGACGGCCGCCGCCATCACCACCGCGTCGGCGTCCCCGGCCGCCTTGAGCACGGCCTCGCGCAGCTGCACCGCCGTACCGACACGGACGATGTCGACGCCCGCGGGGTCGGCCAGGGCGGTGTTGGCCTCGATGAGCGTCACCCGCGCGCCACGGGCCGCGGCGGTACGGGCGAGGGCGTACCCCTGCTTGCCGGAGGAGCGGTTGCCGAGATACCGCACGGGGTCGAGGGGCTCACGGGTGCCGCCCGCGCTGATGACGACATGGCGGCCCGCGAGGTCGGGAGCGGCGGTGCCCCGGGCCAGGACCCGGCGGCACACCTCGAAGATCTCGCCCGGATCGGGCAGCCGGCCCTTGCCGGTGTCGACGCCGGTGAGCCTGCCGACCGCCGGTTCGATCACCACCGCGCCTCGGCGGCGCAGGGTGGCCACGTTCTCGCGGGTCGCGGGGTGCTCCCACATCTCCGTGTGCATCGCGGGGGCGAGGACGACGGGACAGCGGGCGGTGAGCAGGGTGTTGGTCAGCAGGTCGTTCGCGAGTCCGTGGGCGGCCCTGGCGAGCAGGTCGGCCGTGGCGGGCGCGATCACGACCAGATCCGCGTGCTGGCCGATCCGTACATGCGCGACCTCGTGGACATCGGACCAGACCTCGGTGGAGACCGGGTTCCCGGAGAGCGCGGACCAGGTCGCGGCGCCGACGAAGTGGAGTGCCGACCCGGTCGGCACGACCCGTACGTCATGGCCGGACTCGGTGAGTCTGCGCAGCAGCTCACACGCCTTGTACGCGGCGATGCCCCCGCTGACCCCCAGCACGACCCTCGGCTTGACCTGCTTGTCCACTGCGTCTCCCCACACTCGGTGTCTGCCTGCCCCTATGACACACCACAGGCCCGGCGGACGGGCCGCCGGGCCTGTGGACAACTCGCGATTTGTACGACTACTGAGCCGGGCCTTCGATGGCCTCGGAGGTCAGCAGGCCCGCGTTGATCTCGCGCAGGGCGATCGAGAGCGGCTTCTCGTGGACGTGGGTGTCGACGAGCGGACCGACGTACTCGAGCAGGCCCTCGCCGAGCTGGGAGTAGTACGCGTTGATCTGACGCGCGCGCTTGGCCGCGTAGATCACGAGGCTGTACTTCGAGTCCGTGGCCTCGAGCAGCTCGTCGATCGGCGGGTTGATGATGCCCTCGGGCGCGGTGATGGAAGAGGACACGCTCTACCTTCCGAAGATGGGAAAAGATCGAACGGTGTGAAGATCCGGGGATCGCTCTCCGGAGTACCGGCGAGTCAGTCGTCGGCAGACACCGCCATCAAGGCTAGCAGCTCACGGGCCACGTCCTCGACGGACGTGTTGACCAGGGTGGTGTCGAACTCCGACTCGGCGGCCAGTTCCCCCTTGGCGGCGTCCAGCCGCTCGCCGATCACCTCGGCCGACTCGGTGCCCCGGCCGGTGAGCCGCCGGACCAGCTCGTCCCAGCTGGGCGGTGCCAGAAAGACCAGCAGGGAGTCCGGCAGGGAGTCCTTGACCTGCCGGGCGCCCTGGAGGTCGATCTCCAGCAGTACGGGCTCACCCGACTCCAGGTGCTCCAGGACGGCGCGCCGGGGCGTGCCGTACCGATGGCCCGCGAACTCCGCCCACTCCAGCAGCTCACCGTTGGCGATCAGCTTGTCGAACTCGTCGTCGGTGACGAAAAAATACTGAACGCCGTGGCGCTCGCCGGGGCGCGGCTTCCTGGTGGTGGCCGATACCGAGAGCCAGACCTCGGGATGGACCTTGCGCATATGGGCGACGACCGTGCTCTTGCCCACCCCGGAGGGGCCGGAGAGCACGGTCAGCCGCGGACGTACCTCTGCTGCCATGCAGCGATTATCCAGCTTCCCGGGGGTGCCCGGGACCGTCAGGCGGGGCCGCCGCCGAACTCACGCTCCAGGGAGGCGATCTGGTTCGAGCCGAGACCGCGCACACGGCGGCTCTCGGAGATCCCGAGCCGTTCCATGATCTGCTTGGCGCGGACCTTGCCCACGCCCGGCAGGGACTCCAGAAGAGCGGAGACCTTCATCTTGCCGATGACGTCGTTCTCCTGACCCTGCTTGATGACCTCGTGGAGCGAGGCGCCGGAGTGCTTGAGTCGATTCTTGACCTCGGCCCGCTCCCGGCGAGCCGCGGCGGCCTTTTCGAGCGCGGCTGCGCGCTGTTCAGGGGTAAGGGGCGGAAGAGCCACGCCTACGTCACCTCGGATGTCGATCTGTCGGATACGGACCGGTGAGGAACCTAGTCGCCCCACACCAGGCGAGCAACGAGCAACGCAGTGCTCGTGCGCTCTCGACGGAGACTAGCGGGCCACACCGCTCCAGTCAGCGAGAACAGACGAAAAGTCCTGGTCAGCATCGACCGACCAGGACTTTTCCGGCATAACGACCGGGATTTGCGTCAAGATTTGGCAACAGCGTGCATGAAGAGGTTTCTCATGAGAGCGCACACGACTCCGCTGGTCAGTACATCTATGGCAGGTCCGCCGGCCGCCCCGGCGGCTCGCTCAGCCGCCCGAGACCACCGACGCCGCTTCGTCGGCGAGACGCGCCGCCGCATCTCGCAGAGCCGCCGCGTCCGGCCCGCGGCTCAGCACTCCGCGGCTGACGCTCGGCAGGACGTTGCCGACCGAGGAGCCGAAGATCCGGGGCAGATCGGCGGGGGTCGCGCCCTGGGCGCCGATGCCGGGAGCGAGCAGCGGGCCGTTGATCGCCAGATTCACCCCCGCGTCGGCGAGCGTCGCGCCGACGACCGCCCCGACCGAGCCGAGCGGCCACGCGTCCACGTTCTCCGCCGCCATGTGATCGAGCATCACCTGCGCCAGCGAGCGGCCGTCGGCCGCGGTGGAGCGCTGGACCTCCGCGCCCTCCGGGTTGGAGGTGAGCGCGAGGACGAAGACGCCCGAGCCGGAGGCCCCGGCCGCGCTCAGCGCCGGGCGCAGCGAGCCGAAGCCCAGATACGGGGAGAGGGTGACCGCGTCCGAGAACAGCGGGGAGGACGGGTCCAGGAACGCGGAGGCGTACGCGGCCATCGTGGAGCCGATGTCCCCGCGCTTGGCGTCCATGAGCACCAGGGCGCCGGCGTCCCGGGCCTCGGCGACGGACTTCTCCAGCACCGCGATCCCGCGCGAGCCGAAGCGCTCGAAGAACGCCGACTGGGGCTTGAGGACGGCGACCCGGTCGGCCAGGGCCTCCACGGTCGTACGGGTGAAGCGTTCGAGCCCGGCGACATCGTCGTCGAGCCCCCAGTCCTTGAGCAGCGAGGCATGGGGGTCGATGCCGACGCAGAGCGGGCCGCGGGCGCGCACCGCCTCGTGCAGCCGGGCGCCGAAGGGGGCCTGAGTGCTCATGCGGCGGCTTCCTTCCGTGATCGGGTGCCGGCGCCGACGGCCTCGGCGAGGGTGGTGTACTCACTGGCCGCGAGGCGGGCCGCCAGGCCCTGGTGGACCGCCCGGCTCCAGAAGGGGCCCTCGTAGATGAAGGCGCTGTAGCCCTGGACGAGGGTGGCGCCCGCGAGGATGCGCTGCCAGGCGTCCTCGGCGTTCTCGATACCGCCGACGCCGACCAGGGTGATGCGGTCCCCGACCCGGGCGTACAGCCGGCGCAGGACCTCCAGCGAGCGCTCCTTCACCGGCGCGCCGGACAGCCCGCCCGTCTCCTTCGTGAGGGCGTGCGGGGAGAGCAGTCCCTCGCGGGAGACGGTCGTGTTGGTGGCGATGATGCCGTCCAGCCCCAGTTCCACGGCGAGGTCGGCGACCGCGTCGATGTCCTCGTCGGCGAGATCGGGCGCGATCTTCACCAGAAGGGGGACCCGGCGGCGGGTCTCCGTGCGGTCGGCCGCCTCGCGCACGGCGGTGAGCAGGGGGCGCAGGGACTCCGTGGCCTGGAGGTTGCGCAGGCCCGGGGTGTTGGGCGAGGAGACGTTCACCACGAGATAGTCGGCGTGGCGGGCGAGCCGCTCGGTGGAGGTGACGTAGTCGGCGGCGGCCTCGGCCTCCGGCACCACCTTGGTCTTGCCGATGTTGACGCCGACGACGGTACGGAAGACGCCCCGCCGCTCCCCCAGGCGCCGGGCGACCGCGGCCGAGCCCTCGTTGTTGAAGCCCATGCGGTTGATCAGCGCCCGGTCGGGCAGCAGCCGGAACAGGCGCTTCTTCGGGTTGCCGGGCTGGGCGAGTCCGGTGACCGTACCGATCTCCACGTGATCGAAGCCGAGCATCGCCATGCCGTCGATGGCGACGGCGTTCTTGTCGAAGCCCGCCGCGAGCCCGAAGGGGCCGTGCATACGCAGCCCGAACGCCTCGGTGCGCAGTTCCCGGTGGCGCGGCGCGAGCACGGCGGCGACAAAGGTCCGCAGTACGGGGATCCGCGCGGTCAGCCTGATCCAGCGGACGGCCAGACGGTGGGCCCGCTCGGGGTCCATCCGCCGGAAGACGAGGTGGAAGAACAGCTTGTACATGGTGGGGTCCTCATACGGAGGGAGACACCGTTTCCGGTGTCCCCCCGCGCATCACTAGTCGCGTCCGGCGGTCAGGTGCCGGGCGTGTTCCTGGAGGGAGCGGACGCCGATGTCTCCGCGGCTGAGGGCCTCGATGCCCTGGACGGCGGCGGCAAGGGCCTGGACCGTGGTCAGGCAGGGGACGGAGCGCGCGACGGCGGCCGTGCGGATGTCGTAGCCGTCGAGCCGGCCGCCCGTGCCGTACGGGGTGTTGACGATGAGGTCGACATCACCGTCGTGGATCAGCTGGACGATGGTCTTCTCGCCGTTCGGCCCCTCGCCCTCGCTGTGCTTGCGTACGACGGTGGCGCTGATGCCGTTGCGCTTGAGGACCTCTGCGGTGCCGGAGGTGGCGAGCAGTTCGAAGCCGTGGGCGACCAGCTCACGCGCCGGGAAGATCATCGAGCGCTTGTCCCGGTTGGCCACGGAGATGAAGGCGCGGCCCTTGGTGGGCAGCGGGCCGTACGCCCCCGACTGGGACTTGGCGTACGCCGTGCCGAAGACGGAGTCGATGCCCATGACCTCGCCGGTGGAGCGCATCTCCGGGCCGAGGACGGTGTCGACGCCCCGGCCGTGGATGTCGCGGAAGCGCGACCACGGCATCACGGCCTCCTTGACCGAGATCGGCGCGTCCATGGGCAGGGTGCCGCCGTCGCCGCTCGCCGGGAGGAGGCCCTCGGCGCGCAGCTCGGCGACGGTCGCGCCCAGCGAGATCCTGGCGGCGGCCTTCGCCAGGGGTACGGCGGTGGCCTTGGAGGTGAAGGGGACGGTCCGGGAGGCGCGCGGGTTGGCCTCCAGGACGTACAGGATGTCCCCGGCGAGCGCGAACTGGATGTTGATCAGCCCGCGCACGCCCACCCCGCGCGCGATCGCCTCGGTGGAGGCCCGCAGCCGTTTGATGTCGAAGCCGCCGAGGGTGATCGGGGGCAGGGCGCACGCCGAGTCGCCGGAGTGGATCCCGGCCTCCTCGATGTGCTCCATCACTCCGCCGAGGTACAGCTCCTCACCGTCGTACAGGGCGTCGACGTCGATCTCGATGGCGTCGTCGAGGAACCGGTCGACGAGGACCGGCCGGTTGGGGCCGATCTCGGTGGACTCGGCGATGTAGGACTGGAGGCGGGTCTCCTCGTACACGATCTCCATACCGCGCCCGCCGAGAACATACGAGGGCCGTACGAGGACGGGGTAGCCGATCTCGTCGGCGATGGCCCTGGCCTCGGCGAAGGTGGTGGCGGTGCCGTGCTTGGGGGCGGGGAGTCCGGCCTCCTTGAGGACGCGGCCGAAGGCTCCGCGGTCCTCGGCGGCGTGGATGGCCTCCGGCGGGGTGCCGACGACGGGGACGCCGTTGTCCTTGAGGGCCTGGGCGAGGCCGAGCGGGGTCTGGCCGCCGAGCTGGACGATCACGCCCGCGACGGGTCCGGCCTGTGCCTCCGCGTGCACGATCTCCAGGACGTCCTCCAGGGTGAGCGGCTCGAAGTAGAGCCGGTCGGAGGTGTCGTAGTCGGTGGAGACGGTCTCGGGGTTGCAGTTGACCATCACGGTCTCGTAGCCCGCGTCGCTGAGTGCGAAGGAGGCGTGGACGCAGGAGTAGTCGAACTCGATGCCCTGGCCGATGCGGTTGGGACCCGAGCCGAGGATGATCACGGCGGGCTTCTCGCGCGGGGCGACCTCGCTCTCCTCGTCGTACGAGGAGTAGAAGTACGGCGTCCTGGCGGCGAACTCGGCGGCGCAGGTGTCGACCGTCTTGTAGACCGGGCGGATACCGAGCGCGTGCCGCACCTCGCGGACCACGTCCTCGCGCAGCCCCCTGACGGCGGCGATCTGCGCGTCGGAGAAGCCGTGGCGCTTGGCCGCGGCCAGCAGTTCGGGGGAGAGCTTGTCGGCGGCGGCGAGTTCGTCCGCGTGCTCCTTGATCAGGAACAGCTGGTCGGTGAACCAGGGGTCGATCCTCGTCGCGTCGAAGACCTCCTCCGGGGTGGCGCCCGCGCGGATGGCCTGCATGACGGCGTTGATCCGGCCGTCGGTGGGGCGTACGGCCTCGCGCAGCCGTTCGTCCTTGTCACCGGCCGGGCCGGTGAAGTCGAACTGGCTGCCCTTCTTCTCCAGGGAGCGCAGGGCCTTCTGGAGCGCCTCGGTGAAGTTGCGGCCGATCGCCATGGCCTCGCCGACCGACTTCATGGTGGTGGTGAGGGTCGCGTCGGCGGAGGGGAACTTCTCGAAGGCGAAGCGCGGTGCCTTGACCACGACGTAGTCGAGCGTGGGCTCGAAGGACGCCGGGGTCTTCTCGGTGATGTCGTTCGGGATCTCGTCCAGGGTGTAGCCGACGGCCAGTTTCGCGGCGATCTTGGCGATGGGGAAGCCGGTGGCCTTGGAGGCGAGCGCGGAGGAGCGGGAGACCCGGGGGTTCATCTCGATGACGATGATCCGCCCGTCGTCGGGATCGACGGCGAACTGGATGTTGCAGCCGCCGGTGTCGACGCCGACCTCGCGGATGATCGCGATGCCGATGTCGCGCAGCCGCTGGTACTCCCGGTCGGTGAGCGTCATCGCCGGGGCGACGGTGATGGAGTCGCCGGTGTGCACGCCCATGGGGTCGAAGTTCTCGATGGAGCAGACCACGACGACGTTGTCGTGCTTGTCGCGCATCAGCTCCAGCTCGTACTCCTTCCAGCCGAGGATGGACTCCTCCAGGAGGACCTCGGTGGTCGGGGAGAGCGTGAGGCCCTGTCCGGCGATCCGGCGCAGCTCGCCCTCGTCGTGGGCGAAGCCGGACCCGGCACCGCCCATGGTGAAGGAGGGGCGGACGACGACGGGGTAGCCGCCGAGGGTCTCCACGCCCGCGAGGACGTCCTCCATGGAGTGGCAGATCACCGAACGGGCGGACTCGCCGTGGCCGATCTTCTCGCGCACCGCGTCGACGACGCCCTTGAAGAGGTCGCGGTCCTCGCCCTTGTTGATGGCCTCGACGTTGGCGCCGATCAGCTCGACGCCGTACTTCTCCAGTACGCCCTGCTCGTGCATGGCGATGGCGGTGTTGAGCGCGGTCTGGCCGCCGAGGGTGGGCAGCAGTGCGTCGGGGCGCTCCTTGGCGATGATCTTCTCGACGAATTCCGGCGTGATCGGCTCGACGTAGGTGGCGTCGGCGATCTCCGGGTCGGTCATGATCGTCGCCGGGTTGGAGTTCACCAGGACGACGCGCAGGCCCTCGGCCTTGAGGACGCGGCACGCCTGGGTGCCAGAGTAGTCGAACTCGGCGGCCTGACCGATGACGATCGGGCCGGATCCGATGACCAGAACGGACTGGATGTCGGTGCGCTTAGGCACGCTGGCCCTCCATCAGGACGGTGTTCATCAAAGACGTGAAGCGGTCGAACAGGTACGCGGCGTCGTGCGGGCCCGCGGCCGCCTCGGGGTGGTACTGGACGCTGAAGGCCGGCCGGTCGAGGAGCCTCAGGCCCTCGACCACGTCGTCGTTGAGGCAGACGTGGGAGACCTCGGCGCGGCCGTAGGGGGTGTCGGAGACCCGGTCGAGCGGAGCGTCGACGGCGAATCCGTGGTTGTGGGCGGTGACCTCGACCTTGCCGGTGGCTCGGTCCTGTACGGGCTGGTTGATGCCCCGGTGGCCGTACTTCAGCTTGTAGGTGCCGAAGCCGAGGGCACGGCCGAGGAGCTGGTTGCCGAAGCAGATCCCGAAGAGCGGGGTGCCGCGCTCCAGGACCTCCTTGATCACGGTGAGGTCGGCGGTGGCGGGGTCGCCGGGGCCGTTGGAGAGGAAGACCCCGTCAGGCCGGACCGCGTACACCTCGTCGGCGGTGGCGGTGGCGGGCAGGACGTGGACCTCGATGCCGCGCTCGGCCATCCGGTGCGGGGTCATGCCCTTGATGCCGAGGTCGAGGGCGGCGACGGTGAACCGCTTCTCGCCGATCGCGGGGACGACGTACGTCTCCCGGGTGGCGACCTCGGCGGAGAGGTCGGCGCCCTTCATCTCGGGGGACTCCTGGACCCGGGCGAGCAGGGTGGTCTCGTCGGGGAGGGTGTCACCGGAGAAGATGCCGACGCGCATGGCGCCGCGCTCGCGCAGATGGCGGGTGAGGGCGCGGGTGTCGATCCCGCTGATGCCGACGACTCCCTGAGCGGACAGCTCGTCGTCGAGGGTGCGCCGGGAGCGCCAGTTCGACGGGATCCGGGCGGGGTCGCGTACGACGTAGCCGGCGACCCAGATGCGCCTCGACTCGTCGTCCTCGTCGTTGACCCCGGTGTTGCCGATGTGCGGGGCGGTCATCACGACGACCTGGCGGTGGTAGGAGGGGTCGGTCAGCGTCTCCTGGTAGCCGGTCATCCCGGTGTTGAACACGGCCTCGCCGAAGGTCTCCCCCACGGCCCCGTAGGCGCGGCCGCGGAAGGTGCGGCCGTCCTCCAGGACGAGTACGGCGGGAACCCTGGAGGTTCCCCGGGTGGAGGTGGTCATCGTGCGCCTTCCGTCGTGCTGATCAGGTGGTTCAGTGTGGTGACCCAGTCGTTGTGCTCGGCCGCGCGCTCGGAGCGGAAACCGGAGTCGACGAGGGTGCCGCCGTGCTCCCAGGTGACGATCAGGAGCCCGCCCTCGGCGAGGACCTTGCCCGCGATGCCCTTGTCGAGCCGGGCCTCGCGCAGGGCGTCCCGGGGGATGAAGAAGCTCGCCGCCCCCGGTCGTACGACGTCCAGTCCCGCGTCGGTGAGGGTGAGCCCGGCGCGCGAGCGGACCCCGAGGCCATGGGCCACGATCCGGTCGAGCCACTGGCCGGCCGTGGTGGAGCCGTGGTAGCGGCCGGTCATCGTCAGCCGCGGCTCGCCGGGGTCTCCGGGCGCCGTGGGCAGCTCCGGCAGGCCCGACTGGAGGCTGCCGCGCCACTTCCAGCCCTGCCGCATCAGCCAGTAGACGAGGGCGATGAAGATCAGCAGCCCGACGACCCAGCCGATACGGGCGGCCCAGTCGGTCACCTCCGCGGACTTCCGCTCCGCGGTGTACTGGGCTGCGATGGTGATGAGAGATGTCACGCGAGGTTCCCGTCGACGACCGTTGCCCGGCCCCGCAGGAAGGTGTGGGTGACGCGTCCCGGCAGCTCACGGCCCTCGTAGGGGGTGTTGCGGCTGCGGGATGCGAAGCCCGCGGGGTCCACCGCTCCACGGTATGCCGGATCGACGAGCGTGAGGTTCGCGGGCTCACCTGCCGAGACGGGACGGCCGTGGCCGTCGAGCCGGCCGATGCGCGCGGGGCGGAACGACATCCGGTCGGCGACGCCCGCCCAGTCGAGCAGACCGGTCTCGATCATCGTCTCCTGGACGACGGAGAGGGCCGTCTCCAGGCCCACCATGCCCATGGCCGCCGCGCCCCATTCGCAGTCCTTGTCCTCGTGCGGGTGCGGGGCGTGGTCGGTGGCGACGCAGTCGATGGTCCCGTCGGCGAGCGCCTCGCGCAGCGCCATCACATCGGTCTCGGTGCGCAGCGGCGGGTTCACCTTGTAGACGGGGTTGTAGCTGCGTACCAGCTCGTCGGTGAGGAGGAGGTGGTGCGGGGTGACCTCGGCGGTGACGTCCCAGCCCTTGGACTTGGCCCAGCGCACGATCTCTACGGATCCGGCGGTGGACAGATGGCAGATGTGGACGCGCGAGCCGACGTGGGCGGCGAGGAGGACATCGCGGGCGATGATCGACTCCTCCGCGACGGCGGGCCAGCCGCCGAGGCCCAGCTCGGCGGAGACGACGCCCTCGTTCATCTGGGCGCCCTCGGTCAGCCGGGGCTCCTGCGCGTGCTGCGCGATGACACCGTCGAACGCCTTCACGTACTCCAGCGCGCGGCGCATGATCACGGCGTCGTCGACGCACTTGCCGTCGTCGGAGAAGACCCTCACCCCGGCGGCGGAGTCGTGCATCGCGCCCAGCTCGGCGAGCTGCTTGCCCTCCAGCCCGACGGTGACGGCGCCGACGGGCTGGACGTCGCAGTAGCCGGACTCCCTGCCGAGCCGCCAGACCTGCTCGACCACTCCGGCGGTGTCGGCGACGGGGAAGGTGTTGGCCATGGCGTGCACGGCGGTGAATCCGCCGACGGCGGCGGCCCTGGTGCCGGTGAGGACGGTCTCGGAGTCCTCGCGCCCGGGCTCGCGCAGATGGGTGTGGAGGTCGACGAGTCCGGGCAGCAGGATCTTCCCGGCCGCCTCGACGACGGACGCCTCACCGGGCTCGATCGCGTCGGTGACCGCGGCGATGGTCCCGCCGTCGATCAGCACGTCCTGCGGCTCGCCGCCGAGCACCCGGGCACCGCGGATCAGGATCTTGTTCGTGGTCACTTGTTCTCCTCGGGACGCGAGTGGGCGACGGCGGGCTCGTTTCCGCCGAGCAGCAGATACAGGACGGCCATCCGGATCGAGACGCCGTTGGCGACCTGTTCGACGGCCGTGCAGCGGGGGGAGTCGGCGACCTCTGCGGTGATCTCCATACCGCGGTTCATCGGCCCGGGGTGCATGACCACGGCATGCTCCGGCATCCGTGCCATCCGGTCCCCGTCCAGGCCGTAGCGGCGGGAGTACTCGCGCTCGGTGGGGAAGAAGGCGGCGTTCATCCGCTCTCGCTGCACCCGCAGCATCATCACGGCGTCCGACTTGGGCAGCACGTCGTCCAGGCTGTACGAGACCTCGCAGGGCCAGCTCTCGGCGCCGATGGGCACCAGGGTCGGCGGGGCGACGAGGGTGACCTCGGCGCCGAGGGTGTTGAGCAGCAGCACATTGGAGCGGGCGACCCGGCTGTGCAGGATGTCGCCGACGACGGTGATCCGGCGGCCGGCGAGATCGCGGCCGATCCCCGCGTCCCGGCCGACGAGCCGGCGGCGCACGGTGAAGGCGTCGAGCAGGGCCTGCGTCGGGTGCTCATGGGTGCCGTCGCCGGCGTTGACGACCGAACCGTCGATCCAGCCGGAGTTCGCGAGCCGGTAGGGGGCGCCGGAGGCGTGGTGGCGGATGACGACCGCGTCGGCGCCCATCGCCTCCAGGGTGAGCGCGGTGTCCTTGAGCGATTCGCCCTTGGAGACCGAGGAGCCCTTGGCGGAGAAGTTGATGACATCGGCGGAGAGGCGCTTGGCGGCGGCCTCGAAGGAGATCCGGGTCCGGGTCGAGTCCTCGAAGAAGAGGTTGACGACGGTACGGCCGCGGAGGGTGGGCAGCTTCTTGATCGGCCGGTCGGCGACGCGGGCCATCTCCTCGGCGGTGTCGAGGATGAGGACGGCGTCGTCACGGGTGAGATCGGCGGCCGAGATGAGGTGATGCTTCATCTGGTTTGGCTCCGGTTGTCTGCTCTGGCTGCTCTGTCGGGAGGTGGTCGGGACGCGGCGGGCCCCTGGGGTGTCCGGCTCCGCCGCGCTCCCGGGCGCCGGGCGTGCGGGCACTCGGTACCCGCCGGGTGGCGGGGCCGCGGGGGCGCTACTGCGTGGCGGTCTCGCGCACCCCGAGCAGCACGGTGTCGCGGCCGTCCTCCTCCAGGAGCTGGACCTTGACCGTCTCCCGCAGCGATGTGGGGAGGTTCTTGCCGACGTAGTCGGCGCGGATGGGCAGTTCGCGGTGGCCGCGGTCGACGAGGACCGCGAGCTGTACGGCCCGGGGACGGCCGATGTCCCCGAGCGCGTCGAGAGCGGCCCGGATGGTGCGGCCGGAGAAGAGCACATCGTCGACGAGCACGACCAGTCTGCCGTCGACGCCGTCACCGGGGATGTCGGTACGGGCCAGCGCGCGGGCGGGCCGCAGCCGCAGGTCGTCGCGGTACATCGTGATGTCGAGGGAGCCGACCGGAATCGTGCGCCCGGTGATCTCCGCGAGCTTGTCGGCGAGCCTGCGGGCGAGGAAGACGCCCCGGGTGGGAATACCGAGGAGCACCACGTCGTCGGCGCCCTTCGCGCGTTCGACGATCTCGTGGGCGATACGGGTCAGTACCCGCGCGATATCGGGTGCCTCAAGAACAGGGCGCGCCGAATCGGGGCTGCCGGCCGAATTGTTTGTGTCCATACGAAACGGACCTCCTTCTCCGCCTCACGGGACGGACCTTAAAGGACGTCGGAATTACGTTCGCAACGGTACCAGGGGGCTTTGCCGGGCTTGTCGGCACCCTGGTCCGGACCTGGCCATAAACCGGTCCCGATCATGACAACAGACCGGACTGGACCCATTCGGCTTGACGAGTCCAAGTAACGCTGCGTAACCTCACAGTGAGTTACCAGCCGCGCGGCGGAGCCGCACGTTGTCACAGCGTCCGGGGAGCTATATGTCCAGCGAATACGCAAAGCAGCTCGGGGCCAAGCTCCGCGCCATCCGCACACAGCAGGGGCTGTCCCTCCACGGCGTGGAAGAGAAGTCACAGGGCCGCTGGAAGGCCGTCGTCGTCGGGTCGTACGAGCGCGGTGACCGCGCCGTGACCGTGCAGCGACTGGCCGAGCTGGCGGACTTCTACGGCGTTCCGGTGCAGGAACTGCTGCCGGGTACGACGCCGGGCGGGGCCGCCGAGCCGCCGCCGAAGCTCGTTCTGGATCTGGAGCGCCTGGCACATGTGCCGGCCGAGAAGGCGGGTCCGCTCCAGCGGTACGCCGCGACGATCCAGTCCCAGCGCGGCGACTACAACGGCAAGGTGCTGTCGATCCGCCAGGACGACCTGCGCACGCTCGCCGTCATCTACGACCAGTCGCCGTCCGTCCTCACCGAGCAGCTGATCAGCTGGGGCGTGCTGGACGCGGACGCGCGCCGTGCCGTCACCCACGAGGACGGCTGACCCCGCCCCACCCAGGAGAAACGTCACACCCCAGGGGCGGCACGGCCCGTCGCCGCCCCTGGGTGCGGTACGGGCGCGGCCCCTGGCCGCCCCCTGCCCAAGCGGCTCCCCCCTGCCATCGGCAGCCCGGATCCCTCCCGCCTCTCCTGCGCGGGATTCACCCCACCGGCCCCGGCACCCCCGGCCATTCCCGGGAGCCTGACGGAGCGCGCCCCGGGCCCACGCGCCCCCTGGCTCTCCTCAAGCCCATGACGCCCCTGTCCGGCCCTCCCGCGGGCCGAGGACACCCGCTGCCCGGGGCCTGCGCCGAGGGCGCCCCTCCGGCAACGACGGACCCAGCCGGCCCGTCGTCACGGCACCCGCGCTTTCCCAGACAGCCCGGGCGCACTCACAAGCGCCGAACGCCTGATCGTCGACCTGCCCCGAGGACCGGATCGCCTCCCGGCTCGTGAACGCCTCCGGTGGGGGCGCGGTCCGCTCCCCCACCGCCCCGGAGCGCGCGAGATCGAGTGGCCGGCCCCCGCCGTACGCGGGACGGCCCGGATCCGGCCCTTCTTCCTCCGGCACAGGATCGCCGGAAGCAAGGCCGCTCCCCCTCCAGGGGCGATCGAATTCCGGACAACTCCCGCCTCGCCAGCCCCAGCCGCCCCAGCAACCTGACACCGATCCCGGGACCGGCTCCGACGCACCCGGCATTGCGGGCGTACGCATCTGCCACCGCGCACACGTGACCGACGGGCAGATCACAGGCCTCACCCCCGTCGAGCGCCCGAGGATGCCGTCATCCGCGGTGACTCCACGTGGTCGTTCGGCCCGCGGCTGCCGCGCAGACGTTCGAGTCACTTCCCGGTCAGCCCGGTCGCGCACCCTCCCCACCAGCCCCACACTCAGCCCCCCCATTACCTTTTTGGTGGCCCCGCAATGGGGCGCCCGGCCTCCGGAGTTGGCATGACTTTCTCCCCCTGTCGAACGCATGGCCTGGGGGGT
>NZ_JBITFN010000034.1:0-54337 GCF_044456085.1 Streptomyces sp. NPDC051018
GGGAACCCGAAATGGGCAGCTGCCACGCCCTCGCCTTCGACCCCGACGGCACCATCCACGCCGCCGCCGACCCCCGCCGCCTCGGCCGCGCCGCAGGCACATAGGGCACTTCTGAAACACCCCGGCGCGGGACCGGAAACGTACACCGGCGCCCGGCGCGGCACCGGCGGTGACCCGGACGTCCACCGGCTCCGCGGCGCCTGGCATCAGTCACCGCATTTCCTCACCCCGTACACCCAACCGCTCGAAAGGGCTGCTTCCATGACGACCGAACACATCCGTGACGACGGTACGCACCGGCCACTGACCGAACGGGTCCGGGTCCGCCGCCGAGCCGAGCGGGGCTCCTACGATCCCGCCCAGGTGAACGCCATCCTGGACGAGGCGCTGATCTGCCGTGTCGCCTTCGTCGACGACGGGCGGCCGTATGTGCTGCCGACCCTGCACACCCGTATCGACGACACCCTCTACTTCCACGCCTCCCAGCAGAACCGGATGTTCAAGCGGATGCTCGAAGCGCCGGTCTGCGTGGAGGCCACGGTGATCGACTCGCTCGTGCTGGGCCGTTCGCTGTTCCAGAACTCGATGAACTTCCGCTCCGTCGTCGCCCTCGGAAACCCGTACGAGGTGACCGGAGCGGACGCGAAGCTACGGGCGATGGTGGCCCTGATGGAGCGTGTGGTGCCCGGACGCGCCGATGAGGTGCGCCCGCTCACCGACGCGGAACTGCGCAGCGTACGCGTCCTCGCGCTGACGCTGGAGGAGTGCTCGGCGAAGATACGCAGCGGCCCGCCCGGCGACAAGGAGAGCGACTTCGGACTTCCGGTCTGGGCCGGTGAACTGCCGCTGAGGATCGTCCCGGGGGAACCGGTCGACGACCCCGACCTCAGGCCCGGAAACCCGGCGCGGGAGCACATCCGCTCCTGGGGAAGCAGCCGTTCGGGTGTCTGAGCGGGAAACCACCGGCGTCGGCACGCGCGGCGGCGCCCCGGCCCGGCAGAAGGAGACGACAGTGCACAGCTACGGAACCTACCCGTTCGGACTGACGGGGGATCAGGAGGCCCGCGCGGGGCGCCTGCACCGGGACAGCGTGGTCTGCGACCTGCTGTTCCAGGGGCCGTGCTCACCGGATGTGTGGACCGGGGAACTGATCGCCGAGATCGACGCCCTGGGATCGGACGACCTCTACTCGGTGGCCTTCTTCCTCAAGGAACGTGCCATCGCGGGCAGATACCCCGAGTACAAGGAACTCTTCGACGCCTCCGGTGTCACCACCGCGGTGACGGGCGGATACGTACTGAAGGACAAGGCGTCTGTGCTCGACGCGGCACATCTGCTCGCCCGTGAGCTGGAGGCGTTCCCCTGGCTGCGCCGGGCGCGTACGGCCGCCGACATCCGTGCCGCGCACGCGGCCGGCGAGCAGGCCGTGTGGGGTCTCGTACAGACGAACATGCTCGGCCCCGGCGATCTGGATCTCATCGACGCGGCCCATGCCCTGGGTGTCCTGCACACCCTGGACTGCGCCTACAACGTCATGAACTTCATCGGGGCCGGGTGCACCGAGCGCTACGACCCCGGGCTGAGCCATTTCGGCCAGCGGTTCGTCCGCCGGTGCAACGACGTCGGCGTCATCGTCGACACGGCCCACACCGGCCGCCGCACGACCCTCGACGTCTGCGAGGTGTCCACGGCCCCCGTCATCGCCACCCACACCTCCGCCGAGGCCGTGTACCGCCACGACCGCGCCAAGAGCGATGACGAGATCCGTGCGATCGCCGCCACGGGCGGGGTGATCGGTGTCTACGCCGTACCGTTCTTCCTCGCGTCCCCCGACGCGGCGAACCCCACGATCGAGCTGGTCCTGGACCATATGGAGCACATCAGCGCGCTCGTCGGCCCGGAGCATGTCGCCATCGGTACGGACTGGCCGCTGGCCCTTCCGTATCACGTCCAGGAAGCCGCCTTCTCGAACAAACTGGAGGAGTTCGGCTTCCGGCCGGAACACCAGATCGACAAGGTGACCCGGACCCTGGACGGTTTCCGCGATTACCGGGACATGATCAACATCACCCGGGGACTGGTCGCGAGGAACTGGACCGACGAGCAGATCCGGGGAGTCCTCGGCGAGAACTTCCTGCGGGTCTTCGAGGCCGTCAACGGCTGAGCGGCCACCCGGAAAGGGTGCCCCGGCTCCGTATCGCCGATCCGGCCCGCCGACCTGCCCGGCGGGGGAGCGGGATCCGCCGCCTCATCCGGCTGCGGCCGGGCCATGCGGCGGGCGGTCGCCCCGACGGCCGGCTCCCGTGACACGCCCCTGCGGCGCCGTGCTCCGGGCCCCGCGGGTGTGCCGGGAGCGATGCCCGGCGTGCGCGGAGACTCCGGACGTGTGGATCCCGGCGGTCCGGGACACGGGCCGTCCTGTGAAGGGGCCTCCGTACCGGGCCGTACATCTGCCCGGCCGCCCGGCTCGGCCACGGCTGCCCGGGCGGCCGTGGCCGAGCCGGGCGGAGGGGAGAGCGGGGAGCGCCGACGCCAGAGCACGGGGACGGCTCACCGGACGGAGGGAAGCCCCCCCCGGAGAGCGCGCCCGGTGGCGGCACGGGCCCGACCACGGAAGCGACGGCCGTGCGGAGGGACCGGCAAGGCCCGGTGACCCGGAGACGTACGTACGGATGACGCGCGCGGGCCGGGACTCAGGCCGCGCGGTCGCGCATCGGGGGCATCCGCAGCGGACGCGAGCCCGGACCACCGACGTGGGAGAAGGGCTGCATCCGCCAGTCCAGCCCCTGAGGGAGCGTCAGCAGCAGTCCCATCTCCTGCTCCTGGGCCTCCAGGCTGTCGTCCGCGGGCTGCGCCCGGGACGCGGGGCGCCCGGTGCCCGCGCACACGGTCAGCCCGAACGGATTCCACGGGGTGGGGCACAGCGCGTGCTCCGGCAGTACGTCCTCGTCGGCGAGCAGCGCGATCGGCTGCGCGCAGTCCGGGCAGATCACCCGGTACATCTCGAAGGTGTCGTACTCATTCAGCTCGTCCAACTCGGCAGACCTCGCAGACTCCGCCGGATCAACAGGCTCCGGTTCGGTACGGCCGGTGTTCTTGACACTCTGCATGGAGAATCTCCCCCTCAGGTGGGCCCATCAGGCTCATGTGGCCTCGACCACAGCAAGCACTTCCCGCTGGGCCCGGTGGGTAACCGTCAGGTCACGATGGAGGTGGCGTAGAGCCTGTGGTGTTCGTCACATGCCCGCCGCAGATGCCCCGCGGATGGCGTACGAGTGTGCCGGAAGGGGCCGGTGCAATTAAGTTGATCCGCATGGAGGAGCTGGATCGTCAGATCGTGGAGTTGCTCGTCGCGGACGGGCGGATGAGCTACACCGACCTGGGCAAGGCCACCGGCCTGTCCACCTCGGCGGTGCATCAGCGTGTCCGCCGTCTGGAGCAGCGCGGTGTCATCCGCGGTTACGCGGCCGTCGTCGACCCCGAGGCCGTCGGGCTGCCGCTCACCGCGTTCATCTCGGTCAAGCCGTTCGACCCCAGCGCCCCCGACGACATCTCCGACCGCCTCGCGGGCGTGCCCGAGATCGAGGCGTGCCACAGCGTCGCCGGCGACGAGAACTACATCCTCAAGGTGCGTGTCTCGACCCCGCTCGAACTGGAGAACCTGCTCACCCGTATCCGTACGCTCGCCGGAGTCTCCACCCGCACCACCGTGGTGCTCTCCACCCCCTACGAGGCCCGCCCCCCGCGCGTCTGAGGCACTCCCTAGGCTGGTGCCATGAGCCAGAGCACCGCCCCCGCCGCCCGCGCCGCGGACCGCACCACCCTGCTGCGCGGCGGGGAAGTCCACAGCCCCGCCGATCCCTTCGCCACGGCGATGGTCGTCGAACGGGGGCACATCGCCTGGGTGGGGTCCGAAGGGGCGGCCGACGCCTTCGCCGACGGAGTCGACGAGACCGTCGATCTCGACGGCGCTCTCGTCACCCCCGCGTTCACCGACGCACATGTGCACACCACGGCCACCGGCCTCGCCCTCACGGGGCTCGACCTGTCGGGCGCGCGCACTCTCGCCGAGGCCCTCGTCCTCGTACGGGAGCACAGCGCCGCCCGTCCCTCGGACCGGGTCCTGATGGGCGGCGGCTGGGACGCGGCGAGCTGGCCGGAGCGGCGGCACCCCTCCCGGGCCGAGCTGGACGAGGCGACCGGCGGCCGTCCGCTCTATCTGCCCCGGATCGACGTGCACTCGGCCGTCGTCACGACCGCCCTGCTCGACCTGGTGCCCGGGGTCACCGGGCTGAACGGCTACCACCCGGACCGGCCGCTCACCGACGCTGCCCACCACGCCGTACGCAGTACGGCCCAGGGCGCCCTGACCCCCGCCCAGCGCGACGAGGCCCAGCGCGCCGCCCTCGACCGCGCCGCGTCGCTCGGTATCGGCACCGTCCACGAATGCGCCGGGCCCGATATCTCCGGCGAGGACGACTTCCTCGCCCTGCTGGCGCTCGCCGGGGCCCGGCCGGGTCCTCGTGTGGTCGGCTACTGGGCCGAGCAGATCGCAGATGCGAAGGGTGCCCGGCGCATCAGCGAACTCGGTGCCAGGGGTGCGGCGGGCGATCTGTTCGCCGACGGCTCCCTCGGCTCGCACACCGCCCACCTCCACGACCCGTACGCCGACGCGGACCACCGGGGCGCCGCCCGCCTCGACGCGGCCGCCGTCGCCGCCCATGTCACCGCCTGTACCGAGGCGGGGCTCCAGGCCGGTTTCCACGCCATCGGCGACGCGGCCCTCACCGCCGTGACGGAGGGAGTCCGGGCGGCCGCGCAGACCCTGGGCCTCGCCCGGGTGCGTGCGGCCCGGCACCGGGTCGAGCACGCGGAGATGCTCACCCCCGAGACCATCGCCGCCTTCGCCGAACTCGGGCTCACCGCCTCCGTGCAGCCCGCGTTCGACGCCGCCTGGGGCGGTGACGAGGGCATGTACGCCGAACGCCTCGGCGTGGAGCGGGCCCGCACCCTGAACCCGTACGCGGCTCTGCTGCGCGCCGGGGTGCCGCTCGCCCTCGGCTCCGACAGCCCGGTCACCCCCCTCGATCCCTGGGGCACCGTCCGGGCGGCGGCCTTCCACCGCACCCCCGGGCACCGGGTGTCCGTACGCGCGGCCTTCACCGCCCACACCCGGGGCGGCTGGCGGGCCGTCGGCCGTGACGACGCGGGAATCCTGGTGCCCGGCGCCCCCGCCGACTATGCGGTGTGGCGCACCGGGGAACTCGTCGTCCAGGCGCCCGACGACCGGGTCGCCCGCTGGTCGACCGATCCGCGTTCGGGCACTCCCGGCCTGCCCGATCTCACCCCCGGCGCCGAACTCCCGTTCTGCCTGCGCACGGTGGTCTCTGGACAAACTATCTTTGATCGTCCAAACGGGTGACGTACGGACATTTCGTACCGTCGATCGGGGGCGGAACGGTTCCGCCGCGACCTGCGGATCTTCGGTACTGGTCCGGCGAATTGGGCAAACCGCGCAGATCGCACCACTGTTGACATGGAGCGCCCACGGGCGGGTAGGTTCGGCCGAGTCCACCACAGGACGTCCGACCGGTGAAACCTCCGAGCAAGTCGTCGAACGCCGCTGGGCCATGGGCAGTGCGCCGCACCGGAGCACTGCCACTGGGAGCCAGGTCCAGCGCCCGCGCCTCGGGGGCGAGGGAAGGTTTCAGCCGGACGGCAGGTGTGACCCGGGTGGGGCCCGGCGTTCAGTAGACAACGGCTCTCGGTCGATCCGCAGCCAGCGGATCCCAGGCCGGCCCGAAGGACGCTGGGCCCCGATCCGTAACAACGGCCATTTCTCGCATTCCATACCCTTCGCCGCCGTGCCGCCCGGGTGGCCGACACCCCCGGCACTCATCGGCACTTCCCCGTGCCCGGCGATCGCTAAGGTTGGGTCCCTGCGCACGACACGAAGGGGCTGCAGTGAACGACGGCGGTAAGGGCGGAGCCCTCAGGCGGTACGGCCCGCTCGGACGAGTTCTGGTGATCATCCCGACCTACAACGAGGCCGGGAACATCAAGAAGATCGTCGCCCGGGTGCGTGCCGCCGTGCCCGACGCGGCTGTCCTCATCGCCGACGACAACAGCCCCGACGGCACCGGAAAGCTCGCCGACGAACTGGCGGCCACGGACGAGCAGGTCCATGTGCTCCACCGCAAGGGCAAGGAGGGCCTCGGCGCCGCCTATCTCGCCGGTTTCGCCTGGGGCATGGAGCACGACTACGGCGTACTGGTCGAGATGGACGCCGACGGCTCCCACCGGCCCGAGGAACTGCCCCGGCTGCTGACCGCGCTCAAGGGCGCCGACCTGGTCATCGGCTCGCGCTGGGTCCCCGGCGGACGGGTCGTGAACTGGCCCAGGCGCCGCGAGTACCTCTCCCGCGGCGCCAGTACGTACTCCCGGCTGCTGCTCGGCCTCGACGTCCGCGATGTGACCGCGGGCTTCCGCGCCTTCCGCGCGGACACCCTGCGGGGACTCGGACTCTCCGAGGTCACCTCCCAGGGATACTGCTTCCAGGTCGACCTCACACGCCGCGCCGTGGGGCTCGGTTATCACGTGGTGGAGGTACCCATCACCTTCGTGGAGCGCGAACTCGGCGACTCCAAGATGAACCGGGACATCGCCGTGGAGGCGCTCTGGCGGATCGCGGGCTGGGGGGTCTCGGGCCGCGCGGGCCGCGTCCGCGGGCGCCGCGCCCCCTGACCCGTACGCTCCCGGCGATCACCCGCCCCCTCCGCTTCCACGGCCCTGCAGGCACACTGGGAACATGACGACCGGCACTCCGCCCCCGACGGCCCCCAAGCGCTCGCGTGCCCGCCGCTTTGTCCCGCTCGGACTGGCCGCCTGGCTGGTCCTGGAGATCTGGCTGCTGATCCTCGTCGGTGAGACCGCCGGGGGAGTGGCGGTCCTCGCCCTCCTCATCGGCGGCGCGGTGCTCGGCGGCACGGTCATCAAGCACGCGGGCCGCAATGCCTTCCGCACCCTGTCCGAGACGCTGCAACAGCAGCAGGACGGCCGGATGCCGTCCCCCGAGTCCTCCGGCAGCACCGGCAACGGCTTTCTGATGCTCGGCGGTCTGCTGCTGATGATCCCCGGCCTGATCTCGGACGCGGCGGGTCTGCTCCTGCTGATTCCGCCGGTCCGCACCCGGCTCGGCCGTTACGCCGAGCGCTCACTGGAGCGCCGTATGCGCGAAGCTCCTCCCGGCACCTTCGGGGACGCCTTCCAGCAGGCCCGTATCCACCGCCCGGACGGCAAGATCGTCCAAGGCGAGGTCATCCCCCAGGACCCCCCGCCCCCGCCGCCACCGGACGCCCCTCAGCGCCCGCTGCCGTAGCGCCCGCGGCCGGCTGGTCCCGTCCGCGATCGGCGCGGGGGAGCGCCTTGGGGCAGCCGGTCCCGTCGTCCCTTGTGCCCTGCGGCGGACGGGATCGCGCCGGAGAGCCTGGGCAGGACAGTCCCGCCTCCCCGACCGCCCCTGCCCGGTCTTTCCGGGGCCTCTCCCGAGCCTTTGGCCCGGACAGCCCGAGAACCTGCTGTTCATACGCGGAGAAGCCGAGGCAGGCTTCTCCGCGCCGCCCGATGGGATGCCGCACGCTCCGAGACCGGGCCCTCGCGGGGCTCCGCCCCGGACCCCGCTCCTCAAACGCCGGAGGGCCTGAAATGGGTCCCCCACGCCCGGAAGCCGGGGGTGCCACCGGTTCCGGAACACCCGCCCTCTGCGCCCGAAGCCCGAGACGCTGGACCGGCAGATCGCCCACCGAAGCCCGGGCGGCCGGATGCGGCCGGAGCCGGAGCCGGAGTGCGGGGCGCCCGCGAGCGTGGCAGGACGGGACGACCGTCTGCCCGAGGCGCGCCGTCGGGCGACTCGGCCCGCGTCCCCCACCGTGCTGCCCCGGGACCCCGCCCGGACATACCCGTGGGCCGCTCCACACCAGGTGTGAAGCGGCCCACGGCTTGGTCAGTCGCTCTGCTTTCGGCCGTCATCGCCCGCCCCGTGCCACGCACACGGTGACAGAAGATACGGCCGCGAGGGTCAGGCCGACTTGCGGCTGTCCCTCGGGTGCACGGCGATGTTCATGGCGCCGGAGCGCAGGACCGCCAGCCTCTCGGCCAGCACCTCCTCCAGCTCCTCGCGTGTGCGCCGCTCCATCAGCATGTCCCAGTGTGTGCGCGCCGGCTTGCCCTTCTTCTCCTCGGGGCCGTCCCCGTCCACCAGGAGTGCCTGGGCGCCGCACGCCTTGCACTCCCACTCCGGCGGAATTTCTGCCTCGACCGAGAACGGCATCTCAAACCGATGTCCGTTCTGGCATGCGTACTCCACCGCCTGGCGCGGGGCCAGATCGATGCCGCGGTCCGTCTCGTAGCTGGTAACCACGAGGCGCGTGCCGCGGAGAGCTCGCTCACTCATGAATCGTGCCTCCCGGGCTTGTCGCCCACAGGACAGGTGTCGCTGTCGTCGTCATCCGGTCAACGTCCGGTCGGCCGTAAAGATTCCCGTTCCGGGTCATGCGTCGCCCGTCGTGCCGCTGGTTTCCCATACGTGGGGGTACCCACCAGTGCCCGGTTTGTCACATCTGACAGAAAGTGTCACCCAGGGACTTCGCTTTCTTCGTGCGCAGTAACGGTCCGCCTGGCAGGCCAAACGCGTACACTACCGCCCTTTCACTTCGGCGTCTAAATTCGGTCCGGTACAGGATTGCCCGCCGCGGCCACCGCCCTCCGTACCGGGACCCGTGCGAGCAGCAGGAATCCCAGGGCGAAGAAGGCCACGAGGGAGATGATCGCGTCGCGATAGCTGCCGGTCAGCTGGTAGGCGAGGCCGAAAACGAGCGGTCCGAGCCAGCTGAGCCCGCGGTCGCTCATCTCGTACGCCGAGAAGTACTCCGCCTCCTTGCCGTGCGGCACCAGATGTGAGAAGAGCGACCGGGAGAGGGCCTGGCTCCCGCCGAGCACCAGCCCGATCGCCGACGCCAGCGCGAAGAACCAGAGGGGGGCCTCGGCCGGCAGGAAGTACCCCGCGACGAGGATCAGCGTCCAGACGGCGAGCGAGGCGAGGATCGTCCGCTTCGCGCCGTGGGTCCGGGCCAGCCGCCCCATGAGCAGCGCCCCCGCCACCGCGAGCACCTGCACCAGCAGGACCGCCACGATCAGGGTCGTCTGTCCGAGGCCCAGCTCCTTGGAGCCGTAGATCGACGCCTGGGAGATGACGGTCTGGATGCCGTCGTTGTAGACCAGGTACGCCAGCAGGAACGACAGCGTCAGCGGATGCCGCCGCATGTCCCTGATCGTCGCCGCCAGCTGCCGCCAGCCGGAACCGGCCGGGCTCCCGGCGCCGGGCGCGATCCGCCGGTCCCGCAGCCGCCGCAGCGGGATCAGCGTGAAAGCGCCCCACCACACGCCGGCCGACGCCAGACAGATCCGGACCGCCGCCGACTCGGACAGCCCGAACCCCTCGTGGTTCGTATAGAGGATCAGATTGAGCACCAGCACCAGGGCGCCGGAGGTGTACCCGAAGGCCCAGCCCCGCGAGGAGACCGCGTCCCGCTCGTCGGGCCCGGCGATCTGCGGCAGATAGGCGTTGTAGACGACCATCGACACCGACAGGGACGCGTTCGCGACGATCAGCAGAAACGCGCCCAGCAGATAGCGGTCGCCGCCGAGGAGGAACATCCCGGCCGTCGCGGCGGCCCCGGTGTACGCCGCTGCCGCCAGCATCGGCTTCTTGCGGCCCGTACGGTCCGCCCGCGCGCCCGCCAGGGGCATCAGCAGCACGGCCACCACCAGCGACGCCGAGACCGAGTAGGCGAAGACCGAACCCGCCCGCACCGGAATACCCAGCGGATGCACGAAGCCGTCCGCGTCCGCCGCGGCCTCGGCCACCGAGGTGAGATACGGCCCGAGGAAGACGGTGAGCACGCTCGTCGAGTACACGGAGCAGGCGAAGTCGTAGAAGTACCAGCCGTGCTGCTCGCGCCGGCGCTCCCCCGCGCCGGCCGCCGGCTCGGCGGTCTCGGCAGCCATCAGCGCCCCCCTCGCTCGTCCTGTGGTGCAGACGCGCGGGTCAGACCCAGTCTCCGCGGTCGGCGAGTACCGTGCGCAGCGTCTCCAGTTGATCGGTCATGATGCCATCCACGCCCAGTTCCAGAAGCCGGGTCATGCGATCCCGGTCGTTGACCGTCCAGACATGTACCTGAAGTCCCCTTTGGTGCGCTGCCCGGACGAATCCGCGGTCCACCACGCGGATGCCGTTCTGGGTCTCGGGGACCTGGGCGCACACCGCGCCAACCCGGACCGCCACCGGGATTCCGACCGAGCGCAGCCGCATGCCCAGCACCCCGCGCACCCCGTACGAGGTCGCCAGACGCGGGCCCGCGAGCCGAGCGGCCCGTGCCACCCGGCCCTCCGAGAACGAGCCCACGCACACCCGGTCCCACAGTCCCGCCCTGCGGACGAGGTCCACGAGGGGGATCAGCGCGGACTCCGCCTTGAGGTCCACGTTCCAGCGGGCGCCGGGGAACTCCTCCAGCAGCTCCTCGAAGAGCGGCAGCGGCTCCCGGCCCGCGATCCTGGCCCGGCGTATCTCGCTCCACGGCAGCTCCGCGATCCGGCCCCGCGCGTCCGTGACCCGGTCGAGGGTGGTGTCGTGGAAGGCGACCAGCCTGCCGTCGGCGGTGGTGTGCACATCCGTCTCGAAGTAGCGGTAGCCGAGGGAGGCGGCCCGCCGGAACGCGGCCACGGTGTTCTCCAGCCCGTCCGCCGTGCCGCCGCGATGGGCGAACGGCAGTACGGAGGGATGGTCCAGAAAGGGATGCCGGGGGCGCCGTACACGAGTCACCGCCGAAGTATCGCCCGCTTCGGTGTCGCGCGGGTGACCACCGTGCTGCGGCCGCCCTGATCGGGGATGGCGAAGACGCGCAGGAACAGCTGGGCCAGCGGTCCGATCGCGAGCGCGTACGCGATCGTGCCGACCCCCAGGGAGCCGCCCAGAACGAATCCGGTCGCCACCACGGCCACCTCGATCCCCGTACGCACCAGCCGGATCGAACGTCCCGTGAGCCGGTGCAGACCCGTCATCAGACCGTCGCGCGGGCCGGGACCGAAGCGCGCGGCGATGTAGAGGCCCGTCGCCACCCCGTTCAGCACGATGCCCGCGATCATCAGCGTGACGCGCAGGGCGATTCCCCGCGCGTCCGGGACCAGGGCGAGGGTGGCGTCCATCGCGATGCCGACGACGAAGACATTGGAGACCGTGCCGAGCCCCGGCCGCTGCCGGATCGGGATCCACAGCAGCAGTACGGCGGCGCCGACGACGATCGACACGACACCGATCGTCAGCCCGGTGCGTTCGGACAGCCCCTGGTGCAGGACGCCCCACGGCTCCAGACCGAGTTCCGCGCGGACCAGGAGCGCCGCGCTCACGCCGTAGAGCACCAGACCGACGGAGAGCTGTGACAGCCTGCGGGCGGTGCGGCCGGAGCCGCGTGTCTCCCCGGCTTCCTCCGGCGCCCCCGGTGTCAGAGGTTGCCCCTGTGCCGTCTGTGCCGTCTTCCCGGAATCCCGCGGACCCTGGTCGGTGGACGGGACCGCAGGGCCCGTGATCTCAGCGGAGCCGGCCGGGCCCGCGGACTCGGTGTCTGGCACAGCGATGGCTCCTCTGGCGGTGGTGGACTGACTCATGACACTCTGTGGCCATGGAACACAGTGCAACCATGGCCAATTCGAGGAAGGTGGACTGATTTCCATGAGTCGTTGGACCTCGGCGGTGGGTGCGGCGCAGCTCGCCCGGCAGCTCACCGCCCAGCAGCCCCGCCCGGCCGGGCCCGGCACCCGTAAGCCGCCCGCCTACCGCGCGCTCGCCGACGGCATCCGGCTGCTCGTCCTCGAAGGCCGTGTCCCGGTCGCCGCCCGGCTGCCCGCCGAACGCGAACTGGCGCTGGCACTGACCGTCAGCCGTACGACCGTCGCCGCCGCCTACGAAGCCCTGCGGACCGAGGGCTTCCTCGAATCCCGCAGGGGCGCCGGCAGCTGGACCGCCGTACCGGCCGGGAATCCCCTGCCCGCACGCGGTCTGGAACCCCTGCCGCCCGAATCCCTCGGTTCCATGATCGACCTCGGCTGCGCGGCGCTGCCGGCGCCCGAGCCCTGGCTCACCCGGGCCGTACAGGGCGCGCTGGAGGAACTGGCGCCGTACGCCCACACCCACGGCGACTATCCGGCGGGCATCCCGGCACTGCGGCAGATGCTCGCCGACCGCTACACCGAGCGCGGCATCCCCACCATGCCCGAGCAGATCATGGTTACCACGGGGGCCATGGGTGCCATGGACGCCATCTGCCATCTCTTCGCCGGACGCGGTGAGCGCATCGCCGTCGAGTCCCCCTCGTACGCCAATATCCTCCAGCTGATGCGTGAGGCCGGGGCCCGGCTGGTGCCGGTCGCCATGGAGGAGGGGCTCGGCGGCTGGGACCTGCCCCGCTGGCGCCAGGTGCTCAGGGACGCGGCTCCCCGGCTCGCGTACGTCGTCGCCGACTTCCACAACCCGACCGGGGCACTGGCCGACGACGACCGGCGCCGGCGGCTCGTCGACGCGGCACGTTCCGCCGGCACGGTCCTCGTCGTCGACGAGACCATGTCCGAGCTGTACTTCGACGACGACATCACGATGCCCCGGCCCGTCTGCGCCTTCGACCCGGCGGGCAGCACCGTCGTCACGGTCGGCTCGGCCAGCAAGGCGTTCTGGGCGGGCATGCGCATCGGCTGGGTCCGCGCGGCGCCCGATGTGATCCGCTCCCTGGTCGCCGCCCGCGCCTACGCGGACCTCGGCACGCCCGTCCTGGAACAGCTGGCGATCCACTGGCTGATGCGGACCGGGAGCTGGGAGGAGGCGGTCGCCATCCGCCGCGGCCAGGCCCGGGAGAACCGTGACGCGCTGGTGGCGGCGGTGCGCCGGGAGCTGCCCGGTTGGGAGTTCGCCGTTCCGGGCGGCGGGCTGACCCTGTGGGTCCGTACCGGAGGGCTGTCGGGCTCCCGGCTGGCGGAGGTCGGCGAGCGGGTGGGGGTACGGGTGCCGTCGGGGCCGCGCTTCGGGGTCGACGGCGCCTTCGAGGGCTTTGTACGGCTGCCGTTCACGGTCGGCGGGCCGGTCGCGGAGGAGGCGGCGGTCCGGCTGGCCGCGGCGGCACGGCTGGTGGAGACGGGAGCGACGACGGGGACCGAGGCGCCGCGCACCTTCGTCGCGTAACCGGGGTTTCCGGCAACCGGGCTTCCCGTCGTCGCAGCCTTCCGGGCGACCGGCCTTTCGCGTGGCCGGGCTCTTGTGCGACCGGGGCGCGTGCGCCGTTCGAGCCGTTGGAGCCGTTGAAGCCGCGCAAAGGGGCATGCGCGCCGGTGCATCTGAGGTCGAGGGGTACCACGGAACCGGCCGTCCCCCTGGAGGAACAGCCGGTTTCCGTACGGCGGGCGCCGGCGCGCCGGGCGTGAGCCCCCGGTCTCAGCCTTCCGCCGGCACCGGGTCCTGCGGCTCCGCCGGCGGCCCCACCGTCCCGCGCTGTTCCGGGGCCGTGGGGACACGCTCCGGCAGCAGCTCCAGTACGGCCCGCCGGTGCGCCTCGCTCGTGGCGTCGTCGTACGGGTCCGGGGTGGCCGGCACCTGGAGCCTGAGCACCGGTCCGGTGCCGAGCCGGGCGTAACCGCGCCCCGGCGGTACATCGGGAGTCGGTGTGGTGCCGGGGGCCGCCCCGAGCACGGCCTCGATCTCCCCGAAGCCCACCGGGCCGAGCGCCACCCGGGCGCGGGTGTGCGTGCGTACGGCCTCCGACAGGGTGTCCAGGCTGTCGAACTGCTCGGCCACCACCACCGTGACCTGCGCGGCCCGGCCGTGACGCAGCGGCACCTGGAGCAGCTCCTGGGGGTCGGGGTGCCCGTCGGCGGCGGCGAGATGGCCGAGGATGCCGGGCCGGTCCACCAGGATCCACAGCGGACGCCTGGTGTCGTCCGGGACGGGGAGGCCGCCCTGCCGGGCGCGGTTCGCGGCGATCAGCCGCCGCTCGGTCTCGTGCGCCGCCCATTCCAGGCTCGCCAGCGCCCCGCCCAGCGCGCATTCGACGGCCAGCACGCCCGAGCGGCCGGCCAGACAGGCGTACTCGCCGGTTCCGCTTCCCTCGATGATCAGCACATCCCCGTACGGGAGCGCCTGGAGGGCGATCGAGCGCAGCAGGGTCGTGGTGCCGCTCCCGGGATCGCCGACCGCGAGAAGATGCGGCTCGGTGGAGCGGTGTCCGGTGCGCCAGACCACCGGAGGCGCGTCCCGGGTCTCCTCACCGGTCGTCACGGGAATGGTCCGCTGCACCGCTCCGGCATCGGTGAAGCCCAGCACGGTCTCACCGGGGACGGTGACGAAGCGCTGGGCGGCGATGGAGGTCGGCAGGGCGGGCAGGACGCTCATCAGCAGCTGGTTCCCCTCCTCGTCCCAGGTGAAGCGGTACTCCCGGCCGCGGCCCGACTTGGCGTGCAGCAACTGCTCGATCCGGGACCTGGGCTCCTCCTCGCCGTCGGGGAAGTACGCGGGGTAGGCGATGCGCAGCGCGATGAGACGGCCGTTGCCGTCGAACACGGGGTCGCTGAAGGCGGCGGTCCACTCGCCGCCGTGGGTGAAGACCGAGGCAGGGTCCTCGGGTACCGAGAAGTAGGGCACCAGGGCGTCGTAGAGCGACTGGAGCCGCCCGGCCTCCGCCTCGTTCGGGCCGGTCGTGACCGGGGTGCGCACCCGCCCCTTCCAGGCGGCCGCGCCCATCAGCGCGATCAGGGCCATCAGGGGCCCGTACGGGATGAACGCGACCGCCACCAGGCCGGCCGCCACCATGAAGAGCGTGGGACCACGCTTCTCCTTGGGGGTGTCGGCCCATTTCCGGCGGGCGGTGCCCGTCAGCTCCCGCAGGCCACGGGAGACCGTGATCAGCGGATGGAGGACGTCTGTGGCGCTGTCGGCGGCCGTACGCGCGATCTCCCGGCCTCGGGTGATCTGCGCGGTTCCGCTGCTGAGAATGCGGGGGAGGGGTCGCCGACCCACATCGTTCTCCTGAAGGTGCCGGGGCTGGATGCGCGGGGAAGGGCGGAGGGGATCAGAACTTGATCCCGCCCAGAAGGCTGGCGAGGCTCTGGCTGCCTGCCGTGATGCTGGGGGCGATGGCGGTGCCCGCCAGGAAGAAACCGAAGAGGGCGCAGGCGAGGGCGTGGGACGCCTTGAGGCCGTCCTTCTTGAAGAAGAGGAAGACGATGATCGCGAGCAGGACCACGCCTGAGATGGACAGGATCATGAGGGGCTCTCCTGGGTGAGGGGACAGTCACCATCAGTACTTCCAACCTCACCGCATGTACATATGCGATTAAAGGTGCAAATGGGTGAAAATTTCGGCAATTCACTTGAACGGCGGATGAGAAATCAGCCTCCGAGGGGCACGCTCACCGGTCGCGAGGCACAGTTCCTCCCGGCCGCACGGACCGGGCCGACCGCGAGGACGCGAATCCCCTGGTCGGGTGGGAGAAGGCGCGGATCTCTCCATGTCGGTGGGATATGTCCCCTGCGCGGGCGGCGCCCGTCGAGGGCGGGCCTCACCCGTGGCGGGACCCGGGCAGTACCCTGTCCGTTGCCCGTACGGCCGATCCCGCCGTACGCCCAGGTCATGGCCGTGACCCTACGCACAGGTCATTGCCGTGAAACGTGCAGCGAAAGGCGGTCCGTCCATGAGCGAGGCCCCCGATCCCGAGGTGGTCGAACTCGCGACCAAGGTCTTCGACCTGGCGCGCCAGGGAGAGACCGAGGCCCTCGCCGCGTACGTCGACGCCGGAGTCCCCGCGAACCTCACCAATGACCGCGGCGACACCCTCCTGATGCTCGCCGCCTACCACGGTCACGCCGCCTCGGTCGCGGCCCTCGCCGTGCGCGGGGCCGATCCCGACCGCGCCAACGACCGCGGTCAGACACCCCTCGCCGGCGCGGTCTTCAAGGGCGAGGACGCCGTCGTCCGGGTCCTGCTGGAGCACGGGGCCGATCCCTCCGCGGGAACGCCCTCCGCCGTGGATACCGCCCGGATGTTCGGGAAGACGGAACTACTGGAGCTGTTCGGCGACGGCTGACGCCGGCGGGGCGGCACGGGGAGGAGCCCGTGTGCCCCCGCCGGCTCCGCACGGCCGCGGAGCGGTATCCGGCCGGTTCCGGCACCCTCCGGGACCCTTCCGGAGAGGCCCGGGACAGGGGCGTCGTAAATGTGGTCGCGGTGGCGATATGGGTGGGTCATCATGACGTCGGGCCTTGTCCTGGACATCACCGGGAGTTCCCCTGAGGCCCACCGACGAGAGGCAGGAAGATGGTCTACGCCGAGCGGAAGACGCGGACGACGACGGGCGGCTCCCCATGCAGCAGCGCGGCCTAGGCACTACCAGTCCCCGGTTGCGTCGAGAGCTTGATGTGAGGCTTTCCCCATGTTCGATCCAGTCATAGCGCCGAGCGGCACGCTGCTCGGCCTGCTGCAGCGGGGCCGCGGCGACGGCACCCTGCACGCGCTGGCAGCGCCACGCGCGGAAGCGCTCGCCGCCCTCAACCACTGCGTGCTCAACGACCCCCGCCACGACTGGCAGGTCGAGAACCGCTCCCTCTACTACGCACGTCTCTATCTGGACCTCCACGGCGGCCTGGAGGAGATCGAGCGGCACCTGAGCGATGTCGACGACCACCTCGACACCGACGAGGCCAGAACAGGCCTCGCGCTCGCGGTGCTCGGCCACCTCGCGTCCTACGGCAGACGGGACGCCCTGGCTCTGCTGCGGAACTACGCCGCCCGCGGCTCCAACTGGGCCTGGGCCCTGGACGAGCTGGCGCTGCGTGACGACGACGCGGGGCTGCGCTCCCTCGCCACCCCGATCCTCGCCCGCTTCCCGGCCACCCCCGAGGGCGAGGCCGAACTGGCCACCGCCGTGCGGGACGCCTTCGAGCCACGGCCGTGGCGGCTGTGGGCCGACGATCCGCGCGAGGCGGTCGGCGCCCGGGTGCGCGCCGCGCGCGAAGCGGGCTCCTTCGACCGCTGGCAGCGCCAGATGCGGCCGACCGGGCCACGGCCCGGCTGGAGTGTCCAGGCCGTCTTCGACTGGGCCGACCAGGCCGTCGAGCGCGGCACCGAACTCCATGTGCCGGCGGCCCGCTGTCTGTCGGCGGTCGCGGGCGAGGGTGACCGGCCCGCCATCGTGACCGCGGCACGCGAGGGCGGTGACGGGGCGCGCTGCGCCGCACTCCACTATCTCGCCGAGTCACAGGACCCCGTCGTCCTCGATCTGATCGAGGCCGCGGTCTCCTCGGGCTCGCGCACCGTCGCCGACGCGGCGATCTCCGCCTTCGAGCGGATGTGCGGCGAGGAGGCCGTCGACCGGGCCCGGGGCTGGGTGCACCGACCCGATCCGCTCGGGGCGTCCGCCGCCGCCGTGCTCGCCTGCCGGGGCGCCGCGGGCGACGCCCACCTCGTCCTCGGCGCGGTCCGTGAGACCGTACGCGCGGACGGACCCGACTCCCCTCTCCTCGGGACACTCGTGGACGGCACGGGGCGCCTCGGCATCGCCTGCGCGGCACCCGTCCTGCGCCATGTCTACCGGGAGACCACCTCCTCCGGGCTCAGAGGACGGGCGGCCCGCGCGCTGGCCGCCACCGACGCCTCCTTCGCCACCGGATTCGCCGTCGAATGCCTGTGGGACTGCGAGGAGACCACCCGCGAGATCGCCGCGTGGCACGCCGCGACGGGCGACATCCGCGTCGCCGAACGATTGCGCAGGCTCGCCGCGGACCCGGCCGAGGAGGCCGAGGTGCATGCGGCGGTACGCAGCAGGATGGGCCCGGACACCCCGGCCGTATGACGCGACCGGCCACCCCCGCTCCCGTGGGCGAGACATCGCCCACGGGGGGGGCGGGTCCGGGGACGGTGCAGGGCCCGGCACCCCCTGACGGAGGCCGGGATCCCCTGACGGCGCCCGGAGGCGGTTCCGGTCCTGCCTCCGTCGGCCCACTGGCTGAAGGTGCCGGGGGTGTTGGCTGTCTTGGGCTCGGCGGTCGGCGAGGGGTTTCTGAGGGCCTGGGGTGCGTGGCGGGTGCCGGCGCACTGGCCCGCTGCCGGGTCGGTGCGGTCCGTTGTCCGGTTGGGTGTCTGACGCAGGAGCCGGGTCCGGTGCCTTCGGGCTGGCCCGGCTGCGGTCCCGGGCCGCCGGGCGCCGGCACCCTCACCGAAGGCGCAGGGCACCTGGGCCCCTCCTCCTGGCCGGAGGCTCACGACAGGGCGGCCGATGGGGCCGATGCCGCTGGCCTGAGTACATGGCCCCGCTGCGTTTGGTGCGGACCCGGCGGTCGGCGGCGGGGGATCGGGGGCGGTCCGGGCCCGTACCGCATGCCGTCAGCGGTACGACATCGCCGCCGCCCTCCGTATTCGCTCAGGCGCGGTCGGCCGCCCGCGGACCACACGGCGCTCCGGGCGCGGCTGCGCCCAGGGGCGTACGGCACCGAGCCCGCCCTCGGCTCCGGTGGGACGAGCGGCCGCCGTGACGGAGGTGGTTCTCCGGTCCGGGACCGGCCGCTGACGCAGGGCACCCATGCGACCATCCCGACCATCCCCACCGGGCCACCGGGCCACCGGGACCGACCGGGCCACCGGGACCGCCGGGGCGAATGCGCGGCTCCGCTTCCGCCCGCCGCCGTGTCGTGCGGGGTTCCGCTTGCGAGAATGGGGCCATGAGCGGGCGCTGGGAGTTCTGGATCGACCGCGGCGGAACCTTCACCGACATCGTGGGCCGGCGCCCCGATGGCCGGCTCGTCACCCGCAAGCTGCTCTCGCACGACCCCGAGCGCTACCGGGACGCCGCCGTCGCCGGAATCCGCCTTCTGCTCGGTCTCGGCCCCGGTGAACCCGTACCGGCCGAGCGGGTCGCCTCCGTGAAGATGGGCACGACCGTCGCCACCAACGCGCTGCTGGAACGGCGGGGCGAGCCGACGGTCCTCGTCATCACGGAGGGCTTCGGCGACGCCCTCCGTATCGCCTACCAGAACCGGCCCGAAATCTTCGACCGCCGGATCGTACTTCCCGAGGCCGTGTACGAGCGGGTCGTCGAGGTCCCCGAACGCGTCGACGCCCGGGGCACCGTCGTCCGGCCCCTCGATCTGCCCGCCGTCGCGGAACGGCTCTCCCGGGCGTACGAGGACGGCTTCCGCAGCGCCGCCGTCGTCCTGATGCACGGCTACCGCCACCCCGGCCACGAGAGGCGTATCGCCGAGGCCGCCCATGACCTCGGATTCACCCAGGTCAGCTGTTCCCACGAGGTCAGCCCGCTGATCAAACTGATCCCGCGCGGGGACACCACCGTCGTCGACGCGTATCTCTCGCCGATCCTCCGGCGGTACGTCGACGAGGTCGCGGCCGAACTCCGGGGCATCCGGCTGATGTTCATGCAGTCCAACGGCGGGCTGCGGGAAGCCGCGCACTTCCGGGGCAAGGACGCCGTGCTCTCCGGACCCGCGGGCGGTGTCGTCGGTATGGCCCGCACCGCCGGACGGGCCGGATTCGGGCGGGTCGTCGGCTTCGACATGGGCGGCACCTCGACCGATGTCTCCCACTACGCGGGCGAGTTCGAGCGGGAACTCGGCACCCAGGTCGCGGGTGTACGGATGCGCGCGCCCATGATGAACATCCACACCGTCGCCGCGGGCGGCGGCTCCGTCCTCCACTTCGACGGCCGCCGCTACCGGGTGGGACCGGACTCGGCCGGGGCCGTCCCCGGACCGGCCTGCTACCGGCGCGGCGGACCGCTGACCGTGACCGACGCCAATGTGATGCTCGGCCGGATCCAGCCGGAGCACTTTCCCGCGGTCTTCGGCCCCGGCGGCGACCAGCCACTCGACGCCCGGATCGTCCATGAGCGCTTCACGGCGCTCGCCGCCCGCGTACGCGAGGAGACCGGGACCGACCGCACCCCCGAGGACGTCGCGGCGGGCTTCCTGGAGATCGCCGTCCTCAATATGGCCAACGCGGTCAAGAAGATCTCCGTCCAGCGCGGGCACGACATCACCCGCTACGCCCTCAACTCCTTCGGCGGCGCGGGCGGCCAGCACGCCTGCGCCGTCGCCGACGCGCTCGGTGTCGACTCGGTGATCGTCCCGCCGCTCGCCGGGGTGCTGTCCGCCTACGGCATCGGCCTCGCCGACGCGACCGCCATGCGCGAACAGTCCGTCGAGGCGGAGCTGGGCGAGGAGTCCATGACCCGGGTCCGCGACCTCTGCGACGGACTGGCCGGGCGCACCCGCTCCGAACTGCGCGCCGACGGCATCCCGGACACGGCGATCACCACCCGCGCGCGCGTACTGCTCCGCTACGCGGGCACGGACGCGGCCCTTCCGGTGCCGCTGGACACCGCTACGGCCATGAAGCACGCCTTCGAAACGGCCCACCGCCGCCGCTACGCGTTCACCATGGACAAACCGCTCGTCGTCGAGGCGGTCTCCGTGGAAGCGGTCGGTACGGCGGGAGAGCACGGCAGCCATGTCATCGAGGAGGTCGCCCCTGAAGGCGAGTTCACGCCACGGGCCCTGGTGCCGATGTTCGTGGACGGCGGGCGCCGGGAGGTGCCGCTGTACCGGCGCGCCGATCTGGGGCCCGGTGACGCCGTCCGGGGCCCGGCGATCATCGCGGAGCCCGACGCCACCACCGTCGTCGACCCCGGCTGGCGCGCCGAGGCGGGCGACGGCGGGCATCTGCTGCTGACCCGCGCCACGGCCCGACCCGGCCGGGTCGCCGTCGGCACCGATGTGGACCCGGTCCTCCTGGAGGTCTTCAACAACCTCTTCATGGCCATCGCCGAGCAGATGGGCGTACGCCTGGAGAACACCGCGCACTCCGTGAACATCAAGGAACGCCTCGACTTCTCCTGCGCCCTGTTCGACGCCGAGGGCAATCTGATCGCCAACGCTCCCCATATCCCCGTCCACCTCGGATCGATGGGCGAATCGATCAAGGAAGTACTGCGGCGCAACCGGGACGGACTGCGGCCGGGAGACGTGTACGCCATCAACGACCCCTATCACGGCGGCACGCATCTGCCCGATGTGACGGTGGTGACGCCCGTGTTCGGGGACGGTGACGAGGAACTCCGCTTCCTGGTCGCCTCGCGGGGCCATCACGCCGAGATCGGGGGCATCACCCCCGGCTCGATGCCCGCCTTCAGCACCACGATCGACGAGGAGGGTGTCCTCTTCGACAACTGGCTCCTCGTACGCGACGGGCGGCTGCGGGAGGAGGAGACCCGGGAACTGCTCACCGGCGCGGCCCATCCCTCCCGTGCCCCCGACACCAACATCGCCGATCTGCGCGCCCAGATCGCCGCCAACGAGAAGGGGATCGCGGAGCTGCGCCGTATGGTCGACCAGTTCGGCCTGAAGGTCGTGCAGGCGTACATGCGGCACGTACGCGACAACGCCGAGGAGTCCGTCCGCCGCATCATCGCCGGGCTGAACGACGGCCGGTACCGCTACGAGACCGACAGCGGCGCCGTGATCACGGTGGCCCTGAGCGTGGACCGCGGCGCCCGCAGCGCCGTACTGGACTTCACCGGCACCTCGCCGCAGCAGCCGGGGAACGCCAACGCCCCCACCTCCGTGGTGATGGCGGCCGTGCTCTATGTCTTCCGGACCCTGGTCGGCGAGGACATCCCGCTCAACAGCGGCTGTCTGGAACCCCTGGAGGTACGCGTCCCCGCCGGATCCATGCTCGCGCCCGAGTATCCCGCGGCGACCGTCGCGGGCAATGTGGAGACCTCGCAGGCCGTCACCGGCGCGCTCTACGCGGCCCTCGGCGTCCAGGCCGAGGGTTCCGGAACGATGAACAATCTGACCTTCGGCAACGACCGGGTCCAGTACTACGAGACCGTCGCCAGCGGCTCCGGCGCCGGCGACGGCTTCGACGGGGCGGACGCCGTGCAGACCCATATGACCAACTCCCGGCTCACCGATCCCGAAGTGCTGGAGTGGCGCTTTCCGGTGCGGGTGGACGCCTTCTCCGTGCGCGGAGGCAGCGGTGGTACGGGGCGGTGGCGCGGCGGCGACGGAGTCGTGCGCCGGATCCGCTTCCTCCAGCCCATGACCGTGGCGCTGCTCACCGGACACCGCAGGGTCGCGCCGTACGGAATGGCGGGGGGCGGCCCGGGCGCGCTCGGCGAGAACCGTGTGGAACGCAGCGACGGTTCCCTCACCCGCCTGGGAGGCGCCGACGCGACCGATGTCGGTGTCGACGACGTCCTGGTCGTCCGCACCCCGGGCGGCGGCGGGTACGGACAGCACCGACGGTAGCCGCGCGGCCGGGACGGACCGCCGCCGCACCGCGGGGTGCGGACGGCCGGGGAGCGAACGGCCCCGTGCGGCGCCCGTGCTCTGCGGCCGGGAGGGCGTGCCGAGACAGGTGCGAGCCGGGGACGGGAGAACGGGTGCCGTGTTCATCTCACCGGCACAAACCGGATCGGGGTGCCCGGCACCGCCTGTGCCGCCGCCCCGAGATCCCGCTCGTCGACGACCGCGACCACCGGATAGCCGCCGGTGGTCGGATGATCGGCGAGAAAGACCACCGGACAGCCGTCCGGCGGCACCTGAACCGCCCCCAGCACCATCCCCTCACTGGGCAGTTCACCGCCCCGCGCCCGCTCCAGGGCGGGACCCTCGGTGCGCAGCCCGATTCGGTTGCTCGCCGCCGACACCCGGTACGCCCCCGAGACCAGGGTGCGCAGCGCCCCCCGCGTGAACCAGTCGGCGCGGGGCCCGAACCGGATCCGCAGCGCCAGTTCCGACGGCGCCCCGGGCCAGGGCACCGCCTCACCCACCGGGGGAGGCGGGCCCTCCGGAGTCCCGAGAGGCAGCACGGCGCCCTCGGACAGCGGCGGGGGGCCCAGCCCGGAGAGCAGATCGGTGGAGCGGCTCCCGAGGACGGGGTCGACCGCGATGCCACCCGCGAACGCCAGATACGTCCGCACCCCCGACGCGGCACGGCCCGCCTCCAGCAGCGACCCGGCCGCCACCCGCACCGGTGCGCCCCAGGCCACCGGGCGGCCGTCGACCGTGACGGGGCACGGCGCGCCGCCCACGGCGACGACCACCGCCCGGCGCGGCCTGACGGCACAGCCGTTCAGCGTGGTCTCCAGCACGGCCGCGCCCTCGGGATTGCCCACCAGCCGGTTGACGAGCCCGGCGGCGGACGGATCGAGTGCCCCCGAGCGCGGTACCCCGAGATGCGCGTGTCCCGGGCGCCCCCGATCCTGCACGGTCGTCAGCGCTCCGGCCCGGACGACCGCGATGGCTCCATCGGTCATGAGGGCTCCGGTACAAAACGCACCCGGGTCCCCGGGGAGAGCAGCGCGGCGGGCTCACGCTCCGGATTCCACAACTCCGTGCCGGTGGTGCCGATCAGCTGCCAGCCACCGGGGGAGGCGCGGGGATACACCCCCGTGTACGGCCCGGCGAGTCCCAGGGAGCCGGGCGGGACCGAGGTGCGCGGAGTGGCCCGGCGCGGCACCGCGTACCGCTGGGGAAGTCCCGTGAGATAGCCGAAGCCGGGGGCGAACCCGCAGAAGGCGACGCGGAACTCGGCGGCCGAGTGAACCGCCGCGACCTCGTCCTCCGGCACCCCCCACAGCGCGGCGACCTCCGCGAGATCGGGCCCGTCGTAGCGCACGGGCAACTCGATCGTGTTCTCCGCCCGCGCGGGAAGCGGTGGGATCTCCCACTCCCCGAGTTCCCGGGCGAACCGCCCGGGCGCGTCCAGCCCGTTGAGCAGTACGGTCCTGGCGGCGGGCACGATCTCCCGTACGGCCGGGAGGGTCCCGTGTGCGCGGCGGCGCAGCAGCTCGGCGTGGAGCGCCCCGGCCTCCTCCCCGTCCGCCAGCTCCACGAGCAGTGCCCGGTCGCCGACGGCCATCGTCCGCATACTCATACGAACGCCTCCACCCGGACTCCCGCGCTCTCCAGCTGCCGCCGTACCAGCCGTGCCAGTGACACCGCGCCCGGTGTGTCACCGTGCAGACACAGGGACCGCGGGCGCACGGGCACATGTCTGCCGCAGCGCGAGGTGACCACGCCGAACCGGGCCATGCTCACCGACCGTTCGACCACGGTGGTGGGATCGGTGAGCACCGAGCCCTCCTCGGAACGCGGCACCAGGGTGCCGTCCGCTGAGTACGCGCGGTCCGCGAATGCCTCGGTGATCGCCGGCAGCCCCGCCTTCTCGGCCATCGTGTGCAGCTCGGATCCGGGGAGCCCCAGCAGCGGCAGCCGCTCGCCCGACAGCAGCACCCCGTCGACGACGGCTGCTGCCTGCTCCTCGTCCCGGACGACCCGGTTGTAGAGCGCGCCATGCGGTTTGACGTACGAGACGCGGGTACCGGCCGCCCTGGCGAAGACCTCCAGCGCACCGATCTGGTAGGCGATCTCGGCCGCCAGCTCGTCCGGGGGTACATCCATCGGCCGCCGTCCGAACCCGGCGAGGTCGCGGTACGAGACCTGGGCGCCGATCCGTACCGACCGCTCTGCCGCGAGCCGGCACACCCGGCGCATGGTGGGCGCGTCCCCGGCGTGGAAGCCGCAGGCCACATTGGCGCTGGTGACGACGGACAACAGCTGTTCGTCGTCGGTCAGCCGCCAGTGGCCGAAGCCTTCGCCGAGGTCGGCGTTGAGATCGATGGACGCCCAGGTCATGTGCCCCTCCTGTTCACAGTTGCTCCGTGCCCCGGGTCTCGGGAGGACCGAGCAGCGCCAGGACAGCGAGACGGTAGCCGACGAATCCGCGGCCGGGTGCGCCGCCCACGCCCCAGCCGCCGGAGCCCGGCCGAGCCCGCGCCGGCGAAAGCCCCGTCAACCGCCCGCAGTCCGTCCGCCGTTCGCCTCCCGACCTGCCGTGCGGCCGTCCCGCAGCACGTCGAGCACCCGCCGTTCCGCCGCGTGGACGGCCCGTGGCTCCCGGCCCGGCGGGGGCCCGGACCGCCGCCCGCTTCCTGTATCGATCCGTACGCATGCGCACCTCCCGGGAGCATCGACCGCTGACTGTGCCTGTCCTCGGCAAAGCTAGAGGATCGTTCAACGATCCGACAAGGGGCGCGTTGGCTCGTTCTTCCATCTACGATTGACTCCGTGCGCCGGATTGAAGCGGCCGGTGCCGGGGAGAGGGTCATTGTGGGGACGACGGAACCCGAGGCGGAACAGGGCGGTGCAGCAGGCGGGCTCGCGGACGACCGCGTGCTCCTGGGCCGCACCAGCACGGCGGAACGGGTCGCGGACATCCTCCGCACCCGGATCGCGGAGGGGTACTTCCCGCCAGGGGAGCGGCTCTCCGAGGACGCCATCGGCAAGGCCCTCGGCGTCTCGCGCAACACCCTCCGGGAGGCGTTCAGGCTGCTGACCCATGAGCGGCTGCTCGTCCACCGGCTCAACCGCGGGGTCTTCGTCCGTATGCTCGCCGTCCAGGACGTCACCGATATCTTCCGCACCCGCCGGCTCGTCGAGTGCGCCGTCGTCCACGGCCTCGGCGACCCGCCCTATCCGCTGGACCGCCTCGAAGCGGCCGTCGACGGCGGAGAGCGGTCCGAACGCGAGCAGGACTGGCGGGGTGTCTCCACCGCCAACATCCACTTCCACCGCGAACTCGTCGCTCTCGCGGGCAGTGCCCGCACCGACGAGCTGATGCGGGGTGTCCTCGCCGAACTGCGGCTCGCCTTCCATGTCGTCGACGATTCCCAGCTGCTGCACCAGCCGTATCTGGTCCGCAACCGCGCGATCCTCGAAGCCCTGCGGGCGGGTGACCGGACAGCCGCCGAGCGGCTGCTCGCCGACTATCTGGACGATTCGGGTGCGCAGTTGGTGGAGGCCTACGCGGGCCTGGTCGAGGACGAGAACGCGAACGGGGCGTAGACGGCCGGTCCGCCGGGTCACGGGACCCGGACGGGAGTGGGCCGCGAGCGCGGTCGGGACCGCGTACGGCGGCCCGAGGACCTGCGGAAGGGACGGCCCGAAGTCCGCGTACGGGCAGCGGGGCGCGCGGGATTGCGGGACGGGCAGGGTTCCGGCACGCGGTCTCCGGTCCTGCCCCGTAACCGTCCGTGCCGGGGTCCCCGCGGCCTGCCCGAGCGCGCCGCGTCCCCGGCCGGTGTGTCCCCGTGGTGGGGTGCGGGGAGGGGGCCACGGCTCGGCGGGACAGACGGGGACGGCGCCCGGGGGTCGCTTCTGCGCCGTTTCGACCGTTGTCAGTGCGAGGACCTAATCTGTGCAACGTGACTTCGCCTGTCTCGACGGAATTCATTCCGCCCCAGCTCAGCGCGGGGCCGCGGCCCGCGCAGGGCCCGGCCGCCGACGAAGGGCTCGCGCGGCGCCTCCGCGCGCTCGCCTGCACCGCGCCGCTGCACGACCTGGACGCCCGCAAGGCCAACCTCGCGGGTGAGTACACCGTGTACGCGATGGCGGAGGTGGCCCTCGCCGCCATCGATCTCGTCACGCTGAACATGGACTTCGACACCGGTGCCGACCACGACCAGATAGTCGCCAGACTCCTGCCCAGAATCGCCGCCCAGGCCCCACGGCGCCCCGCCGCCGAGCATGAGCGCGTCGCCCGCTGGGTCCTGGAGAACCTGATCAACGTGGGCAGCGTGGACCGCGGATTCCGCGCTGTGTACGGCACCTTCGGCCCCGACGGTGTCTACACCCGCCGTGACTACGACTTCAAACTCATCGAGGAAGTCCCCGGCTACGGCGGCAGCGTCTATCTCCGGACGACCGACGAGGCCGTCAACGTCCTGGTGGGCGCGCTCGACACGGATGTCACCAGCGCGCAGATCGCCGCCGAGGTCAAGCTGGAGGTGCTGATCAGCCGCGGCAGGCTGGCGGACGCCCAGCTTGCGGCCGAACAGGCCCGCTACCGCACCGTGCAGTACGCCGAGACCCTGCGCCGCACGCTGGAGGCCACCCGCCGCAACGTCCGTGCCGTGGACTGGCTCCACGCGGTGCCCGACATGATCGCCGAGGCCCTCGACCATGTCGCCGACCGCTACCGCCACGAGAACGCGATCCTCACCAATATCCGCAAGGCGCGTGACGAGGCCGAGGACCCCGAGCACAAGCGCCGCGCCGCCGAGCTCGTCGACATCGTCAAGGACTGCATCCGCCGCCACACCCAGCTCCAGTCCCGCCTGCTGGAGGCCGGCCCCCTCTTCCGCGCCGAACAGGACCGCCAGGCGTTCGCCCGGCCCACCGCGCGCGCCGGCCTGGACCTGTACGGACAACTGGTCGCGCCCCTGCTCCCGCTCCCGCTGGAGTCGGCGATCCGCGTCACCGACGCCTTCTTCGCCCGGGGCACCGGACTGCGCACCCCCTCGTCCGTCCGGATCGGTGATCTCGTCGAGCTGCTGCTGACCCCACCGGTGGAGCGCGAACACCTCGGCGCGGAGATGCCCGAGCCCGATCTGATCGCGACCCCCGACGACAGCCGCTTCAGCGAGGAGCAGCTGGCGAGCGCCATGGAGCTCCTCGACCTGGAGCACGACGCACCGCGCAGACTCTCCGGTCTGCTCGCCGAGGCGCGCCGCCGCGATCCCGAACTGCCGTACCTGGTGGCCCTCCTCGCCGTCCACGCGGCGAGCCCTCCGGTCGGCACGGCGTACCGGCAGGGCGAGGAGCGCCTCCTGTTCGCCGTCGACGACGGCACCGAGCTCGACGATGCGGAGTTCGGCGGTGCCGACCTCATCGTGGGCACGGCGCTCCTGGACGCGGTGGGCATGGCGGCGGACCGTACGGAGGCGGCATGATCCGGCCCGTCCGGGCACGGCTCCGTACCGGTGCCCCACCCCCGGGCGACCCCTTCCGGCCGTCCCCCGGCCAGGGGAACGGCGCGCCCGTGCTGTCCCGCGCCCGGCCCGGCGCCCCGGCTCCCCGGAGCGCGGCCGACGCCCCGGTGACGGCCGTCGCCGCGGGCCCGGACGCCCCGGTGCGCCGTACCAACGAGCCCGCCCGCACCACCTTTCCCGTAGGCGGCATCCGCGTCCCCCACCAGCGCGCCCCCCACCGCGTCCGCCCCGAGGAGCCCCGATGAGCGACCACCTCCACACCACCGCGACCGACCCGTGGCGGACCGCGGACCCGCAGGAGCGGACGGCACCCGCCCCCACCGCCGTCACACCCGCCGACGCGGCCGACGCGGCACGGCTCGTCTCCTTCGGGCTCCAGCCCAGACTGGTTCCGGCCCGCGACGCCGAATACGCCGAGCTGCTGCGCCGCTACCGCGAGGACGCGGCGTTCGCCCGGCTCGCCGACGCCGTCGCCACCGGACTCGGACTCGTCGTCCTGGAGGTGTCCACCCGCGCGGGCATGGCCGTCACCGCGGGCGAGGACTCCGTCTTCGCCGTCCGCATGGGGGACTACGCGCGCCGTGCCGCCCCCGACTCCGCGGACCGCTTCCTCCACGGCCTGGCCCATCTCGCGGTCGCCGCCATGGCGTTCCCCCGCCCGGAGGACCTGGCGGACGACGCCTACATCGGGCGCATCACCGTCAACGGCGTGGACGCGTTCATACGCCAGGCCTGCCAACGCCTGGAGGAGCGCGCCGACGCCCAGGGCGAGAACACCGACCCCGCCACCGATGCTCCGGGCCTGGAGGCCGCCTGGCGGATCTACGCCAGACGGAGTGCCACCGGAGCCACCAAGGACGCCCGCCGGCTCGCCGGTTCCACGACCGGGATCGTCGGCAAGGCCGTCGCCTTCCTCACGGACTCCGGATTCCTCCAGCGGACCGGCGACGACGCCGGCGGCGCGTACCGCACCACCGCCCGCTACCAGCTGCAGGTACGTGACATGGCGGGCAGCGCCGCCATGGCCGAGCTGCTCGAACTCGGTGTCGTACCGGTCACCGACGGCAGTGCCACCCTGCTGCTGCCACCCGACGCGGACGACCTGGAGCTGCCGGCCGGCGCGGGACTGCCCTTCCACACCTGATCCCGGACCGCCCCCGACGACCGCCCCGTAACCCCGCACTCCGGACAACCGCAGCATCCAACGGAAAACCCCGGGTCAGCGCGGATCGCAGCCGGAATCCGGGGACCCGCCTCACCCGTCCGCCGTATCCACCGGCATCCGACCGCCCCGCCCGCCCGACCGCCCGATATCGAGCCCGACCCGCCCCGACCGACAAACACGACCGACAACCACGTCCGACTGCCCTGACCGACCAGCCCCGGCCAACCCGCACGAGCCGCGAACCCCGCGGTCCCGTCCCTGTCCGACCTGCCGACGACGAGAGTCCGCCGCCATGTACGAGCTGTCCCGTGTCCGCCTCTACTCCATCGGTCCCGCCGGTGCGCGCTACGCCGACACCGTGCTGGATCTGCGCGGGGTCGGCGAGCCGGTGCCCCACCCCGCGCCCGCACAGGCGGAGTTCTTCGAGGAGGAGCCGGCCGGCCCGCCGCGACGCCCCGCCCCCGCGGGCGTGCTCTTCCTGGAGAACGGCGGCGGCAAGTCCGTCCTGCTCAAGCTGATTTTCTCCGTGATGCTGCCCGGCCACCGCAACACCCTCGGCGGCGCCAGCTCCGGCGTACTGCGCAAGTTCCTCCTGGCGGACGACTGCGGACATGTCGCCCTGGAGTGGCAGCACACCCTCACCGGCGAACTCGTCGTCGTCGGCAAGGTCAGTGAGTGGCGCGGACGCCAGATCTCCAGCGACCCCCGGAAGTTCGCCGAAGCCTGGTACTCGTTCCGCCCGGGCCCCGGTCTCAGCCTCGACTCCCTCCCGGTCGCCGAGTCCACCGCCGTACGGCGCCCGGCCGACGGAGCCTCCGGCGCGCGGGGCCGCCGCCGCACGATGAAGGGCTTCCGCGACGCGATCACCGAGGCCGGCAAGGCGTATCCGCACCTCGACATCCACTGGGAGGAGATCCACGACCGCTGGAACGAGCATCTCGGCGATCTGGGCCTCGACCCCGAACTCTTCCGCTACCAGCGCGAGATGAACGCCGACGAGGGCGAGGCCGCCGGACTCTTCGCCGTGAAGAAGGACTCCGACTTCACCGATCTGCTGCTGCGCGCCGTCACGGACACCCGGGACACCGACGGCCTCGCCGACCTCGTCGGCAGCTTCGGCAACAAGCTCGGCCGCCGCGCCGAACTGACCGCGGAACGCGAGTTCACGGCCGGTTCCGTCGATCTGCTGCACCGGATCGTCGAATCGGCGGAAACCCGTACCCGCGCCCGGGAGATCCACGCGGGCGCCGAACGGCGTACGCGCACCCTCGCCCGCAGGCTCTCCGCACGCGCCCGGGACGAGCGGAGCCGTACCGCCGAACTGGCGCATCAGGTCACGGCCGCCGCCCACACCGTCACCGAAGCCGAGCGGGCACGTGGCCGCAGCTCCCTCATCGCGGCCGAACTGGCCTACCGGCACGCCTCCCTGGCCCTGACCGCCGCCGAGAAGGGCGCCGCCGCCCAGCGCCGCGAGCTGACCGACGCCCGTACGCTGCACTCCGCGTGGCAGGCCGCGGAGGCCGTCCTGCGGCACCGGGCGGCCGCCGACCGGTCCGCCCGTGTCGCCGCCGCCATCCGCGAGGCCGAACGGGACGCTGCCCCGGCGCTCGCCGCCCGCGCCAGGGCAGCGGCCGATCTTGTACGGGCCCTGCACTCGGCGGCCGAGAAGGGCGAGCGGGCGGCCAATGAGCAGGAGGAGCGGTCCGCCGCACTCCAGGAGTCGGGCGAGGCGGCCCACCGCGACGCGACGGCCGCCGCCACCGAGGCCCAGCGCGCCCGCAGTGAGATCGGTCATCTGCGCCAGCGGCTGTCCGAGGTCGAACAGGAGACCGCCGAGGCGGTACGGGCCGGCTGGCTCGACGACACCGCACCGGACGCCGACCCCGCGAGGGCGGCGCTCGCGGCGAGCGACGCGGAGAAGACCGCCGTCGCGGCCTGGGACACGGCCCGTGAGGCGGGGCGTGCCACGGCGGAGCGCGCGAAGGAGGCGTCCGCGGCCGAGGCCCGCTCCGAACTGGCCGCCGCCCGCGCCGCCGACGCGGCCCGGGCCGCCGAGCAGGCCTATGAGGCGGAACGACGGGCGGCGGACTCGATCGCGGAGGACACACGCCTCGCGGAACTGCTCAGTCTGCCGTCCCCGGCCGTGGCCCCCGTCCCCGTACCGCCCCCACGCCGGGGCGCCGCGACGGCCACCGGGGACACCGGCCGGGCGACGGAGGGTCCGGCTCCCGATGCCCGCGGGACCGCCGCACACGCGGAGGAGCCCGCCGCCGGGGTGGGGGAGCACGAGCCCGGTCACGGCTCGGAGTCCACGGACGGCACCGGCCCCGGGCCCGCCGTCGCGGCCGGTGGCACCCCGGGAATCCGGGCCCCGCACGGCCACTTCCACGGCACCGGACCCGGCCACGGCACCGGGGAGCGGACCGGAGAGCCCGGTGAGTCCCCCACCGCGTCACCGCCGTCCGCGGCCGGCGGAGACCGGCACGGCGGGCCGGGCACACCGCCCGACTCCACCGCGCCCGCCCCACCCACCGGACCCCCGCCGTTCACCACGAGCCCCCGCCCCCGGGTGCCCGAAGGCCCTCTTTCGGCCGAGGAGGTGGACCGTTACGCCGACGAACTGCGGGAGCTGCTCGACCAGTACGTCGCCTCCGCCGAACGCCAGCTCTTCGACCTGCGCACCGCCGCCGCCGACGACGCCCGGATCCTCGGCGCGCTCGGCGACGGGGGACTGCTGCCCGCGGGCCCCGACGTCCTCGCGACGGTCGAGTACCTGGGGGAGCACGGCATCCCCGCGCTCCCCGGCTGGCGCTACCTCGCACAGGCCGTCGCCCCCGCCGACCACGCCGCCGTGCTCGCCGCGCGCCCGGAGCTGGTCGACGGTGTGGTGATCACCGATCCCGATTCCCATCTGCGCGCGCGGGAGGTTCTCACCGGGGCCGCCCTGCTGCCCCGTTCCGCGGTGGCCGTCGGCACCGCCGCCGCACTGCTCGCCCCCGTGCCCGCCACGGGGACCGGCGAGGCCGACGAGACGGGCGTCTTCCTCGTACCGCCGAACCCGGCCATGCACGACGAGCACGCCGCCGACGAGGAGCGGCACGCGCTGCGCGCCCGCACCACCGCCAGGGACGAGGAGATCCGGGTGCTCGCGGCCCGGCTCGCCGCCGACCGCTCCCTCGCCGCCCGTCTCGGGTCCTGGCGCGCGGACTGCCCGCCGGGCACCCTCGCCGAACTCGACCTGGAGGCGCGTTCCGCCTGGGAGGCCGCCGAGGAGACGCGGGCCGAGCTGGCCGAGGCCCGTACCGTACGGGCGGAGGCCGAGGAGGCCGCAGCCGACGCGGCCCGGGTGCGTGAGGAGCGCCAGGAGGCGGCCCAGCGGGCACGGCGCGCCGCCGACGCCCTCGCGGGCCTCGCCTTCCGGCTCCGGGAGCGCGCGGGCTGGCAGGTCAAGCTGCGTGAACTGGCCGATGAGGCCGCCGAGTCCGAGGTGCGGGCCGCCACCTGCCTGGAGCGGGCGAAGGCCGCCGACGAGGACCGCAGGGCGGCCCAGCGCGCGGGCGACGACGCCCGCCGTACGGCACGGGCCCTGCGCGCCGAGCGGGCCGAGATCGCCGGTGCCCCCGAGGACCTCCCTGACCAGGACCCGTCGGGCCCCCGGACCACCGCCCTTCCCGCCCTGCGCGAGGCGTATCGCGCGGCGTCACAGCTGTACGAGAAGGTGGGCGTCGGCGCCGACCTCCGCGCCGAACAGGCCCGGGCCGAGAGCGACGAGAGCGCCGCCGTCGCCGAGCTGGACCGGCTCACCAACAGGGTCCGCACCCGTGCCGCCCAGCTCCTCGAAGGCACCGACGGCGCCGACGGCCCCTCCCGGCAGGCGGCGGCCGCCCGCGCGGAGTCACTGGTGCAGATGCTGGAGTCGCGCGCGACGGAGGCGAGCGAGAAGCTCGGCAGGCTCCGGGGCGAGGCCGAACGTCTCGCCCCCGCCGACGGCGGGTCCCACACCGACCTCCCCGACGAACTGGTGCCCGCCGACGCCGGGCAGGCCCAGACCCTGCTCCGTACGGCCACGGCCGAACTCGCCTCCCGCACGGACGCGCTGGAGACCGCCCGGGACGTCCACACCCGGCTGCTCCAGGCCCACCGGGCGGCCGAGGACGCCGCGGGCGGATTCGACGAGACCGCCGGGCTCCTGCGTGACCTCCTGCGCGAGCAGCGGGACGAGGACGAGACGACGGGGGCCGAGCCGCCCGAGCCGTACCCGGGCGGTCTCGTGGAGGCGCGCCAGTCCGCCGCCGAGGCCCGCCGCTCCCTGCGCGGCTGCGCCACCGACCTCTCCACCGCCGAGTCCGCCGTACGGGAGGCGGCCGATGTCCTCGTACGGCACGCGAACTCCACACGGTACGAACAGGTGCGCACCCCCGCGCGCCAGCAGATCCGGGAGCTTCCGGCGGCCGCCCTGCCGGAGCACGCGGCGAAGTGGGCCGAGGCGTTCGCGCCCCGGTTGCGCGTACTGACCGACGAGCTGGCACAGCTGGAGCGCAACCGCGACACGATCGTCGACCGGCTGCGCGGTCTGGTGGAGTCGGCGCTGACGACCCTGCGCTCGGCCCAGCGCCTCTCCCGGCTGCCCGAGGGCCTGGGGGAGTGGTCCGGGCAGGAGTTCCTGCGGATCCGCTTCGAGGAACCGGACCAGGCGACACTCGCCGAACGGCTCGGCGAGGTCATCGACGACGCGACCCGCGCGGCCGTACGGAAGAACGGGGCGGCGGCGTACGGCGAGGGCCGCCGGGACGGGATGTCGCTCCTGCTGCGGGGTGTCCAGGCCGCGCTTCAGCCCGGCGGCATCGCCGTGGAGATCCTCAAACCGGACGCGGTACTGCGCGCCGAGCGCGTGCCGGTCGGGCAGATGGGCGATGTCTTCTCCGGCGGTCAGCTGCTCACCGCCGCCATCGCCCTGTACTGCACGATGGCCGCGCTCCGCAGCAACGACCGGGGCCGCGACCGCCACCGCCACGCGGGCACCCTGTTCCTCGACAACCCGATCGGCCGGGCCAACGCCACCTATCTGCTGGAGCTCCAGCGCGCGGTCTCCGACGCGCTCGGCGTCCAGCTGCTCTATACGACGGGGCTGTTCGACACCACCGCGCTCGCGGAGTTCCCGCTGGTGATCCGGCTCCGCAACGACGCGGATCTGCGGGCCGGGCTGAAGTACATCAGCGTCGAGGAGCATCTGCGGCCCGGTCTGCCCCAGCCGGACCCGTCGGACGAGACGGTTCACGGGGAGATCACGGCGACTCGGATGTTCAGACGAACCACCGCCTCCGCGGAGGCCCGTCCCGTCCCTGCCCCCTCCGAGCCCGCCGGGCGGCCGGTCTCCGGCCCCGGCCCGGAGCAGGGCACCGGTGTGCCGTCCCGAGGCGGGCCTGGGCCTCAGGCACCCGGGGATCGCTCACCGGTGGAGGCTTCCGGTTCCGTGCCCCCGCGGCCGGGCACGGACAACACCGCCCCGGCCGGAGCCGAGTAGGCGTGCGCCGCTTCGGAGGTCTCGCTCCGGAGCGAGACCTCCGAAGCGCCCGGCAGAGCCGGGGACGCTCTGACAGCGCCGTGGACGCTCGGACGACGAAGCCTGCGGCTCGAACTGCCGCACGGCCTCGCAGCGTTCCGCCACCGGGTGGCCGCTCCGCCGCCCGGCCGGAAACCATCGAAGCCGTCTCGTCCCCTCCCGCCCGGGCCGTGTCGCCCCCGGCACCGGATAGGCGCGGCGCCGTGGTCGGGAGCTCGCAGAGGTCCCGTACAAGGCGACCTCCGCCGGACGACCGCACACCGGATGCAGCAACCCCGTCCCAAGGCCGGTCGGCACTCCTGTCACGGCACGGCCTTCCGCCGGATCTCAGCCGCCCGGCGGCCCGTGCATGAGAGCCCCGGCAAACCGTTCCTTGTCAGTGAGCAGGAGTGTGTCTTGGACCCAAGCCTGTGCACTGCGGACATCCCGAACGGTTCTGGATGTCCTGGTCTCCCGCTTTCGCTCTGTATCTGGCTGCACGGATCGTGTCCGTGGTCCGGGAATACGGGGGCGGGTTCCCTCACGCCTTGGGGTGCCCGGTCGGGCCTGGACGGTCCGGTGCCCCGCACGATCACTCCGGTCGTGTGGGGGCGGTGCCGTACGTCGCCGGATCGGGTGCCCTTGGGCGCGTCGGCCGATCGCGATGCTCGCGGCATCGTGACGGGAGGTCTTTCGGTTCTTCGAGGTGAGGGCTTCTGCCAGTGCTGGGCGCCCCAGCGACTGGTGTAGGCCGGGTCCACGGCGATGATCGCGATACCGGTCCGGTCGGCCATCGAGGTGAGGCGGGCACGGAGTTTTCCGGTGGGGATGCCGGAGATGATCTGCCGGAAGCGGCGCCGGCGGCCGTGCTTCTCGCGGGTCTTCTCGGCGGTGAAGTCCAGGTCTTCGACGGCGATGGCCTTCACGCCACAGGTCTTGGCCCAGTTCAGCAGGCGCGTCAGGGTGTGGCGGACCTGGGCGTCGCGTTGGTCGGCGTTGCCGGACAGGTCGTAGGAGAAGCTGCGCGGCTGGCCGGTCGGGTTACCGTGGGTGTCGAGGCGCCAGGCGGCGAGGTGGTCGGCGTTGGTGTCGACGCCGATCACCCCGTCGGCCAGGGCGGACTTGATCGGGATGGTCTTCGTCGGGGCGTACTGCCAGGACGCGGTGATGTACCAGCGGTCCCGGTCTGTGTCGAAGTGGATGCGGTACGCGACGGCCCGGTTGGCTTCGATGCGGTCGGCCCACTCGGGGCCGCGGTGCGGGAAGGAGACCTTGCACGCGAGGATGTACCGGCCGTGCCGGGCGTTGGCCAGATGAGCCAGCGGGGCGGGCAGCTTGACCGACACATCCCCGTCCGGGGTGATGCGGATCGTTTCGTTGCCGAACCGCTTCCCGCTCTCGCCGTCGGCGGCCAGGAACCAGCGCTCTGCCTCCCAGCGTTCCCGCCACTGCTCGGTGGTGAGCTGGGCGGCAGCCAGGTTGTGCCTACCCCGGGCGAGCCGCTTGCCGCCCCGCACCACGCGCACGCGGCCGTTCTCACGGTCAGCGCGTTCGCGCTCCAGCCGGTCTTCGAGCACGCGCAGGCGGCGGGTCTTGTGGAACCACTCGCCCTCGGAACGGTAGCCGCCGGGGGCCTTCTTCGTGCCGCTCGCGCCGATCGGCTGCGACAGGCGGTGCGCGATCGTCCTGATCCCGGCTTCGAGATTCTGGATGTGCGCAAGCTGGCCGCGACGCGAGAGCGCCCACTGATCGTGACTGGCTTTGGTGACAGCTCCGGCCCAGCGCGCCGACGACTGAGGCGTCAGCGAGCGTTTCCGCGCAGCCCACGTATCAGTGGAGTGCTCCAGACCATCCCGGCAGCGGGCAGCAAGGTCCTTCGACGCGAGCGAACCCATGTGCGCGCCGACCAGACGGAGAACCTCCTCATCCTCGGTCGTCAGGTGCTTGAGTCGGTCCCGGATCGCCACACCGGCGGGGCCCGGGGCCACGAACGACGGCGCGATCTCGCGGAGTGCGGAGTCAGCCATGCTCGGCGGCCTCCAACGCCTTGCGGGCACGGTTCTTCGCCGAACGGCGGCCATACAGGCGGGCGCAGAACGACGTCAGCACCTCCACCATGTCACGCACCAGGTCGTCTTCGACCTCGCCGTCATCCAGGACGACGAGGCGGCGGCCGTGTGCGGACAGGGCAGCCTCGACGAGTTCGACGTTCATGCGGCCGAGCCGGTCCTTGTGCTCCACGACCACGCAGGTCACGTCCGGATCGGCCAGCAGGCGACGGACCTTGCTGCGACTGCCGTTCATACCCGAGCCGATCTCGCACTCGACCCGGACGACCTTGCCGCCCGCCTTGGCCGCCCACGCAGACAACCGGGCCGACTGCCGCTCCAGATCGCCCCTCTGGCCGTGCGAGGAGACACGGGCATACAGTCCCAGGCCGCCCACCGCTCCCCGAGCAGCGCCGGTCTCGATGTTCACCAGGATCGTGCGCGGCCCGACCCGCTGAGCCGGTACCGGCAACGTCCCCTCACGGAACCAGCGATACGCGGTCTGCGGATGCACACCCTGCGTCTTTGCCCATTCCGTCAGATTCACGCTCAGACAACGACACTCACTCAAACATGGTTACGCTCACCTACCCGATCTCAACAACCAGCAGGTGAAGACCCCCTCGGCACCTTCCAAGCCTCCGGGAAGCCGGGCAGCACGGGTGCACCTCGCTGCTGAGCCGGTCCGGCTCGGCGCGACGGCGGCGGGCGGCGGGCCCGGTGGGCGCCTACGCCCCCAGGGTGCCCAGCCTCGCCCCCGACCGGGTCCGTTCCGGCGCCGGTGCACTCCCACCGGCGCCGGAAACGCCCTCAGACCTCGGCCTCCGAGAGCTGGGTACGCGGCTCCCGCCTCCGTATTCGCGCGTCCCGGCGGGCAGTCGCGCGCGCCGCACGCCTCGCGCGGCGGTGCTCACGCCGGAGCCGGCGGGCACTGCTGCTCGGCTCGGACACCACACCGTGGCGCTGCCGCCACACCTGACGGGTCACCCAGACATCGAGCACGGCCCAGGTGGCGACGACGGTGCTGGCGACACTGCTGAGGACCATGGGAAACGCGAGCCAGGACCCGGTGAGCGTGCAGAGGAAGGCGACCATCGCCTGGATCAGCGTCAGCGAGACGATGAGGACCGCGCGGACCGCCGCCTTACGGACCGGATCCGCCATGGGCCGCCGTGCCGCCGGCTCCTCCACCCACAGCTGCCGAGGCGCCGGTCCCTCGCCCGCCGACGGGCTATCACCGCGGGAAATACCCGTGGCCGCGCGCCCGTCACCGGGCCGCCCGGCCCCCGTCGGCCGACTGCCGCCAGGGCGTCCGCCATCGGGCTTGTCCCCGGGCCGGCCGTCCCCCGGCCGCCCGGCGTCCGCGGAGCGGGCCTCACCACGCCCCTGGTCCCCCGCTGAACGGGCACCACCGAGCCGTCCGGCTCCCTTCTGTGTGCTCCCGCCCCGACGGTCCGCTGTGGTTCCGTCCCGACGGTCCGCCGTGCTCTCTCCCCGATGACCGGCACCCGTCGCCCCTGTCCGGCCGTGAGGCGCGGTGTCCTTCGGGCGGGCGCCTTCGCGGCGCTCCTGCGCCGCCGAGCGCGCCTCGCCCCGACGCCCCTCCGTGTCCATGGTCTTCGTCACTCCCCACATCCCCCATGTTCGTCCCGGCTTCAGGGTGGCTGCCCGGAATCCGTGGTTCTACTCCAGCCCCGCATAGGAACCGACCGCTTGTGGTGGCACAACCGCACCACCCCGTAAGGCAGTTGAGAAAGACGGACGATGCCGACACCTCGGACGAACCTCGCACATCCGGCAGGTCCCCAACAGCCCCGTACATAAGGACGAATGAGAAGCCCCGAAGATTCCCGTGATCGCCGCCCGAATCGAATGATTCCAGCCATCTCCTGTCCGCCCCCGGAACGCCCTACCGGCCGCTGTCCTGCGACACGCCCGTAATCTCAGCACCTTGAATACCGGGACATCCTGTGATCAACGCATCATCCCCAGGCTGAAAAACATCCGGAAGTGTCTTCGAGTTGGCTGTGCGGCAGTAGTAGGCTCGCGCCGTTTATTGACGGAGGAACACCGCCAAGGGGGCGGGTCCAGCAGGGGGAGGCCATGCGCTTTCGCGGGAAGTCCATCCGCCGGAAGATCGTGGCGTTGTTGTTGGTGCCGCTCGTCTCCCTGACGGCCCTCTGGGGCTTCGCCACCTTACTGACCGGTCAGGAAGCCCGTGAGCTTCTCGACGTCAGCGCGGTGGTCGAGGAAGTCGGCCACCCCGTGTCGGACGTCCTCGACGTCCTCCAGCACGAGCGCCGCCAGACCGTCGTCTATCTCGCCGACCGCAGATCGTCCACGGCCCTCCCCGAGCTGCGCGAGGCGCGGACGGCCACCGACAAGGCCGTCAACCGGGCCAAGGAGAGCGCCCGGAAGGCCGAGGCGGGCGGCAAGCTGGACACCGAGGGGCAGCAGGAGCTGACCTCCTTCGTGGCGGCATTCGGCGAACTCGGCACCCTGCGGCGTTCGGTCGAGTCGGGCGCCGTCAACCGGGCCAGGGCGCTGGAGTACTACAACGACATCGCCGACCCGGGATTCGCCTTCCTGAACGCCCTCCACACCTCCGGCGACGTCCACATGGAGCGTCAGGGCCGCGGCCTCGTCGGTGTCGCCCGCGCGACGGAGATGCTCTCCCGCGAGGACGCGCTGATCGCCTCCGCGCTGACCGCGGGCAAGATCACCGCCAAGGAGCTGCGCGAGCTCTCCGACCACGTCGCCCACCGCAAGCTGTACTACGAGATCAACCTCGAGGTGCTGCCCGCCAAGGAACGCGGGATATACGAGCAGTTCTGGGCCGGCCCCGAGACCGCGCCGCTGCGCGACGCCGAGGAGCGCCTCATATCCGGCGGCCCGGTCGGCAGGGCGAGCGCCTCCGACGTCCAGGAATGGCAGTCGGCCGTCACCCCGGTGCTCGACGAACTCCGCCGCGAGGCCCTGGCCGCCGGCGAGCGCCATCAGGACCGCGTCGACCCCACCGCGTTCGGAGTCTTCGTCAAGGCCGGTATCGCGGGCGTGCTGGGCTTCCTCGCCCTCCTCGTCTCGATCGTCATCTCCGTACGCATCGGCCGTCAGCTGGTCCGCGATCTCTCCCGGCTCCGCAAGGAGGCCCACGAGGTCTCCGGCGTACGCCTCCCCAGTGTGATGCGCCGTCTCGCCGCCGGCGAGCAGATCGACGTCGAGACCGAGGCACCGCGCCTGGAGTACGACAAGGACGAGATCGGCCAGGCGGGCCAGGCCCTCAACACCCTCCAGCGCGCGGCCGTCGAGGCCGCCGTACGCCAGGCCGACATGCGGCGCGGGGTCTCCGAGGTCTTCGTCAACCTCGCCCGCCGCAACCAGGTCCTGCTCCACCGCCAGCTCACCCTCCTCGACACGATGGAGCGCAGGACCGAGGACACCGAGGAACTGGCGGACCTGTTCCGGCTGGACCACCTCACCACGCGTATGCGCCGGCACGCCGAGGGCCTGGTCATCCTCTCCGGAGCCGCCCCCTCCCGCCAGTGGCGCAAGCCGATCCAGCTGATGGACGTCGTCCGCGCGGCTGTCGCCGAGGTCGAGGACTACGAGCGCGTCGAGGTACGCCGGCTCCCGAGGATCGGCGTCGGCGGCCCCGCGGTCGCCGACCTCACCCACCTCATCGCCGAACTGCTGGAGAACGCGACGGTGTTCTCACCGCCGCACACCGCGGTCCAGGTGCACGGTGAGCGCGTGGCCAACGGCTTCACCCTCGAAATCCACGACCGGGGGCTCGGCATGGCGCCCGAGATCCTCCTCGACGCCAACCTCCGCCTCGCCGAAACCCCCGAGTTCGAGCTGTCGGACACCGACCGGCTCGGGCTGTTCGTGGTCAGCCGTCTCGCGCAGCGCCAGAACGTACGGGTCTCGCTGCAGCCCTCTCCGTACGGAGGGACCACCGCGGTCGTCTTCATCCCGGCGACCCTGCTCACCGACGCGCCGGAGACCGAGGGCACGGGCTTCCGGCTCGACCGCAAGAACGAGAGCCCGGCCGCCCGGCGGGCGGGCGACGGCAGGCTTACGGCCCTCTCCCACGGCTCCGGCAGGCTGAACGGCTCCGCGCTGCTCGGCGGGCCGGTCGAGCTGGAGGGACCCGTCGACCCCCTGGGCTTCAGCGGAGCCGAGACCCTCGGCTCGGACCTCGACTCCCGTGGCCCGGGACGTGATTCCGCCGCTCCGGGGCGGGGCTCCCGTACCCCGCGCGAGCCCCTCGGACCGGGACGGAACTCCACCGGAGGGCGGGCCTTCCCGGCCGGGCCTCCCGTCGGCCGCGACCCGCTCGCCGACCTCGACGACAACGAGAGCGAGCGCGGCGGGATCTTCCGGGCGAGGGCGCGTGACCGCCGCCGTCCCGCCCCCGAGGAACAGCACCAGCAGGCGCTGGATCCGGCGCCGGAACGGATGGCAGGAGCCGTGCCGCTGCCGCGTCGCAAGAAGCCGCCCACCCTGGTGACCGACCATGGACGCAGGGTCGACGAACCGGGCCGTACCCACCCGGCCCCGCCCCCGGATTCCACGTCCGGCTCCGACGCGGTGCCCGCGCCGCCCCCGATGATCGGCGGTCTGCCCCGCAGGGTCCGCCAGGCCAGCCTCGCCCCCCAGCTCAGGGACGGTTCGGAGACGGGCCCCGGCGGGAACCGGATTGACGGCGCCGGCAACGGGCAGGAGCCCGAACGCGACGCCGAGGAAGTACGCAGCCGGATGGCTTCCATGCAACGGGGCTGGCAGCGGGGCCGGCGCCAGAACGCACAGGGTGCCGTTGACCCCGACCAGTCAACCGGTACGGACACCGGCAACGGCCGGACGGCACCACGAACCACATCGGAGGGGGACGGTCGATGACCGCACCGCATGCCGCAGCACACACTCTCGGCGGACACCCGGGAACCCAGGGATCCGGCGAGCTCAACTGGCTGCTCGACGAGCTGGTCGACCGTGTCGGCAGTATTCGCAAGGCCCTTGTCCTCTCCAGCGACGGCCTGGCGACCGGTGCCTCGCGCGAGCTGACCCGGGAGGACAGCGAGCATCTCGCCGCCGTCGCCTCCGGATTCCACAGTCTGGCCAAGGGCGTCGGCCGCCACTTCGAGGTGGGCAGGGTCCGCCAGACCGTGGTGGAACTGGACGGCGCGTTCCTCTTTGTCACCGCGGCCGGAGACGGCAGCTGTCTGGCCGTCCTCTCCGACGCCGACTCGGACGTCGGCCAGGTCGCGTACGAGATGACGCTCATGGTCAAGAGGGTCGGGATCCATCTCTCCACCGCACCCCGGTCCGGTCATGCCCCCGGAGGGTGATGCCCGGCATGAGTGACTCGGTTCATCGCTCCAAGCACCGACACCACTTTTTCGACGCCGACGCGGGCCCGGTGGTCCGTCCGTACGCGATGACCCGTGGCCGTACGAGCAGTACGGCGCAGCACCGGCTCGACCTGATCGCCCTGGTCGTGACGGAACCCACGGCCGGTCACCCAGGTCATGACCAGTCGCTCTCTCCCGAGCACGTAGAAATCGTCGAGCGTTGCGGCGATTCCCCGCAGTCGATCGCCGAGCTCGCGGCCGGCCTCAACCTCCCCGTCGGGGTGGTACGGGTGCTGGTCGGCGATCTCGTCGAGGACGCGCTGGTCCATGTAACCCGTCCCGTTCCGCCGGCCGAACTGCCGGATGTGAGCATTCTCCGCGAGGTGATCAATGGTCTTCGGGCGCTCTAGCAGCCGGAAGCCGGTCGAGCCCGTGACACTGAAGATCCTGGTCGCGGGCGGATTCGGCGTGGGCAAGACCACTCTGGTGGGCGCGGTGAGCGAGATCAGACCCCTGCGCACCGAGGAGTCGCTGAGCGAGGTGGGGCGTCCCGTGGACGACACCTCGGGGGTCGAGAACAAGACCACCACCACCGTCGCCATGGACTTCGGGCGCATCACGCTCCGCGAGGACCTGGTGCTCTATCTCTTCGGCACCCCCGGGCAGGACCGTTTCTGGTTCCTCTGGGACGAGCTGGCACAGGGCGCGCTGGGCGCGGTGGTCCTGGCGGACACCCGCCGGCTGGAGGACTCCTTCGCGGCCGTGGACTACTTCGAGCGCCGGGACATCCCGTTCACGGTCGCCGTCAACTGCTTCGAGGGGGCGAGCCGCTTCCCGGTCGAGTCGGTCCGGGCCGCGCTCGACCTCGACTCCGAGGTCCCGCTGATGATGTGTGACGCGCGCGACCGCGAGTCGGTGAAGATGGTGCTGGTGGCGGTCGTGGAGCACGCGCTGGCCCGGGTGGACGCCCAGCGGCAGCACGCCACCACCTGACCGGACGGCGGACCCGGCCCGTATCCCCGCCGGGCGGGGATACGGGCCGGACGCCTGTGGAGAGACGGGCCGGACGGACGGGCCCTCCGACGGCACCGCGCGCCCGCCCGGTACGCGCTCAGAGCTCAGCGCACGGCGACGACCGCCGATCCATGCCCGAACAGGCCCTGGTTGGCGGTGATCCCGACCCGGGCGCCGGGTACCTGGCGCTCCCCGGCCGTGCCCCGCAGCTGCCAGGTCAGTTCGCAGACCTGGGCGATGGCCTGGGCGGGCACGGCCTCCCCGAAGGACGCGAGCCCGCCGCTGGGGTTCACGGGGATCCTTCCGCCGAGCGCGGTCGCCCCCTCCCGTACGAGCTTCGCGCCCTCCCCGGCCGGGCAGAGCCCGATGTCCTCGTACCACTCCAGCTCCAGAGCGGTGGACAGGTCGTACACCTCGGCGAGCGAGAGATCGCCGGGTCCGACGCCCGCCTCCTCGTAGGCGGCCCGTGCGATCGAGGTCCGGAAGGGGACCGGGGAGGGGTCCACCGCGGCCGCCGAGTCGGTCGCGATGTCCGGCAGGTCGAGGACGGTCCGCGGATAGTCCGGTGTGACGGTCGAGACGGCGCGGATACGCACCGGGGCGGCCGCCCCGTGCCGGCGTGCGAACTCCATGCTGGAGAGCACCAGGGCTGCCGCGCCGTCGGAGGTCGCGCAGATGTCGAGCAGCCGCAGCGGATCGGCGACCACGGCGGAGGCTGCGACGTCCTCGGCGGTGACGGTCCGGCGGTAGCGGGCCCGGGGGTTGAGGGCGCCGGCCGCCGCGTTCTTCACCTTGACGAGGGCGAAGTCGTCGGGCGTGTCCCCGTACTCGGCCATCCGGCGGCGGGCGTAGAGGCCGAAGTAGGCGGGGTTCGTCGCGCCGAGCAGCCGGAAGCGCAGCCAGTCGGGGTCGTCGGGACGGTCCCCGCCCGCGGGGGCGAAGAACCCCTTGGGCGCCGCGTCCGCGCCCACCACCAGCACCACATCGGCGAGCCCCGCCAGAATCTGGGCACGGGCGGTGCCGATCGCCTGGGCTCCGGAGGCGCAGGCCGCGTACACACTGGTGACGCGCGCGCCCTGCCAGCCCAGTGCCCTGGCGAAGGTCGCACCGGCCACATAGCCGGGATACCCCCCGCGTACGGTGTCGGCGCCGACCAGGGAGTCCACCTGCCGCCAGTCGAGTCCGGCGTCGTCGAGAGCGGCCCGCGCGGCGATCGTGCCATAACGGACAAAACTATGGCCCCATTTGCCCCAGGGGTGCATTCCGGCCCCGAGGATCGCGACCTCACCGGGTGTGCCGCTCATCGGCCCGCCCCCACCGGCCGCCAGTGCCAGGTGGTCCAGCGCCCCGCTCTCTCCTCACCGGCCGCGCCGGGCCCTTGACTCCCCTGGGCTCCCTCAGTCCCCTCGGTCACTTCAGTCCCCGCGAGCACTCCGGGTACCACCTCGACCTCCATGCCGACCGCGAGATCCGCCACGGATATCCCGGGCGCGGCCTGCCCGAGCACCACCATCCGCTCGGCCTCCAGCTCGACGGCGACCAGGGTGTACGGCTCCCACTCGGCGCCGGGGTCGGAGACATAGGGCGCGGGCGGGCGGTAGCGGCTGTCGGTGTACGACCACACCCGCCCCCGCCGGGAGAGCCCGACCTCGGACAGTTCGCCGCTCGAACAGGCGGGATTGCGGCAGAAGGAGTGCTCGGGCGGGAAGAAGACCGATGAACAGGCCGTACAGCGCGTGCCGAGCAGCCGGAAGTCCTCCTCCCCGCCGTCATGCGTGAACCAGCCGGCCACCACGGGTGTGCGCGTCACGGGTCCTCCCCGGGCCAAGATCTGACGTTCCGTCAGAAGTGTAGGCAGTGTGTCATGGTTCAGCCGTTCTCCGCGAGCCACGCGGCGGCGGTCTCCGCCAGCTCGGCGTCCCGCCCCGCCAGCATCATCCGGATCATCCGGGCGTCACCGCGCAGCGACCAGACCGGATGGCCGAAGGTCGCGGGGTTGTTCCCCTCGATGAGGAAATGCGCGGGCCAGGCGGTTCCGTACCCGATGAGCGGCAGCGCCGCGAGGTAACGTTTCCGCCCGCGCGCCAGGCCATAGGCGCTGACCGCGAGCCCGGTCAGCGTCCCCGTCAGATGGACCCATCGGGTCGCCGCCCGGGAGTGCATGGCGACGTAGTAGGGCCAGAATTCCTCGTACGTGTCAAAGGTCCGCTCCATGCCCGGCACCGTAACTCCGCGCATCGACCAGGGGCCAGGACCGGCGAAGCCCCATCCATGCAACGAGCACGGAACGGGTGCGACGGATCCCGCCCGCGCCGCGGAGCCGATCGGATACAGTCCGCGCGTGACCGGGAACTCCCACTGCGGCAACTGCGGGGCGCCGTACGGCTCCGTCTCCGGCTGGCCCCGCACCTGTCCGGCCTGCGGGGACACCGCGTACCGCAATCCGCTGCCGGTCGCCGTCGCCCTCCAGCCCGCGTACGACGACCGGGGCACGGGACTGGTCGTCATCACCCGCGCCATCGAGCCCCGGGCGGGACTGAACGCGCTGCCCGGCGGCTTTGTCGACTTCGGCGAGGACTGGCGGCACGCGGTCGTGCGCGAACTCCGGGAGGAGACCGGGATCGAGGCCGGACAGGGCGAGGTCCGTCTCGCCGACGCGCTCAGCGCCCCCGGCGGCCATCTCCTGATCTTCGGCCTGCTGCCCGCACGTCCGGCCGCGGAGCTGCCACCCCCGGCCCCGACGGACGAGACGACAGGCCGGCATCTGCTGTACGCGCCCGAGGAACTGGCGTTCCCCCTGCACACCACGGCCGTACGCAACTGGTTCGAGGGCCACTACGGCTGACACCGGCCCCGGTCCGGCCCCGCGGAACGGCCCTCAGCCCTGACCCCGTACCCGCACCCGCCGTCTCACCGGCCCGGACCCCTCACCCTTGACCCGTCTCACCACCACCTGCCCGTCCACCAGCCTGCTCGTGTACCGTTCGATCTCCGGCCGTGCCCACCCGTCGCCGCTGTCGGGGACCACCAGCCCGCCGCCCTTGCGCCCCTCGGTCGGAGCCCAGGCTTCCAGTTCCAGCCCGCCGTCCGCACCTCGCACGGGGATCACCGAACCGCCGCGCGCCAGCACCGGCATCCGCGACAGCGGCGCCGGGACCGTCACCCGCCCCGGCCCGTCGTACGCCTCACCCGTGGCCGTGTCGTACCAGCGGCCGCGCGGCAGCCGCACCGTGCGCCGGATCCCGCCCGGCTCCAGCACCGGTGCCACCAGCAGCGCGTCACCCAGCAAGAACGCGTCCTCGCAGTCGCGCAGCGCCCGGTCCCGGGGCGCCGACCACCACACCGGCCGGACATACGGCGCACCCGTGAGCCGTGCCAGATGGGACAGCGTCACCCAGTACGGCAGCAGCCGCTCCCGCGCCGCGAGCGCCGCCCGCGCGTGCTCCAGGACCACCGGTCCGAACTCCCACGGCTCCCTGCGCCCCGCGCCGATCGCCGCATGCGTACGGAACAGCGGCAGATACGCCCCCAGCTGGAACCAGCGCAGATACAGCTCCGGTGACGGACTGCCGTCGAAACCGCCCACGTCCGGTCCCGAGTAGGGCACCCCGCACAGTCCCAGCCCCAGCGCCAGCGAGAGCGACGCCCGCAGCCCGGACCAGCCCGTGGACACGTCCCCGGACCAGGTGCCTCCGTACCGCTGCATCCCCGCCCACCCCGAGCGGGAGAAGAGGAACGGCCGCTCGTCGGGCCGCAGCCGCCGCAGACCGTGGTATCCGGCGCGCGCCATCGCGAGGGCGTACACATTGTGGGCCTCGCGGTGATCACCTCCCCGCCCCTCCAGGGCGTGCCGGGCGGACCGGGGCAGCGTCGTGCCGCCGAACGGCGCGAACGACACGGGCTCGTTCATGTCGTGCCACACCCCGGAGAACCCCTGCGCCAGGCGCTCCGCGTACAACTCCCCCCACCAGCGGCGCACCGCCGGATCGGTGAAGTCCGGATAGACGCACTCACCCGGCCACACCTCACCGCGCACCTCCCGCCCGCGCCCGTCCCGGACGAAGACCCCGGCCCGGCACCCGTCCGCGTACACCCCGTTGCCGGGATCCGCCTTCACCGCCGGATCGACGATCGACACCAGCCGTACGCCGTCGGCACGCAGATCCTCCGCCAGCCCCGGCAGATCCGGGAACCGCTCCCGGTCGACGGTGAAGACCTGATGGGCGTCGTGATGATCGATGTCCAGATGGACGGCCGACAGCGGAAGATCCCGTTCCCGGTAGCCCGCGACGATCCGCCGCACTTCCTCCTCGCTGCCGAATCCCCAGCGGGCGTGCTGGGGCCCCAGCGCCCATGACGGCGGTACCACCGCCGGGCCCGTCAGCCGGGACCAGCGGGACAGCACCCGCGCGGGCGTGCCCACGATCACCCAGCAGCGCAGCGGCCCGCCCTCCATGCGCAGTTCGCTGGTGCCGGGGCGGTCGTGCCCGGACCCCTCGCCCTCCTCGCCCTCCCGCAGGGTCACCCGGCCCTCCCACGAGTTGTCGTGGAAGGCCAGATGCGTGCCCGCGTCGGCGACGACCAGCTGCGCCGGCATGGTGATGTACAGCGGATCGTCCGCGGGACCGAAGGAGCCCCCGGGGTCGGTGTTCCACAGCCGGTAGGTGCCGTCGCGCAGCCGTGGCCCCGACGCCCGGCCGCCCAGCCCGAAGAACCGCGCGTCGGCGGCCACCTCCGTCCGCTGCGTCCACCGGGCGGGACCGCCCCGCAGCGGCTCCCACCAGCGCGGCGGCAGATCGCGCCGCAGAACGACCCCGCCCGGCGTCCGGACCTCGATCGCGCCGTTGCGCGACACTTCCACCGTCACCCGCTCCGAGACCACCCGCCAGCCGCCGTCCTTGTCCGGCTCCAGCCCGGCGCGCGGATCGGGTTCGGGAGGGGCGCCGGACACCGCGTACGACGGACCGGGCCCGGCACCGTCCCAGCCCCAGAACACCGCGCCGCCCGTCACGACACAGATCCGCAGCTCGGAACGGTCGAACCGGACGACACCACCCCCGGGCAGCGGCTCCGCACCGACGACGGGGCCCGGCACCCGTGCGCGCTCCTCTCCCCGCGCCGGCAGCCCCCGCGCGTCCGTACGCCGAAGCCGCCACGCCGATCGGGCGGCGCGCAGCCCCTGCCGAGTTGCGAGGTTCCTCACCGAGCGCACCAGCTCACGACGGTCCATGCGGCTCAGCCTGCCATCAGGTCGGGCGTGCCCGGGAATCGTTCAACTCCCGTTCACCCGCTGTGAGCCGGGATGACGGCCGGCGCGGACGCCCGGGGAGTGCTCTGGTGCGAAAGACGATCACATGGCATCGTCCGTGTCAGTCCATGTCCGTCCCCCTCAGCCGTTCCGTCCTCTTCAATCCCTTGAGCCCCTTCAATCCCTACAGTCCCTTTCTGCAGTCGGTCCCGGGCACACTCCTCCGCGCGGGACGCACACACCACGCGCAGCGCCCCACCGGACCGGGTCAGGCCGGCAGGGGCCGGCAGAGCCACCCGGGAGCCGCACAGTGACCGCAGTGAACCCCAGCGCGAACCCTGTCCCTCTGTGGCAGCCGGACGCCGACCGGATCGCCGCCGCGAGGATCACCCGTTTCCAGCGGTGGGCCGCCGAGCACCACGGCGCCCCCGCCGACGGCGGTTACCTGGCGCTGCACCGCTGGTCCGTCGACCAGCCGGACACCTTCTGGCGCGCGGTCGCCGAATGGTTCGACGTCCGCTTCTCCAGCCCGTACGAGCAGGTGCTCGCCGATCGCTCCATGCCCGGCGCCCGCTGGTTCCCCGGCGCCACGCTCAACTACGCGGAGCACGCGCTCCGGGCCGCGGCCGACCGCCCGGACGAACCGGCCCTCCTCCAGGTGGACGAGACCCAGGAACCCGCCGCGATCAGCTGGGCCGAACTGCGCCGCCGCGTCGGCGCGCTCGCCGCCAGGCTGCGCGCGCTGGGTGTACGCCCCGGCGACCGCGTCAGCGGCTATCTGCCCAACATCCCGGAAGCCGTCGCCGCGTTCCTCGCCACCGCGGCCGTCGGCGGAGTCTGGACCTCCTGCGCCCCCGACTTCGGCGCCCGCAGCGTCCTCGACCGCTTCCAGCAGGTCGAGCCCGTCGTCCTCTTCACCGTCGACGGCTACCGCTACGGCGGCAAGGAGCACGACCGCACAGGCACCGTCGCCGAACTGCGCCGCGAACTGCCCACCCTCCGCGCGGTCGTCCATGTCCCGCTGCTCGGCACCGAGGCACCCGAAGGCGCGCTCGACTGGTCCGACGTCACCTCCGGCACCGCCGAACCCGTCTTCGAGCAGGTGCCCTTCGACCACCCGCTCTGGGTGCTCTACTCCTCCGGTACGACCGGTCTGCCCAAGGCCATCGTCCAGTCGCAGGGCGGCATCCTGCTGGAACACCTCAAGCAGCTCGGCCTGCACTGCGACCTCGGCCCCGGCGACCGGTTCTTCTGGTACACCTCCACCGGCTGGATGATGTGGAACTTCCTCGTCTCCGGCCTGCTCACCGGCACCACGGTCGTCCTGTACGACGGCAGCCCCGGCTACCCCGACACCGGCGCCCAGTGGCGGATCGCCGAACGCACCAGGGCGACCCTCTTCGGCACCTCCGCCGCCTATGTCATGGCCTGCCGCAAGGCCGGGGTCCATCCCGCCCGCGACCACGACCTCTCCCGGGTGACCTGCGTCGCCACCACCGGATCCCCCCTCCCGCCCGACGGCTTCCGCTGGCTCCACGACGAGTTCGCCGACAGCGGCGCCGACCTGTGGATCGCCTCCGTCAGCGGCGGTACGGACGTGTGCAGCTGCTTCGCCGGAGCGGTGCCCACCCTCCCCGTACACATCGGCGAACTCCAGGCCGCATGCCTCGGCACCGACCTCCGCGCCTGGAGCCCGGACGGCACCGCGCTCATCGGCGAGGTCGGCGAACTCGTGGTCGCCGCCCCCATGCCGTCGATGCCGATCCGGTTCTGGAACGACCCCGACGGCAGCCGCTACCGCGAGAGCTACTTCGAGATGTTCCCCGGCGTCTGGCGGCACGGGGACTGGATCACCATCACCGACCGCGGCTCCGTCGTCATCCACGGCCGCTCCGACTCCACCCTGAACCGCCAGGGCGTACGGATGGGCTCGGCCGACATCTACGAAGTCGTCGAACGCCTCCCCGAGATCCGGGAGTCCCTGGTCATCGGCCTGGAGGAAGCGGACGGCGGCTACTGGATGCCCCTGTTCGTCCAGCTCGCCGACGGCGCCGACCTCGACGACGGCCTGCGCGACCGGATCAGACGCGCCATCCGTGAACAACTCTCCCCGCGCCATGTCCCCGACGACATCATCGAGATCCCCGCCGTCCCGCACACCCTCACCGGCAAGCGCCTCGAAGTCCCGGTCAAGCGGCTGCTCCAGGGCACAGCACTCACCAAGGCGGTCAACCCCGGCTCCGTCGACAACGTCGGACTGCTCGCCTTCTACGAAGACCTCGCCCGCAGCCGGAAGCGGTGACGGGACCCAGGCGGCGTTTGTCAGTGGCGACGGCTACGGTGAGTAGTCACTGATCGACGGAACGCAGGGGGACACCATGGTGTACGAGAACACACCCGCCGGACAGGACCACCGCACCATGCGGGGAAGGCGGAAGAAGCCCGGCGGCCGGGCAGCGGGCCGCCCCCGGAAGCGGACCTCGCCCCGGCGCGCCCTGCGCCGGGAAGTCCCCGGCACGGTGGGCGTCCTGGCCGACGCGTACGACTTCGAAGCCATGCGCGCCTACCGCAGCTTCGCCTTCGACGACCACGCGAGCTATCTGCGGGGGATCGAATCCCTGCTCAAGGCCCTCGCGGCCGCCCATCTGCACCTCACGGTCGCCCTGTTCGACCCGGAGGACTTCGCCGCCTACTGCTCCGACGAGGGCATCGATCCCGACACACCGCTCAGCCGGGGCCGCTACACCGCGGTCGTCGCGGGCCGCGGTTCCGCCCTCACCTATACCGGTCAGCCCCTCGACCAACTGCTTCCCCAGCTGATCGACAAGGCCGTCCGCCAGGCCACCTGGGAGTACGCGGCCACGCTGCTGGCCGGCATCGGCGAGTGCGCGGACTGCGGCCAGGACATCGGCCGGGCCTCCTTCGACCGGGCCTCCCACATCCTGATGTGCCTGCTGGAGCAGGCCGGGCCCGGCCGGCACCATCTCGTCTGCAGCGTCGCGGCCCCCGAGGAGCAACTGCTCGCCGCCCTGCACGCCGAGGGAGACTCCGGGCCACCGGCCGCCGGGATCGAAGCGGTCGAGGGCACCGAGTTCGTGACCGTCCTCGCCACCGGCATCGCACTGGGCAGCCCCGGGGGAGTCGTCCTGCGCACCAGCACGAGCGGCGAACCGGACCGCCTGCACGGCTGGCGGCTGGACCGGAGCGACCTCGTCCCGCTCAGCGAGGCCGAGGTGTTCAGTGCCTACTGCACCGACGCCACCACCGGCGAACCGCTCTCACCCGAGCCCGGCGTCGAGTATCGCGCGGGCTTCCCCCTGACCACCGACGACCCCGACCCTCACCACTGAACGGTACGGAGAGGGCCCCGGCAGCGTCCGCCGAGGCCCTCCCGACAACCGCTCAACGGTGACTACTCACCCGACAGCACCGCCCGCGCGGCCACCCGGGCCTCCTCGGCGGTGTCCGTGGCACGCGCCGCGGCCGCCGCCCGCTCGCACTGGGCCAGCGTGTACTTCGCCAGCGTCGCCCGCACATACGGGATCGACGCGGCACCCATCGACAGGGAGGTGACACCGAGACCGGTGAGCACACAGGCCAGCAGCGGATCGGAGGCCGCCTCACCACAGACACCGCAGCTCTTGCCCTCCGCCTTCGCGGCCTCGGCCGACAGCGCGACCAGGTCGAGCAGTGCCGGCTGCCATGGATCCTGGAGCCGCGACACCGCCCCCACCTGCCGGTCGGCAGCGAAGGTGTACTGGGCCAGATCATTGGTACCGAGCGAAAGGAACTCGACCTCCTGGAGAATCGCGCGCGCCCGCAGGGCGGCGGACGGAATCTCCACCATTGCGCCGAACTTCACCCGCAGCCCGGCCTCCCGGCACGCGTCCGCGAACGCCCTGGCGTCGGTACGGTCCGCCACCATCGGCGCCATGACCTCCAGGTACACCGGCAGCCCCTCGGCCGCCTTCGCCAGAGCCGACAGCTGAGTCCCCAGCACCTCCGGGTGATCCAGCAGACTCCGCAACCCCCGGACCCCCAGCGCCGGATTGGGCTCATCGGCCGGGGTCAGAAACGCGAGCGGCTTGTCCGCGCCCGCGTCCAGCACCCGGACGACCACCCGTCCCTCCGGAAACGCCTCCAGCACCTGGCGGTACGCCTCGACCTGCGTCTCCTTTGACGGCGCCCGCTCACTGTCGTCCAGGAACAGAAACTCCGTACGGAACAGCCCGACGCCCTCGGCACCGGCCTCCACCGCCGCCGGCACATCACCGGGACCTCCGATATTGGCGAGCAACGGCACCTTGTGCCCGTCCGACGTCGCCCCCGGGCCGCTCGACGCCGCCAGCGCCGCCTTGCGCTGCGCCGCCGCGCTCTCCAGCTCCGACCGCTTCCCGGCGCTCGGCTCGACGAAGATCTCACCCGTGCTGCCGTCGACCGCGATCAGCGTGCCCTCGGCCAGCTCACCGGCGCCCGGCAGCGCGACCACGGCCGGCACCCCGAGCGCCCGCGCCAGAATCGCACTGTGACTGGTCGGACCGCCCTCCTCGGTCACAAAGCCCAGCACCAGCGCCGGATCCAGCAGCGCCGTGTCGGCCGGCGCGAGATCCCGTGCGATCAGTACATACGGCTCATCACTGTCGGGGACACCCGGCATCGGCACACCGAGCAGCCGCGCGACGATCCGGTTCCGTACATCGTCGAGATCCGCGACCCGCCCCGCCAGATACTCACCCGCGCCCGCCAGCAGAGCCCGGTACGAAGCGAACGCGTCGTACACCGCACGCTCTGCTGTGCTGCCGACGGCGACCCGACGCTCCACATCGGCCATCAACTCCGGGTCCTGCGCCATCAGGGCCTGGGCCTCGAGCACGGCCTGCGCCTCACCACCGGCCAGATTGCCCCGGGCAACCAGATCGGCGGCCACCGCATCCACCGCCTGCCGGGCCCGCCCCTGCTCGCGCTCCGTGTCCTGCGCCGGGTTCTGCTTGACCGGAGGCTCCAGCACCGCCGTACCCATGTGCCGGACCTCGCCGATCGCCACGCCGTGACTCACCCCGACGCCTCGCAGCGTTGTCTCCATTTCACCCGTCTCCGATCGAGCGACGGTCGGTGCCGCCGCGGTGGATGTCGAACTGGCCGTCACCACGGCTCCGGCATCACTGCCAGGAGAAGAGGGTGTCCCCGGTCTTCACATCGCCGTCCTCACGGAGTCCGGAGAGCGCGTCGGCGGTGGCCTCCAGCGCCACGACCGGGCAGATCGGCGACTTCCCGGCCTCCTCGACCGCGGTCGGGCTCCAGCGCACCACGGCCTGGCCACGGGTGACGGTGTCCCCCTTGTTGACGAGCAGCTCGAATCCCTCACCGTTGAGCTGCACGGTGTCGATGCCCAGATGAGTCAGGACCCCATGGCCGTCGCCGTCGACGACGACAAAGGCGTGTGGATGCAGCGAGACGATCACACCGTCCACGGGGGAGACGGCCTCGGACGGCTCCCGCACGGGATCGATCGCGGTACCGGGCCCGACCATCGCACCGGCGAAGACCGGATCAGGCACCGCGGCGAGTCCGATGGCGCGCCCGGCAAGAGGGGACGTCACTGTGGTCATGGAGCCTCCCTGGGGGTGGAGATTCGTCACTGCGCCGTCCCTTCCTGTCCCGGACGGCGCATCGTTCAGAAGCGTATGTCAGATGAAGTCCCGGTTCCGCCCGAAAGTTACTGGTTGACAGACCCCGCGACGCACCGGAATCGATTTGCCTCGCCTCTCGGCGACCGGTACTCTCGTACCCCTGCCTGGCCCCAACGCGACGTTGAGTCGGGGGTCGGCAGCGACCTATCAAGCCGAGATCCTAACTGGTCTACACCTCTGCATGCTCGCAGAGCGGTGGTCAGGGAGGTCGAAAAAGCCTGATAAGGTTTGAAATGTCGAAGGGGAAAGCCCGGAGGGCCTGGTGAGGGTCTGATGGAAGCGTCCGTTCCTTGAGAACTCAACAGCGTGCTAAAAGTCAACGCCAGATATGTTGATACCCCGT
>NZ_JBITFN010000035.1:0-45649 GCF_044456085.1 Streptomyces sp. NPDC051018
TCGGTACGCAGCGGGTTGATCTCCGAGACGGCGCCGACGAACGTGGTCTTGCCCACGCCGAATCCGCCCGCCACCACGATCTTCGCGCTGGTGGTCGAGCGGGGGGCCGGACCGGTGCTAGAGCTTGCGAAGTCCACTGAGCACCCTTTCCAGCAGTGTCACATCCGGCGTGCCGCCGGCGTCTCCGTTGCCCGGCTGGTGGATCGCCACCATGCCGGCCTCCGCCAGGTCGGCGACGAGGATCCGGGCGACGCCGAGGGGCATGGACAGCAGGGCCGACACCTCTGCCACCGACTTCACCTCACGGCACAGATGGCAGATCCGCTGGTGCTCGGGGAGCAGCCCGGCGAGAAGCGCGGGATCGGCCGTGGTGCTCACGAGCGCCTCGATCGCGAGCTGGTAGCGCGGCCGTGTCCGTCCGCCTGTCATGGCGTACGGACGTACCAGCGGCTGGTCGCCCTCGTCTCCGTAGGGGTCGGCGTGGGCACCGTACGGATCGTGAGAGGCGGTTGGCGGGGTCATGAGTCCTCCGGGCGGGACAGCAAGTAGTCGGCGTGCCGTCTGCGTGGGCCGGTGGGGGGCCTGTGGCGACCTGACGGGGACGGCGCGGTGAGCGCGTACCTTGGATGAGGGTGGGGGCCGGGTGGGTCAGTGCAAGAGGCTTCCCTGGAGTTCTGCGCGGAGGTCCGGGGTGAGGACACTGCCCGCGCGGTCGACCAGAAGCGCCATTTCGTAACCCACCAGGCCGATGTCGCACTCGGGGTGGGCGAGTACGGCCAGTGAGGAACCGTCGGAGACGGACATCAGGAAGAGGAACCCGCGCTCCATCTCCACCACCGTCTGACTGACGGCACCCCCTTCGAAGATCCGGGAGGCCCCCGCGGTCAGCGAGGTCAGCCCGGACGCGACCGCGGCGAGCTGATCCGCGCGGTCGCGGGGGAAGCCGTCGGACATGGCCAGCAGGAGTCCGTCGGCGGAGACCACCACCGTGTGGGACACCCCGGGGGTGTTGTCCACGAAGTTGGTGATCAACCAGTTCAGATTCTGCGCCGCCTGGCTCATCGGGCTCAACTAACGCTCCTGCTGGTGTGTGGGGCCGAGGTTGAAGCTGCCGGTCGTCGAGCTGTTCTGCTCACGTCCTTGCTGGATACCGCGACGGAGGTTGGTGAGCCTGCCGCGTACGTCGTCCGGCGCACGCGACACCTGGGGACCGGTCTGGGCGTTCTGCTCCTGAGCCGTACCCGCGACGAGGTTGGCGCGCGGGACGCGGCGGGGCAGACCCGAGGTGGTGACACCGCCCGCGGCGGGCTTCCTGACCCGCTCGGCCTGGCGTACCAGCTCGTCGTTGGGAGAGCTCCGCCAGCCGTTGCCGTTGGTGCCCTGGCCGGGTGAGCCATGGGTGCCGTGGGTGCCCTGGGGGCCGTGTGCGGCGGTCGGGGCGGTGGCGGGGGAGCGCCTCGGCATCGGTGGCAGCGGACGTTCCGCCGGCTGCTGCGGAACCTGCGGGATCTGCTGGGTGTGCTCCGGCGCGGCAGCGGGCCGCACCGGCTCCTGCCGGTCCCCGGCGCCCGGCTGGTCGACCCGGCCACCCCGGCCCTGGGTGTGGAACCAGTCCGTCTCCAGGGTGTCGTACAGCGGGGTACGGCCGTCACCGGGCCCGGCGGCCGGCGGCAGGGCCTCCGGCTGGGGCTGCGGCGGCAGCGCGTTGTGCGTTCCCGTGTCCGCGTCGCCCTGGTAGCCCTCGTAACCGCGCGGGGCGGGGGCCCGGCCCGGGGCCGGCGGGGCGGGAGCGACGAGATCGGGACGGGGGAACGGCTGGGTGGCGGCCGGGTCCTGGCCGACGTCCCGCCCCCGCTCCTCCTGCGCGCCGTCGCGCGGCGGGGCGAACTGCCCCGGTGCCCGGCCGGGCACGACGGGACGCTCCGGGGGACCGGCCCGGTCCGGCAGACCCGACTCGCCCGGCAGACCGGGCCCTTCCGAGGGACCGGACTGCCCGGAACGGTCCGACGGCGGGCCCGGAGGGCCGGGGTGGGCGGGGCTGTGTGCCGGGGCCGGGGGTCCGAAGACATCCGGCCGTACGTACTGGCCCGCCGGAATTCCGGTGGGCGCCGGACGCCTGGGCGGCGGCGGGGGCGCGTCGAAGTCCGGACGCGGGAACTCCTCCGTCGAACCGGGACCCCGGGTGGTGCCCCGGTCGTCCCGAGCGCGGTCGTCGCGTCCCCGCTCCCCGTAACCGAGTTCGTCACGGCCGCCCTCGACACGGCCGCGGTCGTCGTAGCCGCGGTCGTCGTGACCGCGTGCAGAGTCGGCGGGGCGGACGCCCGGCTGCTGCTCGCCGGTCCAGCCGGCAGGACCCGGAACCGGCGCGGCGGCGCCGGGCAGCTCCGCGAGGGGAGCCGGGGGCAGCTGACGGCCGCGGTCGGCGGGCTCCCGCGGCGGCAGTCCGCCGGCGGGAGCGCCGTCCCGGGCCGGGGCCTTGTTCGCGCCCCGGCCGCCGAAGGCGCCGGCGAGACCGCCGCCGTGGCGGCCCTGGCCCGGACCGCCGTCGCGGGTGGGAAGAGCGGCGCGCGGACCGGAGCCCGCGCCCGCGCCGACCTGGTCGCGCGGGGCCCCCGTACCGAGCAGCCCGCCCGAGGGAGCGCCGGGGCCGCCGGGCCGGCCGGAGCCGGGAGCGCCCGTACCGCCGGGGCGGTTGCCGCCGAGGCCCGCGGGACCACCGCCGGGCGGCGGCGGCACCGAGCCGGGGACGCCGGGCGCCCCGGGAGCCTTCTTGCCGCCGTGGGCGACATCCACCGGGAGCATGACCAGCGCGGTCGTGCCGCCGGAGTCGGAGGGGCGCAGCTGGATCCTGATGCCGTGCCGCAGGGAGAGCCGGCCGACCACGAACAGACCCATGCGGCGCGAGACCGAGACATCCACGGTGGGCGGCGACGCCAGCCGCTCGTTGATCGCGGCGAGGTCCTCCGGGGAGAGACCGATGCCGGTGTCGTGGATCTCGACGAGCACCCGGCCGTCGGGCAGAGCGTGACCGGTGACCCGGACCTTGGTCTGCGGCGAGGAGAACGAGGTCGCGTTCTCCAGCAGCTCGGCGAGCAGATGCACGAGGTCGTTGACGACGCGCCCGGCGACCTCGGTCGCGGGCACCGCCGCCAGTTCGATCCGCTCGTACTGCTCCACCTCGGAGGCGGCGGCCCGCAGGACGTCGACCAGCGGGACCGGCCGGGTCCAGCGGCGGCCGGGCTCCTCGCCCGCGAGGACGAGGAGGTTCTCGCCGTTGCGGCGCATACGGGTGGCGAGGTGGTCCAGCTTGAAGAGGGAGGACAGCTGGTCCGGGTCGGCCTCGCGGGACTCCAGCTCGGAGATCAGCGACAGCTGGCGCTGGATGAGTCCCTGGGACCGCCGGGAGAGGTTGGTGAACATCGCGTTGACGTTGCCCCGCAGCAGGGCCTGCTCGGCGGCGAGCCGGACCGCCTCGCGGTGGACGTCGTCGAAGGCCGTGGCGACCTTCCCGATCTCGTCCCGCGAGTGCACTCCGACGGACTCCACGGAGGTGTCCACGTCCTGGGGGTCGGACTCCGAGAGCTGTTTGACGAGCTCGGGCAGCCGGTCCTGGGCGACCCTGGTGGCCGTGTCCTGGAGCCGGCGCAGCGAGCGGATCATGGAGCGGGCGACGACGAAGGCGCCGATGAGCGAGACACCCAGCACGATGAGGATCAGCGCGAGGTTGATGATCGCTTCCTGCTGCGACTCCTCGCGCAGCTGACGGGCCCGGGTCTCCATCTCGTCCAGCAGCGTGGCCTCGATGGTCGCCATGGCGTCGATCCGGACGCCGTAGTCGTCGGTCCAGTCCAGATGGGTGCGCTTCTCCAGCTTTCCCAGGGTCCCCGGGGTGCCGAGGGCCCGCGTGGCGTACTGCGTGGCGGCCTCCATGGTGGAGTTGCCGTTCTCCAGCGGCTCCGTCAGCTCGGTCGCGTTGCCTCCGGCCGACTCGTACACGGCGTCGAAGGTTTCCATCTCATTGCCGTGCTTCTCCAGCGCGCTCGCGCCGTACAGCCGGTCGATCTCCTTCAGCCCGGGGCCTTTGCCGACGGGCTTGCCGTCGCCCTCGCCGCCGCCCGGCAGGGCCGCCGCGATGATCGCCTGCGACATGGACGAGTACTCCTTGGCGGAGGAGAAGGCCGCCAGCGCGCGCGTCCGCTTGATCATGTCGGGGTTGTTGGTCGCCTGCGCCATCTCCGAGGAGAGCTCGAGCAGGGCTTCGATCAGCCGGTGGTACTCCTCCACGGTCAGGGAGGAAGGCTCGTCCTTCTTGAAGGCCTTCTCCCGGATGTCCTTGAGCTTCTTGACCTGGCTGGCGATCTGGGAGGCGGTCGAGCGGATCGCCTCCATCGTGTCGTCGCCCTCGTTGGGGATCCGGTCCGTGATGGCGAAGAAGGACTCCTCCGCGCGGTCGGTCGCGAGCCGGGGCGCGGTCACCTTCGAGTCGCTGGCCGTGGGGTCGTTGGCCAGCGGTCCGGCCGTCAGGTCGCGCTCGGCCTGGAGGGCGGCCGCGAGCTTGGTCGCCTCCTGCGTCATGTCGGTGAGCAGCTGCATGTGCTCCAGCTGCTTCATCCGGTCCATGGACTCGTTGATACGGAGTCCGCCCAGGGTGGTCGCCGCGACGACGGGCAGCGTCAGCAGGGAGACGAGCCGGGTGCTGATGCGCCAGTTCCGCAGGGCTATTCGCGAGCCCGCGCCGGAGGGGCGCTTCGCCGGTTTCGACGGGGGAGCGCTCTCGCCTCCCGGGGGTGCCTCGCCGGGGGGCGCCCCGGCGGCCGCGCCGGGTCCCCCCTGGTTGATGTTGATGCCGGGTCCGCCGGGACCCGTCCCGGGCCGTGGGCCGGCGCGGTCGCCGCCGTCCCCCGGGATCACCGGACTCTGACCCTGGCCCTGGATGTGCTGGGGCGAGGATCCGCGGTCGGTCCCGCCGCGCGGCTCCTGTTCCGCCGCAGCGCTGCCATCCCTCTTGAAACGTCCCTGCACTAGCGTCGCAACCTCTGGACCAGGCGTCCCTCCGCAGAACGGCGGGACGGTGTCGGCGTCGGTGAGGCGCGGTCAAGCGCCTCTTTCGTGGTCGTGAGACCGGCGCTTGTCCCCCTTTCCCGCCGCCGCTCGGCGCTGCATTGCGCCCCTAGCGCGCCGGACTGAATCTGCGGCGGTGCGTGGAATTCCAGCACAGTGCAGGATCTCCAACAAGGGCCGCGTACCGTGCTGTGACCAGAGTGACGCCATGTGAGCGGTGCGTCACCAGACGTAGAAAGACGTAGAGGGGTGAATCGGACTAATCCGTACGGGTTGTCGAAGGGTGAACCCGGCCCCGACTCTTCTGATCAAGAGCGGAATGGTGGCTTCAGGTACGCAATGTCCGTTTCCCGGGCGCGGCTTGACGGTCCGTAATGACCGAATTGACCGTCAACTCGTGAGCAAACTCACATGGCACAGACGCCTGCCACATCACTTCCCCAGGAATTGAATGTTTAACCTGACGCGTTACAAAGCTGACTGCTTTGTAAACCGCCGCCGCCCGTCCGGGCGGCCGAATGCCGACAGGTCGGAAGAGACCCGATGAAGCCGATGAAGACGACCGTGCTCCGCAACATAGCCAACCCCCGGCGCACCACCCTGATCCACCTCGAGGACGCCGGTCCCCTGCCCGCCCCGGAGCAGCCGGAGCACACGCTCGACCTCCCCGCCCGGACGGCCAACCCGCGCCGCACGGTCCTGGTGGACGCCCCCGCGTCCTGACCCGCGGGAGGCGGTCCGCCGCCCCCGGCACGGTGATGCGCGCCGGGGGCGAAACCCGCGGGAAACCGGCCCCCCTGCCGCGTTAGCCTGGAGCGTCAGACTCCAGCAGGCGTCACCAGCAACAGAGGGGCAGCCGCATCCCGTGCGCATCGCCAGATTCTCCATCGACGGCAATGTCGCCTTCGGCGCGGTCGAGGACGCCGGTCCCGGCGGCCCCGGCGGCCTCGTTCTCGACATCATCAAGGGCATTCCGTTCGCGGACTTCGAGCTGTCGGGCACCAAGGTCCCGCTCGACAAGGTGCGGCTGCTGCCGCCCGTACTCCCCAACAAGGTCGTGGCCTTCGGCCGCAACTACGCGGAGCACGCGGCCGAACTGGGCCACGAGGTCCCCGACGAGCCGTTCGCCTTCTTCAAGCCCTCCACCTCGGTGATCGGCTCCGGCGACGCCATCGTGTACCCCTCCTTCTCCCGGGAACTGCACCACGAGGCCGAACTCGCCGTCGTCATCGGCCGTATGTGCCGCGAGGTCCCCCGCGAGCGCGTCAAGGACGTCATCCTCGGCTACACCTGCGCCAACGACATCACCGCCCGCGATGTGCAGCGGCGCGAGAAGCAGTGGGCCAGGGCCAAGGGCTTCGACACGGCCTGCCCCCTCGGCCCCTGGGTGGAGACGGACCTCGACCCGTCGGATCTCGCCATCCAGTGCACCGTCAACGGGGAACAGCGCCAGCTCGGCCGTACGAGCCAGATGGTCCACTCCATCGAGGAGCTGATCGTCAACATCTCCGAGGCCATGACCCTGCTCCCGGGCGATGTGATCCTCACCGGCACCCCGGCGGGAGTCGGCCCCCTCAACGTCGGCGACGAGGTCGCCGTCACCGTCCAAGGCATCGGCACTCTCACCAACAAGGTGATCAAGCGTGGCTAACGCGAATTCCCCCAAGCTCTCGGCACCGCGCGAGCAGGGGGCACCCCCGCGCGTACGTTTCTGTCCCTCCCCGACCGGCAACCCGCACGTGGGCCTGGTCCGCACGGCACTGTTCAACTGGGCCTTCGCCCGGCACACCGGCGGCACCATGGTCTTCCGTATCGAGGACACCGACGCGGCCCGCGACTCCGAGGAGTCGTACGAGCAGCTGCTCGACTCGATGCGCTGGCTGGGCCTGGACTGGGACGAGGGCCCCGAGACGGGCGGCCCCCACGCGCCGTACCGCCAGTCGCAGCGGATGGACCGCTACCGGGACGTCGCCGGCAGGCTGCTGGCCGGAGGGTACGCGTACCACTGCTACTGCTCCCCCGAGGAGCTGGAGGTCCGCCGTGCGGTGGCGCGCGCCGAGGGCAGGCCGTCGGGCTACGACGGCCACTGCCGTGAGCTGACCGCCGAGCAGGTGGCGGCCTACGAGGCGGAGGGCCGTTCGGCCATCGTCCGCTTCCGGGTGCCCGACGAGACGATCACCTTCACCGACCTGGTCCGCGGCGAGCTGACCTTCACCCCGGAGAACGTGCCGGACTACGGCATCGTCCGCGCCAACGGCGCGCCGCTGTACACGCTGGTCAACCCGGTGGACGACGCGCTGATGGAGATCACGCACGTACTGCGCGGCGAGGATCTGCTCTCCTCCACCCCCCGCCAGATCGCCCTGTACAAGGCGCTGATCGAGCTGGGGCTGGCCAAGGAGATCCCGGCGTTCGGCCACCTTCCGTATGTGATGGGCGAGGGCAACAAGAAGCTCTCCAAGCGCGACCCGCAGGCGTCGCTGAACCTCTACCGCGAGCGCGGCTTCCTCCCCGAGGGCCTGCTCAACTACCTCTCGCTGCTCGGCTGGTCCTTCTCGGCCGACCAGGACGTCTTCTCGGTCGCCGAGCTGGTGGCGGCGTTCGACATCGCGGACGTCAACGCCAATCCGGCCCGGTTCGACCTCAAGAAGGCCGAGGCGATCAACGCGGACCACATCCGCCGGCTGGATGTGAAGGCGTTCACCGAGGCGTGCGAGCCCTGGCTGCGCGCCCCCCACGCGAACTGGGAGCCGGAGCGCTTCGACCGGGCCGCGTGGGAGGCGATCGCGCCGTACGCACAGACCCGGCTGACCGTGCTGTCCGACATCACCGCCAATGTGGACTTCCTCTTCCTGGACGCCCCGGTCGAGGACGAGGCGTCCTGGGACAAGGCGATGAAGCCGGGTGCGGCCGAGCTGCTGGCCACCGCCCGCGAGAAGCTGGCCGCCGCCGACTGGTCGGGACCGGAGGCGCTGAAGGAGGCGGTCCTCGCCGCCGGTGAGGTCCACGGCCTCAAGCTCGGCAAGGCCCAGGCGCCGGTCCGTGTCGCCGTCACCGGCCGCACGGTGGGCCTGCCGCTCTTCGAGTCCCTGGAGATCCTGGGCAGGGAGAGGACGCTCGCGAGGATCGACGCGGCCCTGGCGAAGCTCGCGGCCTGAGGCCGCGGCCGCCGGTGGGACGGGCGGGGTCCCGCGGACCGGGACGCCCCGCCCGCCGTACCCCAAGGCGCTCCCGGCCGGCCGCGCGAGGTGCGCACCGGCGCAGGACTCCCGGATTCCCGGCAGGGGCGGCTACGGTTGGATCATGCCGATTCGCGCGGTCCTCTGGGACGTGGACGACACGATCTTCGACTACCACAGCTCCGACCGCCTGGGGATCCTCGGGCATCTGCGGGCCGAGGGCCTGGACGGCGGGTACGACTCCGCCGACCAGGCCCTCGCGCACTGGAAGGAGGTCACCGCGGTGCACTGGACGCGGTTCACCGCCGGAGAGGTCGACTGGCAGGGGCAGCGGCGCGACCGGGTACGGATGTTCACCGGGCAGACGCTGAGCGACGCCGAGGCCGACGCGTGGTTCGACCGGTACATCGTCCACTTCGAGGCCGCCTGGAGCCTCTTCCCGGACACCGTCCCCGCCCTGGACGTCCTCGCGGACGGGTACCGCCACGCCGTCCTGTCCAATTCCTCCCTCGTGGTCCAGGAGCGCAAGCTGACGGCCCTCGGCGTGCGCGACCGGTTCGAGGCCGTCGTGTGCGCGGCCGAGCTGGGCTTCTCCAAGCCCGACGCCCAGGCCTTCCACACCGCGTGCGAGGCCATCGGTCTGCCGCCCGGGGAGGTGGCGTACGTGGGTGACGAGCCCGACATCGACGCGCGCGGTGCGGTCGAGGCGGGACTGACCGGGATCTGGCTGGACCGCACCGGAATCGGCGGGCGTCCCGAGCTGATCCGGATCACCGGTCTCGACCAGCTCCCCGCCCTGTTGCAGGGCGATACCCGTTTTGGAGCGCCGTCCACCTTCGGGTAATGTTCTTCCTGCGCCACCCGAGCAGGACCGAGAGGCCAGGCCGGAAAGCGCAAGACCAAACAGAGCCCCCGCCCGGGGGTTGCGTTTTGGTGGCCTATGGTGTAATTGGCAGCACGACTGATTCTGGTTCAGTTAGTCTAGGTTCGAGTCCTGGTAGGCCAGCTCGCAGAGCTTATCTGCAAAGCCCCCGTTGTGTAGCGGCCTAGCACGCTGCCCTCTCAAGGCAGTAGCGCCGGTTCGAATCCGGTCGGGGGTACAGATCCATCCTGCTGATCACCTGGGTCGCTCCCGTTGATCGCGCAGTGACAGAGCCCGGCTCCGCCGGGCGGGATCGCTAGGGCCCCCGTTGTGTAGCGGCCTAGCACGCCGCCCTCTCAAGGCGGTAGCGCCGGTTCGAATCCGGTCGGGGGTACTGGTCTAAACCACCATGGGCTATGGTGTAATTGGCAGCACGAGTGATTCTGGTTCATTTAGTCTAGGTTCGAGTCCTGGTAGCCCAGCGGAACTCCGAGATTTACCCTTTGCCCCCGTTGTGTAGCGGCCTAGCACGCCGCCCTCTCAAGGCGGTAGCGCCGGTTCGAATCCGGTCGGGGGTACAGAGAGAGAAGCCCTTCGCGCAAGCGCGGAGGGCTTCTTCGTGTGCGCACCCGGGGCGGGGCCGGGGGTCCCATGGCGCGGTGGGGCGGGGGAACGTCCCGTGTCCGCCGCCGAGTTGGGACGGCCGCCAAACCGGGCGCGCGATGCGGGAGTTCCCCCTCCGGATGTGCTCGGTGTTCTCTGGCCCTTCCGGTTCTTCTGGTCCTGCCGGCCCAGCAGGTCCTGCTGGTTCCACTGGTTCTGCCGGCGCTGCTCGATGTCCCCGAGGCGGTCCCGGCGGTCCCCGGCGTGCTCCGCGTCAGCCGTTGCGGCGCAGTGCCTCGCTCAGCCGCACGGCCGCGTCGATGACCGCCTGGGCATGCATCCGGCCCGGGTGCCGGGTCAGGCGCTCGATCGGTCCGGAGACCGAGACGGCGGCGACCACCCGGTTCGACGGGCCCCGTACGGGCGCCGAGACCGAGGCCACGCCCGGCTCGCGCTCACCGATCGACTGGGCCCAGCCCCTGCGCCGTACGCCGGAGAGCGCCGTCGCCGTGAAGCGGGCGCCCTGGAGGCCGCGGTGCAGCCGCTCGGGCTCCTCCCACGCCATCAGGATCTGCGCCGACGAACCGGCCTTCATCGTCAGCGTCGAGCCGACCGGGACGGTGTCCCGCAGTCCGGACAGCCGCTCGGCCGCCGCCACACAGATCCGCATGTCCCCCTGGCGGCGGTAGAGCTGCGCGCTCTCGCCCGTCACATCGCGCAGATGCGTGAGCACCGGCCCCGCCGTGGCCAGCAGCCGGTCCTCGCCGGCAGCCGCGGCCAGCTCCGCCAGGCGCGGACCCAGGATGAACCGGCCCTGCATGTCCCTCGCCACCATCCGGTGGTGTTCGAGGGCCACGGCCAGCCGGTGGGCCGTGGGTCGTGCGAGCCCGGTCGCCGCGACCAGCCCGGCGAGGGTGGCCGGACCGGACTCCAGTGCGCTCAGAACCAGAGCCGCCTTGTCGAGAACGCCGACGCCGCTAGAGTTGTCCATGAAACGATACTCGCGTCTCACACTGTGAAACGCAAGTTCAATTTTCCGGAGAACCCGACAGTCTGTAGATGCGGCCCATGGACCATCGGGCCCGCACAAGATCTCTAGTGGTGCCGGCACCGTGGCCGGCCGGAGGGAAAGCGATGGGTAGGACACTCGCGGAGAAGGTCTGGGACGACCATGTCGTCCGGCGCGCCGAGGGCGAGCCCGACCTTCTCTTCATCGATCTGCACCTGCTGCACGAGGTGACCAGCCCCCAGGCGTTCGACGGCCTCCGGCTCGGCAACCGCCGGGTCCGGCGGCTCGACCTCACCATCGCCACCGAGGACCACAACACCCCGACCCTCGACATCGACAAGCCCATCGCCGACCCGGTCTCCCGCGTCCAGCTGGAGACCCTGCGCAAGAACTGCGCGGACTTCGGTGTACGGCTGCACCCGCTCGGCGACGTCGAGCAGGGTGTCGTCCATGTCGTGGGCCCCCAGCTGGGACTGACCCAGCCCGGCACCACCGTGGTCTGCGGCGACTCGCACACATCCACGCACGGCGCCTTCGGCGCGCTGGCCTTCGGCATCGGCACGTCCCAGGTCGAGCATGTGCTGGCGACCCAGACCCTGCCGATGGCCCGCCCCAAGACCATGGCGATCACCGTCGAGGGCGAGCTGCCCGACGGCGTCACCGCCAAGGACCTGATCCTCGCGATCATCGCCAGGATCGGCACCGGCGGCGGTCAGGGCTACGTCCTGGAGTACCGCGGTCCGGCCATCGAGAAGCTCTCGATGGAGGCCCGGATGACCATCTGCAACATGTCGATCGAGGCGGGCGCGCGGGCGGGCATGATCGCTCCCGACCAGACCACCTTCGACTATCTGCGCGGCCGTGACCACGCCCCCGAGGGGGCGGACTGGGACGCGGCGGTCGCGTACTGGAAGACCCTGCGCACCGACGACGACGCCGTCTTCGACGCCGAGGTCGTCATCGACGCCACCGCGCTCGCCCCGTTCGTCACCTGGGGCACCAACCCCGGCCAGGGCGCGCCCCTGTCGTCGAACGTCCCCGACCCGGCTTCGTACGAGGACGCTTCGGAGCGGCTCGCCGCCGAAAAGGCCCTGGAGTACATGGGGTTGACCGCGGGCCAGGCGCTGCGGGACATCAAGGTCGACACCGTCTTCGTAGGCTCCTGCACCAACGGCCGTATCGAGGACCTGCGCTCGGCCGCCTCCATCCTGGACGGCCGCAAAGTGGCCGACGGCGTACGGATGCTGGTCGTCCCCGGCTCGGTCAGGGTGGCCCTCCAGGCCGTCGAGGAGGGCCTGGACAAGGTCTTCACCGCCGCGGGCGCCGAGTGGCGGCACGCCGGCTGCTCGATGTGTCTGGGCATGAACCCCGACCAACTCGCGCCCGGCGAGCGCTCCGCGTCCACGTCCAACCGCAACTTCGAGGGCAGGCAGGGCAAGGGCGGCCGGACCCATCTGGTCTCCCCCCAGGTCGCCGCGGCCACCGCCGTACGGGGCCACCTGGCCTCCCCGGCCGACCTGTCCGACGACGCCGCCCGTACGCCCGCTGGAGTCTGATCAGCCATGGAAGCATTCACCGCACACACCGGCCGGGCCGTCCCGCTGCGCCGCAGCAATGTCGACACCGACCAGATCATCCCGGCCCACTGGCTGAAGAAGGTCACCCGCGACGGCTTCGAGGACGGGCTCTTCGAGGCCTGGCGCAAGGATCCCGCCTTCGTCCTCAACCAGCCCGAGCGGCAGGGAGCGACGGTCCTGGTCGCGGGCCCCGACTTCGGCACCGGCTCCTCCCGTGAGCACGCCGTCTGGGCGCTCCAGAACTACGGCTTCAAGACCGTCATCTCCTCCCGGTTCGCCGATATCTTCCGCGGGAACTCGCTCAAGAACGGCCTGCTGACCGTGGTTCTGCCGCAGGAGACCGTCGACGGGCTGTGGGAGCTGACGGAGGCCGACCCGGCGGTCGAGATCACCGTCGACCTCCAGGAGCGCGAGGTCCGCGCGCCCGGGTTCACCGCCGGTTTCGAGCTGGACGAGAACGCCCGCTGGCGGCTGCTGAACGGTCTCGACGACATCAGCCTCACCCTTCAGAACGAAGCGGACATCGCCGCTTACGAGGCGTCCCGGCCCTCCTTCAAACCGCGCACTATTCAGGTCTGATCAGCGCTTTTCCCCAACCGCGCCCCCCACCTTCCGGTGGGGGGCGCGGTCGTGCGTTGAGCCCCTCCCGGGCGACAACTCGCCCCAGATGGCACAATCGGTGCATGGAACGCGACAACCAACTCAAGCTCTACGAGGAGGTCGCGGCCCGATTGAAGGAAGCGCACACAGCCGTGCGTGAACTGCAAGTCCCGGAGGGCGTACGGATGGCGCTCTCCCGGAAGCTGCTGGTCATCACGGCCGCGGCGAAGCACGATCTCCCGGATGCGGCACGGCGTCTGGACCGCTTGATGCAGGACCTCGACGAGGGCCGATTCCCTGAAGGCGACTGACACCCGAACTCGCGAAGGGTCGACATCCACGGCCGACTTCGTTGCGGCACTAGGGTGATTAGCCCGTTTCGTGTTTGATTTGCGGTATATATCTGCCTAACGTGCGAAAAAGCCTGGACAGATTCGTTCCGGCAATGTCTCCGAAGGGGAAGACGTGAACAAGGCGCAGCTCGTAGAAGCGATTGCCGACAAGCTCGGCGGTCGTCAGCAGGCCGCCGACGCTGTCGACGCGGTGCTTGACGCGATCGTCCGCGCGGTTGTCGCCGGAGACCGGGTCTCGGTCACCGGCTTCGGCTCGTTCGAGAAGGTCGACCGACCCGCCCGCTACGCCCGCAACCCGCAGACGGGTGAGCGGGTGCGGGTCAAGAAGACCTCCGTACCGCGTTTCCGTGCGGGTCAGGGGTTCAAGGACCTGGTCAGCGGCTCGAAGAAGCTTCCGCGCGGTGGCGAGGTCGCGGTGAAGAAGGCGCCCAAGGGCAGCCTCTCGGGCGGCGCCACCCGTACGACCGCCAAGGCGGCGGCGAAGAAGGCCACCGCCAAGAAGGCGGCTGCCAAGAAGGCCACTCCGGCCAAGAAGGTCGCGGCCAAGAAGACCGCCGTGAAGAAGACCGCGGCCAAGAAGACCACGGCCACGAAGAAGACCGCCGCCAAGAAGACCACGGCGAAGAAGGCCACCACCAAGAAGGCGGCTGCCAAGAAGACCGCCCCGGCCAAGAAGGCCACCGCGAAGAAGGCGCCGGCCAAGAAGGCGACCGCGCGTACGACCGCCGCCAAGAAGACCGCTACCCGGAAGAGGTAGCGGAGGTAAGCGGTACCGGGCCTCAGGGCCACTCACGCGCCGGGCCGGGCTCCCCTGGGGGAGCCCGGCCCGCGGCGTGTCCGGGGGCCGGGCCCTTCGTCCCGTACGGAATCTCCCGCGCGGGCGGCCCCTCCGGCCGTGAGCCGCGGGCAGCCGGCCCCTTGCGGCACCCCGTCGGCCCCCTCCTCGGGGTCAGCGGCCGTCCCACGGCCGCCCGCGGCCCGGCCGGGCCCGGGGTAAGGCGGTCCAGCCCGGCCCGGCGGCGGTACGGGGTCGCCCGTCCGGCGGTCCGGTGTTCGAGAGAGGCGTTCCCCGGCCCGTCCGGGGCGTGAGCCCGGTGGCGGCCACGGAGGTCACGGCCCCGAGGCCGGTCGCGCGAATCCGGACGGCACCATCGCATCAGGACCGCCCGGCCCTCGGGCCTCCGGGGCGCAGGCGAGCTCGCCGCCCGCAGCGGTTCAGAGCGTCTGAAGCGTCACCAGCGTGATACGCAGCCCCGCGCCCTCACCCTCCGTCTCGATACGGACCCGCTGCCCCGGCCGCAGCAGCCGCAGCCCGCCCGCGTCGAACGCGGCGGCGTCGAAGTCCACGGGGGTACCGTCGTCGAGCAGCACACTGCCGCTGCGGGTCTCGGGGTCGTATGTGTATGAGGTCGCCTGCATGAGAGGTGAGCTTAAGGGCTGTCCCCGTGATCCCCCGGGCCGTGGGTGACGGAACGCGACGGGCCCGCCGCCTCCGTACCGCCCCGTCATCCGGACGGTCCGGGCCCGCTCCCCGCCGGTCCCCAGGGGCCGGTCCACGGTGTACGGCGCCGCGCCCGCCGGCCGGTCTCGTACGGGACGCGGACGTACCCGGGCGGTCCCGGCGGCTCGGCGCGTGCGCGGGCCGGGGTCCCGCGCCGGGGCCTCACGGGCCGGGCGGGAGGGTGACCACCGGTTCAGCCCCGCGCCGCCCGGGCGTCCGCCGCGAGAACGGCGGTGGTGCGGGAGCCCGCCCCCAGGGCGAGCGCGGCCGTCAGATCGTCCGGAGTGTCCACGTCCTGGCGTACCGAATCGACACCGTCGAGGGGGATTTCCACGGCCCCCGAAGCCGAATGCCGGCGCCGGGAGGGACCCCCGAAACCGGGGCGCAATTCGATGCCCGGGGCCGCCGTGAGCAATGTCGTCCCGATACCGGCGCGGTCCGCCAGAAACGCGCGCGGAAATCCCGTCGCGTACCCCAGCACCCGGGCCAATTCCAGCGGGCGCAGCGCGGGCAGATCCGCGTTCAGCGCGGCCACCGGGGCGTCGGGCCGCCGTTCCCGGACCGCCTCCGCGCCGTGTGCCAGCGCTGCGTTGAGCCCCGCGCCCGGCAGGTCCGGCACGATCCTGGCACCCTGCGCGGCGAGCTTCGCGGCGGCCACCGGGTCGTCCGTGACAACGGCCACATCCCGCACGGCCGGGCAGGCCAGCACCGCCGCCACGGTGTCCTGGGCGAACGCGAGCGCGAGCCGCGACCGGGGAACGCCGCCGACGGCCGGGGCCAGTCGGCTCTTGGCCAGTACAAGGGGTTTCAGCGGGACCACCAGGGACCAGTGGGCCGTCGTGTCGGTGTCCGTGGTCAGCTCTCCGTCCGTGCGCATCGGCCCCCATTGTGGCCCGGCCCTGTGACAAACCGGGGGGCCGGTCCGGTGACCGGGGCGTACGGTGTGCTCGACAGAGCAGGGGCGCGGGGCGACACTTGACCCCCGGCGGCCCGGCAAAGGCCAGGTCACAGAAGAAGGGTGTGCGCGTGTCCCGCCGTAGAATCGGCTTCTGGTACCGCCTGGCGGCGGTCATCGCAAAACCGCCGCTGTTGGTTCTGTTCAAGCGGGACTGGCGGGGAACGGAACACATTCCGGCCGACGGCGGATTCATCACCGCGGTCAATCACAACTCCTATCTCGACCCCCTTTCGTATGCGCACTTCCAGTACAACTCGGGACGGGTGCCGCGCTTTCTGGCGAAGGCCGCCCTGTTCAAGGGCTCGTTCGTCGGGATGATGCTCCGCGGGACCAGGCAGATCCCCGTCTACCGCGAGTCGACCAATGCGCTGGACGCGTACCGCGCCGCCGTCCTGGCCATTGAGCGGGGCGAATGCGTCGCCTTCTATCCCGAGGGCACCATCACCCGGGACCCCGAAATGTGGCCCATGGCGGGGAAGACCGGAGCCGCCCGTATCGCGCTCCAGACGAAGGTGCCCGTCATTCCGGTCGCCCAGTGGGGCGCCAATCTCGCGATGCCGCCGTACGCCCGGGAGAAGAAGCTGCGGCTGTTCCCCCGTAAAACCCTGATCGTGCAGGCGGGACCCCCGGTCGACCTCAGCGGGTTCTACGATCTGGAGCCCACGCCCGAGGTGCTGCGCGAGGCGACCGAGGCCATCATGGCCGCGATCACCTCGCTGCTCGAAGAGGTACGCGGCGAGAAGGCACCGGACGAGCCGTACGACAACCGCACGGCCCGGGCAGAACAGCGGCGCAAGGCCGCAGGGGAAGGAACACTGTGACACACCCCGCCAAGGCGGCCGTCTTCGGAACCGGCTCATGGGGCACGGCCTTCGGCATGGTCCTCGCGGACGCGGGCTGCGAGGTGACCCTCTGGGGCCGCCGCCCCGAACTCGCCGAGGCCGTCAACACCACCCGCACCAACCCCGACTATCTGCCGGGAATTGAGCTTCCGCCCCGGCTCCGGGCCACCACCGACCCCGCCGAGGCACTCGACGGCGCGGACCTCACCGTCCTCGCCGTCCCCTCCCAGACGCTCCGCGGAAACCTCGCCGCCTGGGCGCCGGAGCTGCCCGCGGGGACCGTTCTCGTCTCCCTGATGAAGGGCGTCGAACTCGGCACCGCCAAGCGGATGAGCGAGGTCATCGAGGAGGTCGCCCAGGTCCCCGGCGACCGGGTCGCCGTCGTCACCGGGCCCAACCTCGCCAAGGAGATCGCCCAGCGGCTGCCCGCCGCCGCGGTCGTCGCCTGCCGGGACGCGGCGGTCGCACGGCGGCTCCAGTCCGCGTGCCACACCCAGTACTTCCGCCCGTACACCAACACCGATGTGGTCGGCTGCGAACTCGGTGGCGCGGTGAAGAACGTCATCGGACTCGCCGTCGGCATCGCGGACGGCATGGGCCTCGGCGACAACGCCAAGGGCTCCCTGATCACCCGGGGGCTCGCAGAGACCACCCGGCTCGGCCTCGCGATGGGCGCGGACCCGCTGACGTTCTCCGGACTCGCCGGACTCGGCGACCTGGTGGCGACCTGCTCCTCCCCGCTGTCGCGCAACCACACCTTCGGACTGAACCTCGGCAAGGGCATGACCCTCCAGGAGACCATCGCGGTCACCCGGCAGACCGCCGAGGGCGTCAAGTCCTGTGAGTCGGTGCTCGATCTGGCCCGTCGGCACGGCGTCGACATGCCCATCACCGAGACGGTCGTCGGCATCGTCCACGAGGGCAAGCCGCCGGTGGTCGCGCTCAAGGAGCTGATGTCCCGCAGCGCGAAGCCGGAGCGCCGCTGACACACCCGATCCGCCCGGCGCGGGCCGGTGGCACACGGGGAGGCGCACGGTAGTCTCAGGACGTTATGAGCAGCGAGAACCTCCCCCAGAGCCCTGAGCAGCAGACCCGTGCCCCGCGGAGCGACGGGCAGCCGTCCCGTAAGCCGCGCGTCGCCGTCGTCTTCGGCGGCCGCAGCTCCGAACACGGGATCTCCGTCGTCACCGCCGGCGCCGTACTGCGGGCCATCGACCGTACGAAGTACGACGTCGTCCCCATCGGCATCACGACGCAGGGCCGCTGGGTGCTCACCGCCGACGAACCGGAGCGGATGGCGATCACCGAGCGCCGCACCCCGGACGTGGGGGAGCTGGCCGAGTCCACCGACGGCGGGGTCGTCCTCTCCGTGGAACCCGCCAACCGCGAACTCCTCTACAGCGAGCCCGGCGCCGTGCCCAAGGCGCTCGGCGAGGTCGACGTCGTCTTCCCCGTCCTGCACGGCCCGTACGGGGAGGACGGCACCCTCCAGGGGCTGCTGGAGCTGTCCGGGGTGCCCTATGTCGGATCCGGGGTGCTCGCCTCGGCCGTCGGCCAGGACAAGGAGTACATGAAGCGGGTGTTCCTCTCCTTCGGGCTGCCCGTCGGCCCGTACGAGGTGATCCGCCCGCGCGAGTGGGAGCTGGACCCCGCCGCCGCCCGCAAGAAGATCATCGGTTTCGCCGGTGAGCACGGCTGGCCGCTGTTCATCAAGCCCGCGAGGGCCGGCTCGTCCATCGGCATCACCAAGGTCGACTCCGCCGACGGCCTGGACGCGGCGGTCGAGGAGGCCCGGCGCCACGACCCCAAGATCCTCGTGGAGGCGCTGGTGCGCGGCCGGGAGATCGAGTGCGGTGTGCTGGAGTTCGAGGACGGCCCGCGCGCCAGCGTCCCGGCCGAGATCCCGTCCGTGCAGTCGCACGACTTCTACGACTTCGAGGCCAAGTACATCGACTCGGCGCCGGGGATCGTCCCCGCGCCGCTCACCGGGGAGCAGAGCGCCGAGGTGCGGCGGCTCGCGGTGGACGCCTTCGACGCCGCGTCCTGCGAGGGACTGGTCCGCGCGGACTTCTTCCTCACCGAGGACGGCCGGTTCGTCATCAACGAGATCAACACGATGCCCGGTTTCACTCCGATCTCCATGTACCCGCGCATGTGGCAGGAGACCGGCGTCACCTACCCCGAACTGGTGGATCTGCTGATCCGGGCGGCGCTGCGCCGCTCCACCGGGCTTCGCTAGTGCTGTGACCGGGCCGGGTGTCCCGTAGCCGCCGGTGGACCGGCGCGCTCACCGGAGGCTGTGGGCACCTCCCGGCCGCCGGGCCCAGGGAAGCCGGCCGGGAGACGGCCGTCGACCGCGCGCCCGGCGGAGACGGCGGGACGACCTCCGGGGTCCGGGGGCCGGTCCCGGGCGCGCGGTGGCGCCGGGTGTACCGCTCAGGGGATCTCCAGCGTGGCCGGCACGGTCCTGGCGACCGGTCCGGCCAGGTCGGCGAGCGGGGTGGAGTCGTGGGCGTACCGCTCGTCGAGGGTCACCTCGACATAGGTCTCGCGGTAGGTCGTGGTGAAGCGGGGGCCCTCGGTCCGCTGCTCCAGCATCCAGTTGACGCCGTTCGCCTCCATCCCGAGCGTCTGGGGGCTGCTCATCTTCGCGGGCCGGGGGACGCCGCAGCGCAGTACGATCGCGGCGTCGCCCCAGCCGGCGGTCAGCTCCGAGGCCGGATCCAGGTCGGTGCGGTCGTGCCCGGCGACCGTCTTCGGGAGTTCGTCGTGCAGGGCCGCGCACAGCGCGGCTTCCTCGGGCGGGGGACTGGGAACGGGGACCGGAAGGGCAGCGTCCGATGTGGAGCAGCCCGCGACGGCGAGCAGCACCACGGCGGAGGCGGGGAGCAGTGCGGACCGGGCGAAGTTCACCGGCCAAGCGTAGACGGGGGCTACAGGTGCACGACCGGGCAGGTCAGGGTTCGGGTGATGCCGTCCACTTGCTGGACCTTGGCGACCACCAGGCGCCCCAGGTCGTCGACGGTGTCGGCCTGCGCGCGCACGATCACGTCGTAGGGGCCGGTGACGTCCTCGGCCTGCATCACTCCCGGGATCTTCCCGATGGTCTCGGCGACGGTCGACGCCTTGCCCACCTCGGTCTGAATCAGGATGTACGCCTGTACCACGGAACCTCCAGGGCGGCCCTGGGATCGTTTCCCCTACCTTCGGCGGGGAGACCCCAGGGGGGAGAAAGGGACGCCACGGTATCGCGTCGTCACGGGCCGGGGGGAGACCCGCGCGCCGGGTGGCGTCCGTAGTGTGGCGTGCGGAAAGCAGAAGTTGACGTATCTCTTGACGGATCAGTGGATCTCTTACGTATCCCTTACGTGTCGGCTACATGTCGGGCCCGGGATTCCGTGTCCGGATCCGCGGTCCGCCGACGGGAACCCGGTACGGGTGCGTCGTACGGATGCCCCGCGCGCGTACGTGTGCGGGACATCGACGGTACCCACGGGCCCCGCGGTTCGCGACCGCGGGGAAACCGCAGCAGAACAGCTCAGCCGGGTGGTCCGGCGGGACGACGGAGAGGTGGGACTCGGTGAAGGGCACTGTGGGCGAGTTGGGGGAGTTCGGTCTCATCAGAGAACTCACCTCCCGGCTCACCTCCACCCCCGCGGTCCGGCTCGGACCCGGGGACGACGCGGCCGTCGTCGACGCCCCCGACAGCAGGGTCGTGGCGAGCACGGACGTCCTGCTGGAGGGACGGCACTTCCGCCGTGACTGGTCGACGGCGTACGACGTGGGCCGCAAGGCCGCCGCCCAGAATCTGGCCGATATCGCGGCCATGGGCGCGGTTCCCACCTCGCTCCTCCTCGGGCTCGTCGTCCCGGCCGAACTGCCGGTCACCTGGGCCACCGAGCTGATGGACGGCATCCGGGACGAGTGCCAGGTCGCGGGCGCGGCCGTGGTCGGCGGGGACGTCGTACGCGGCGATGTGATCACCCTCGCGGTCACCGCGCTCGGTGATCTGCGCGGTCTGGAACCCGTCACCCGGGCCGGGGCGCGCCCCGGTGACGTCGTCGCCTACACCGGCTGGCTGGGCTGGTCCGCGGCCGGGCACGCGGTCCTGTCCCGGGGATTCCGCTCGCCGCGCGCCTTCGTGGAGGCGCACCGGCGGCCCGAACCGCCGTACCACGCGGGGCCCGCCGCGGCCGGATTGGGCGCTACGGCGATGTGCGACATCAGCGACGGACTCATCGCCGACCTCGGGCACATCGCGGAGGCCAGCCGGGTCCGTATCGATCTGCGGTCGGGCGCCATCGACATCCCCGGCCAGATGAACGACATCGGCCAGGCCGTCGGTGTCGACCCCCTCCAGTGGGTGCTGACCGGGGGAGAGGACCACGCGATCGTGGCGGCCTTCCCGCCCGATGTGAAGCTGCCCGCCCGCTGGAAGGTCATCGGCGAGGTCCTCGGCCCGTCCGGGCCGCCCCAGGTGACCGTCGACGGTCTGCCCTGGCACAGCAAGGGCGGCTGGGACCACTTCGGCTCCCCGGAGGGATCGTGACGCCGCCGCTGGTCCTGACCGTCGCCGGCTCCGACTCCGGCGGCGGCGCGGGCATCCAGGCCGATCTGAAGACGATGCTCGCCCTCGGCACCCACGGCATGAGCGTCATAGCGGCCGTCACCGCGCAGAACTCACGGGGTGTCCAGGGGTACTGGGAACTTCCCGTGGAGGCGGTACGCGCCCAGTACCGCAGTGTCGTCGACGACATCGGCGTCCAGGCCGTGAAGACCGGGATGCTGGCGTCCGCGCAGCTCGTGGAGACGGTCGCGGGACTGCTGGCCGCCACGGACGCGCCCGTCGTCGTCGATCCGGTCGGGGTCTCCAAGCACGGGGACTCCCTGCTCGCGAGGTCCGCCCTCGACTCCGTACGCCACCGGCTGCTGCCCGTCGCGACCGTGGCCACCCCCAACCTGGACGAGGTGGCCCAGCTGACGGGGGTGGAGGTCTCCGGAGAGAGCGGGATGCGCCGGGCCGCGGACGCCGTCCTCGCCTTCGGGCCCCGCTGGGTGCTGATCAAGGGCGGCCATCTCACGGGCGACGCGGTGGATCTGCTCACCGACGGCACCGCGGAGCACTGGCTGCGCGCCCCCCGGCACGACAACCGGCACACCCACGGCACCGGGTGCACCCTCGCCTCGGCGATCGCGGCGGGCCTGGCGAAGGGGCTCGGCGTCCCGGAGGCCGTGAGTGAGGCCAAGGAGTATGTGACCGGGGCGATCGCCGCCGGGTTCGCTCTGGGGGAGGGGATCGGGCCGGTGGACCACGGGTGGCGCCGGCGGAGCTGAGACCGCGGGGTGGTGGTGAGCGGGGCCGGGCATCCACGGCCGGGGTACGGTCCGGGGCGCCCGGCGGCGAGGGCTCGACACCGGTGCAGGCCGGGCTCAGGGCGTCAGACGGTCGCTGCGGCTCCGGACGTCACGCCGTGGCTCCGGGCGCCCGGCGATGGTACGCGGACCGCAAAAAGCCGGCCCACCCGGAAGGTGGACCGGCTTTCAAGGCAACCGCAGAGGCTGCGCTACGACGTGGGTCGTGGATTAGCGCGAGACCTTGCCGGCCTTGATGCACGAGGTGCAGACGTTGAGCCGCTTCGGCGTCCGACCGACCACTGCACGCACACGCTGGATGTTCGGGTTCCAGCGACGGGACGTACGGCGGTGCGAGTGCGAAATGTTGTTGCCGAAGCCCGGCCCCTTGCCGCAGACGTCGCAGTTGGCAGCCACGGGTCACTCCAAAGACTTCAGATGCACTTACAGTGAATTCCGGCGTGCCGGAAATCAGTAACTGATCGGTGGCTTTGCCGGGGAATGGCCTGACTCTCATCAGGCAACCGGAGCAGCATACAACGACTGCGTCCGTACAACGAAACTACCATGGCCTCTCCCGCCCCCACTCCGCTCCGGGCCGCCGTGCGGGGTCTACCCTGCGGTGCGACCCCCCGCCCACGGCCGTCGACCACGGCCATGCCCGGCTGTCCGAGGAGGATCACCAGGTGCCGCAGAATCTCGACGCCGCAGCGGTACGCACCTGGTGCTCCCGGGCCCTGGAGGCACTCGGCCGGGAGCGCGAGGAGATCGACGCGATCAACGTCTATCCCGTGGCGGACGGGGACACCGGCACCAATCTGTATCTGACGGTCGAGTCCGCGGCCACGGCCGTGGAGGCCGTCTTCGCCGCACACGAGCCCGATATGGCAGACCGATCGGATCTTTCCGCCGGGGCCGGGGTGCCCGAGGTGTCCGTCGTGGTGCGGTCCATGGCCCACGGGGCCCTCCTCGGCGCGCGCGGGAACTCCGGCACGATCCTGGCGCAGCTTCTGCGGGGCATGGCCGAGCGCGTGGGGGACGGGGACCATCTCGCGGGCGCGCTGCGGCGGGCCGCCGAACTCGCCCGTGAGGCCGTCGCGCACCCCGTCGAGGGGACCATCCTCACCGTCGCCTCGGCGGCGGCGGACGCGGCCGGGCGCATGCCCGACGATGCCGCGAGGGCCGCGTACGAGGGTGCCAGGACCGCCCTCGACGCGACTCCCGGGCAGCTCGACGTCCTCGGCCGCGCGGGTGTGGTGGACGCGGGCGGGCGGGGGCTGCTCGCGGTACTGGGGGCGCTGGTCGAGGCCGTTACGGGCGAGGCGCCGCCTGCACCGCCCCCGGGCCGGGTCGCGGTCCCCGTCCCGAGCGCCGGTGAACCCTGCGCCGACGGCGGCCCGGCCTTCGAGGTGATCTACCTCCTGGAGGCGGAGGACACCGCCGTGGCCCGGCTGCGGACCCGGCTGGACGCCCTCGGCGACTCCCTCGTCGTCGTCGGGGGCGACGGCCTGTGGAACGTCCACGTCCATGTCGACGACGCGGGCGCCGCGGTGGAGGCGGGCGTCGAGGCGGGCCGCCCGCACCGGATCCGCATCACGCACTTCGGTGGCGCGGCCGTGCCCGTACGGGAGCAGGTGCAGCGCGCGGTCGTCGTGGTCGTCCCCGGCGAGGGCATCGCGGCCCTGTGCGCGGAGGCGGGCGCGACGACCGTGCTCGCCCGCCCCGGCGAACCGCCCGCCAGCGGCGAACTCGTCGACGCCATCCGCCGCGCCCACGCCCGCGAGGTCGTCCTCCTCCCCAACTCCGCCGAACTGCGCCACCCCGCTGCCGCCGCGGCCGAACAGGCCCGTACGGAGGGCGTCCGTGTCGCCCTCATCCCCACCAGGGCCACCGTCCAGGGCATTGCCGCCCTCGCCGTCCACGAGCCCGGCCGCCGCTTCGACGAGGACGTCGTCGCGATGACCGCCGCCGCGGGCGCGACCCGCTACGCCGAACTCGCCGTCGCCGAGCACCGGTCCTGGACCTCGGCGGGCGTCTGCCAGGCCGGGGACATCCTCGGACTGATCGACGGCGATGTCGCCGTCATCGGCACCGACCTCACGGCCACCGCCACCGCCGTCCTCGACCGTATGCTCGCCGCCGGCGGCGAACTCGTCACCCTGATCCTCTCCGCGGACACCCCCGACGGCCCCTCCGTCGCCACCCGCCTCGAACGCCATGTCCGCGACACCTATCTGGCCGTCGACACCACCCTCTACCACTCGGGCCACAGCGCCACCCCTCTCCTGATCGGCGTCGAATAGCCCCCTCTGCGCCATGGGCGCAACGATTCAGTGCCCCGTGCTTGAGGGGTGCACCAATCCGGCTCTTCCGGTGTTGGGAGCGTGGGTTCGCCTCTTCAGCCTTCTCCGGTGATTCAGGGGCGGGCGCACCAATCCAGCCCCTCCGGTTTCCAGCGGTGGGTGCGCCAATCCGGCTCTTCCGGTGTTGGGGGGGGGTCGTGTTTTGAGCCTCTCCGGCGTTTGAGGAGCGGGGTCCGGGGCGGAGCCCCGCGGGTGCCGGCGCTGTTTCGTGTGGGGTGGGCCTGTCCGTGCGGGGTCGGGTTCGCCGATTCGGTGCCGGGCCTGTGCCTGCGGGAGGGTCTTGCCCTCCCAGCCTTTCCGGTGTTGGGGGGGCGTGTTTTGAGCCTCTCCGGCGTTTGAGGAGCGGGGTCCGGGGCGGAGCCCCGCAGGTGCCCGCGCTGTTCGCGAGGGATGGGCCCGGTCCCCGCAGGGCAGGGTTCGCCGAACTCGGCGCGGACGAGTCCGGGGACCCGGATTCCGTGGGGGCGGGCCCACCACCTCAGCCCCTCCGGCGATTGAGGAGGCGGGACCCGGCGGCAGCCCAGGAAACCCGCACCGCGTCGGCGACACCCCCACCTGCCCCCGTATGTCACACCCGTGGTGTGCAATGGGACCGTGCCCCCGCTCGATGAACCGCTCAAGAAGACCCTCGGCCCCGCCACCGCCAAGGTGCTCGGCGAGCAGCTCGACCTGCACACCGTCGGAGACCTGCTCCACCACTACCCCCGCCGGTACGAGGAGCGTGGCCAGCTCACCCGGCTGTCCGAGCTGCCCCTCGACGAGGACGTGACCGTCGTCGCCCAGGTCGCCGACGCCCGTGTGCACACCTTCAACGGCGGTCGCGGCAAGCGCCTGGAGATCACGATCACGGACGGCAGCGGCCGTCTCCAGCTCGTGTTCTTCGGACGCGGGGTCCACAAGCCGCACAAAGAGCTGCTCCCCGGCAGCCGCGCGATGTTCGCCGGCAGGGTCTCGGTGTTCAACCGCCGTCTCCAGCTCGCCCACCCCACGTACGCCAAGCTGGGCGCGGACGAGTCCGGGGACCCGGATTCCGCGGGAAGTGCGGTGGAGTCCTGGGCGGGCGCCCTCATCCCGATCTACCCGGCGTGCAAGGGCATGGAGTCCTGGAAGATCGCCAAGGCGGTCGACGCGGTGCTGCCCCGCGCCCAGGACGCCCTCGACCCGCTGCCGCCGTCGCTGCGGGAGGGCAGGGGGTTCGTCCCGCTGCCCGAGGCGCTGCTCAAGGTCCACCGGCCCCACACCAAGGCGGACATCGAGGACGCCAGGCAGCGTCTCAAGTGGGACGAGGCGTTCGTCCTCCAGGTCGCCCTGGCCCGGCGCCGCTTCGCGGACACCCAGTTGCCCGCCGTCGCCCGGAGGCCGGTTCCCGGCGGGCTGCTGGACGCCTTCGACGCCAGGCTGCCGTTCACCCTCACCGAGGGCCAGGAGAAGGTCACACGGGAGATCTTCGGCGATCTGGCGACCGAGCATCCGATGCACCGGCTGCTCCAGGGCGAGGTCGGCTCCGGCAAGACGCTGGTCGCGCTGCGCGCGATGCTCACCGTCGTGGACGCGGGCGGCCAGGCGGCGATGCTCGCGCCCACCGAGGTCCTGGCCCAGCAGCACCACCGCTCCGTGGTGGAGATGATGGGCGAACTGGCCGAGGGAGGCATGCTCAGCGCGGCCGAGCGTGCCACGAAGGTGGTGCTGCTGACGGGCTCGATGGGCGCCGCAGCCCGCCGTGCGGCCCTGCTGGACCTGGTGACCGGCGAGGCCGGGATCGTCATCGGCACCCACGCGCTGATCGAGGACAAGGTCCAGTTCCACGATCTGGGCCTGGTCGTCGTCGACGAGCAGCACCGCTTCGGCGTCGAACAGCGCGACGCGCTGCGGGCCAAGGGGGAGTCCCGGGGCGAGCGCCGGACGCCCCACCTGCTGGTCATGACCGCCACCCCCATCCCGCGCACCGTCGCGATGACCGTCTTCGGCGATCTGGAGACCTCCGTCCTCGACCAGCTCCCCGCCGGTCGCTCCCCGATCGCCAGCCATGTCGTCCCAGCCCAGGACAAGCCGCACTTCCTGGCCCGCGCCTGGGAGCGGGTACGAGAGGAGGTCGGCAAGGGCCACCAGGCGTATGTGGTGTGCCCGCGCATCGGGGACGAGGAGGACCGGGCGAAGAAGAAGTCCGCCGAGGACGAGGCCGAGAAACGGCCCCCGCTCGCCGTGCTCGACATCGCGGAGGAGTTGGGGCGCGGGGCGCTCGCCGGTCTCCGTATCGCCGTGCTCCACGGCCGGATGCAGCCCGACGACAAGGACGACACCATGCGCCGCTTCGCCGCGGGCGAGGTGGACGTGCTGGTGGCCACGACCGTGATCGAGGTCGGGGTCAACGTCCCGAACGCCACCGTCATGGTGATCATGGACGCCGACCGCTTCGGCGTCTCCCAGCTGCACCAGCTGCGCGGCCGGGTCGGCCGTGGTTCCGCCCCCGGGCTGTGTCTGCTGGTCAGCGAGATGCCGGAGGCCACCCCCGCCCGAGCCCGGCTCGGCGCGGTCGCCGCCACGCTCGACGGCTTCGAGCTGTCCCGTATCGACCTCGAACAGCGCCGCGAGGGCGATGTGCTCGGCCAGGCGCAGTCGGGGGTCCGCTCGTCGCTGCGGATGCTCTCCGTCATCGACGACGAGGAGGTCATCGTGGCGGCCCGCGAGGAGGCGGCGGCCGTCGTCGGCGACGATCCCGGGCTGGAGCGGCTGCCCGGGCTCCGCACCGCGCTGGACGCCCTGCTGGACAAGGAGCGCGAGCGGTATCTCGACAAGGGCTGAGCGACGACCGGGCAAGGGCTGGGAGGCGGTATCCCGGCACGGGCTGAGAGACTGACCGCGAAGACCTGGTGAGCCCGGTGAGCCCGGTGAACCCGGGAACAGAGAACAGCGAACAGAGAACAGCGTCGTAAGGACTGAGATGACCCGCGTGATCGCCGGTACGGCCGGTGGCCGCCGTCTCGCCGTACCACCCGGCACCGGCACCCGCCCCACGTCCGACCGGGCGCGGGAGGGGCTCTTCTCCAGCTGGGAATCGCTGCTCGGCACCTTCGAGGGCACCCGGGTCGCCGATCTCTACGCGGGCTCCGGCGCGGTGGGCCTGGAGGCACTGTCCCGCGGGGCCGCCCATGCCCTGCTGGTCGAGTCCGACGCCCGCGCCGCCAGGATCGTCAAGGAGAACGTCCGGGCGCTCGGGCTGCCCGGCGCCGAGGTCCGTACCGGCAAGGCGGAGCAGATCGTCGCAGGTCCGCCACCTGCTGACCCATTTGATGTGATTTTTCTGGATCCGCCGTACTCTGTCACGGACATTGCTCTTCGGGAGATCCTACTCACACTCCGCACTCAGGGCTGGCTAGCGGCCGACGCGCTCGCCACCGTGGAGCGCAGCACCAGAGGCGGCACCTTCAACTGGCCACCGGGTTTCCAGCCACTGCGCTCCCGTCGTTACGGCGAGGGAACGCTGTGGCACGGCCGCACCGCCTCCGGCTGCGACCAGGCATCTCAGTGCGAAGACGCCCCATGACCGGGCCGGAGAGCGAGGGACTTCCAGTGCGCCGCGCAGTCTGTCCGGGGTCGTTCGACCCCATCACCAACGGACACCTCGACATCATCGCCCGCGCCTCCAGGCTGTACGACGTCGTACATGTCGCGGTGATGATCAACAAGTCCAAGAAGGGCCTGTTCACGGTGGAGGAGCGGATGGAGATGATCCGCGATGTCACCGGTGACTACGGAAACGTTTTGGTGGAGTCCCACCACGGTCTGCTCGTCGACTTCTGCAAGCAGCGGGACATCCCCGCCATCGTCAAGGGGCTGCGGGCCGTCAGCGACTTCGACTACGAGCTCCAGATGGCCCAGATGAACAACGGGCTCTCGGGCGTCGAGACCCTCTTCGTCCCGACGAACCCCACCTACAGCTTCCTCTCCTCCAGCCTGGTCAAGGAGGTCGCCGCCTGGGGCGGTGACGTCTCCCATCTGCTGCCCCCGGCCGTGCACGAGGCCCTGGTCCGCCGGCTCGCCGAGCAGTGACACCGAGGGCTCGCCGCCGACCGCGCTGACGGAACGTCAACCGGTGCCGGAAGGCGCTGACTGGCCGTACAGTCGTCCGGCACAGACCTTTCAGCGCAGAGAGTGGCGAACCACGGTGGACGTGCAGAAGAAGCTGGATGAGATCGTCGAGGCGATCGGCAGCGCCCGGTCCATGCCCATGTCGGCGTCCTGCGTGGTCAACCGCGCCGAACTGCTCGCGATGCTCCAAGAGGTACGCGAAGCACTGCCCGGCTCGCTGGCCCAGGCCCAGGAGCTGCTCGGCGGCCGGGAGCAGATGGTCGCCCAGGCCCGCCAGGAGGCCGAGCGGATCATCGAGAGCGCCCACGCCGAGCGCGGCTCCCTCGTCGCGGACACCCAGGTCGCCCGGCAGTCCCAGGACGAGGCCGACCGTATTCTCGCCGACGCCCGCCGGGAGGCCGAGGAGATCCGCGCCGAGGCCGACGACTACGTCGACTCCAAGCTCGCCAATTTCGAGGTCGTCCTCACCAAGACCATCGGCTCCGTCGACCGCGGCCGGGAGAAGCTCCTCGGCCGGGGCCCCGGCCTCGACGCCCAGGGGTACCCCGACCAGGACGCCCCCGAGCACAGCTCCGACCCGCGCACCCTCGTCGGCCGGGCCGACGAGTACGTGGACGCCAAGCTCGGCGCCTTCGAGGCCGTGCTGAGCAAGACCCTCGAAGCCGTCGGGCGCGGCCGGCAGAAGCTGCACGGCCGCACCGCCGGTGACGCGCTCGGCGAGCACATGGCCGCCCAGGACGCGGCGGCCCCCGGAGCGCACACCACCAGCGACGCGGACTATCTCGCCGGGCTGGCGGAGCTGGCCGACCCCGACCCCCGGGCCGCCCGGGAGCCCGCAAGCCGGCCCCCGGCGCCCCAGCAGCCGGCGTACGAGCCGCAGCCGGGGATCCCGGCGCAGCAGGACCCGTACGCCTATCAGCAGGCGTACGCCGGATACCAGCAGGATCCGTACGCGGGCTATCAGCAGCAGGGCTACGACCAACAGGGCCAGCCGGGACAGCTGGGTCAGCCAGGACCGGAGGGGCAGCCGGGAGAGCTGGGACAGCAGGGGTACGAGCAGCAGCAGTACGCCCCCCAGGACCCGTACGCCTACCAGCAGCTCCCCGAGCAGCAGCCCCATCAGCAGATGCACGAGCACCAGCAGCTCCAGCCCCGGCACCCGGGCGTCCCAGGACCCCAGCCGACGCCCGCCGCCCTCGACGAGACAAGCCTCTTCGACACCAGCATGATCGACATGGAGCAGCTGCGACGCTATGAGCAGGGGCACTGAGACGGCCCCGGCCCGGGCCGGATTGGGCCAATAGCGCCCGGTCCAGTACCCTGGTTCTTCGGTCGCGCACAGCTCCGCGATCCCGGCTGCGCGCTTCCCGTCGCAAGGGGTGGCAGTCCCCCCTGGCACGTCACCGCGACGCGTCGGCACGATCCGAAAGCAGGAACAGCCCTGAACGCCCGCCTCGACCACCGCAACCCCCTCGTGTTCGACACGCACGAGCTGGGCCGGCGTCCCGGTGCGCTCCAGCGGCTGTCCCGGTCGGTGCCCGCGCCGAAGGACCTCGGGGTGGACGGGGTCATCGGAGTGCCGGACGGCGCGACCGTGGAGCTGGACCTCCGCCTGGAGTCGGTCATGGAAGGGGTGCTTGTCACAGGCACCGCCCGTGCGTCGGCCGAGGGGGAGTGCGTAAGGTGTCTGGAGCCGCTGCGCCTTGATGTCGCCGCGGACTTCCAGGAGATGTTCACGTACCCCGACGCCGATGACCGGGGCCGCGGCTCAGCCGCGGAGCCCGGCGACGACGCCGGGGACGAGGACATCCTCAGTCTCGAGGACGGCCTGTTCGACCTCGAGCCCGTGCTGCGTGACGCGGTGGTGCTCGCACTGCCGATGCAGCCGGTGTGCCGGGAGGACTGTGCCGGTCTCTGCGCCCAGTGCGGAATCAGGCTCGACGACGACCCGGATCACCATCACGAAGCCGTCGACATCCGTTGGGCGGCACTGCAAGGACTCGCCGAAACCATCAAGGACGGCGAGAAGGACAACATGGGCGGCGCCGATGCGGGCGTCGACGAGAAGCAGGAGAAGTAGCCGTGGCTGTTCCGAAGCGGAAGATGTCGCGCAGCAACACGCGCCACCGCCGGTCGCAGTGGAAGGCTGCGGTCCCCACCCTGGTTTCGTGTGAGCGTTGCCAGGAGCCGAAGCTGCAGCACATCGCGTGCCCCAGCTGTGGCACCTACAACAAGCGCCAGGTCCTCGAGGTCTGAGCGGCTGGTGAGAGGCCCGATGTCTGAGCTGTCACATGCCAAGAAGCAGGCAGACACTAACAACGCAGCCTCGTCCCACACGCTTCTGGAAGGGCGGCTCGGCTACCACGTCGAGTCCGCCCTTCTGGTGCGTGCGCTGACCCACCGTTCGTACGCGTACGAGAACGGCGGTCTGCCCACCAACGAGCGGCTGGAGTTCCTCGGTGACTCGGTCCTCGGACTGGTGGTCACCGACACGCTCTATCGCACCCACCCCGACCTGCCGGAAGGCCAGCTGGCCAAACTGCGGGCCGCGGTGGTCAACTCGCGTGCGCTGGCGGAGGTCGGCCGGGGGCTGGAACTCGGCCTCTTCATCCGGCTCGGCCGGGGCGAAGAGGGCACGGGCGGCCGGGACAAGGCGTCCATCCTCGCAGACACCCTCGAAGCGGTGATCGGCGCGGTCTATCTCGACCAGGGTCTCGAAGCGGCGTCCGAGCTGGTCCACCGGCTCTTCGACCCGCTGATCGAGAAGTCGTCGAACCTCGGTGCGGGCCTGGACTGGAAGACCAGCCTCCAGGAGCTGACCGCGGCCGAGGGGCTCGGGGTGCCGGAGTACCTCGTCACCGAGACGGGGCCCGACCACGAGAAGACCTTCACTGCTGCCGCCCGCGTCGGTGGTGTCTCGTACGGCACCGGCACCGGCCGCAGCAAGAAGGAAGCGGAACAGCAGGCGGCGGAGACCGCGTGGCGGGAGATCCGTGCCGCCGCCGACGAGCGCGCCGCGGCGGCCAAGGCGATGGAGTCGCAGACGGCCGGTGCCACGGAGGAAGCGGGGCGGCCCGAAGGGGCCGGGACCGCGGGTGCCGGGGACACCTCCGGAGCGCCGGGGTCCGCCGAGCCCCCGGAGCAGCCCCGGGGGGACGGCCCCACGGCGCCGGCCGCCGGGAAGACGGTCCCCGAGAACGGGGTCCCGGCGGAGACCGCCTCCGCCCGGGCGGCTTCCCCGGCGGCGGGCACCGCGCAGGAACCTCCCGCCGGCGCGGGTGCTCCCGCGCGGGGAGAGTCCGGCGCGGATTCCCCCGTACCGGGCACCCCGGTACCGGATTCCCCCGGGGCCGGCTCGTCCGGGTCCGGCTCCTCCGGACGGGTGGACCGGGCCACGGCCTGAATCCGCTGTCCAGCCTCTCTGCGCACGAGGTCCCGTGCTTCCCCGGGAAGCACGGGACCTCGGCGTTCCGCCCGCCGGGGGAGAGGTACGCTGCCGACAGCACCGTGAGCGTCACCCGGAGGGAGCCCCGTGCCAGAGCTACCCGAGGTCGAGGTCGTACGCCGTGGACTCCAGCGCTGGGTCACCGGGCGCACGATCTCCGGGGTGGAGGTGCTGCACCCGCGAGCCGTCCGCCGCCATGTCGCCGGAGCGGAGGACTTCGCGGCCAGGCTCCTCGGGAACCGGATCGGGGACGCGTCCCGCCGCGGCAAGTATCTGTGGCTGCCGCTCGGCTCCACGGACACATCGGTTCTCGGCCATCTGGGCATGAGCGGTCAGCTGCTCGTACAGCCCGAGGACGCGGGGGACGAGAGGCATCTGCGTGTCCGGGTGCGCTTCGACGACACCCTCGGCACCGAGCTGCGCTTCGTCGACCAGCGCACCTTCGGGGGGCTGTCGCTGCACGACAACACCCCCGACGGGCTGCCCGACGTCATCGCCCATATCGCCCGTGATCCGCTCGACCCGGCCTTCGACGACGACGCCTTCCACACCGCGCTGCGGCTGCGGCGTACGACGGTCAAGCGGGCGCTGCTGGACCAGTCCCTGATCAGCGGGGTCGGCAATATCTACGCCGACGAGGCCCTCTGGCGTACGAAGCTCCACTACGAGCGCCCCACGGCGGGCCTCACCCGCCCCAGGGCGGCCGAGCTGCTCCGCCATATACGGGAAGTGATGAACGAGGCCCTCGCGGTCGGCGGCACCAGCTTCGACAGCCTGTATGTGAACGTCAACGGCGAATCGGGCTACTTCGACCGCTCGCTGGACGCCTACGGCCAGGAGGACCGGCCCTGCGCCCGGTGCGGCACGCTCATCCGCAGGCGCCCCTGGATGAACCGCTCCAGCTACTTCTGCCCGCGCTGCCAGCGCCCGCCGCGCCCCTGATTCCGCCGGGTCCCCGAGACTTCGTGCGCGCCCCGACTCTGTGCGCGCCCTGATGCCGTGGGCGGTCTGAGACCTGACCTCGCGTGGCCCGGCATCCTGCGTGCCCCGGGCCGCCCCGGCCCGGCCCCTGACTCAGATCAGGGCCCTGACCTGCGGGAATCTCAGAAGCCGAAGTTCTGGGTCCACCACGGGCCGCCGTCGCCCAGGTGGACGCCGACGCCCAGGGTCTTGTAGTCGCAGTTGAGGATGTTCGCGCGGTGGCCCTCGCTGTTCATCCAGGACTGCATGACCGTCGCCGCGTCCGCCTGGCCCCGGGCGATGTTCTCGCCGCCGAGGTTCTTCACACCCGCCCGCTCGGCGCGGTCCCAGGGGGTCCTTCCGTCGGGGTCGGTGTGGTCGAAGAAGCCCCGGTTGGCCATATCGGCGCTGAAGTCGCCCGCCAGCTTGGCCAGCGCGGCATCGTACTGGACCGGGCTGCACCCGGCCTTGGCGCGCTCCTCGTTCACCAGGGTCAGCACCTCGGCCTCCATCCGCTGTGCGGAGGAGAGGGAGGCGACGCTCCGCTGGGCGGGGGGCTTGGCGGCGGGTGGGGTGGAGCGCGGCGCGGTGGGCTGCTCCGCCGTCTTCTCCGGAGTCCCCGAGGCGGTCTTCTTCGGTGTCTCCGTCGCGGCCGGGGGCTTCGCCGACGGCTTGGGCGTCCTCACCGACGGGGATGTCGACGGCGCGTGCGGCGCGGTGGGCGTCGCGGCGGAGGCGCTGTCCGCCGGCTGCGCGCCCGCCTCCCCCTGGGTCTGGAGCTTCGCGGGGCCGTCCGTCCGCAGAGGGCTCGCGGGGGCCCTCTCACCGCCCACGGTGAAGGTGTCGCCGCCCGGCAGCAGGCCGGACACGACGGCGACGGCGCCCACCGCCATGGCCGTGGAGGCGCCGAGCAACCCAGTGCGTACGGGTCGGCCCGCACGTTTGGTGGTGCGTCGATGGCGTCCCATGTGCTGTGCCTTTCTCGTCCTCGACGGGCTGATCTTTTCCTGACCCGGCCGGTGGAAACCGGCCCATCACCATCCCGTTGCGCCGAACGGGTGACGGTCATTGCGTCCGGACTGTACGCCATGGCGTGTGCGGGGGAAGGGCTTCATGGGCAATCCGGCGGCTACCGTGCAGCCATGAACGATGCCGCACGTCTCACCGCCTGGGTAAGGGGCCGAGTACAGGGAGTGGGTTTCCGCTGGTTCACCAGGGCAAACGCATTGGAAATCGGAGAGCTCACGGGATTCGCCGGCAATCTCGACGACGGCAGAGTGCAGGTCGTCGCCGAGGGTCCGCGTGAGAATTGCCACCGTTTGCTGGAGTGGCTCCGCTCCGGCGACACACCCGGGCACGTGGACGGAGTGACTGAGATCTGGGACACCCCCCGAGGGGGGTACGACGGTTTCGCGATCCGTTGACGGCGACCCTCTCCCGGGGCCTCGCGGGCGTGTTCCGGGAAGCTCCGCCGGGAGCCTTCCCGAACGGAAACGACCTGGTGGTTGCCAAGAACGGCGGCGCGTGCGAGGCTGCGCGGACAAGGACGGACTCCATGCCCCACGGGCCCCGGAGCGTAGGCCCTGCCGCAGGGTTCGCGGCACTGTGCCCCCCGGTTCGCCCCCTTGCGCGGGCTGTGATCGTGTTGACCGTCAAACTTTTTGGTGAGACTCTGGAAGCCCCGCGCACCTTAGCTGTTTGGCAGTAAGAACCGCAGAAACATCAGCAGTATCAGGCACTGTCGAGCACCGCGGGTGCGAATCCCTCACGACCCACACCGCATCGGTCGGTCACTCAGTGTGGAGGACCATCCATCATGGCAAAGGCGCTTCTCGGTTACGTCGGCGGTTCCGACCCGCGACTCCTCGCCGAGATGCGACGGCTTCAGCAGCGCGTCCAGGATCTCGAATCCGAGCTTGTACGGATTCAGTCCGAGAATGACGCGCTGAACGCTGCCGTCGCTCAGCACCCTGGAGAGTCGCTGCTTGACGGCATCGACATCGACGTACCCCAGGCGGAGCCCGCGCTCACCTGAGCCGGAGATCCGCTGGAGATCCATCGCGCAAAGATATGCAAGGGACGCCCTCGGCGTCCCTTCTTTCTTTCCCGGGCCGTCCCGGGTCCTTCTTCGCCGGGCGCTCCCGGGCCCGTACAGTCCTTTGCCTACCGTCTGTGTGCCCTGCACCATCATCGGTGAAACCGCAAGTGAACCACCGGTCTCCTCCGGGTGTTCCGGGCTGTCCGAGCGACGCGAAAGGTAGAGTCCGGCTGCGTGCACCTCAAGGCCATGACCCTGCGCGGGTTCAAATCCTTCGCCTCCGCGACGACCCTGCGGTTCGAGCCGGGCATCACCTGCGTCGTGGGCCCGAACGGCTCCGGCAAGTCCAATGTCGTGGACGCGCTCTCCTGGGTCATGGGCGAGCAGGGAGCCAAGTCGCTGCGCGGCGGCAAGATGGAGGACGTCATCTTTGCCGGGACGACCGGTCGGCCACCGCTCGGCCGCGCCGAGGTCTCCCTCACCATCGACAACTCCGACGGCGCCCTCCCCATCGACTACGCCGAGGTCACCATCACGCGGATCATGTTCCGCAACGGCGGCAGCGAGTACCAGATCAACGGAGACACCTGCCGGCTCCTCGACATCCAGGAACTGCTGTCCGACTCCGGCATCGGCCGGGAGATGCACGTCATCGTGGGACAGGGCCGGCTGGACTCCGTACTCCACGCCGACCCCCTCGGCCGGCGGGCCTTCATCGAGGAGGCGGCGGGCGTCCTCAAGCACCGTAAGCGCAAGGAGAAGGCGCTGCGGAAGCTGGACGCGATGCAGGCGAATCTGTCCCGGGTCCAGGATCTGACGGATGAGCTGCGTCGCCAGCTCAAACCACTCGGACGCCAGGCCGCCGTCGCGCGGCGGGCCGCGGTCATCCAGGCCGATCTGCGTGACTCCCGGCTGCGGCTGCTCGCCGATGATCTCGTACGCCTCCGGGAGGCACTGAACACCGAGATCGCCGACGAGGCCGCCCTGAAGGAGCGCAAGGAGGCCGCCGAAGCGGAGCTGAAGGCGGCGCTCAGCCGCGAGGCCGGGCTGGAGGAGGAAGTACGCCGGCTTGCGCCGAGGCTCCAGCGGGCACAGCAGAGCTGGCATGAACTCTCCCGGCTCGCCGAGCGGGTGCGCGGCACCGTCTCCCTCGCCGACGCCCGGGTGAAGAGTGCCACCGCGCAGCCCCCGGACGAGCGGCGGGGCCGTGACCCGGAGGAGATGGAGCGCGAGGCCGCGAGGATCCGTGAGCAGGAGGCGGAGCTGGAGGCCGCGCTGGAGGCCGCCGAGCGCGCCCTGGAGGATACCGTCGCCCACCGCGCCGATCTGGAGCGCGAACTGGCCGTCGAGGAACGCCGTCTCAAGGATGTCGCCCGCGCCATCGCCGACCGCCGTGAAGGGCTCGCCCGGCTCGGCGGCCAGGTCAACGCCGCCCGGGGCCGGGCGGCTTCGGCCCAGGCCGAGATCGACCGGCTGACCGCGGCACGTGACGAGGCCCGGGAGCGGGCGGTCGCCGCGCAGGAGGAGTACGAGCAGCTCCAGGCCGAGGTCGACGGCCTCGACGCCGGGGACACCGAGCTGGGCGGGCGGCACGAGGCCGCCAAGCGGGAGCTGGCCGAGGCGGAGACCGCACTCGGCGCGGCCCGGGAGGCCCTGACCGTCGCCGAGCGGGAGCGTGCCGCCGTCGCCGCACGCCGTGAGGCACTGGCCCTCGGGCTGCGCCGCAAGGACGGTACGGGTGCGCTGCTCGCCGCGAAGGAACAGCTCGGAGGGCTCCTCGGACCGGCGTCGGAACTGCTCACGGTGGCCCCCGGCCAGGAGATCCCGGTCGCCGCGGCTCTCGGCGCCGCCGCCGACGCGATCGCGGTGTCCGATCCCGGCACGGCCGCCGAGGCGCTCCGGCTGCTCCGCAAGTCCGACGCGGGTCGGGCGTCGATACTCCTGGCCAACACGCCCGAGGCGGCCGGCTCCCCGGAAGCGGCCGGCTCTTGTGATTCGGCCCGTATCCCCGGGGCTCCCCCCAGCCCCGGGGCGGTTCATGTCCCCGGGGCCGTACGTACAGCCGGGGCGGCTCATGTCCCCGGGCCGGCCGGTGCCCGGGAGCCCGGGGCGCAGGGGGCCGCAGGGGACGGGCGCCCGGCCACCGGGGCCGTATCGCAGGAGCACCACCCGGCCCCCGTGCTCGTGGCGGACGGGGCTCGCGGTGGGGTGCAGAACCGTTTCGAGCACGGGTGGGTCCATGCCTCCGGGCTGGTGCGCGGCCCCGGGGAACTGCTGCCCGCCGTACGGAGGCTGCTGCGGGACATGGTCGTCGTCGGGACGCTGGAGGACGCGGAGGAGCTGATCCGCGCCCGCCCGCACCTCACCGCCGTGACCGCGGAAGGGGATGTGCTCGGCGCCCACTTCGCCCAGGGCGGCTCCGCCGGGGCGCCGAGCCTGCTGGAAGTACAGGTGTCCGTCGACGAGGCCGCCGCCGAGCTGGAGGAGCTGGACGTCCGGTGCGGGGAACTGGCCGGGGAGCAGCGGCACGCAGCCGGGCGCCGCTCCGAGTGCGCCGCGCTCGTGGAGGAGCTGGGGGAGCGGCGGCGGGCCGCCGACCGGGAGAAGTCCGCCGTGTCCGGCAGGCTGGGGCGGCTCGCGGGACAGGCCCGTGCCGCCGCCGGTGAGGCCGAGCGGAGCGACGCGGCCGTCGCCCGGGCGCAGGAGGCACTGGAGCGGGCCCGCGAGGAGGCCGGGGAGCTCGCCGAGCGGCTGCTGGTGGCCGAGGAACAGGCCCAGGGGGAAGGGGAGGAGGGGTCGGAGGACCCCGACACCCATGTCCGGGACCGGCTCGCCGCCGACGGAGCCAACGCCCGCCAGACGGAGATGGAGGCCCGCCTCCAGGTCCGTACCCACGAGGAGCGGGTGAAGGGGCTCGCGGGACGGGCCGACGCGCTCGACCGGGGGGCGCGCGCCGAGCGCGAGGCACGGGCGCGCGCCGAACAGCGGCGCGCCCGGCTGCGCCACGAGGCCGAGGTCGCCACCGCCGTGGCCTCCGGCGGGCGGCAACTGCTGGCCCATGTCGAGGTCTCCCTGGTCCGGGCCGACGCCGAGCGCACCACGGCCGAGGCGGCGAAGGCCGACCGGGAGAGGGAACTGACGGCCGCCCGCCAGCGGGGCCGTGACCTCAAGGGCGAACTGGACAAGCTCACCGACTCCGTCCACCGGGGCGAGGTCCTCGGCGCCGAGAAGCGGCTCCGGATCGAGCAGCTGGAGTCCAAGGCACTGGAGGAGCTGGGCGTGGAGCCCGCCGGGCTGATCTCGGAGTACGGCCCCGACCAGCCCGTACCGCCGTCGCCGCCCGCCGAGGGCGAGGAGCTGCCGGACGATCCGGCGGACCCCCGCAACCAGCCGCGACGTTTTGTCCGCGTGGAACAGGAAAGACGCCTGAAGTCGGCCGAACGGGCGTACCAGCAGCTCGGAAAGGTGAACCCGCTGGCTCTGGAGGAGTTCGCGGCGCTGGAGGAGCGCCATCAGTTCCTCTCGGAGCAGCTGGAGGACCTGAAGAAGACACGGGCCGACCTGCTTCAGGTGGTGAAGGAGGTGGACGAGCGCGTCGAGCAAGTCTTCACCGACGCGTACCGCGATACGGCCCGCGAGTTCGAAGGCGTCTTCTCCCGGCTCTTCCCGGGCGGTGAGGGCAGACTGATCCTGACCGATCCGGACAATATGCTCACCACGGGCGTGGATGTGGAGGCCCGTCCTCCGGGCAAGAAGGTCAAGCGGCTCTCCCTGCTCTCGGGCGGTGAGCGCTCACTGACCGCGGTCGCGATGCTGGTGTCGATCTTCAAGGCCAGGCCGAGCCCGTTCTATGTCATGGACGAGGTCGAGGCGGCGCTCGACGACACCAACCTCCAGCGGCTGATCAGGATCATGCAGGAGCTCCAGGAGTCCTCGCAGCTGATCGTGATCACCCACCAGAAGCGGACGATGGAGGTCGCGGACGCCCTGTACGGAGTCTCCATGCAGGGGGACGGCGTCTCCAAGGTGATCAGCCAGCGTCTGCGCTGAGTCCGGGGACGGACGGCATCCCGGCGGCGGAGGGCCGGTTCCGGCGGTATGTAGTCGGCGGGTGGCATCGGCCGGTAACCGTCGGCAATCCCGGTACACACCATCCGCCATCCGCCATCCGCCGTCCACCACCCATGCAACCCGGCAGCACCGCGCGCGGGCATCGCGGGTGCGGCGGGGACACGGAGTACGCATGCCACACCACGGCCGCACCACGGACAGCGCGGGGGCGGGGCGACCGCGCCGCACGGCCCGCCGTCCGCGCCCCGAGCGCCGTCCGCGCCACTCAGGCGGGTCGGGCGCGCACGGGCCGGGCGGTCTCCCCAGCGGGCGCCGTGGCCGACGTAGTCAGGCAGCCGGGCGCGTACGGGCCGAGGCTCTCGCCCCTCCGGTGCCCGGGGCCCTCGCGGCCCCGCGTACACCCGCACGCGCCCGTTCATCCCCCGAAGCAGCAGCACAAGTGGTGACCCGGGGGAAGGTGTGCGGCACTTGAAGGGCTCACCCCTGCCCCCGGCGGTACGGGGTTCGCTCGCGCCTCGGCGGTACGAGGCCGCCCGTGTCCCCGCTGGTACGGGCAGGGCCCGTGCTCTCGCGGCGCTGCCGGACGGCCCCAGGAGTAGACGTGACCAGCACCGAGAAGCCACCACCCCCACCGGGGGGCCCTCCGGCCCATGCCGAACACCTCGGCCATGTCATCTTCATCACCGCGTCCGCGGCCATGGGCGGCTTTCTCTTCGGCTACGACAGCTCGGTCATCAACGGCGCCGTCGAGGCCATCCGCAGCCGTTACGGCATCGGATCCGGCGAACTCGCCCAGGTCATCGCCATCGCCCTGATCGGCTGTGCCGTCGGCGCCGCCACCGCGGGCCGGATCGCCGACCGCATCGGCCGTATCGCCTGTATGCGGATCGCGTCCGTCCTCTTCACCGCCAGCGCGATCGGTTCCGCCCTGCCGTTCGCCCTCTGGGATCTGGCGATGTGGCGCATCATCGGCGGCTTCGCCATTGGCATGGCGTCGGTGATCGGCCCGGCCTATATCGCCGAGGTCTCCCCGCCGGCCTACCGCGGCCGGCTCGCCTCCTTCCAGCAGGCGGCCATCGTCATCGGTATCGCCGTCTCCCAGCTGGTGAACTTCGGCATCCTCCAGATCGCGAACGGCGACCAGCGCGGGAAGATCGGCGGACTGGAGGCCTGGCAGTGGATGCTCGGCGTGATGGTCGTCCCGGCGCTGCTGTACGGGGTGCTGTCGTTCGCGATCCCCGAGTCCCCGCGCTTTCTGATCTCCGTGGGGAAGACCGCGCGCGCCAAGCAGGTGCTGGCCGAGGTCGAGGGCGAGCATGTGGACCTCGACGCGCGGGTCCAGGAGATCTACGAGGCGATGCACCGCGAGCACAAGTCGACGTTCAAGGACCTCCTCGGGAGCCGCTTCGGCTTCCTGCCCATCGTCTGGGTCGGCATCGGGCTCTCGATGTTCCAGCAACTCGTCGGCATCAACGTCGTCTTCTACTACTCGTCGACGCTCTGGCAGTCCGTCGGCATCGACCCGACCAGCTCCTTCTTCTACTCCTTCACCTCGTCGATCGTGAACATCATCGGCACCGTGATCGCGATGGTGTTCGTCGACCGGATCGGCCGCAGACCGCTTGCCCTGATCGGCTCGGTGGGGATGGCGATCGCGCTGGGCTTCGAGGCCTGGGCGTTCTCCGCGGGGCTGGTGGACGGCAAACTGCCCAGCACCCAGGGCACGGTGGCCCTGGTCGCCGCGCATGTCTTCGTCCTCTTCTTCGCGCTGTCCTGGGGCGTGGTGGTCTGGGTGCTGCTCGGCGAGATGTTCCCCAACAAGATCCGGGCCGCCGCGCTCGGAGTCGCCGCCTCCGCGCAGTGGATCGCCAACTGGGCCATCACCGCGAGCTTCCCGAGCCTGTCGGACTGGAATCTGTCGGGGACGTACATCATCTACACCTGCTTCGCGGTGCTCTCCATCCCTTTCGTGCTGCTGTTCGTCAAGGAGACCAAGGGCAAGAAGCTGGAGGAGATGGGGTGAGGGGCGGGGCGAGAGGCGGCGGCCCGATCACCCGGCCGTCCGGAGGGGGCCTTCGGCCTTCCTGCCGTCTCGTCCCTCTTCGGTCCCTGATCAGCGGGACGGGTCCCGGCGCAGCCGGGGCAGCACGCTCTCGCAGAACAGCCGGAGCGAACGCCGGCCCTCCTCGACCGGCATCCCGCCGCAGAGCGGATGCAGGACCAGGGAGTCCCCGTCGATCGCCGCGCACTCGTCCGGCGTCACGATCCGGTACACGCCCTCGGCGCGCAGTTCGCCGACCGTCGTGGCCCGGGAGCGCACCGCCGAGCGGATGTCCGCGGACTGCCAGGAGGCGTAGGTCCGCGCCTCGTGCAGGAAATGCTCGCCGTACGCGGCCCACGTGCGGTCCGGGTCCTCGGACACATGGAGCAGCGGGGTCTCGGCGGCGGGCATCATCGTCCAGCCGTCGGTGCCGTGGAGTGCGCGCTGCTCGTCGTAGTACGCCTCAAGCTCCGGTAGATGCGCGCTCGGGAAGAACGGCAGCCCGAGCCGGGCCGCCCGCCGCGCCGCCGCCTTCGAGGAGCCGCCCACCAGCAGCAGCGGGTGCGGCCGGGTGTACGGGCGCGGGGTCACCCGCACGGTCCTGCCCCGGTACGGGAACGGCTCCCCCGTCCACGCGGCGAGCAGCGTCTCCAGCAGCTCGTCCTGGAGCCTGCCGCGCCGGTGCCAGTCGACGCCGAACTGCTCGTACTCCTCCGGGCGGTAGCCGATGCCCGCGACGGTCACCAGACGTCCTTGGCCGATGAGATCGAGTACGGCGATGTCCTCGGCCAGCCGCAGCGGATCGTAGAGCGGCCCGATGATCGCGGACACGGTGACGGCGATACGGCTGGTGGCACCGAGGACCGCCCCGGCGAACACGAAGGGGGAGGGCAGCCAGTTGTTGCCGGCGCCGTGGTGCTCCTCGGTCTGTACGGTGTCGACTCCGTGCTGATCGGCGTAGGCGGCCATCTCCAGAGCGGCGCGGTAGCGGGCCGCGTGGGTCTGAGGCGTCGCGGCGGGATCGACGAGATTGAACCGGACCACGGTGAACACCATGGGAACGTCCCCCTTCGCAGGATGCGAACCTGGCGAGGGGTGACCGTATCTGACGTAGTGTCAGATTGATAGGGGTGTTCGCGGGGAACACCGCGTGCCCGTCTCCGGCGGGTGCCGGCCGGAACCTTGTCCGCGGTCTTGCGGTGTTTCGGGCGTGCTGCCCATGGTCCGCCCGGGGGTTCGGTCACGGACAGGCGCGGGTGGTGCGGGTGGTCGGCCGGTGGTGGCGAGGGCCGTGTCGCCGATGTCTCTGTGTGTGGCCCCGGTGGATGCCGGCGATTTCCCGGCCCGCTGTCGTACCCGCCGTGCGCGTGCGGGTCCCCGGGTCGCCCTGTGGTGTTTCCGGGCCCCGTCCCTGACCTCGCGGTGTTTCCGGACCGCTGTGAAACGCGGCACCCGGTGGCCTGGCCTTGTCCGTGATCTTGTCCCCGGGGGCCGCTTCTCGGGCGGCGGGCGGCGGGCTCGCGGCTCTCGCGGCGGCGACCGGCACGCCGCGACGGTGGGACGCGCCGGTCCGGCGGCCCCGCGCGCGGAAACCTTTCCGCGCGGGGGCCCCGGACCGGGACTTCCGTGCTCGCGGGCCCGGTCCCGGCTCGCGGGCCCGGTCCCGTGTGTCAGAACTCGTCGGTCGTGTGGGGCAGCAGCTCCGTACGGGAGGCCGCGCCCAGCCGGTCGGCCGCCCCCGGGGTGTGCTCCGTGATCAGACCCGCCCGGACCAGCTCGGCCGGATCGGTGCCGCCGAGATAGCACGCGGCCAGCTCCCGAACGTCCAGCGACAGATCGGGCGCGTCCTGCGTGCGCGTCACCCGGGCCGCGAGACCGTCCGCCCCGGGCCCGACGGTGAGACGGAAGCGGCCCGCGTTGGCCGGGACCCCCGCGTCGGTCAGCTCCAGAACCACATCGACCCGCGCCGCCCAGCCGCGCCTCTCCAGCGCCGCCGGTACATCCACCAGCCGCAGCCACAGCGCCGGGAACTCCTGTGTCACCCGCACCTGGTCCCGGTCGCCCGAGAACCGCAGCAGCGGGTCGTCCAGCGGCCGCCCCCAAGCCCGTACCTTGTCGGCCAGGTCGATCGAGGCCACATACCGCCACAGCGCCGCGGCGGCCTCGGGGGTGTCGGCCTCCAGCTCCCGGAGATGGACGGTGCCCCGCCCCTCGTCGTCGGTCAGGGTCCGGTAGAAGACATAGCCGACGGGCTCCTTACCCGGGTCGCCGATGGTCACGATCCGGGGTGCGCTGAGGTCGTCGTCCTCCTCGTCCTTCTCGGGCAGGACGTGCGTACGCCACCAGAAGTCGTCACGGGCCACCCGGCCCGCCCGCTTCTCGCGCGCCGCCGCGTGCAGAGGGCCGATCACCGCGGTGGCGTCCTCGGGCCGGACCAGCCGCAGTGGCCGCTCGTCCGGGGTGATCCGCAGATCCAGCGGGTGGTCCGCGTCGATCGCCACCGTGTACGACCGGGTCGCCGGGTCGAAGCCGAAACGGCCGTAGATCCCCGCCTCCGACACCCAGAGCGCGGCCAGCGGGTGTCCGGCCGCCGTGCACCGGCGCCACAGCTCGGCGATCATCCCGCTGAGGACCCCGCGCCTGCGGTGGGTCGGGGCCACGGACACAAAGGTCACACCGGCGCAGTCCAGCTCCCCGCCGGGAATCGACAGCTTCAGCCGGTGGGCGGCCAGCAGCCCGACGAGTTCGTCCCCCTCGTACGCGCCGATACGGTCGCAGTGCTCCAGGACCTCCCGGTGCAGCTTGCGCAGTTCGTCCTCGCTGTCCTTCTCCAGAAAGACGAGATAGTGCAGATCCAGGGCGCGATCGAGATGCGCCTCCGGGATGGTCCGGTACTCCAAGGCGGTCATGAACGGACGCTAACCCGTCGGTACGCCGGAGTCATCCGGGTTTTCCGCCCTCGTCCGGGCCCCTCGGGGCCCCCGAACCGAAGCCCGCCCCCTTGCCCGGCTTGCCCGGCACCTTCTGCCCGGCCTGACCCGACCTGCCCCGGCCCGGCCCCGGATCGCCGACCGCGGTCCGTCCCCAGCCGGCCGGCGTTCCGGGCCGAGGGGCCCGCGGGTGCCCGGGCACACCGTGGCCCGCCCTGCGTCCGCGTCCCTCGGGGGAGGGGCTTCACCGTCGGGCAGGGCGTGGCCGACGGGCTCGGAGGGGGCGTGACCGATACTGGGTGCGTTATGGAAATCGTCATCCTTGCTGTAGTCATCGCCCTGGTCGCGGTCGGCGCGATCAGCGGGCTCGTGATCAGCAGCCGCAAGAAGAAGCAGCTGCCGCCCTCGGCCCCGTCGAGCACCCCGACCATCACCGCTCCGCCCGCCGAGCCGCATGTCGGCGACGAGGCGGAGACCCCACGGGAAGAACCGCGCCGCACCATCGAGGAGGTCGACCTCCCACCGGGCGGAGAACCCGCCGGCACGGCGGTCGTCGCCGAGCCCGAGGCCCCCGGGATCGAGATCCCGGAGCCCACCGCGGGCCGGCTGATCCGGCTCCGCGCCCGTCTCGCCCGCTCCCAGAACTCCCTGGGCAAGGGACTCCTCACCCTGCTGTCCCGTGAGCACCTCGACGAGGACACCTGGGAGGAGATCGAGGAGACCCTTCTGACCGCCGACGTCGGTGTCGCGCCCACCCAGGAGCTGGTGGAGCGGCTGCGCGAGCGGGTACGGGTCCTCGGCACCCGTACCCCCGAGGAACTGCGCACCCTGCTGCGCGAGGAACTGCTCCAGCTCGTCGGCACCGACTTCGACCGTGAGGTCAAGACGGAGAGCGGCCTCGACACCCCGGGTGTGGTCCTCGTCGTCGGGGTCAACGGCACCGGCAAGACCACCACCACCGGCAAGCTCGCCCGTGTCCTGGTCGCGGACGGCCGCTCGGTCGTCCTCGGCGCGGCGGACACCTTCCGAGCCGCGGCGGCCGACCAGCTCCAGACCTGGGGCGAGCGGGTCGGAGCGCGCACGGTACGCGGCCCCGAGGGCGGTGACCCGGCCTCGATCGCCTTCGACGCGGTCAAGGAGGGCATCGCCGAGGGCGCCGATGTGGTCCTCATCGACACCGCCGGGCGGCTGCACACCAAGACCGGTCTGATGGACGAGCTGGGCAAGGTCAAGCGCGTCGTGGAGAAGCACGGCCCGCTGGACGAGATCCTGCTGGTCCTGGACGCCACCACCGGTCAGAACGGCCTGGTGCAGGCACGGGTCTTCGCGGAGGTCGTGGACATCACCGGCATCGTGCTGACCAAGCTGGACGGCACCGCCAAGGGCGGCATCGTCGTCGCGGTCCAGCGGGAGCTGGGCGTACCGGTCAAGCTCGTCGGGCTGGGCGAGGGGGCGGACGACCTCGCGCCCTTCGAGCCGGGGGCCTTCGTCGACGCCCTCATCGGGGACTGAGGCCGTCGGGACCGAGGCGGCGACCGGGCGGGGGCGCCCGGGAGCACGCGGGGGGCGAGGGATTCCGGTTCATCGGACACACCGTTTTATCGGACACACTGTGGAGTTGTGGAGAAGTGCCCGGCACGTGGGGGGTGACGCGCCGGGCACTTCCTTGTCCGCGGTCCCTGGTCCAGGTCCCGCGTCACGTTCCACGATGCACGACGGATGCCCTAAGGCTTGTCCCGTAAATGATCTCTGGTTGGGTGTGGACGTGGTCGGTGGCCCGTCCGGCTGTTCGTCTATCCGGCGAGATTGAGGTTG
>NZ_JBITFN010000036.1:0-31581 GCF_044456085.1 Streptomyces sp. NPDC051018
CGGGCGCACGCCAACCTTCGGTTCCCCCGTCCAGTCGAGTCAAGCCACACCAGACGGCATCAACCCCCGGAGATCAATTACGGGACAGCTCTTAGTACCGAACGGCTTTGTCGAGCGATCTCCTGACGGAAGTCTCCTGAGTGCGCGACGGGCCGCCACAGCGCCGCATCCGCTGTCCTGAGCCATGGGCTCCCGTGTGTCCGCCACCCCGGGCGCTCATCGGAGGACCTGCCCAGGCCTCCGTGAGCGAGGCCACATCCGTCGTCGAGAATACCCCCGGGGGTAACTCTGTTAACGTCTGTGACATACCCCGGGGGGTAATGCGGCAGGCGAAAGGATCAGGGCAGTGTTCTTCATCGACACCGTTGAGGTGCCTGGGCTCGGCAATCGGAGCTATCTGGCGGGCGGTGCGGACGCCGCCGTGGTGGTCGATCCGCCCCGGGACATCGACCGGGTCCTGGAGGCCGCGGCCAGCCGTGAGGTACGGATCACCCACGTCGTCGAGACCCATGTGCACAACGACTATGTGACGGGCGGACTCGAACTCGCCCGCCAGGTCGGCGCCGCCTATCTCGTACCGGCGGGGGCGCGGGTCTCGTACGAACGCGTCCCGGTCTCCGACGGTGACCTGGCCGTCATCGAGCCCGGACTGACCCTGCGCGCCGTCGCCACCCCGGGACACACCCCGCACCACACCGCGTACGTCCTCGAAGAGGACGGCCGGGCCGTGGGCGCCTTCACCGGGGGCTCGCTGCTCATCGGGACCGTGGGCCGGCCCGATCTGGTCGAGCCCCGGCTGACGGAGGGCCTCGCCCGCGCCCAGCACAGCTCGGCGCACCGGCTGGCGGACGAACTGCCGGACGACACCGCCGTCCTGCCCACCCACGGCTTCGGCAGCTTCTGTTCGTCGTCGCAGAACGGCTCCGCCACCGCCACCACCATCGGCCGGGAGCGGGCCGTCAATGAGGCGCTGGTCAAGGACGCCGATACGTTCGTCGCCGAACTGCTCTCCTCCCTCGACGACATCCCGGCGTACTACACGCACATGGGTCCGCTGAACGCCCGCGGTCCCCGCCCCGTCGATCTGACCCCGCCCGCCGTCGCCGACGCGGACGAGATCGCGCGGCGACTGGCCGAGGGGGAGTGGGTGGTCGATCTGCGGAGCCGTATCGCCTTCGCAGAGGGCCATGTCGCCGGGTCGTTCAACTTCGAGGCGAGCGGTCAGCTCGCCACCTATCTCGCCTGGCTGATCCCTTGGGGCAGGCCGGTCACCCTGCTCGCCGAGTCGGCCGGGCAGCTCGCGGACGCGCAGCGGGAACTGGTGCGCGTGGGCATCGACCGGCCCGCCGCGGCCGCCACCGGAACGCCCCGGGACTGGGTACGGGAGGGGGAGTGGCCCCGCTCCTTCCCGCGTGCCGCCTTCGCCGATCTCGCGGCCGAGTACGGGGTCGGGGACGGGAACGCTTCTGGGGCGGCCGGTGCCGGGACCGAGCCTGCGTCCGGCGGCGGGAGCGAGGCCGTGGTCGTCCTCGATGTACGGCGGGACTCCGAGCGGGCGGCCGGCTGGGTCACCGGCTCCGTCCACATCCCCGTGCACCGGCTGCGCTCCCGGCTCCACGAGGTACCGCCGGGCACGGTCTGGGTGCACTGCGCCGGAGGCATGCGGGCCGCGATCGCCGCGTCCCTGCTGGACGCGGCGGGGCGCGATGTCGTCGCCGTGGACGACGGCTTCGACGGCGCCCGCGCGGCCGGCCTGCCCCTCACCGAGGGGTGACCCGGTGTCCGCGCCGTCTTTCTTCCGCCGTACGACCGGCCGGATCGTCCGTACGGCCCTCCGGACCCGGACGGGCCGCACGGACCGGTCCGGCCACTCGGAGGGGATGGGCGGGACCGGTCCCACCGGCCGTGAGACGGCTGCGCCCGGCCGTGTCGGGCCTGCCGAAGCCGCCGCTCTGTGCGCCTCCGCCGACGCCGTACTGCTCGATGTCCGTGAGCGGGCCGAATGGGACGCGGGACACGCGCCCCACGCGGTCCATCTGCCCCTGTCCGCCCTGGTGTCCGGGGCTCCGCTGCCTCCCTCCGCGCGGAACCGGCCGGTCGTCGTGATCTGTCGCTCCGGTGCGCGTTCGCGGCAGGCCGCCGGGCTGCTCGCCGCGCGTGGTGCCGACGCCGTCGACGTCACGGGCGGTATGCGCGCCTGGGTGCGGGCCAGGCTCCCGGTCGTGGACGCGCGCGGGGGCGCGGGCGGGCTCCCGGGCGGGGACGGCGGCTTCCCGGCGTGAGTACGTTGCTGCTGGCCCTGTCCGCCGGGGCCGTCGTCGGCCTGGCGCTCGGGGCCCTCGGGGGCGGTGGCAGTGTGCTCGCCGTTCCCGCCCTGATCTATCTGCTCGGCTTCACCCCGGCCGCGGCCGGTACCGCGAGCCTGGTCATCGTCACCGCCACCTCCGCCGCGGCGCTGTTCGCGCACGCCCGCGACGGACAGGTCCGGTGGCGTACGGGCGCGCTGTTCGCCGTGGCGGGACTGGTTCCGGCCGCGCTGGGGGGTGCCGCGGCGGGGAAGCTGCCCGAGGCGGTGCTGACCGGGGCGTTCGCGGTGGTCGCGGTCGTCGTGGCGGTGCGGATGCTCCGGGCCCCGGAGACCGCCGAGTCCGTACGGAGGGGGCCGGTCGCCGTGGCCGGTACGGGTGCCGGACTGGGCGCGGTGACCGGAGTGCTGGGTGTGGGCGGGGGCTTCCTCGCCGTGCCCGCGCTCGTCCGCACCCTCGGTCTGCGGATGCGCCCGGCCGTCGGCACCAGCCTGCTGGTGATCACCGTGAACTCGCTGGCCGCGCTCATGACCCGTACCGGAACCGCCGACGGACTGGACTGGGCCGTCGTGGCCCCCTTCGCGGGGGCGGCGATCCTCGGCGCCTGGGACGGCAAGCGGCTGTCCGGGAAGGTCAGGGGCGGAACGCTTCAGCGGATCTTCGCGTACGCCCTGCTGGCGGTGGGCGCGCTGATGCTGACGGATGTGGTCCTGTGAGCGGGCGCGCCTGTGCGTACGGCCTCGGGGCTCGGTGCGGGACCGGGTGTCGGTATGGGACCGGGTGTCGGTGCGGGGCCGGATGTCGGTATGAGACCAGGATCACGAGCCGGTACGGGGCCGGGTGTGCCCGTGCGTACGGGGCCGGGTGTCGGTTCTCGCCCGCCCCGGAGGGCACGCGTTCCGGGTCGGGCGGCTCACGCCAGGGACAGGAACAGCTTCTCCAGCCGTGCCCGCATCTGCTCCGGGTCCTCCCCGCCCTTGCGCCCGGACTCGATGTCCGTCAGGCACTGCTGGAGGCCGGTGGCGATGATCGCGAACCCGGCCCTGTCCAGCGCCCGCGACGCCGCCGCCAACTGCGTCACGACGTCCTCGCAGTCGCGTCCCTCCTCGATCATCCGGATCACCCCGGAGATCTGGCCCTGGGCACGGCGCAGTCGGTTCAGTACGGCCTTCAGCTCGGCGCCTGCGAGATCCAGCTCCACGGCAACTCCTTCATAGATACCCCTGGGGGTAATTTAACCTGGAGAGGCACCGGCAGATTCCCTCGATCACCTCAAGAGACACCAGCGAACCAGTACGACCCCTTCCAAAGGATGGCATCCGGCATGAGCACCACCACCGCACCGGCCCTCGACGTCGAGCAGACCCGTACCCGCATACACGACCTGGTCGTCATCGACGTCCGTACGCCCGGCGAGTACGCGTCCGGCCATCTGCCCGGCGCCCTCAACATCCCCCTGGACGCCCTGCCCGGTGCCCTCCCCGAGATCCGAGAGGCCGCGGACCGGGGCGAGATCCTTGTCGTCTGTGCGTCCGGCGCCCGGTCCGAGAGCGCCTGCGCACTGCTGGCCGGGCACGGGGTGTCCACCGCCACACTCTCCGGCGGCACCAACGCATGGGCCGAGCGCGGCCATGAGCTGGACCGGCCCGAGGGGCCGGCCTGCTCGACCCGGAGCAACTGGTCGATGGAGCGTCAGGTCCGCTTCGCGGCGGGCAGCCTGGTACTGACGGGCGCCGGGCTCAGCCGCGCGCACCACCCGGCGTGGCTGCTGCTCTCCGCGGGTGTCGCCGGCGGCCTCGTCTTCTCCGCGCTCACCAACACCTGCGGGATGGCGGCCGTACTCGCCAAACTCCCGCACAACCGCCCCCGCGCGGCGGACCTGGCGCAGACGCTGGAGCGACTGCGCCGGGGGTGAGCAACCCGGGCACTCACTCCAACGCCGGAACAAACGCCCGGATCAGGTGGGAACCCGTACACCACTTCCGCGGCCTATTCTTTGTGGCTCGGTTCTCTCCCCCAGACTCCGTCCGGGGGACCCCCACCGGGGGCCCTAAGTGTGCGTCGACGGTCGATCGTGCTCGACCACTCGTTCCTCGCGGCCTCCGCGCGTTCTCCCTTTCGACACCCACGGCCCCCTTCGGCTCACTCGCCAGGCACATGGGGTGAAAGGAAGGGGTGCGGGACCTTGTCAGGCCAGCTGCCAGGCCCCACCGGGCGAAGGGAAGGGTGTGGGCTCTCGTGTACTCACTCACCGGGCCCACCCGGTGAAAGGAAGGGCGCGGGCCCCGGAAACTCATTCGTCGGGCTCGCCGGGCCCCGGTTGCCATGGGACATCCTGGGCTCCGGGGCCGGCGGGCCGGTGGTTGCCGGGGCCGCCCTGTTCGTACGGGCGGACGGCACCCGTGGTCGGGGCGCGGTACGGCAGGCGCGGTCAGGGCGCGGTGGGGATGCGGGCCTCCACACCATCCAGTACGCATGCCAGACCCACATCGAAGGCCGATCCGCGTTCCTTGTCCACTTCGACGTGCTGGATCGCGGCGTAGCGCATCCGTAGCCGGGGGTAGGGCTGCGCGGCGGCCACCGCGGCGGGGCCGATCTCCTCGACCCACTCCTGCTCGCTCCTGCCGCTTCTCGCGAGTGTCGTCAAGAACGCGGCCTCGGTGACCGTCGTCCCGATGACGTACGAGAAGACGGTGCTCATCAGCATGTCCGCCTCGCCGAGGTCGTCGAAGCCCGCGGCCTCGAAGATGCCGAGCGCCGCGTCGGAGAGCCGCATCATGTTGGGCCCGAGATGGGCCATGCCCACCTCGCCGAGCACCGACGCGATCCAGGGGTGGCGCAGGATCGCCTCGCGCAGGCTGCGGGCACAGCGTTCGGCGGCCGGCCGCCAGTCCTCCGGGCCGGTGGCGGGCGGGACCACGATCTCGCCGTAGACCTCGTCCACGACCAGTTCGATCAGCTCCTCCTTGTTGGTCACATGGGAGTACATCGAGGTGGCGCCCGCGTTCAGCCGGGTGCCGAGCTTCCGCATGCTCAATGCCTCGATGCCGTCGTTGTCGAGCAGCCTGAGAGCCTCGGCCACGATCTGCTCGCGGCTCAGCGCGGGCTGCTCCCGCCGCCGCCTCTGCGGACGGGTCCACACGGAGGCGAACTCCTGGGCGGGCTGATCCTCCTGTACGGACTTCGCGGCCCTCTTCGCCCCTGCGGGCTTCTCCGCCATCTGCGCCTTCTGCGCCTTCACCGGCTTCTCCCGCCGCTCGTCGACCGACACCTCGGCTCCCTTCGTGGCTTGTGCGATCCAGCCTAGCGCAGCATCCGAACGGCGTACGTACTTGCGCACAGTGTTCGGACTCCGTACAGTGTTCGGTGAAGCGCACGCCGTACGTGATTCTGGGAGGGAAGGCTCATGCAGCAGGAACGTCATCCGCGACGCTGGCTCATCCTGATCGTGCTCTGCCTCAGCACGCTGGTGCTGGTGATCGACAACATGGTGCTCACGGTGGCGATCCCGCCGATCACGGAGGACCTGGGGGCGAGTGCCCAGGACATCCAGTGGATCATCGACTCCTACATCCTGGTCTTCGCCGGTCTGCTGCTGACCTCCGGAAGCCTCTCGGACCGATTCGGCCGGCGAAAAGTGATGATCATCGGCTTGGCGCTGTTCGGGGCGGCGTCCGTCCTGGCAACGGTCGCCGACAGTCCGGACCAGCTGATCCTGGCCCGGGTGCTGATGGGCGTGGGTGGTGCGCTGGTGATGCCGAGCACGCTGTCGATCCTGATCACGGTCTTCGACGAGGACGAGCGGCCCAAGGCGATCGCGGCCTGGAGCGCGGTGGCGATGGTCGGTCTGGTCGGTGGTCCGGTTCTCGGTGGTGCGCTGATCGCCAAGTTCTGGTGGGGCGCGGTCTTCCTGATCAATGTTCCGATCGCGATTCTGGCGATCGTCGCCGCGCTGGTGCTGATGCCGGAGTCCAAGGGTCCGTGGCGCAAGGCCGACCCGCTCGGCATGGTGCTGTCGATGGCCGGTATGACCGCGCTCGTCTGGACCATCATCGAGCTGCCCAAGGAGGGCATCACCGCGCCCGGCACACTGGCCGCGCTGATCACGGCCGTGGTGAGCCTGGTCGGGTTCGCGGTCTGGGAGACCCGTACGGACTCGCCGATGGTGCCCGTCAGCCTGTTCCGCAACAAGGTCTTCACCGGGGCGAGCTTCTCGCTCGTGCTGCTGACCTTCGCCAACGGCGGTCTGATGCTGGTGCTGACCCAGTATCTGCAGTTCGTGCTGGGCTACTCCCCGACCGAGACCGGTCTCGCCTTCGCCCCCATGGCCGTGGCCGTGATCGTGTTCAACACCATCGGCGCCTCGCTGGTGGCCAGGACGGGCAACCGGGCCATGGCGGTCACGGGCCTCCTGGTGACCGCCGCCGGGTTCGGCGTCCTGGCGACCCTCTCCCAGGGTGACGGCTTCGGGCTGCTGGCCGCCTCCATGGTCCTGATGGGCGCGGGCGGCGGGCTGGCGATGCCGGCGGCGATCGCGGCCCTGATGGGAGCCGTACCGGAGGAGCACGCGGGTGTCGGCTCCGCTCTCAACGACACCATCCAGCAGGCGGGCGCGGCCCTCGGCGTCGCGATCCTCGGCGCGGTCCTGTCGAGCACCTACACCGGTGCCATGCCGGACTCGGCGCCCGAGGCCGCCCGGGAGTCCGTCTCCGTCGCCCTGCTGGACCCGGCCCTCGCGGACGGCGCCCGGAACGCCTTCACCTCGGCGATGTCGACCAGCTTCGTGGCGGGCGCGGCCGGAGTGATCGCCGCGGCGGTGCTGGCTCTGCTGCTGATGCGGGACCGCAAGCCGGCCGCCACCGACGGGGATTCCGGGGACACGGGCACCGGCGGGGACGCGGGGCACCCCGATGGCTCCGCTCACGCTGCCGACGCCGGTCACGCCGGTGGTACGGAGACGGCCGGGCCCGCCGGGGACAGGGCGCCGGGGCCCGTGGCGAGGGTGACGGCCGAGCCGATGCAGGTGGAGGCCGCCCACTGAGCGCGCACAGGACGACGGAACACCGATCGCGCGGCGCACCGGGCGCCCGCCCGCACCCCGATCACGGAGGACAACCAAGACCCCGAGAAACCAAGGCGTTCGAGAAGCCGAGAAACCGAGACCCCGAGAAACCGAAACACCGAGTCGCCGAAGCGTCGAGTCCGGGGAAGGGGGACCCGAGACCCGAGACCCGAGACCCGACGGTATCGAGACGCCGGAACACCGAGAAGGGGGAGGGGAGGAGACGCCGGGACGGGAGTACGGAGAACCTGCGGGACCGGAGCGACGAGCCGGACGCGGGGGGGGGGGGGGGGGCCCCCCCCCCCCCCCCCCCCCCCCCCCCCCCGCGTCCGGGTGCTCGGACAGTCGGACGTCGGACAGTCCGACACCAGGACACCGGACACCGGGGCTCCGCACACCAGGGTTCCGGACACCGGGCTCCGCCGCCCCGCCGCCCCGCATACCCCGCCTCCGCGCCACTCCGGTTGTCCGACTGCCGACTGCCGACTGCCGACTGGCGCCCGCCCCCCGTCCGGCGGGCGTCAGACGAGGTTCTTCTCCAGCGCGCTGACATAGCTCCCGATGAAGTGGTCCCGCACCCCGTCGGTCGTCGGCGCGAACACATCGGCCGTCAGGCCCTTGGCCCGGTCCGCGAGGGCGCCCAGCAGCGGCATGGACGTACGCAGCTTCCCGTTCGCGTCGATGTACCGGAGCGTCTGGACATGGTTGTACGCGGGCTCCGGCGGCAGATGGGGCACGATGTCGTTGTTGTTGACGAACCGGTGGAACCGGTCCTTGAAGCCCTTGTCGCAGGCGGCGGCAAGGGTACGGTCGCAGGTGCGGGGCTGCCCGTAGGTGAACACCCCGTCCGCGCGCAGCCGGGGCTCCTCCAGATACAGCCGGCAGCCCGCGAGCATCGCGAGCGCGCCACCGAGGCTGTGCCCGGTGAACCACACCGTCTGCCCGTTGTCCCGCAGTTCGGTGACGGACTCCCGGACGGCCGGATAGATCGAGTCCAGGGCCTCCCCGAACCCGTAGTGGACGTACCCGGTCCGCGCGGGTCCCGGCCACGGCGGGGTGTTCACGTCCGAGAGCCAGTCCCGGATCTGGAGCGGCTCGGTGCCCCGGAACGCGGTCACGATCATCCGTTCACTGGCGAGGGTGTACGCCTGGGTGTCCTCCAGCGCGAACGGCGGCGCGAACCGCGAGGTGTGGTGCCGCACCCGTGCGAACCCCCACTCCTCGGCCCGCTGTTCGACCTCCGCCTCGCTCCGGTAGGCGAGTTCGGCGGCCCTCAGCATCCAGTAGGCGTGCGGCAGGCTGTATCCGGTGGCGTGGTGGTCGAACGTGGAGGGTACGGTCACGGGTCGGCTCCCTGGTCGGGCTGGTCTCGGGTGCTTTCGGCGCCCCACGGGTCCGTGGGGGACGCGCCCCCTGTCGTATCCATCCCGCCCGTCCGGGGGACGGCGCCTCGCCCCGCGCCCGCCCGAAGGTGCCGGATCGAGTGCGCCACCACCGCCCGAGTTGACGCGCCGGGCGGACGGGACGGGTCGCACGAGGCCACCTGGGACAGGGGCATGGCCGAGGCCCCGGATCCCGTCGAACGGGATCCGGGGCCTCGGCACGGTCACGACGTGGTGCGGGGAGCACGGCCCCGGCGCGCCCTCCACCGCCGGGAGAGGGTGCGGACGGCGCGGACCGAGTCGAACGCCAGCCGGACGGACCCGATGACGATCGACAGGACGACCGCGTGCTCCTGGACGAACTGCACTGCCTCCATGAGGAGTTCCCCTTTTCATTTGTGGTCTTCTTCTGTGGTCCGGCGGTTCGGTGCGAGCGGCCGGTGAGTCCTGTCTAGAAGTGGGGAGAGTCGTCCTGAAGGGCCGTCGGACAGCGGCCGGACAGCCCCCGCGCGACCTGCGTTCGCGCAGGCTGTCCGGTGTCCGGGGGACGTCCCGCCGGACAGCCGCATAGGCTCGGAGGGGTTGGCGGACACGACGGGGAGGGGACGGCGTGGCGGTGGGATTCGGCGAGATCGAGGACGGGGTTTCCCTGGAGGCACGGGAGTTGGCGGGCCGGCTCAGGACGGCAGCGCAGCGGGCCGGTTACGCGGGTGTGCGGGAGCTGGCCGCCGGTACGGGAGTGGGGCGTACGACGGTCTCCGACGCCATGACCGCCAGACGTGTACCGACCTGGCCGACCCTCTCCGCACTTCTGCGCGGCTGCGATGTGACACCCGATCTGGAGTGGTCGAGGGCCCAGGAGTCGGCCAGAGCGGCCGTGGAGCGGGAGAAGCGGGCCGCCCGGGGAATCGGGGCGCCCGCCGAGCAGGCCGCGGAACACCCCGCCGACCCGTCCGAGACGGCGAACAGCGCCCCCACCGGTCCCAACACCTTCTCCATCCGCGCCCCTTACGGCGATCTCCCGCCCCGGGTGCGCGGGCGCGACGACCTGCTGGCCCGGCTGGAGACCCGCCTCGGCGAGGGCGAGAGCCGTGCCCAGATCCTCTACGGGCTCGGCGGCTGCGGAAAGACGACCGTCGCGCTGTATCTGGCCCGCCAGGCCCGGGACCGCGGCTACCGGGTCTTCTGGCTCTCCGCGTCCAGCGCCGACCGCCTCGTCACGGGCATGCGGGAGGTCGCCCGTGAACTCGGCGCTGACGAGGACGACATCGACGCCGCCTGGGCCGGGCGCACCAGCGCCACCGATCTCGTCTGGCGGTGGCTGGACGCCTCCGAGCGGCCCTGGCTGCTGGTCGTGGACAACGCGGACGAGCCCGCCTGGCTCGCCTCCGACAGCGGCGCCCCCGGCGACGGCACCGGATGGCTGCGCTCCAGCCGCGCGGGTATGACCGTGGTGACCTCACGCGTCGGCAGCCCCGACGTATGGGGCGGGGAGGCCGACACCCACCGCATCGGGGTGCTCAGCTCCGCGGACGGCCGGGACGTCCTGCTCGATCTGGCCGGGGACGCGGGTGACCCGGGCGAGGCCCTGGTGCTCGCCGAACGCCTGGACGGCCTGCCGCTGGCCCTCAAGCTCGCGGGCTCCTACCTCGCCCGCTCGGCACGCGGCGCGGGGCTGCTCCGCCACCGGGGCAGGCGCCCGGGACGGGTACGGGGCTTCGCCGCGTACACCGAGGCGCTGGGCGAGGCGGGCGCGAGCTTCCTCGACGAGGGGGAGCGGCGGCGACAGGACGACTCCGACACCGAGCATATGCACCGGCGGCTCGTCGGACGCACCTGGGAACTCTCCCTCGATCTGCTGGAGGAGCAGCAACTCCCCGAGGCCCGCTCCCTGATGCGGCTGCTCTCCTGCTGCGCGCCCGCCCCCTTCCCGGTCGAACTGCTGGACCCCGAGGCCCTGGCCGTCGGGGACCACCACCCCGACGCGACCGGTGCCGCCCCCGGACCCGGTGCAGTACTGCCCCATCAGTCCGATCAGTCCGATCAGTCCGATCGGCCGGATCAGGCCGACCGTGCCCTCGAAGCCCTGATCGACCTCAATCTCATCGACGTCGTCGACATCGCGCCGGACGGTGCCTCGACCGACCGGGACGCCATCCCCTGTCTGGTGAGCCACCGGCTCGTCCTGGAGGCCAACGCCCTGCGTCTGACCGACGGTCCGGAGCGGGAGAGGACCGCCGTGTGGCGGGCCGCCGCCCGAGTCGTCGAGGCCGGTGGCGCCGCCACGGCCCCCGAACTGCCGCCCGGCTGGCCCTGGTGGCGGCTGCTCTCCCCGCATGTCGTCGCGGCCCTCACCGTCTGTCCCGACGACGAGGAGATCCTGCTGCCGCTGCTGAGGGCCGGGCTGGCGGCGTACGCGTACTACAACTTCGGCAACTCCTCCACGGAGGCCGGAAAACTGGCCGGGCTGCTGTCCCGGCGCAGCGCGGTGCTCGCCCCGGACGATCCGGTACGGCTCTCCGTACGGCACCGGGCCGCGCTGTCGCTGCTCCAGGACCGTGACGAACTGGCGGAGTTCGAGGCGGTCCTCGCCGCGCAGCTGACCCGGCTCGGCCCGGACCACCCCGAAACCCTCATCACCCGGCACAACGTCGCCGTGTCCCGGCACGCGTGCGGGCTGAGCACCGAGTCGGAGAAGGAGGCGGAGCTGCGGGCCGTGCTGAGCGCCCGCCGCCGGGTGCTGGGCCCCCACGACCCGTACACCCTGCTCACCCATGGCGCACTCGCCCGGATGATCATGTCGCGGGGACACGGCACCGACGCCGACCGTGCCCTGGTCCGCGATATGGAGGGTGAGACCCCCGAGGACCGCCGGCTCGTTCCGCTGCACAACCGCCATCACATGGGCCACGCGCTGGACGCGGCGGGGCGGTGGAGCGAGGCGGAGGAGGAGTACCGGTCCGTGCTGCGGGACCTGGAGGAGTACGGGGAGCGGGACTCGGGTCTGCACCGGGACCTGTACCACTGCCTCGCCTACAACCTGCACCACCAGCAGCGCCACCCGGAGGCGCTGGAGGCCATCGACGTCTCCCTCGCCTGGTTCGACGGCAGCGGCGAGGACCGTTCGCTCGAAAGCCGTCTCGCGCTGCCGATCCGCCATCGGCGCGGTGATCTGCTGCGTGCCGGCGGACGGGTGGCGGAGGGCGAGGCGGAGATCCGCGAGATCATCGGGCTGCGGCTGCGCACGGTCGACCCGAGCGACTCGGTGGTCCTCTCCGAGCGCCACTGTCTCGCGCACGCGCTGGAGGGTCTGGCCCGGTACCCGGAGGCACAGGACGAACTCCGGGACGTGGCCGCCTCGTACGCCTCCATCCTCGGGCCCGGCGACAAACACACCCGGGAGTCCCGCTTCTGCCTCGCCCGGATGCTCCATCTCCACGGCGACCGCTCCGAGGCGCTGGGCCTGTACGAACAGGTGCTGGCCGCCGAGACCACCGCACTCGGCGAGGACCACTCGGACACCCTGGTCACCCGGTTCCGGCTGGACGAGTGCCGCCGGGACGAGGGGCTGCTGACGCCGGAGGCGGCGCGGGAGGCGTTCGAACAGGTGCGGGTACGCCAGGTGGCGCTGGTGGGTGAGGACCACGTCCGGGTGACGGTGATCGTCAAGGCCCTGGAGGACCTGTAAAGGCATGTGAAGGTCCTGGAGGACGGACTGATCGCGGGCCGGCTGGTCGCGGGGGCCTGATCGAGGAGCAACCGCACGCGGGGGCCTGACCCCGGGGCGCCCGGCCGTGGGAGGCCCGGCCCCAAGATGTCCGGATGCCCGGCCCCAGGTGTCCGGCCGCCTCGGTGTCCGGCCGCTCAGAGGGAGGTTCCCGGGCAGGGGCGGGGGCAGTGGCAGGGGCCGTGGGGGTGACCGGGTGCGCCCGGTCACCCCGTCAGTGGGGAGCCAGCCCGGAGAGGGTGACGGTGACCAGGCGTCGGACCGCGGCCCGGGAGGGCAGACCACCGGCCGCGGCGAGGGCGTGGAGACAGTAACCCGCCAGCTCCACGGGCGGGATGTCGTCCCTCAGTTCCCCTTCGGCGGCACCCCGTGCGATCAGCTCCGCGATCAGATCGCGGAGGCCGTGGTGGGCCAGGGCCATGTGCTCGCCCTGGTGCAGCAGCGCCGAGAGTTCGGTGCCGTGGTGCTCATGGCGCTCGTACGACAGCAGGGCGTACGCCCGCAGGACGGCGTCGAGTCGGGCGCCGGGGCCCTCCGTCCGGTCGCGCACCTTCACGAGCTGGTCGAGATGCCCGGCGACCACGCGCTCGTGCCATGCGGTCAGCACCGCCTCGACGTCGGGAAAGTACTTGTACAGCGTGGCCCGGCCGATTCCCGCCGCCTCCGCGATCCCCGACATCGTCACGGCCATCAGCCCCTGCTCGGCCACGAGCCTCGCGGTCGCGTCCAGGACCGTGTCCCGTACGGCGCCGCGATGTGCCTCGATGGTCTCGCTCCACAGCTTGGGCATGGGCTCAGTGTACGGGACGACGGCAGCGTGACATGGTGACGTCTATCTAGACAGTGTGTATCGAAAAATGCCATCGTGGTCCCGGGCGCCCCGGCGGTCAGCGGCGGCGGCCGTGCCCCGGGCCGCGGGACCGCCGGACCGTCCGCCGGCCCCTCAGCCCTTCGAGGAAGTGGACAGATGACGGACTCCCCGCCCCGCACAGAACCCACAGAACCCGCAGAACCAGCACATTCGACAGATCCGGCAGAACGTACGGCTGCCACGGACGACCCGCACGACCGGAACGATCCGTACGGGGTGAACGGCCGGTACGACGTGCCCGGCCCGCAGGCCCGGCCCGGCCCCGGCACCGAGGCCGCCCCGGGCCTCCCCCGCACCGGGGCCGCCCCAGGCCTCCCCGGCCGTCAGGGCACCTCCGGGGCCCGGCGCGCTCCCCGGGCCCCGGGCGGTGAGGGGCCACCGGGAGGTCCCCGCTCCGGCAGGCCCCGCTGGGTGACCGTGCTTGTGACCGGCGCCTTGGCCCTGGTCGCCTTACTCCTCGTCGCCCATCTCGGCGGCGGCGGCGCGGGAGGCCACTGATGCCCCGTCCGCTGCCGCCGCTGCCCCCGCCCCTGCGCAAGCTCGTCCTCACCGCCCATGTCACCGCCTCCGTGGGATGGTTCGGCGCGGTGACCGTCTTTCTGGTGCTCGCCGTCGCCGGTCTGCGCGGCGGCGATCCCGGCACGGCCCGCGCGGTCTACCCCGCCCTCGACCTCACCGGCTGGTACGTCGTCGTCCCGCTGTGCCTCGCCTCGCTGGCGACCGGCACGGTCATGTCCCTCGGCACCCCCTGGGGCCTCGCCCGCCACTACTGGGTCCTGGCCAAGGTGTGGATCACCGTCCCGGCCACCGTCGTGCTGCTGGCCCATATGCGGCCGGTGAGCCGTCTGGCCGACGCCGCCGGGGCTGGGGCCGGGGCCGCCGTATCGGTTCCCGACCCCGGCGGACTGCGGACCCGGCTCGTCGTCCAGGCCGCCGCCGCCCTCGCCGTCCTGCTCGCGGCCACCGCGCTGTCGGTCGTGAAACCGTCGGGCCTCACCCGGTACGGACAGCGGGTGCGCGAACGCCGGTCCACGAGCCCGCCGCCCCGAAAACCGCCCGCCGCCCCGGAACCCGGAGCAGCACCCGGCCCCGGCCCCATGACACCGCACCCGCCCCCGGGGCACCGCGCTCCGCTCCCGTAACGCACCGGGAGCCCGCCCGGACCGCCCCCGTGGCGGAGGGGCGGACTCCGCGGGCCCGGACCGCGTTCCACACCCCCACTAGCGGAAACATTCGAAGGGGCGCTCGATAGAGTCTCCCCATGGCGATGTTGAACGGGGAGGGCCTCGCAGCCGCCGGGTCGGGTCAGGACGGCGACGCGGGGCAGCACGACGGCACGACGGCCTCCTGGCAGGCGCCGAGTCCGACCGAACGCGAGCTGTACGAGGCGAAGCTGCGCGGCGACTGGTCCGGGTACTTCGACGTGCTGGCCCGCAGCTGTCTCTATATGGCCGAATCCCGCGCGCTCGCCGACGCCGTCCCCCGCCGTATGGAGTTCGCGCCGTACTACGCCCCCCGGCTCGGCCATCAGTACGCGGCCGTCTACACCGAGGGCATGCTCCCGGCCCCGGTCGCCGACCCCGTCTACTTCTCCGGGTCCCTGGACTGGTACGCACGGGTGTGGGCCGAGAGCGACCCCGCGTGGCTGGCGGTCAATCCGGGCAGCCCCTCCGAGGCGTTCTTCCCCACCTCCGCCGCCCACCGTGAACTCTGGCGCCGGCACGCGGCCGGCAGCGAGGGCGGCTGTCACCCGCGCGGCCAGCTCCGCGCGCTCCACGTCGGCGGCCCGCTGCACGGCCCGGTCGCCCATGGACTCGCCTGCGCCGCCCTGCTGTTCGTCACCAACGGCGAGTCCTGGAACTCCATGGCCTACCACGGCCACGGCTACACCGAGGAGCGCCGCCGCCTCCAGGAGTGGTGGGGCATCGCCACCGCGGAGGACTGGCGGCGGATCCAGGAGCGCCTTCTGAACGCCGAGATGGTCAGCTCCGTCTGGGAGTTCGCCCTCCAGATCCGGCGCTCCCTCGCCCTCGACTTCGGCGGCTCCGTCGAACTGGACCACTGGCGCCAGGTCGCAGAACGGGTGATCCGCGCCAACGCCGACCACGCGAAGCACCCCCGTCTCACCGCCGAGGGCGTCTCCCCCGGCCGCCCCCGCGAGGAGTCCGAGGTCACGGCCCAGGTCGCCGGGGTGCAGCGCCTCATCGGCCGGATCGCCCGCTACGAGGCCCGGTTCCGCGCCGACGGCCTGCTGGGCGAGGGCCAGTTCGTCCGTACCGCCGAGGCATGGGACTACGGCCGGGCCTCCGGCATGGCCCGCTGGGGCGTCGGCGGGCGCTACTGCACCGTCCAGGAGGCCGAGAGCGCCGTACTGCGGGCCGGGCGGGCGGGCCGGATGAACTACCGGTCCTGGAAGGAGTTCTCGGCCGCGTACATCCTCGGCCGGTGCCTCCACTTCGACGAGGAGGAGTTCGGCGACTGGTACGAGGACGTCCTCGCCGCCCACCGGGTCCTCACCACCGACCCGGCGAGCCCCTGGCTCAACATCCCCTGGAAGTAGCCCGCCAGGGGCCGGACACCCGGGGCGTGCGCAGGCGGACAGGGCCGAAGGGCGGGACCCGCGGACCCGCGGAATCGACGCCGGGGCGCCCGCGGCGGTGCTCCGGACGGAGCCCGCCGACGCGCTCCGGGACTCGACCCGGGGACCCGGCCCCGGAGACCCGGGCCGGACGGGCGTCCGGCGCCCCGCCCGGACGCCCCGCCGGTCCGGATACCCGGCCGGATCAGGCGCTGGATGGGCCCGGCGCTGGATGAGCGGTTGCCGGATGGGCCAGGGACTGGATGGAGCGGGTGCCGGCCCGGTTCGGGCGCCCGGTCGGATCGGAGCTCGGTCGGATCGAACGCCCGGCGGGACCGGACCGCGGCCGATTCCGACCCCGGCCGGTCGGACCCCTTCCCGGTTCAGACCCGGGCGCCGGAACCGATCCCCTTCCCGGAACCGATCCCCTTCCCGGAACCGACCCCCTTCCCGGAACCGATCCCCTTCCCCCGGTCAGGCCCCCGGCGGACGCAGCGGGATCGACCCCCGGTCGCGTACCCCGTCGAGCATCGCGCGGTTCAGCTGCGGCCGGGGCGCCGGTGCGGCGGCGGTCAGCTTGATGACGTCCCGCCCCGACAGCGCGGTACGCCACTCGGCGAGCGTGGGCCGGGTGCCGAGCGCGCCGCCCGCCTGGGCGAACCGTTCCCGTACCGCCGTCTCCTGCCGCTCGTCGAGTTCGCCCGCCAGCACCCCGAGCGGGCCGCCCGGCACGGCGTACGCCTCCCGGGACAGGATGCGGCCCGCGGCCAGTGCCGCCTTGTAGCGATCGCTGTCCACGGTGACCGAGCCGGGACGGGCCAGCGGATCGGCCCAGTCGGGAGTGTCGGCCTGGGCGAGGACCGGGGGTTCGCCCGTGACCCGGAACCCGTCGCAGTCGAGCAGATACACCGCGGGCGCGGGCCGTACCGTCCACAGGATGTTGGCCTGGGACACATCGCCCAGCACCAGGCCCCAGCTGTGCAGCCGCTCGATCAGCGTCACCAGCGCGAGCGTCAGTTCGCGCCGCTGGCCGGGCGCGGGCTGGCGGATGTCCTGCCATGCGGTCTTCGGCTCCCGCAGCAGGAACTGAAGCTCCGTCAGCTTCACCGCGCCCTGCGCGGTGCGCCAGGTCATCTCCGCCGGGGCCTCGTACATCAGGAACCCGACCGGGCGCCCTCCGTCCACCACCCGGCACAGCGGCCAGGCGGTCCCCGCGTCCAGCCGGTCCCGCTCCTCGGGCGGCAGCGCGCGGTACACGGCGACCAGCGCGCCGAGCGCCCCGCCGTCGACCTGACCGGGGGAGCGGTAGCTCTTGTACAGCAGGGCGCTGCGGCCGGGGCTGACGGGTTCCCGTACGGAGTGGACCTCCCCCTGCCCGCCGTCGCCGATCTTGCCCCCGAGGGTGAGCGAGGACAGCGGAACGTCCGCGCCGTCGGCGGCGGTCATCGCACGCCCTCCCACAGACAGACGACCGACCGGTCGTCGTCGTAGGACTTCACCCGGGTCTGCACCTGCCACATGAAGTCGGAGAGTTCGGGCACGGCGGCGCTGTGCCCCCACTGCTCCGCCAGCCGGTCCCGCAGCTCCCGCTCGCCCGCGAGCGGCCCGGAGAACCCGTCCGTGCACAGGATCAGCACATCACCCGGCTCCGACGGAGTGAGCAGCGCGGCCCCCACCCCGCTGTAGGCGTCGGGCAGCGCGGCGGTCCTGGTGTCGATCACCCCGTCGGCGCCGGGCGCCCCGGGAGCGTCCAAGCGTTCCCAACGGCGGTCCCGCAGCCGGAACAGCCCGCCGTCCCCGACCGCGAGGAAGCCGCGTGCCGTGACATCCGGATCGAGCGGTACGACCAGGGCGCGCAGCGTGGTCGCGTACGCCGTGCCGGGTCCCTCGGTCAGATTCCGCAGCTCCGCCGCCGTGTTGGCCACCGCCGTGTCGGCGAGTGCCGTGAAGGTGGCCACATCGCGGTTGCGCAGGGCCGCCGCCAGTTCCTCCGCGACCCGGTCCAGATAGCGGGCCAGGAGGCGTACGGCATGGGACGACCCCCGGTGGGAGAGCGGCGCCGATCCGACGCCGTCGGCCACCGCGAGCAGCAGCAGCCCGGACTGGGCCGTGCCGTCGCCCCGTCCGGCGCCGGGGGCCGGGGCCGGCCCGAGCCTGCTGACCCCGACCGCGTCCTGCCGGCACTCCCCGTTCCAGCGGTGGGAGTCCCCGCGCACGGACACCGCCCGTACGGTCAGCGCCCCGATCTCGGCCCCGTCGAGCACGGTGTCGGGCAGGGTGGCGGCGAGCAGGTCCGCCTCACGTACGGACGGCAGCCCGAGCGGGTTGGCGGGATAGCTCGGCGGGCGGGCGCCGATATGGAGGGGACCGCCGCGCGGGATCTCGGGCGGGGGAGCGCTGTGGCGGGGCCGTATGGCCTGCTGGATGTCCTGGGGGAGCCCTTCGAGCAGCCCGTCGTCACCGGCGTCCGGCCAGTGCGGCGCCGGGGGCCGGAGGCCGCCCTGGGGCAGGGGGCGGTGGTCACCGCGAGGCCCCGGTTCGTCGCGGGGGCGGCCCGGTGCGGGCGGATCACCCTGGGGCTGCGCCGGGGGGCGGTCCGGTGAGGCCGGGTCATGGGCCCCGGGAGGCGGGGGGCGATGGCCCAGCGGGCCGGGCAAGTGGTCCATGGCGAACCTCCTCTCGGCTGTCAGAGCTTGTCGAGCGCGACGGTGGTGAAGCCGGTCACCTGCTCGTCCACGGCGAGACTGAAACCAGTGCTGCCGTCGGCGGACATACTGCTGGCCGAGCGCACGATCGAACGGGTGAGGCTCGCGGCGAACTCACGGAGCGCGGCGGCGGGCGAGACGGACGAGTCCTGCTGCATGAAGGCGCGGAAGTTGGCGACCTGGCTGATCGTGGCGGTGTCCGCCGCGCCGATGCCGAAGGCGATGATCTTCGGGGCGTAGCGGGAGGAGGTCAGGTCCTGGAGCGCCTGCTCCCAGCCGCCGTCCGTGGGCACCCCGTCGGAGAGGAAGAAGACGACGGGCCGGTACACCTCGTGGCCCTGGGACTTGAGGTCGGCCACATCCGCCTCGACGCACTTCTTCAGCGTACGGAAGGCCTCCCCGTACGAGGTCACTCCGCCGGCGGCGAGCGCGGGCAGGCTGTCCAGCTCGCTGAGGTCCACCAGCGGCTGGAGCACCGTGGCGTCGTCGGAGAAGCCGATGAGGGCGAACCGGGTCTTGTCGGCCACCGTCGGATTGGTGCTGATCTCCTGGTGGAGGTCGGGCAGCGCGGCGTTGATGGCGTCGATGGGCGGACCGCTCATCGAGCCCGACTCGTCGCACACCATATAGAAAGGCAGGATTTGCACGAGCGTTCCTCCGGTGAGGGTTCACGGTCAGGGCCGGTGGGGGATCGGGGGTGGAGCGAGGCCGGTCGGTCTCTGTCGGTCTCTGTCGGGGTCGGGTTGGTGTCGGTCGGTTTCGGTTGGTGTCGGTCGAACAGCCGGTGTCAGCCCGTGTCCGTCCGGCGGTCGGTGCAGGGCGCGTCGGACAGCCGGAGGGGCCGGCGGATCAGCGGACGGGTCCGCGGATCGGTGGTTTCACGAGGCAGGCATCGGGTCGGCGGTTCATCTCAGCGGGTCAGAGGGTCAGCGGTTCATCCGGTCGGCGGGGCGGTCGTTCATCCGGTCAGTGGGTGTAGAAGTAGATCTCCAGGTCCGCATGCCCGCTCGACCCCCGGAGCAGGACGAAGTCCCGGGTGGTGGTGCCGCGGAACATCTCCGGACGGGCCTCGTCCAGCAGCGAGTTGACCCGGCGGGCGTACGCGACCCCCGCCCCCGCATCCTGATTGCGGCCGAAGGTGAGGACGATGGCCGCCTGGCGCCCCTGGTACTTCGCGGTGACCGCGCGCAGCCGGGCGATGATCCGGCGGGTGTCGGAGGCGTTCGCGTCGATCGCCACCTCCACCGGCTTGCGCTCCACGGCACGCGGCCCGGCGGGCTTCTTCGGAGGCGCGGTGGCCTTGCCGGAGGCGCCGGGAGTGGGCCGGGCGGTCTGGGCCGCCCCCAGCGGATCGCCCCGGTCGCCCATCGCGACCAGGGTCACCACCAGCAGCATGTCGGCGAAGAGCCAGCCCGCCAGATGCAGCGGGTTCACTCCCCGCCGCCGCCTCACGGCGCTCCCGTTTCCAGCGGCGCGGGGCGTTTGGCGAGATCCACATGGCCGTTGTGGTCGCGGGGCTCGTACGTCAGGGACAAGCCGGGCCCCGCGGAGCCCGGTTCGCCCAGCGCGACGGCCAGCTCCGCGAAGCGCGAGGCGGCGGCGCGCAGAGCCTCGGTCTGCTCGGCGAGCTGCCGGGCCGCGTCCTGGGAGGCCACGACCGCCTGTGCGGTCTGCTCGGCCACCTCGCCGATACGGGCCAGGGTCAGCGCGGTGACATCGGCGGCCACCTCGGTGCTCGTGGTGAACGAGCGCTGGGAGGCGGCCAGTACGGTGACGGCGTCCTCGACCCGTTCACCGGCCCGGTCGAGCCGGTCGCGGATCTCTCCGCTCGCCGTACGGACCTCGCCGAGTGCCTTGCTCACCCCGTCGCCGCTGTCGGCCACGGCCTTCTCGATCCGCCCGGCCACCCGCTCCAGCGGGACCAGGGCGGCATCGACTCCCGCGAGCCGCCGCTTCGCGCCCTCCACGGACTTGCCGACCAGTTCGGCCGCCGCCTCCAGACTCGTCTGGGCCTTGACCGCCTTGTCGGACAGCTGGTTGAGGGTGTGGGCGGACTTGCCCAGCTCCGCGGCGAACCGTACGGGCGAGCCGAACCGCTCCTCGTTCAGCAGGAGCTGGGCCCGGGTGAGTACGGGCACCAGCCGGGCGAGCAGTTCGTCGCCGCCGAGCCTCGCGGCCTCCTCGGCACGGTCCTGGGCGGCCCGGCGCCATCCGTGCAGCATCGCCAGCATCAGGAGGAGCAGAATCACGAGGGTGGCGGTCCCGACGACGTGCCCGAAGGTGAACCAGCCGGTCAGATGCCCTTCGAAGCCGGTCTGCCACAGCTGGAGAAAGGGCCGCGCGGCCTGTTTGCGATCGGCCTCGATCAGTGCTTCGTACGCGCTGGAGGCCCGGGTCAGCCCGGACCAGGTGAGCAGCAGCGGTACGAACACCAGCGCCCCGAGGCCGGCCTCCAGCCATCCGAGGTAGGCGGGCGGGCGCCGGGTGCGCAGGGCCTGTACCGACTCCCGGCGCGCGAACGCCGAGACCAGGTCCAGTTCGGTCCAGGGTTCCAGATCGCCGTCGCCGATTCCGCGCAACGCGTCGGCGAGTACGGTGAGTTCGTCGCGCCGGGAGGCGAGGCCCGGTTCCCTGGCGAGATCGGTGAGGTCTGCCGCGACTTTGTTACGGCCGGCCAGTGCCCCTACTGGCATACGCACCCCCATGCGAACGCGGTCGGGATGCGGCCCCGCTCAACCCGACTCGTGTGCGCGGATCCCCCAAACCCCTTGAACAGCCGTAAAGTTGGCTCCCGGCTGAGGCGCCGATGCTAGCGCATGCCGACCGCGACCGTGGGCGGAGCGAGGGACCGTCACACCGGAGGGCCGGTGCCGCCGGGGACGGCCGGTCCGACGACGGGCGGACGCCGTCCGCGAGCCCCGGCGCCGGTTGCGGACGAGCCCGCGGGGCGCCCGGAAACGTGCGCCACACGACCCGAGGGGGGAGACGATGGGGGACGATCGTCCACGCGGAGTGATCCGGCTGGGTGCCGGAAACAGAGGTACGGACGGCCCGCCGGACAGCAGACCGGACGGTACATCGGGCAGCGCGTCCGAGAGCGCCACGGGCCGTACCCCGGGCCGTACTCCGGGTACTCCGGGCCGGGCGCCCGAACCGGCTTCCGGCGACCCGGCGCCCGAACCGGCCTCGGGCCGGACGCCCGGCGGTCCTGCGGGTGGCCCCGGAGGTGAACCGGCGGGCCGGGACGGCGGATTACGAGGCCGGGACCGGGCAGCCGCCGAGCGCGGCGACGGGTCGCGCGGATCGGAGAGGCGATCCGGACGGGCCGAGGGCGGACGGAGCGGACCGTACGGGCAGCGGCAGAAGCCGCGTTCCCTGCTGACCAGGGGCTCACCCGCCGTCCGGCTCACCGGCCGCGGTGTCCTCCAGGTCAATCTCAACTGGCCTCCCGGGCATGACGCCGACCTCGATCTGGGCGCTCTGATCGAGTTCACCGACGGCGGCACGGCCGTGGTGCAGGCCCTCGGCGACGACTACGGTTCGCTCACCTCCTGGCCCTACGCGGCCCTGGACCAGGACGATCGCACCGGTGGCGCGTCCGACGGCGAGACCCTGCGCGTCAGCATGGAGCACCGCGCCCTCTTCCGCCGGCTGCTGATCTTCGCGTACGTCTACGAGGGCGCCGTCGACTTCCGCCGTCTGGGCGCCACCGCCGAGATCACCGGCCCGGACCGCTCCGGCGGCAGCCACCGCATCCTGCTGGACGACTCCCCGCCGGGCGCGGTCGCGTGCGCGATCGCCCGGGTGACGGCGGAGGGCGACGGCCTCACCATGCTGCGGGAGGTCCGCTGGTTCACCGCATCGCAGGAGTCGCTCATCCAGCAGCAGATCGACCGGGCCTACGGCTATGGCATGACCTGGGTGCCGATGACCAAGCCACCCCGCTGACGGGCCCGTCACCCGGGCGACCGGTCTCCGCGTCGCGACTCGGCCTCGCCGAGGGACCGGTGGGGCGTATGGGACGTACGGGGTGTCCGCCGGGTAGGGGGCGGTACGCGGGGCTTGGCCGACGAGCGGCCGACCCCCGTAACGACCCGTGCCCGACCCCCGTAACGACCTGCCCCGGGCCCCTCCATGACCCCCGACCCTCCACGACCCGCGCCCGGGCCGTCCCCGGCGGCCCCCGATACGGCGGCCCGGCAGGGCCCGGCACGACCGTCCGGACGGCTGCGCGATCGTCGTCTCCCTGTACCCATGTGGCTGCACGTGCCAAAGTGGCGGGACGGTACGAGTGGGGATTGGTTATGACAATACTTACCAAGGGTGCGAACGCACCCGTCGGCGGTACGCGCATCACGGCCGAACTGCGCAGTGTGGGGGACCCCGTGGACCTCAGCGCTCTGCTCATAGGGGCCGGAGGCAAGGTGAGATCCGACGCCGACATGGTGTTCTTCAACCAGCCGGACGCCGAGGCGGGGGCGGTGAGGCACCTGCCGGCGGGGGACGGCGGCGGCGAGCGGATCGTCGTGGAGCCCTCGGCGCTCCCGGCGTCCGTCGAGAGCGTGCTCCTGGTGGGGAGCTGCGATCCGGACGACACGAGCCGCACGTTCAGCGGGGTGAAGGACCTCTCCGTCCGCGCGCTGGAGGACGGCCGTGAGCCGGTCGTCTTCGAGGTACCCCCGATGACGGACGGCGAGCGCGCCGCCGTGCTGCTGGAGATCTACCGCAGGGGCGACGGCTGGAAGATCCGGGCGGTGGGCCAGGGGTACGCGGACGGACTCGCGGGCGTGGCCACGGACTTCGGCATCGACGTCGCGGACGACACCGACGAGGGCGGTACGAGCGGGGTCGGTACGGCTGCCCCGGCCGCTTCCGGAGCGGCCCCGCCCGCGGCGACCATGCCCACTCCCGTGCCCGCGCCCGCCGCGGCCGTGCCACCGGCGGCTGGTGCCGCCGCATCGCCCTTCACCAAGGTCACCATCAGCCTGGAGAAGGGCCAACAGGCGTCCATCAGCCTGGACAAGCAGGATCCCGCGCTGGAGGTCGTGGCCGCGCTGGAGTGGGACGGCGGCAGCGACAGCCGGCGCGAGCAGGGGGCCGACCTCGACTTCTACGCCCTGTTCGTCCCCGCGTCGAAGGCCCTGCGCGGACCGGTGGCGCCCGGGACGGTCGTCAAGGCCCGCCACGAGCCGGGGGGAACGGCCGTACGCCCCGGACAGGGCCCGGCCCCCCTCAGCAAGCGGGCGGCCAAGGCCAAGGCCAAGGCCCGCGCCGGAGCCGTCTACTACCGCAACCTGGGCTCGCTGACGGCGGAGCCGTACATCCTTCTGGACGGTGATTCCCGGATCCCGGGCCGGGAGACCATCCGTATCGTCCGACCCGACGAACAGGGTTATGTGCTGCTGTGCGCGTACTCCGCCGTCCAGAACGGAGCCGGATCGTTCCAGAGCTTCGGCGCGCAGGTCGTCGTCAGCGACGGACGGGGATCCACGGTCACCGTGCCTCTCTTCGAGGACGCCCACACGCGCTACTGGGTGGCGATCGCCCTGGTCGACTTCACGGAGCCCGGTGGCGCGGCCATCCGCCAGGTCGAGGCGTACAGCAGTCCGGGCAGCGAGGCTCGTCCCGGTCTGCACATCGACGGGACGATCAAGATGGACGCGGGACCGGTCGAGTTCAAGTAACGGTCGCGGCCTTGGCGCTTGTCCCCTTCGCGTGGCCCGACCCACACTCGTACGACGGACTGGGACGGGCTGACTGGCCGGCCGGACACGCGGGGGCCTGCGTGGCGGCACACGACCGGCGCGGGTGGGACCCCCCACCCGCGCCCCTGGCCGTGGACGACCGGGGCAACGCCCTGGTCTCCTTCGTCCGGGACCCGGAGGACATGCCTCCCGATGACGCGCCGACCCCGTTCGCCCCGGTCGCGCTCCGGCGCCGCGACCGGGTCCTCATGGTCTTCAACCGGTACCGCCGGGCCGGGAACTGCCCGGAGGGCTGATCGAACCGGGCGAGTCCCCGCGCGCCGCCGCTCTGCGCGAGCTGCTGGAGGAGACCGGGCAGCGCCCCGACGGCCCCTGCGCTTCCTGGGGTACGCGGGCTTCCTGCTGGAGCCCGGCCGACGCGCCGAGTACGGCGCGCTGTTCACCGGCCGTACCACCGCCCCGTCGGCTTCCGGCCCGACGGCGAGATCGCCGCCCTTCACCGGCGGGACCTCCGCCGGCCTCTTCCGGGCCGCGCCCAGCGGCTCGACACCTTTGCCGTCCGGCGGCTCATCCAGGAACCCGGGCCGGGCGGCCAGGGCGGTGCTCAGGCGGTACGCCGTACCGGCGCCGCTGCCACTGGTGGTGCCGGTGCCGGTGCCGTCCCCGCCGTACTGAGGGCGCCGAACCCGGTCACGCCGTACATATGACGCCGTACCGGTAACGCGGGCCCGCACGAACATGCCCTCCCGGCGGATGACCCGTCTCCCTCTCCGCGGCCGCGGTTGCTCCGTACCGGCCGCTGACGCGGATGGCCGAAGGTCGGGAGGGGCCGGGCATCCGCGACCCCAGGGACGGGCGGTTTCAAGGGGCTTGACGTGGGTACCTCCAACTCGTATCTTCCATACCCCTACCCCCTAGGGGTATTCATGGCGGCGGAGGCCGCCTCGAACCAGGGCGACGCCCAACCGGCGCCGCCCCGAGAAGGAGAACCAGCCATGTCAACGGCGCGGAGTTCACCCGCACCCACCGCGGGACGCAGAGAGTGGTTCGCACTGGCCCTGCTGGTGCTGCCCGCGATGCTCCTGTTCATGATGCTCACGATCCTGTTCCTCGCGATCCCGTACCTGGCCGCCGACCTGGCGCCCAGCAGCACGCAGACGCTGTGGATCCTGGACATCTACGGCTTCCTCATGGCCGGCTTCCTCGTGCTGATGGGCACGGTCGCCGACCGGATCGGTCACCGGAGTCTGCTGATGGCGGGCGCGGCGGTGTTCGGCATCGTCTCGGTCGCCGCGGCGGCCACCGACGACCCGGCGATGATGATCGTCTGGCGGGCGGTGCTCGGAGTGGCGGCGGCGGCGCAGATGCCCGCCACCCTCGGACTGATCTTCACGATGTTCCGTGACGCCAAACAGCGGGGTGTGGCCATCGGCGCCTGGGCCGCCGCCATCTCCGCCGGTGTCGCACTCGGTCCCCTGCTCAGCGGGCTCCTCCTGGACGCCTTCACCTGGCGGGCGACCTTCCTGGTCGCGGTCCCGGTCATGGCGGTGGTGCTGATCGGCGCACCCCTGCTGCTGCCCGGACACCGCAACCCGGGTCAGGGACGGCTGGACATCATCAGCGCGGTTCTGCTGCTGGCGACCCTGCTGCCGTTCATCTACGGCATCAAGTCCATCGCCACGGGCGAGTCCCTCGGGCTCTCGCTGCTGTCCATCCTCATCGGTGTGGCCGTCGGGGCGCTGTTCGTCGTCCGTCAGCTGCGCTCCACGGCACCGCTGCTGGACGTACGCCTCTTCCGCAACCGCACGGTGAGCGGGGCGCTCGGGGTGTTCATCCTGGCCGCGACCGGACTGGGCGGCGTGTATCTGATGTTCACCCAGTTCCTGCAACTGGTCGCGGATCTGTCCCCGCTGGAGACCGGATTCGCGATCCTGCCCGCGGCGCTCGCCCTGATCGTGGTCGCCACGCTCTCCCCGGTCCTCGCCCGCCGCGTACGGCCGGGCTATGTGATCGCGACGGGTCTGGCGGTGCAGGTGGTCGGCTATCTGATGCTCACCCAGGTCGGCAGCACCACAGCGCTTCCGCTGCTGATCGCGAGCTTCATCGTCCTCTACCCGGCCGTGGCCCCGTCCATGGCGCTCACCACCGACCTCGTCGTCGGCTCCGTACCGCCGGAGAAGGCGGGAGCCGCGGGCGGTCTCAGCTCCACCGTGAACGACCTGGGCATCTCGCTCGGCGTCGCGGTCGTCGGCAGTATCGGCGTCGCGCGCTACCGGAGTGAGATCGAGGGTGCTCTGCCCACCGGGCTGACGCCCGAGGCCGAGAAGGCCGCCAGGGACAATCTCGACGGAGCGATCGCCGCGGCGGACAAGCTCCCGGCGGAGCTGGGCGCGTCCCTGCTGCGTACGGCGCGCGACTCCTTCGCGAGCGGTTTCAACCTCAGCGCGGCCACGGCCGCCGGGATCGCCGCGGCGGGCGCGGTCCTCGCAGCCCTCGCACTACGCCACATCCCGCCGACGGGCACACCCGCCGCGCCGGCACCGGAGGGGGCTCCCGAGCCGTCGCCGGTGACGACGGAACGGGGGACCGGACGAGGGACCGCGCGGCGGACGGCGGAGGCCGCGGCAGTGACAGGAGGTGGCCCATCGAAGCGGTAATCCGTGGCCCGAAGCCCGGAACCCGGTGTACGGACCGGATCCACTGTCTTCGGCCCACCAGAGACGCACACATCCACATCCACGACCACGATCGCATGTACGGCCCTCGACCAGCGGGGGCGGCCGGCACCGGACGAACGGGCCGACCGTCACGCTGAGTCGGGGGCCTTCGTGCTGCACCCGACGCCGGCGCCCCGCCGCCTGTCCCACGACAGGCCCGCCGCCGGACGGCTCAGCCCCCGGACGTCACCGTTCGACCGTCACGCCTGAGCCTGTACGTCCGTGATTCCGTACATCCCCGCCCGATTCCGTACGTCCCTGATTCCGTACGTTTCTGAGTCCGCGCACGCCGGAATCCATGCCCGCACCGGAATCCAACATCCTCCCGGCTCCGTACTCTCCCGAGTCCGCATCCTCCCGAGACCACACGCCTCAGGACTTCACCAGCCGGGCGATCGCGGCGGACGTCTCGGTGATCTTCTCCTCGGCGACGGCGCCGCCCTCCGCGACGGCCTGTGTCACGCAGTAGGTGAGGTGCTCCTTGAGCAGCCCCAGCGCCACGGCCTCCAGCGCCCGGGTGACGGCCGAGACCTGGGTGAGCACATCGATGCAGTACTTGTCGTTCTCGACCATCTTCGCGATGCCACGGACCTGTCCCTCGATGCGGCGCATACGCTTGAGGTGGTCGTCCTTGTTGCCGACATAGCCGCTCATGGCACTCCCGATGGCGAGGCGCGAACAGACCCTGGCATCGAGTGTACGTGCGAACCCGCTCCCACGGCCCGGCCAAATCCCCTGCTCCCCGGCCCGGTTCGGCCCCGTGACCCTTGGCCCGGTTCACCTCTCCCTCGCCCGTTCCATTCCGCACCGCAACCCCACCGTGCCTGCGCCTCGGGTCCGTCGGCGCGCCGGGGACCCGTATCCCGGCGACGGCCGGCCCGGGGCGTCACCTCCCGGGTCCGTCCGGGGGACCGGGCTCGGGGCTCTCCGGTGAGGGCGCGCCCTCGCGCAGGTCGGGGTGGGCGGCCGCCGCCTTGTCGTACCAGCGGCCGTACCGCTCGGCGAGAGCGGGGGCCGAAACACCGTGCAGGAGAACGCTGAGGCCGACGGTGATCGCGACCACACTGCCCAGCAGTTCCACGCCGGGGATATGTGCCTCCACCACGAGCAGCGCCAGCACGACGGACGCCAGACCGCGTGGCCCGAACCAGCCGATGTACGCCACCGTGGGCGGCCGCAGCCCGCTTCCGGCCAGGGAGAGCGCCACCGGCACCATCCTGACGAGAGTGAGACTGAGCACCGCGTACACGACGATCCGCGCGCTCAGATGCTCCAGCGCGGGGCCGAGCAGCACCGCTCCGAAGACCAAGAGGCTGATCGACGCCAGGAGCCCTCCGAGGGTCTCGGTGAACTCGCCGGTGAGGTCCGGGCCCCCCGGCTCACCTCCAACACCCCTCTCATCCCCATCGCTCCTCTCGCCCCTGTCACTCCGCTTACCGCCGACCGGGTAGCGCCGCAGGGCGAACCCGCAGGCGAGCCCGGCGACCCAGGCGCCGATGAAGCCGCTGCCGCCCGTCACGACGGCGAGTCCGTACGAGGCCGCGGCGACGGCCACCGGATAGATCTGCCACCACTCCCGTGTGATCCATCCCCTTGCCCGGGACCACTGGAGCAGCCGGCCGCCGAACCAGCCGATCGCCAGCCCCAGCGCGGTGCTCAGCACCAAGGCGCGCCAGAAGACGCCCGCCACGCCCTCCTGCGCGTAGTGCGTGCCCGGAATGGCTGCCAGGAACAGGACGAAGAACGGGAGCACCATGCCGTCATTGAGGCCGCTCTCGACGTTCAGCCCGTTGCGTACGAGCGGCGGGACGCGGGGATGCGACATGGCGGTCTTGCCGAGAGCGGCGTCGGTGGGGGCGAGGACGGCGCCCACGAGCGCGAGTTCCCACATCGTCAGTCCCGGCAGCAGGGGCCAGGCCAGCAGCCAGCCCGCCGCGATGCTCAGCGGCAGCCCGACGCCCAGCAGACGGCCGGGCAGAAAGCCGCCGGTCCGCAGGTCCCGTCTGTGTACCGCCAGGGCATCGCTGAACAGTACGAGCGTCAGGGTGGCCTCGACGAGCGCGGTGATCGGCGCGGGGTCGCGCCTCAGATCGATCAGGCCGAGCACGGCCGGCCCCAGGACGATCCCCGCGCCGACGAACACGATCGCCGACGACAGGGGTGTCGTGGACAGCCGGCGCGAGCCCCACGCGTACGCGGCGGTGACGCCCGCCACCGCCACACCGGCCCAGGCGGCACTGCTCATGTTCCGGCCTTCCGGTTCCGCCGCCGCACAACCCCGGCGGCCCGTCGACTCCTGCGGGTCCGCGGCGGCTCCGCAACTCCCGCGAGGAGCCACCGGTGCCTCCTTCTACAGCCCGGCGCCCGGCCGCCCTCCGACCTCGACGAGGACACGCCGCACGTCCACACTCCGGACCTCGCCCGCCGCCGGAGGCCCCCACCCACGCGGGACCCCGGGGCCGCTCCACCGCTCCGCTTCCCCGGGCCCCGCAGCGGGGACCCCGGCCCCGCACGCCTCCCGGGCCGCCGCAGCCGGTGCCCCCGGCTTCAGCCCGACTCCGTACGCCTACCGGGCACCCGCCGCCCCGCCGCGACGACGCGCCCCGCCTTCCGGCCTCACCCACCCGCTCCTCGGCCACGGACGGAGGAGCGCCCACGCGACGATCCCCATAGCCGTCGCCGCGCGCGATCCCTTACGAGGGCCCCGACCCGGGACCGATAGGGCCCGGTGCCACCAAGCTGGTGCAGATCTACGGTGCCTCCCCCCGCTCCGGTCACACTTTGTGGCCACCCGGGGCCGGTCTCCTGGCGCCCCGGCAACCAGAACCGCAACCGCTGGGGCTCGGGCCCCGCGCCAGGCGCCGATCAGTTGCTCGGGGCCGTACGCCGCCCGGAGGCCGGAGCAGCCGGTCCCGTTCCGGGAGAGCGGCACGAGCGGCACGGGCTCGTCGGGGACCTCCGCCCGGTGCTTCGGCGGCGCGGCCAGGTCGTGGCCGTCGAACGCGGAGTTCTCCAGCCACTTGATCGAGCCGAGGAACAACAGCTGCTTGACCACCGGTCTCCGGTCCGCGCCCACCAAGTCGATCTCGACATCGTTGCCGCGGGACCGGTATGAGACCGAAACTGAGACCAAGGCATGCCGAAGAACCCGGACGGTTCTACGGTCCGGGTTCTTCGGTGCGCCTGTTCAGGCGGGTGCGGAGGATACGGGATTCGAACTCGTGAGGGGTTGCCCCCAACACGCTTTCCGACGGTCCCCAATGGTGTTCAGCAGGGTTCGTGCATGTCCTGACCTGCGGCGGAGCGAGGCGCTGGGGTGTCTGCGAACCTTGCTGAACGCCGCTGAACGAGTCCAGGACTGAGACCACGCGAGGGTCTGTTCATTTGCCCGCCTCGGGGCCGAACCATTGGAGGGCTTGACCGGTAACAGCGGCGATGCAGTCGAAATCGCGGTCGCGGTGGAGGAGGGTAAGGCCCTGCAACTCCGCTGTGGCGGCCACGACGAGGTCCACAGCGCCGGCGCTGCGGTGCCGGCCGCGCCGGGTCAGCAGTTCCTGGACCTGCCAGGCGCGGTTGTAGGCGCGGTCGTCGACGGGGACCCAGCCAAAGATCATCCGCATGTCTTCGATACCCCGGGTGCGATCCTCGACCGATCGTGCGCTGTAGAAGAACTCCAGCTCGGTGATTGGGCAAGTCGCGATGAGTCCGGCCGCGGCTGCCTGGTCCCAGCCGTATTGTTCGGCATCACCGCGAAGGAATCGGGCGAGCGCGCTGGTGTCGATCAGAAACTGCGCCGCGCTCACCGCCGGTAGCTCCCCTTGTCGTCAAAGACCTCCAGGTCGAAGCCACCGTCGGTGGTTGCCGCGCGCAGCCGAGCCAGAGCGAGAGCCCGGCGCCGGTTCTCCAGTACCTCCCGTAGGGCGGTATTGACCGTCTCCTTCTTGGTGCTGGTCCCCAGCGCCTGTGCCACGTCGGCCAGCAGTTCGTCGTCCAGGTCGATCACTGTGCGACTCATCCGTGCACCTCCTGAGATATCAGCTCGTGTATCGAGTATATCTTCTAAGCCTCCCTTCGCTCGGCCTTTGGCTGAGATCGCAGAAGGCGATCATGTGGGCACTGACCTCGATCTTTGAAGCGGCGAGCGTGGTTGTGGAAGGGCGCAGGGCGGGAGGTGTCGAGATGTGCTGGATCGCCATCCTGGTGGGTGTCATCGCGACCGTAGGGCTTGCGAGGTTTCTGCTCGTACAAGTCCGGAAGCTGATGGTGGAGCTTGCCGAGGCGATTCGAGCGTGGCATGAGGTCCGACCGTTACTGCAGTGCCGAGAGGCTGATTCGGCCCGTGGAGAGAAGGGAGGCGGCCCGGAGTGAGCGCGAGGCCGAGGCGTTGCCTCCGGCCATGGGAGAGCGGGACACGTCGAAGGCCCCGCTGCGAACTTGGGTTCTAACGGTCCTCGCAACACCCGCGATCTGTGGGAGTTGCGAGGACCGTGGGCGTTGAGCGTGCTGATCTTGCGGGATTGAGGGAGCG
>NZ_JBITFN010000037.1:0-31480 GCF_044456085.1 Streptomyces sp. NPDC051018
CCGCCGCCCGCGGCCCGCCGATCCCCGTACCCCTCAGCCGCCACGCCGCACCCGGCCCGCCGGCGGCGGCGGCACCCCGCACCCGGGGGCCGCCCGGGGGGCCGGGCCCCCGCCCGCCCGCCGCCGTTCTCCGTTCCGCTGTTTTCCGTTCCGCCGTTCTCCGCGCCCGGAAAGAAGCCCGGGTGTCAGCCGATCTCGACCGCGGCCAGGTTCTTCTTGCCCCGCCGCAGCACCAGCCAGCGCCCGTGCAGCAGATCCTCCCGCGAGGGGACCGCGTCCTCGGCCGTGACCTTCACATTGTTCACGTAGGCCCCGCCCTCCTTCACGGTCCGGCGGGCCGCCGACTTACTGGCCACCAGTCCCACCTCGGCGAACAGATCCACCACCGGGGCGATCTCGGCGACCTCGGCACTCGGCAGCTCCGCCAGCGCGGCCCGCAGCGTCGGCTCGTCCAGTTCGTCCAGCTCGGCCTGCCCGAACAGCGCCTTCGACGCGAGCTCCGCTGCCGCGCACTGCTCGCCGCCGTGCACCAGCGTCGTCAGCTCCTGCGCCAGCGCCCGCTGAGCCGCCCGCAGCTGGGGCCGCTCCTCGGTCAGCCGCTCCAGCTCCTCGATCTCCGCGCGGGACGCGAAGCTGAAGATCCGGAGGAACTGGGAGACATCGCGGTCGTCCGCGTTCAGCCAGAACTGGTAGAAGGCGTACGGAGTGGTCCGCTCGGGGTCCAGCCAGACCGTGCCCGACTCCGTCTTGCCGAACTTGGTGCCGTCGGCCTTGGTGATCAGCGGCGTGGCCAGCGCGTGCACCCGTGCCTCGGGCTCGGCCCGGTGGATCAGATCGGTGCCCGCGGTGAGATTGCCCCACTGGTCGCTGCCGCCGGTCTGGAGCACACAGCCGTAGCGCCGGTACAGCTCCAGGTAGTCCATGCCCTGGAGGATCTGGTAGCTGAACTCGGTGTAGCTGATCCCGGCGTCGGAGTTCAGCCGCCGGGCGACCGCCTCCTTCGCGATCATCTTGTTGACCCGGAAGTACTTGCCGACGTCACGCAGGAAGTCGATCGCCGACAGCCCCTGCGTCCAGTCCAGATTGTTGACCATGGTCGCGGCGTGGGGACCCTCGAAGTCGAGGAACCGCTCCACCTGCCCCCGCAGCCGCGTGACCCACTCGGCGACGGTCCCGGGAGCGTTCAGCGTGCGCTCCGCGTTCGGCTTCGGGTCGCCGATCAGCCCGGTCGCCCCGCCGACCAGACCCAGCGGACGGTTCCCCGCCTGCTGGATCCGGCGCATGGTGAGGATCTGGACCAGATTGCCCAGATGCAGGCTGGGCGCGGTCGGATCGAAGCCGCAATAGAACGTGACGGGGCCGTCCGCGAACGCCTTCCGCAATGCGTCCTCGTCAGTGGACTGGGCGATCAGCCCGCGCCACTGCAGCTCGTCGACGATGTCCGTCACGTCTCTCGTGTCTCCTCGGAAGTTCTCGGATGTACTCGGCTGTACCGGCCGGGTGTGCCCGGAAACCGGCGGGGACGCCTTGTGGCGGCCCCGGGTTTCCTTCGAGGTTATACGCCCCGGCTGACCGAACTCATATTGAAGTCCGGGATCCGCAACGCGGGCATGGCGGCCCTGGTGAACCAGTCCCCCCACTCGCGCGGCAGCGTCTTCTCCGTAACCCCCGCCTCGGTGGCCCGGGAGAGCAGATCGACGGGCGACTCGTTGAACCGGAAGTTGTTCACCTCGCCGACCACCTCGCCGTTCTCCACCAGATACACCCCGTCCCTGGTGAGCCCCGTGAGCAGCAGGGTCGCCGGGTCGACCTCGCGGATGTACCACAGACAGGTCAGCAGCAGCCCGCGCGAGGTCGCCCCGACCATCTCCTCCAGCGACCGCCCGCCGCCCCCGTCCAGGATCAGGTTTCCGGCGCCCGGGGCGACCGGCAGACCCGTGAGACCCGCGCTGTGCCGGGTGGTCACCAGGTGCTCCAGCTTCCCCTCGCGCACCCAGTCCGTCCGGGACAGCGGAAGCCCGTTGTCGAACACGGACGCGTCGTCGCCCGAGGAGTGCGCGATGACGAACGGCGAGGACTCCAGACCCGGCTCGTTCGGGTCGCTGCGCAGGGTCAGCGGCAGCGGGGAGAGCGTCTCGCCGACCCGGGTGCCGCCGCCGGGCCGGGAGAAGACCGTACGGCCCTCCGCCGCGTCCCGCGCCGTCGCCGACCACAGCTGGTAGATCAGCAGATCGGCCACCGCGGTCGGCGGCAGCAGCGTCTCGTACCGCCCGGCGGGCAGCGAGACCCGGCGCTCGGCCCAGCCGAGGCGCCGCGCCAGCTCCGCGTCCAGCTCGGCCGGGTCCACATCCGTGAAGTCCCGGGTCGCCCGCCCCGCCCACGCGGACCGCGAACGGTCCGGCGACTTGGCGTTCAGCTCCAGCGTCCCGTTCGGCTGGTCGTGCCGCAGCCGCAGCCCCGTGGAGGTGCCCAGATAGGTCGAGGTCAGCTCGTGGTTGGCGAAGCCGTACAGCTCCCGGCCCCCCGTCCGGGCCCGGGCGAACGACTCCCCGAGAGCGGGCGCGAAGTCCGCGAAGACGGCGGACGACGTCTCGCCGGGCGCGTCCCGGAAGTCCGGGGCCGGTTCCCCGCCCGCCACCAGCGGCTGGGCGTCCTCGGCGGGCTCGGACGTCCGGGCCGCGGCCTCCGCCGCCCGGACCAGCGGCTCCAGGTCCTCCGCGGTGACCGCGGACCGCGACACCACCCCGGAGGCGGTACCCCGCGCCCCGTCCACGGTCGCCACGACGGTGAGCGTACGGCCCCGGGTCACACCGTTGGTGGTGAGGGCGTTGGCGGCCCAGCGGAGATTGGCGGAGGAGTGCTCGTCGGCGATGACGACGCAGTCGTCGGCGGTGGAGAGCTCCAGGGCGCGCTCGACGATCTCGTACGGCTTGCTGCTCCGGCTCATCGACCGGCCTCCCGGATGGTGTTGAGACTGTGCTTGCCCGGGGTGCGGCCCCCGGATCTCCGGCGGTTCTCGTGCGGGCCGTTCATCGTCCGGCCTCCTGGGTCGTATCGAGGCTCTGCTTGCCCGGGTTACGGCCCCAGGGCCCCCGGCGGTTCTCGTGCGGGCCGTTCATCGACCGGCCTCCTGCGTGGTGTTCAGGATGTTCACTCCCCGGAAGAGGGCGGAGGGGCAGCCGTGGGAGACCGCGGCGACCTGGCCCGGCTGGGCCTTGCCGCAGTTGAACGCGCCGCCCAGTACATACGTCTGCGGGCCGCCCACCTGCTCCATCGAGCCCCAGAAGTCCGTCGTCGTCGCCTGGTACGCCACATCCCGCAGCTGGCCCGCCAGCCGCCCGTTCTCGATCCGGAAGAACCGCTGCCCGGTGAACTGGAAGTTGTAGCGCTGCATGTCGATCGACCACGAGCGGTCGCCGACGACATAGATCCCGCGCTCCACCCCGCCGATCAGATCGTCCGTCGACAGTCCGCCCACGGCCGGACGCAGGGAGACGTTCGCCATCCGCTGCACCGGCACATGTCCGGGGGAGTCGGCGTACGCGCACCCGTTGGAACGCCCGAGACCCGTCAGCTTCGCGATCCTGCGGTCCAGCTGGTAGCCCACCAGCGTGCCGTTCTTCACGAGGTCCCAGGACTGCGCCTTCACACCCTCGTCGTCGTACCCGATCGTCGCCAGCCCGTGCTCGGCCGTGCGGTCGCCGGTCACGTTCATCACCGAGGAGCCGTACTCCAGCTTCCCCAGCTTGTCGAAGGTGGCGAAGGAGGTCCCCGCGTACGCCGCCTCATAGCCCAGCGCCCGGTCCAGCTCGGTGGCGTGCCCGATGGACTCGTGGATGGTGAGCCAGAGGTTCGACGGGTCGACGACCAGGTCATACCGCCCGGCCTCCACACTCGGCGCGCGCATCTTCTCCGCGAGCAGCCCGGGGATCTGCTCCAGCTCGGTGTCCCAGTCCCAGCCGGTACCGGTCAGATACTCCCAGCCGCGGCCCGCGGGCGGCGCGATCGTCCGCATCGAGTCGAACTCACCGGTCGTCTCGTCCACCGCGACGGCCGTGACCTGCGGATGCAGCCGCACCCGCTGCTGGGTGGTGACGGTGCCCGCCGTGTCCGCGTAGAACTTGTTCTCCTGCACGGTGAGCAGCGAGGCGTCCACATGCGCGACACCGTCCGCCGCCAGCAGCCGGCTGCTCCACGCGGCGAGCAGCGCGGTCTTCTCCTCGTCGGGTACGTCGAAGGGGTTGATCCGGTACGAGGAGACCCAGGTCTTCTCCGAGTGCACCGGCTCGTCCGCCAGCTCCACCCGCTCGTCCGACCCGGCCGCCGCGATCACCCGCGCCGACAGCTTCGCCATCGCGACGGCCTGTCCGGCCACCTTTGCCGCCGCGTCCATGGTCATGTCGACACCGGAGGCGAAGCCCCAGGCCCCGCCGTGCACCACGCGTACCGCGTACCCGAGATCCGTGGTGTCCGACGACGCGGCGGGTTTGGCGTCCCGCAGCCGCCAGGCCGCGCTGCGGACGCGCTCGAACCGGAAATCGGCGTGGTCGGCGCCGAGCGCGCGTGCCCGCGCGAGCGCAGCGTCGGCGAGCGCCCGCAGCGGCAGCGCGAGGAATGTCTGATCGATGTCATGGGGCACAGGTGCCCTCCCCTTCTCGGCCAACGCGACTACAGATGCGCAGTGAATCATGTGATGCCGCGCGCGGTGTCACCGGCGAAGCGCCGGGCAGCGGCATTCTGTAGGGATCCAACAGTGAGCCGGGGGAGGCGCTGTCAGTGCCCGATTCTCCGGGAACGCGGCCGGACCGATAGTTTCGGAGTACTCGGGGGTACCAGTCCGCTATCGAAAGGGTGATCCGTTGAGCCGCTCGGTTCTCGTCACCGGAGGAAACCGGGGCATCGGCCTCGCCATCGCCCGCGCGTTCGCCGACGCGGGTGACAAGGTCGCGATCACATACCGCTCCGGAGAGCCGCCCGCGGAGCTCACGGAGTCCGGCTGCCTGGCCGTCAGGTGCGACATCACCGACGCCGAGCAGGTGGAGCAGGCATACAAAGAGATCGAGGAGAAGCACGGTCCGGTCGAGGTGCTGGTGGCCAACGCCGGTGTCACCAAGGACCAGTTGCTGATGCGGATGTCGGAGGAGGACTTCGTCTCCGTCGTCGACACCAATCTCACCGGCACCTTCCGTGTCGTCAAGCGGGCCAACCGCGCGATGCTGCGGGCCAGGAAGGGCCGAGTGGTCCTGATCTCCTCCGTCGTGGGACTGCTCGGCTCGGCGGGACAGGCCAACTACGCCGCCTCCAAGGCGGGCCTGGTCGGATTCGCCCGCTCGCTGGCCCGGGAACTGGGTTCGCGGAACATCACCTTCAATGTGGTCGCGCCCGGTTTCGTCGACACCGATATGACCAAGGTGCTCAGCGACGAGCAGCGCGCGGCCATCGTCGCCGGGGTGCCGCTCGGCCGTTACGCGCAGCCGGAGGAGATCGCCGCCACCGTGCGCTTCCTCGCCTCCGACGACGCCTCGTACATCACTGGAGCCGTCATTCCCGTTGACGGCGGATTGGGCATGGGTCACTGATCACATGAGTGGAATCCTCGCCGGCAAGCGCATTCTCGTCACGGGTGTCCTCACCGACGCCTCGATCGCCTTCCACGCGGCCAAGGTCGCCCAGGAGGAGGGCGCGGAGGTCATCCTCACCGGCTTCGGCCGCCTCTCGCTCGTCGAGCGGATCGCCAAGCGGCTGCCCAAGACGGCGCCCGTCATCGAACTGGACGTCACCGACCAGGAGCACCTGGACGGGCTCGCGGCCAAGATCCGTGAGCACTCCAGCGACGACACCGGGCTCGACGGCATCGTGCACTCGATCGCCTTCGGCCCGCAGGGCGCGTTCAACTTCCTGGAGGCGGGCTGGGACGATGTCTCCACCGCCGTCCAGGTCTCCGCCTACTCCTACAAGTCGCTGGCCATGGCGTGTCTGCCGCTGATGGAGGAGCGCGGCGGCTCGATCGTGGGCATGACGTTCGACGCCACCATCGCCTGGCCCAAGTACGACTGGATGGGCGTCGCCAAGGCGGCCCTGGAGTCCACCAACCGCTACCTCGCGCGCGATCTGGGCCCCAAGGGCATCCGGTGCAACCTGATCTCCGCGGGTCCCATCAAGTCGATGGCGGCCAAGTCGATCCCCGGCTTCGAGGACCTCGCGGACGTGTGGAACCACCGTGCGCCGATCGGCTGGGACCTGAGCGACCCGGACCCGGCCGGCCGCGGTGTGGTCGGTCTGCTGTCGGACTTCTTCCCCCGGACCACCGGCACGGTTCTGCATGTGGACGGCGGCGTCCACATGATGGGCGCGTAGCACCCGGCATCCGGGCGGCGTCCCTTCTCCGGCAGCCCGGGGGAGAAGGTTGCTGTTCTTCAGCCTCTCCGGCGGTTGAGGAACGGGGCCCGGGGCCGCGCCCCGGCGGGAGACCGGGCTCGGCGGGGGCCGGGTCCGGCGGGCGGGGAGGCCGCTGGGGCCAGGGCGTCCCCGGGGCCGGATCCCGGACCTCCGGGGGTCTCCGGCCTCTCCGGCTGTCCGGCGACCGCGCTGTTTCCCGGTTCGCGCGGTCCCGGCTCTACGGGGACCCCGGGCTACGGGCCCTCGCGGTTCCCGGCTCCCACAGGTGTCCCGGCCCCGGGGCACTCCGGGTTCCGGACTCCGGGACCCCTCAAGCCCTCCCCGATTCCGGCCCGCTCCGGGCCATCGGGTCCCTTCCTCCCCGTACCCGGCCCGCTCCGGGCCACCGGATCCCCCGGCCCCGTCCGGCCGTCGTGTGTGCCATCCGGCACGACGCCGGGCAGGTGCGGCCCTACGACCCCGGCGCCCCGTTCCCCGCACTCCGTGGGAGCGGGGCGTCGCCCGTTCGGACTTCCGGGCGCGCGCCGCGGGCCCGGACGGGCGAGGGTGGAGACGCATTCCCCCCTTGTGGTGCAGCCGCGGCCGTCGGCCGACGGTACGGCCGAGGAGGTCCCGCTGTGCGTAGGTTCCTGAGCTCGGCCCCCGTCCTGGCCGCCGTGGCGATCCTGGTGTGGACGACCCCCGAGGCCGTGTCCGACGTCCTGACGGGCTCCCGGGGGGACCGGGCCGAGAAGCCGCGTACGAGCGTGAAACCACCCGTCTACGAGGCCGACTGCCGTACCGAGGTCACGGGCTCCCGGGCCGTCGCCTACTGCCACAACCCCTACCCGGCCACCGACCTGGTCCAGCTGCACGTCGAGTGCGAGCGCTGGTGGGACGTCGATGTGGACGCCGAGCCCGCCGAGATCGGCCCGGCGCAGTACCGGGAGCTGACCGACCGCTGCTGGAAGGAGATCCGCGCGGCCTGGGTCAGCCACCGGCCCGTCGTGGACCCCGCAGGCAGATGAACGGATAGCGGGCGGCCTCCCCGGCCGCCGTCTCCCCGTCGCCCGCGCGGATGGCCTCGACCAGCCGTGAGTGGTCCATATGGTCCTCCGGGCGCAGTTCCTCGCCCACATCCCCGGTCAGCCCCTGGCGCACCAGATCGCCCAGGTCCGCGTACAGCCCGCCGAGCACCTCGTTGTGGGCCGCGGCCACCACCGCCAGATGGAAGCTCATGTCCGCGGCGACGAACCGTCCCGTGTCCCCCGAGTCCCAGGCCTCCTCACGGCGGGCGAGCAGGGCGTCGATCTCCCGAAGATCCTTCTCCGTACGCCTCCCGGCCGCGAGCCTGGCCGCCGTCGACTCCAGGGTCGAGCGCACCTCGGCGATATGCCGGGGACTGGCCTCGGCGAAGCGGCGGTGCATCACACCCGCCAGCTCGCTGGTGGCCAGGACATAGGTTCCCGAACCCTGCCGGATGTCGAGCAGACCGTTGTGCGCGAGGGCCCGGACGGCCTCCCGGACGGTGTTGCGGGCCACGCCCAGCTGTTCCACGAGCGCCGGTTCGGTGGGGATCCGGGAGCCGACCGGCCACCTTCCGGACGTGATCTGGTCGCGCAGCTGGGCGATCACCTGGTCGGTGAGCCCCGAGCGCCGGGGAGAGGTCAGCGACATATGTGCTCCTGGTGCCCGTGTCCGTACCGGTACGGCCCGACCGCGGCCGCCCGGCCCATCCTGTTCCGATCCACCGGATCCGGCCCTCCCGCCGACGCGCCGGACGCGCCGCGCTCCGTGGCACCGTTCCCCGGTGGACCCGGTGGACCCGGTGGACCCGGTGGACCCGGTGGATACGGCCGGTTCGCGGGTGCCGTGCGGGCGGCGTTCCGGTGGCTCAGTATGGCTCGTTCATGATTGGACAATCAATCATCCCATGATTCTATGATGGGCCCATGCCTGACGAGACCCGGACCCGGCCGAGGACCCGGACCGAGCCAACCGACCCCCCGAGCCCCGCAGCGGCCCCCGCGACCGCGGACCTCCGGCTCCGGGCCACCCCGACGGGCTCCGGCCACCCCTCCGGCCGGGCGGTCTGGTTCGCCCCGCTCGTCATGGTCGCGATCGTGCTGGCGGCACTCAATCTCCGCCCCGCCGTCACCAGCCTCGGCGCCCTCCTGGAGGAGACCAGGGCCGGACTGGGGATGAGCGGCGCGGTCGCCGGAGTCCTCACCTCCGTGCCCGCGCTCACCTTCGCCGCCACCGGGCTGGCGGCCCCCCGCCTCGCCCGCCGTTTCGGGCCCGGCGCGGTCGTCTGCGCGGGCATGGCCGCGATCGCCGCCGGACTGCTGATCCGGCCGTACGCCGGCGGCACCGCCGGATTCCTCGCCGCCACCGCGCTCGCCCTCATGGGCATCGCGGTCGGCAACATCCTGATGCCGGTCCTGGTCAAGCGGTACTTCCCCGACCGCGTCGGCACCATGACCGGGCTGTACTCCATGGCCCTCGCGATCGGCACCTCGACCGCCGCCGCCGTCACCGTGCCCGTGACCGAGGCGCTGGGCGGCGGCTGGCAGCGGGGGCTCGCCGTCTGGGGCCTCCTCGCCGTCGCGGCCGTACTGCCCTGGGCCGTCCTCGCACGTGAGGGCCGGGGCAAGGCCGGACCGGCGGCGGCGAGGCCGGCCGGTGGACCGGGGATCGTCCGCAGCCCCACCGCGTGGGCCCTCGGCTGCTTCTTCGGGCTCCAGGCCACCGGCGCGTACATCACCATGGGCTGGATGCCGCAGATCTACCGGGACGCGGGGGTCCCGGCCGGCACCGCTGGGGTGCTGCTCGCCGTGACGATGGCCCTGGGCATCCCGCTCGCGTTCGTGATCCCGAGGCTCGCCGGGCGGCTGCGCAACCAGGGCCCGATCGTCGTCGTCCTCGGGCTCTGCGGGCTGACCGGCTACGCGGGACTCTTCCTGGCCCCTGCGGCCGGTGCCTGGGCCTGGGCCCTGCTCCTCGGCGTCTCCAACTGCGCCTTCCCGCTCGCCCTCACCATGATCGGCCTGCGGGCGAGGACGGCCGCGGGCGTCGTACGCCTCTCCGCGTTCGCCCAGTCCACGGGCTATCTGCTCGCCATCCCCGGCCCGCTGCTGGTGGGCGTCCTCTATGAGCACAGCGGCGGCTGGGACCTGCCGATCGTGCTGATGGCGGGCCTGCTCGTCCCGCAGATCGTGTGCGGGGTGCTCGCGGGGAGGGACCGGACGATCGAGGACGAGACCGGGATGCGAGACTGAGCCCATGCCAGTCCTCGATCCGAACCCCCAGAACGGTCAGAAGAAGCTCCTCCTCGTCTTCGGAACGATGATCGCCTTCTTCGTGGTGGTGGGAATCATCGCGACCATCGCCTCGCCCTGACACGGCCGTTGGCCCTCCCCGGATCCCGGCGGAGCGACGATGGTGGGGCTGGCCCCACCATCCCCTAGGGGGCCAGGCTCAGGGGCAAGTGGGTGGGTCACCGGATGGGCCCGTGAGCCCATGATCCGTAGGTTGGAGGCAGTCGACCACAGCCGCGTCGACCAGCGCCCAGCCACGAGGAGGCGGCCATGTCGGCCCACACGCCCACCCCTTCTCCCGCCAGGGACCGTGCCGACAGCCGTCTTCCCTGGTGGGCGCTGGCGCTGCCGCTGCTCGCCTTCGCCGTTCTGCTCTGGGGATCCCTCCCCGGCGACGCCCTCGCGGCCGGGGAGGAAGCCGGGATCCCGTCCGGTGGCGCCGAGCCCGTCGCGGGCCGCATCCTGGAGTACCTCCACCACCTGCTGACCCGCTGATCCGCCGCCCCCGGCGCCCGGCCGACGGGGTGACCCGGCACCGGCCGGACGGGGCGTCCGCGGCGGTGCCCACCGGGAAATCCTTCCCGGAGGAGCACGTCAACACCCCGCGCCTGCTGAGGCATTTCGTGCGAAGCTGGGGTGCATGAGCGTTGCCACGTCTTCCGGGGGGACAAGCCCCGGATCCCCCGAATCCCGCAGGATCGTCCTCCTTCGGCATGCGAAGGCCGACTGGCCGCAGGTGTCCGACCACGACCGCCCGCTCGCCGAGCGTGGCCGCAAGGACGCCCCCGTCGCGGGCCGCCGGCTCGCCGACACCGGAATCACCTTCGATCTGGCCCTGTGCTCCACAGCCGCCAGGACACGCGAGACGTGGAAGCTGGCGGTCCACGAGCTGTCCGACCGCCCCCGCACGGTGTACGAGGAGAGGCTGTACGAAGCCTCCCTCGGCGAACTCATCGCCCTGGTGAACGAAGTCCCGGACGAGGTGAGTAATGTCCTCCTCATCGGCCACAACCCCGGTATGCACGCGCTCGCCGACGCGCTCTCGGGCGAGGCGGAGGACGGACTGCTGCCCCGGATGAGCCGCAGCGGCTTCCCGACCTCGGCCTTCGCGGTGATCGGATTCACCGGGTCCTGGAAGTCCGTGGAGCACGGTGTCGGCCGGCTCCTCGACTACTGGACCCCGCACGACTGACAGCGCGACCCCGCACGACTGACGGCGCGAGCGGTATCCCGACGGAACAGGCCCCGGCGCGATCCTCCGCGCCGGGGCCTCGTCGTTCACGCGTACACGCGTACGCGCCGGATCAGTGCCCGGCGCCCTCGGAGCCGGCGCCCTCGACCTCGTCTGCGGCCTCGACCTCTTCGCGCGTGATACCGAGCAGATAGAGCACCGTGTCCAGGAACGGCACGTTCACCGCGGTGTGCGCGGCCTCCCGTACGACCGGCTTGGCATTGAAGGCGACCCCGAGACCGGCCGCGTTGAGCATGTCCAGATCATTGGCGCCGTCCCCGATCGCCACCGTCTGCGCCAGCGGTACGCCCGCCTCCGCCGCGAACCGCCGCAGCAGCCGGGCCTTGCCCGCCCGGTCCACGATCTCCCCGGTCACCCGCCCGGTGAGCTTTCCGTCCACGATCTCCAGGGTGTTCGCCGAGGCGAAGTCCAGGCCCAGCCGTTCCTGGAGATCATCGGTGACCTGGGTGAAACCACCCGACACCACGCCCACTTGGAACCCCAGCCGCTTGAGGGTACGGATCAGGGTCCGCGCGCCGGGAGTGAGCCGCACCTCGGAGCGGACCTTGTCCACGACCGACGCGTCCAGCCCCGCCAGCAGTGCCACGCGCGCGTGCAGCGACTGCTCGAAGTCCAGTTCCCCGCGCATCGCCGCGGCCGTCACCTCGGCGACCTTGTCCTCGCACCCCGCGTGGGCGGCGAACAGCTCGATCACCTCGTCCTGGATGAGGGTCGAGTCCACATCCATCACGACCAGCCGCTGCGCACGCCGGTGCAGCCCCGCCGACACCACAGCGATATCGACCCCGATCTCGGCGGCCCCGGTCGCCAGTGCCGTGCGCAGGGCCTCCGTCTCGGCGCCCGACACGGCGAACTCGACCGCCGTCACCGGATACTTGGCGAGCCGGAAGATACGGTCGATGTTCCCGCCGCTCCCCGTGATCCGAGCGGCTATCGCCGCGGTCGCCTCGGCGGTCAGCGGATGCCCGAGAACGGTGACATGGGAACGGCCGCTGCCCCGCGGCCGGTTGTCCCCCGTACCCGAGATGATCTCGGCCTCCAGCTGGAGCGAGTCCGCCCAGCTGTGCACGGTGGCCCGCAGCTCACCCTCGTCGGCTCCGCCCACCGCCGGCGCGGTGACCAGGGCGCACAGTACGAGCCGGCCCCGGGAGACGACCTGTTCGATGTCGATGACATCCACGGAGTAGGCGGCGAGGGTGTCGAACAGCCCGGCGGTGATCCCGGGCCGGTCCTTCCCGAAGATCTTGACCAGAAGGGTACGTACATCGGAGTTCTGCGAAGCGCTCATGGTGTCTCCCACCGTAACCGCCCATGGTCATCCTCACCCCCCTGTCCGATGGGCGGACACCTGTCCGGCCCGGGGGAGTGCGGTGAGAACGGTGGCGGGGGAGCGGGGCCGGGCCCGGTGCCGGTTGCGGGGCCGCGTGGGTGTCTGCCCGGCGGCGGGGGCCTTCGCCCGGACCCCTGGTGCCGGCCCGGCTCGGCGTACGCAGGTCCGGGAGCAGGGCCGGAGGGGCCGGCCGCTGTCGGCGTACGTCTCCGGCGGAGTGACGCAGGTCCGGGGAGGTCGGGGGAGGCCCGGGGCGCACGGCCGGGACCGTGCGCTGCCGGAGTCCGGCGGGCCGGTCCGGGAACGGGGCCCGGCGGGGCCGGCCTCGTACCGCCGGTCGCAGACCGGGTTGCCGGGGCCGGTGCCCCAGGGCGCCGAGCCGGTCCGGGCGCCCGCCTTACCGGCGGTACGTCCCGGACGAGCCCGGCGGCACCCCGGGGGGCGGGCTCCGGCACCCGGGGGCGGCCTCCGGCGCCCTTACGGCCGCACGCAAGGCACGCGGCGTACGGCGCCCGCGCGCAGGCTGCCGTACGCCGGGGGCGCGGGTGCCCGCTCCCGCACCGGCCCGTGCCTCACGCGCCCCGGACGCCCGTCAGCCGTCCCGTTTCGGGGGCCTCGTACCCGGAAGCCGCAGATACGGGTTCGTGTCCGGATTCGGCGGACGGTACGGCGGCCCCGGCCGATACGGCCCCGGCACCCCGGGCGGTCCCTGCACCCCCGGCCGCCCCTCGGTCCCGCGCGGCCCCGCGGGACCGGGCGGACCGGGCGGACGCGGCGGTGGCGGTTCCTCCCGCCCCGGCGGCCCCGCCGCCGCCACCGGCGCCCGCCACCCCCTCGTCCCGTACACCAGCAGGGCACCCGCCCCGCCCGCTCCCGCGCCCCACAGGGCCCCGAGTACCAGCGCGGCGCCCGCCCGGCCGTGGAGTTCGATGCCCGCCCCGAACGCGTCGAAGCCCAGCACCGAGAGCGACGCGTCCGCCGAGACATCCGTCAGCCGCACCAGCAGCGGCAGCGTCACCGCGGTCAGCGCGCCCAGCCGGAGCGCGCACCGGCCCACGAAGGCCGCCGGGCCCCGGCCGCCGACGGGCGTACGGATCGCGGCCAGGACCCCCGCGTACAGCATCAGCAGCGCCGCCGCGACCGCCAGCAGCCACACGCGCCCGTCCAGCTCGGCGAGCCGCCCCACCGTCGCGGGCTCCTCCGCGGACAGCCGGAAGAACTCGTCCAGCGGATCCGGCAGCACCTTCGCCAGCTCACCCGTCGCCCTGCCGTCCCACGGCACGAAGAGCCCCAGCGGGACTCCCAGCCACACCCCGTTCGGCGCGCCCAGCAGGGCCGCCCCCGCGATCCTCCCCGGACGGTCGTCGCCGATCGCCGCGTACGCCCCCGCCGCGTACCCCGCGAGTACGGCGACCAGCAGCACCGTGACCAGCGCCGACGCGGCGGGCCGCACCCGGCTCCGTACGGCGTCCAGCGCCCGCGGCAGCGGCGCCCGGCCCGCGAACAGCGCGATCACCACCACCCCGAGCACCCACAGCGCCGCCCCGGCCAGCGAGTCCGCCGTGTTCACCGTGAAGCCGACCGACGCCTTTGCCGCCGCGAGATCCCCCAGCCGGTCCGGCAGCAGCCCGCCGACATCACCGAGCCCGGGGATCTCGATCCCCCCGCCCCCGCCCCCCGGCAGTGTGTCCGCGTCGAGTCCCAGCTTCGCCCCGTCGATGGTGATCACATCGTGACCCGCCCACGCCAGAGCGCCGGTCATCGCGACGAACACCACCACGACCGCCCCGGCCCGCGCGGCGAGTTCGGTCCCCGAGATGACGGGCCCCGCCCGCCGCAGCGAGCGCAGGAAGAAGTACGCAAGGAGGAGGGCACCCACGAGCCCCACCCCCAGTGGCGTGATATCGACGGCGGTGTCGGCCTCGGCGCCCTCCAGACCGAACGCGGAGACATCGCCGGACGGGGTCACCGACCCGTTCACCGCGAGGACGACCACCGCGGCCGTCATCGGACCGAGGGCCCCCGCGGAATCCGCCTCCAGCAGATGCAGCCCGAGCGCCGCCGCCCCGGCCATTCCCATCAACGCCCAGCTCACAGCGGCGACCGACGACGCCACCACCTCGCCCCAGGGCACCCCGCGCCCGCCACCGGACCTGTTGGCACCGCCCACGAGAACCCCCCGACTCCCTGCTGGTGCGACCCAGTTGCCCCACTCCGCGTGATCTCGGATGATCCGTACGCAGAGATGGGCGCTTACCACTGTCCGTGTGTGTTTCCCCACCGTCAACGGTCGGCACCGACAATGGCGTCTCCGGGCCCGGCTTTCCGATGCGGGACCGCGCCTGAAATAGTTCCCCCCGATGTTCGCCATCCCTAGACTCCCTGTGACGGGGGTATTTCGGGGGACAACTAGTGGGGCATGGAGTGCGGGAACTCGTACTGGAATTGAACGGAAGGACCTGGACGCTCGATCCGGCCAGGTCGTACACCCTCGGCCGTGACCCTCAGGGCGATGTGGTCGTGGACGACGCAAGGGTCTCGTGGCGGCACGCCAGCATCACCTGGGGCGGCCGGAGTTGGACGATCGAGGACCACGGGAGCACCAACGGCACCTACGCGGACGGGCAGCGGATCCACCGGATGGACATAGGCCCGGGGTCGGCCGTCCATCTGGGCAACGCCACCGACGGCCCGCGGGTGACGCTCTCCTCGGCCCCGGCGGGCGCGTACGGCGCGGGGGCCGCCGCCTCCCAGCAGTCCCCTGCCCAGGCGGTGCCCCACCCGGCAGGTCCCCAGGCGGGGCACCAGGCCGCCCCGGCCGACCCGGCCCGGGGGCCCTCCCCCCAGGCGCAGATGCAGGCCCAGGCCCACGCGGTCCGGCCCCAGGCACCGGGGACCCCTCAGCAGCCCGCCTGGCCCGATCCCCAGCCCGGGCCGCCGCACCAGGGAGTGCCGCCGCAGCCGGGACCCCACCAGGGAGCGCCCGGACCCCGGCCCCCGGTCCCCCATCAGCAGGGACCGTCCCACGGACCGGGCGGTGCCGCGGGGGCGCCGCCCGTGTACGGGGACCGCAGCCCGACCACCTTCCACCAGCTGGCGCTGGGCCGGGTCATGCGCATCGGCCGTGCGCTGGAGAACGAACTCGTCGTCTCCGACCTCCAGGTCTCGCGCCACCACGCCGAGTTCACCGCGGCCCCCGACGGCCGCTTCCAGATCCGTGACCTCGGCTCCCACAACGGCACCTATGTCAACGGCCAGCCGATGGCCAAGTCCGGCACCCTCTTCATCGGCCCCAACGACATCGTCGGCGTCGGCCACTCCACCTTCCGTATCGTCGGCGACCGTCTGGAGGAGTTCGTCGACACCGGCGAGGTCTCCTTCTCCGCGCGCCATCTCACGGTCACCGTCGACGGCGGCAAGCAGATCCTGCGGGACGTCTCCTTCGGCGTCCCGGAGAAGTCGCTCATCGGCGTCATCGGCCCCTCCGGCTCCGGAAAGTCCACCCTGCTCAAGGCGCTCACCGGCTACCGGCCCGCCAACCAGGGCGATGTCCTCTACGACAACCGCAGCCTCTACAAGCAGTTCGCCGAGCTGCGCCAGCGCATCGGTCTGGTCCCGCAGGACGACATCCTCCACAAGGAGCTGACCGTCCAGAAGGCCCTGGGATACGCGGCCAAGCTCCGCTTCCCCGGCGACACCGCCGAGACCGAGCGCGAGGCCAGGATCGGCGAGGTCCTGCGCGAGCTGAAGCTCGACATCCACAAGGACAAGAAGGTCACCTCGCTCTCGGGCGGCCAGCGCAAGCGCGTCTCCGTCGCGCTGGAGCTGCTGACCAAGCCGTCGCTGATCTTCCTGGACGAGCCCACCTCCGGCCTCGACCCGGGCATGGACCGCGATGTGATGCAGCTGCTGCGCGGCCTCGCCGACGACGGCCGTACGGTCCTGGTGGTCACCCACTCCGTGGCCGAGCTGGCGCTCTGCGACAAACTGCTGGTGATGGCCCCCGGCGGCTCGGTCGCCTACTTCGGCCCCCCGGAGGAGGCGCTCAACTTCTTCGGCTACACCACCTGGGCCGATGTCTTCTCCGCCTTCGAGAATTACCGGGACTACGACTGGGCGGGCCGCTGGCGCGGATCGCAGCACTACCAGATGTACGCGGCCGATATCGACGCCGTCGCCCCGCAGCAGGTGAACATGCCGTCACCGCAGCAGATGCGCCCGCCGAAGCCGCAGAGCTGGGGCGCCCAGCTGTGGACGCTGATCCGCCGGTATGTCTCGGTCATCGCGTCCGACAAGGGCTTCATGGGCCTGATGGTGATCCTGCCGGCCGTGCTCGGCCTGGTCAGTGTCGTCATCCCGGCGAAGTTCGGGCTCGCCGCGCCCGACGACGGCAAGTCCGCGTTCAACGGCGACGCGGGCACGATCATGCTGATCCTCGCGGTCGGCATGTGCTTCTCCGGAGCCGCCAACTCCGTCCGGGAACTGATCAAGGAACGGGTCATCTACGAACGGGAACGGGCCACCGGCCTGTCCCGCTCGGCGTATCTGATGTCCAAGGTGATCGTCCTGGGACTGATCACCGCCCTCCAGGGCGTCATCATCTGCGGTATCGGCTTCTCCACCCGCCGGCTGCCCGAAGAGGGCCTGCTGATGCCGCCCGCGGTGGAGCTGTGCCTGGTCATCACCGCGCTCGGCTTCACCTCGATGATGTTCGGGCTGGTGATCTCCTCACTGGTGAAGACCGCCGAGAAGACCATGCCCCTGCTGGTGATGTTCGCCATCGTGCAGGTCGTCTTCACCGGGGTGCTCTTCAAGGTCTACGGTTCGCCCGGCCTGGAACAGTTCGCGTATCTGATGCCCTCCCGCTGGGCCATCGCGGGCTCGGCCAGCACGCTCGACCTCGCGCATCTGATGCCGCCGTGGGACCCGAAGAAGCCCGACGATCTGGACCCGCTGTGGGAGAGCACGGTCGGTCAGTGGGGGATGAACCTCGGGATCCTGCTCGCCATCGGTGTCGTCTGCGGCTTTGTGGTCGCCCGGCTGCTGCGCCGCCACGAGCCCGAGGTCATGCGCAAGTAGCGGGGGCCGTCCGGACGTACCGGAGCCGGGACTCGCCGGATCCACCGTGACCCGGACCCGGACCCGGACCCGGACCCGGAAACGCAACCAGAACCGGAACCGTCGCCGGAACGGAAACAGACGCCGAGGGCGGCACCCAGTGCGGGGGTGCCGCCCTCCGGCGTCTGTGCTCATGAGGTCCGCGGCGGCTCAGTAGGCGCTGTTGACGTTGTCCATCGAGCCGTAGCGGTCGGCGGCGTAGTTGCACGCGGCGACGATGTTGGCGACCGGGTCGTACAGGTCGTACTTGGTGCCCTTGACGTGATACGCGTCGAACGTCGGCTGGATGACCTGGAGCAGGCCCTTCGACGGCACGCCGTTGATGGCGTTGATGTCCCAGTTGTTGATGGCACGCGGGTTGCCGCTCGACTCACGCATGATGTTGCGGTGCAGACCGTCGTAGGTGCCCGGGATGCCGTGCTTCTTCATGATGTCGAGCGCCTCGCGGATCCAGCCGTCGAGGTTGTCGGCGTAGACCGGGGTGCGGTCGGCGACCGCGACGGTGCGGCTGGCGGCCTGCTCCTTGGCGCGAGCCTTGGTAGCGGCCTCCTTGGCGGCGGCCTCGGCCGCGGCCTTCTTCGCGGCGGTGTTCTTGACGGCGGCCTCGGCCTGGGCCTTCGCGTCGGCCTCGGCCTTCGCGGCGGACTTCACGGCCTGCTCGACCTGGAGCTCGATGGTGGACTTCTGCGCGTTCTCGCCCGTGTGCAGGGCCGCGGTCTTCGCCGTGTCGGCGTTGAGGGTCCACGCCGCCGGAGCGGCGGAAGCGGGGGACGCGGGGGCGGCCTCGGCGGCGGTCGAACCACCGGCCGGCACGAGGGTCAGAGTGATGGCTGCGACGCCGGCGGCGGCTATACCGGCGATCGAGACCTTGCGGGCCTTGGTCATACGGGTGCTGGACGCGGACATACAGACGTACCTCTTCGAATCGGGAAGTCGCATCAGGCCGGAGCGGCGCTGCGCTCCACGGCGGGCGGCGACGAGAGGTAATTCTTAGCGCCAGCAAAAACGTGTGGCAATCATGTGACGTACGACCCGCGATAGTGGATCAGGGCATGGTGATCAGGGCAATTTGTCCGCACATCGCCCGCTCACAGGCTCCTTATTTGGTCCACTAGCGTGTTTCGTAAGTGATCTGCGTCCTATGCGAGGGCTCACATCCGGCCCTCTTCGATTTCACCTTCCGTTGCTTCAGCAATTCAATGCGTGAGTGTTCTCATCCGGAAGTACGAGATGGAGGTCCCCGAACTCGTGCCAGAGGTAGAGCCGCCGTAGCGCGGCCTCGTACGCACGGCCGACGGCCGCCCTCCCGGCGATCGCCTCCAGCATCAGCAGATGCGAGGCCGCGGGCTCGTGCAGCCCGGTCAGCAGCCCGTCCACGGCGTGCACCCCGCGCTCGGGCGTGACCACCAGACCGGTCCAGCCCGCGGCCGCCCGCACGGCCCCGTCCGGACCGGCGGCCGACTCCAGCGCCCGTACCGCAGTCGTCCCCACCGCCACGATCCGCCCGCCGCCCGCACGGGCCGCGTTCACCAGCCACGCCGTCGCCGCCGGCACCTCGAAGCGCTCCGGATACGGCGGCTCGTGCGCCTCGGCCGACGCGACCCCCGTGTGCAGGACGACCGGGGCGAACTGCACCCCCCGGCTCACCAGCTCCGCCACCAGCCGGGCGGTGAAAGGACGTGCCGCGCTCGGCATCTCCGCGGACCCCGACCCGTCGGGGGAGGGGAGCGCGAAGACCGTCTGATACGCGGACAGGGGCTGGTCCCGGACCGTGTACGCGTACCGGATCGGCCGCCCGTGCCGCCGCAGCAGCCCCGGCACGCCCTCAGGGCCCTCCGCCGTCCCCACGCCCTCCGCCGTCCCCGGGGCATAGCGCGCTACGGGGGATCCCGGGCCCGCCCGGGTCCCCGCGCCCTCCGGGACGGACACCGACGCCCACCACAGCCGCTCCGCCCCCGGTACGAGCGGCTCCTCGATCACCAGCCACCCGCCCCCCGGCAGCCGTACCACGGCCCCCACGGGCCCTCCCGGGCGCGGCCGGGTGCTCCCGGACCCGTCGGGGTCCCGCAGCTCCACCGCCCACCGCCCGTCGTCCCCGCGCGTCGAGAAGTGCACGACGACCGCGTCCCCGCCGAGCCGCCCGTTCACGGCGGCGGGCAGGGTGGGGGAGGTGTTCACCACCAGCACATCACCGGCCCTCAGCAGCGCCGGAAGCTCCCGGAAGCCGTGGTGGGACACCCTGGCGCCGTGCGACACCATCAGCCGCACATCGTCCCGTCCCCGCCCGCGCACCTCGGCCGGCTCCCGCGCCGACAGCTCCTCGGGCACCCACAGCTCCTCCAGCACGGATCCGGGGGACCCGGCCACAGCCGCGACGCGCCGCCGGCGCCCCCGCTCCCCGTCGGGCGCACCCCCGCAGGACCCGGGTCCCCCGGGGGCGGGCCCGCTCACACCGACCCCAGCAGCGCGGGCGCCCCGTACCGACCGCTCACCGGGCGCTCGTCCAGGAGCCGCAGAAAGCCGGGGACGACCGACTCCGGAGCGGGCCTCGGCTCGTCGTCGTCCGGGACGGCCGCCGCGTACAGATCCGTGTCCATGTCACCCGGATCGACCGCCCACACCCGCAGCGCGGGCTCCTCGACCGCCAGCACCGCCGCCAGATGGTCCAGGGCCGCCTTGGAGGCGCCGTAGCCGCCCCAGGTCTCGTACGCCTCCGCCGCCGCGTCCGAACTGACCGCGATCACCGTCCCCTCCCGCGCCGCACGCAGCAGGGGCAGCGCCTCCTGCACCAGACCCAGCGCGGCCACCACATTGGTCTCCAGCGCGGCCCGCAGACCCGCCAGCGGCAGGGCCTCCAGCCGCACCAGCGGTTCGGCTCCCAGCGTGCTCGCGTTGTTCACCAGCAGATCCAGCCCGCCCAGTTCCCGCGCGGCGGCCAGCAGCTCGGCCCGGTGCCCCGCGTCGGTCACATCACCGGCCACGGCGACCACCTTTGTCCCGTACGCCCCCGCACGCTCCGCGCTCTCCTTCAGTACGGCCCCTGTCCTGGCGCCGAGGACCAGATCCCAGCCCCGCTCGGCGAGCGCCGCCGCGAGGGCGCGCCCCAGTCCCTTGGAAGCACCTGTGATCACCGCAACCGGCATGACGTCATCCCCTTTGTTCCCGTGAGCCGCGTCGCGCCGCGCCGAGCCGTGCGGTCCGCCGGGCCGTGTGCGGTCCGGCGTACCGGCGAATCCATGCCGGCCCGGTGCCGGTCCGGTCCGACCGGTGCCGGGCGGACCGTTGCGGCGGCCCGATCCCCGTCGGCCGATCCGTGCCGGACGTGTGACGCGAACGATGCGCGAGGCCCGTGCTCCACCGGGTGTGTCCTCGGCACCACCGGCGTTCTCTCCCGCCGGCGCCCCCACCGTAGAAACGCCCGCCCTCCCCGCGCCTCGTCCGCGGGTCCCCACCCGGCAAGGCACTTCGACCTAGGTCCACGGACCCGGGCCGCCGCCGACCCGGGCCCGATACGGACGGTCACTCCTCGCCGGTACCGTGAGTTCATGAGCCATCGACCCAGCTCAGGCCTTGCGGCGGTGAGCACCGCTCTCCTCGCGATGAGCCGGCATCTGGAGGTCCGCGACGTCCTGAAGACGATCGTCGCCTCCGCCCGCGACCTGCTCGACGCGCAGTACGCGGCGCTGGGGGTCCCGGACGACCACGGCGGCTTCGCCCAGTTCGTCGTCGACGGCGTCACCGACGAGCAGTGGAAGGCGATCGGTCCGCTGCCCCGGCAGCACGGCATCCTCGCCGCGATGCTCCGGGACGCCCGGACCGAGCGGCTCGCGGATGTCCGCGAGGACCCCCGCTTCGAGGGCTGGCCCTCCGCCCACCCGGACATGTCCGACTTTCTCGGCCTCCCGATCAAGGACGGCGACGAGATCATCGGCGCGCTCTTCCTCGCCAACAAGCGCTGCCCCGGACCCGGGGGCGGCTGCGGCTTCACCGAGGAGGACGAGGAACTGCTCGCGATCCTCGCCCAGCACGCGGCGATAGCCCTCACCAACGCCCGGCTGTACGAGCGCAGCCGCGAGCTGACCATCGCCGAGGAGCGCTCCCGCCTCGCCCACGAGCTGCACGACGCGGTCAGCCAGAAGCTGTTCTCCCTGCGGCTGACCGCCCAGGCCGCCGCCGCCCTGGTCGACCGCGACCCCTCCCGGGCCAAGGGCGAGCTCCAGCAGGTCGCAGCCCTCGCCGCCGAGGCCGCGGACGAACTGCGCGCCGCCGTCGTCGAGCTGCGCCCGGCCGCCCTCGACGAGGACGGTCTGATCAACACCCTCCGTACCCAGATCCAGGTCCTCGACCGGGCCCACTCCGCCCGGGTCACCTTCGACACCTGCGGCACCAGGGCACTGCCCGCCGCCCAGGAGGAGGCGCTGCTCCGCGTCGCCCAGGAGGCCCTGCACAACGCGCTGCGCCACTCCGGCGCCGACCGGGTGGACGTGGTCCTGGCCCGCTGGGGCCCGAGCGGCGCCATCCTCAGCGTCACCGACAACGGCAAGGGCTTCGACCCGCGTACGGTCCGCAGGGCCGGCCGCCATCTGGGTCTCGTCTCCATGCGCGACCGCGCGAGCGGAGTCGGCGGAAAGCTGAAGGTGCGTTCCTCGCCCGGCCAGGGCACCACGATCGAGATGGAGGTCCCCGGTGGGTGACAAGAAGATCCGCGTCCTGCTCGTCGACGACCACCAGGTCGTACGGCGCGGTCTGCGTACGTTCCTCGAAGTACAGGACGACATCGAGGTGGTCGGCGAGGCGGCCGACGGAGGCGAGGGCGTCGCCCGAGCCGAGGAGCTGAAGCCGGACGTCGTCCTGATGGATGTGAAGATGCCCGGCACGGACGGTATCGAGGCCCTCCGCAGGCTCCGCGACCTGGCCAACCCGGCGAAGGTGCTGATCGTCACCAGCTTCACCGAGCAGCGCACGGTGGTGCCCGCCCTGCGCGCCGGGGCCTCCGGCTATGTGTACAAGGACGTCGACCCCGAGGCGCTGGCCGGAGCGATCCGTTCGGTCCACGCGGGCCATGTCCTGCTCCAGCCCGAGGTGGCCGGCGCCCTGCTCTCCCAGGACGAGCCCGGCTCCGGCCAGGGCCGGGGAACCACCCTCACCGAGCGGGAGCGGGAGGTCCTCGGCCTGATCGCCGACGGCCGCTCCAACCGCGAGATCGCCCGTGCGCTCGTCCTCTCCGAGAAGACCGTCAAGACCCATGTCTCGAACATCCTGATGAAGCTCGATCTCGCGGACCGCACCCAGGCCGCCCTGTGGGCCGTCCGGCACGGGCTGACCAGCTGATCCAACACATCCGCTCACGGTTCCCCACCGGTGCGAGATTCATACTGTCGGGTGTATGTCACCCGGACGGCGCATCCTTGTGGAGCGCCGGCCGTTCTCCAGGGCGTGCTGCGGCAACGGCCGCAGCGGACGTCCAGGAGGATTTCGCACGTGAAGAACCTGAAGAAGGCCGCCGCGCTCACCATGATCACCGGCAGCCTCGTTGCCGCGGGCGCGGGCATCGCCTCCGCCCACTCCGGCGCCCAGGCCGACGGCAAGGCCATCGGCTCCCCGGGTGTCGCCTCGGGCAACCTGATCCAGGTCCCGGTCCACGTTCCGGTGAACGTGGTCGGCAACACGGTCAACGTGATCGGTCTGCTCAACCCGGCCTTCGGGAACACGGGCGTCAACGGCTGACGCTCCTCGCCCCACCCGCCGGAGGACGGCTCCCGTCCCTCCGGCGTTCGGCATTTCTGGCCCTGCCCACTGGCTGCCCGCCCGCCGGCCGCTCGCCCCGCACAGCCGTGACGCCGGTCCTCGTCGCAGCGATCAGGGCCACTGCGATCCGGGCGGGGAGCACCGGACGCCCGCGCCTGTCGAGGTCCCGGGTGTGCCGGATACGGAGCCCGGCGGCGGCCCGGCGGGTCGGCCGGTGGTCCCCGCCCTGTCGCAACCCGGGCCGGGCGCGCGACGGTGACCGGGCGTTCGAGGACGTCCGGCTTCCCGAGGGCCGTGGGGGAGGGCCGGGGCGGAGTCGCCGGCGCCCGGGGCGAGAACACATCCCGCCCCACCCAGGGCGTTCCCCCCGATCGGCTCCCACCGGGGCGTCGCCCGGCCCGCCCCCAGCCGTCAGCCGCCCCGCCGCGCGGAGCGCTCAGCCCCACCGGGGCACCGGGGCGGAGCCCCGGAAGTCACACCCCCCGCTCCCGTTCCCGCTCCTCCACATACGCGTTGTAGGCGGCCACCCGCGCCCGCCGCGCCACCCGCTCCACCGGCCGCAGCGCCTCGCCCCTCGCCGCCATCTCCGCCGCGCTCACCGCGCCGCCGTGCCCGTTCTCGTACGCCACCGAGACCAGCAGCCCCACCCGGCGCGCCAGCTCCAGCACCCGCACCGCCCGCGGCGGATACCCGGGAGCCGGCCCCGCGCCGCTCGGGCCCCCCTCCTCCACGCGCGCCCGGTACGCGTCGATCGCCGCCTCGGCCACCGGCCCCGACGCCGCCACATCGAGCCGCGACAGCAGCTCCGTCGCCTCCCGAAGCGCCTCCGCCAGCTCCCGCTCCGCCTCACCGAGCGAGGGAACGTCCGCGGGCGGAGCCTCCCGTACCGGCAGACAGTGCCAGAGGACCTCCACATGCAGATCGGCCGCGCCCGGGCCCGCCTCGTCCACCTCCGGCACCAGCCCGAACCCCGCGCCGTACCCGACGACCGCCTCCTCGGCCTCCAGCGCCCGCTTGTTGAACTCCGGCGGCCCGCTCAGGCCCAGCGGATGCCCCGGCACCGGAAGCGCGACCCGCCAGCCGGTCACCCCGAGCGCCCGCAGCCGTCCCAGGGCCAGCGTGAGACCGACCGGGCCGGTCTCGCCCGGCAGCCCCTCCACCCGGTGCACGGCGTCGTCGCCGACGATCGCGTGCACCGCGTCGTCGGGCGACACGGCCCCGGCCAGCAGGGCGTTGCCCCACACGGCCAGCCGTCCTGAACGTGGTTCCGAAGATCCCGAAAACATGGCCCCAGCCTAAGACCCGGCCGCCCGGCCATCGCCCCGGCGACGGCACCGCGGCGAGGGTCCGCCCCGGCGCCGTTCCCCGCCGCGCCGACACCGTGGAGCCCGTCCGTCCCGGGGGCCTCCCAAGGAACGGGCCGGGCGACGGGGTTGTCCGACGGGTGGCGTAGATTTCTTCAGGGGCTGCCCACAGGCGTAGAGCCCTCTCGGACCTCAACACGATTGCATGGGGAGACAACGCGCTCATGAGCGATGTACTGGAGCTGGTGGACGTATCCGTGGTCCGCGACGGACGCGCTCTGGTGGACGACGTCTCCTGGTCGGTCAAGGAGGGGGAGCGCTGGGTCATCGTCGGCCCCAACGGCGCCGGCAAGACGACGCTCCTCAACCTCGCGTCCAGCTATCTGTACCCGACGACCGGCTCCGTGGCGATCCTCGGAGAGCGCCTCGGCGGAGTCGACGTCTTCGATCTGCGCCCCCGTATCGGCATGGCCGGTATGGCGATGGCGGAGAAGCTCCCCAAGCGCCAGACCGTGCTCCAGACCGTGCTCACCGCCGCGTACGGCATGACCGCCACCTGGCACGAGGACTACGACTCCGTCGACGAGGAGCGCGCCCGCGCCTTCCTCGACCGGCTCGGTATGACCGAGTATCTGCACCGCAGGTTCGGCACCCTCTCCGAGGGGGAGCGCAAGCGCACCCTGATCGCGCGCGCCATGATGACCGACCCCGAACTGCTGCTCCTCGACGAGCCCGCCGCCGGGCTCGACCTCGGCGGCCGTGAGGACCTGGTACGCCGTCTGGGCCGCCTCGCCCGCGATCCGTACGCCCCCTCCACGATCATGGTCACCCACCATGTCGAGGAGATCGCCCCCGGTTTCACGCACGTCCTGATGATCCGCCAGGGCAAGGTGCTGGCGGCCGGTCCCGTGGAGATGGAGCTGACCTCCCGCAATCTCTCGCACTGCTTCGGCCTCCCGCTGATCGTCGAGCGCGTGGGCGACCGCTGGACGGCGCGGGGCCTCCCGCTCGGCTGAGCCCCGGCCCCCGGATACGGGTATGACCTGAGCCGTCCCGACGGAATGCGCCCCTCGTCGGCATGTGCGCCGGCCGCCCCGGAGCAGCCCGAGCCGCCATCGAGCCCGCACCGCCGCCCGCGTATCACCAACACCACCACCGCCCCCACGGCCCCCATCCCGGCCCCGCGCGCCCGCCCGGCGGCGTTTTGTCCTCTGTCCCCGTGCCGACCGGCGGATCTACCATGACAGTGTGGAAATCGACGCATGGGTGTGGTGGCTGATCGCCGCGGTCGGACTGGGCATCCCGCTCGTCCTGACCGCGATGCCCGAATTCGGAATGCTGTCGGCCGGAGCGGTCGCGGCCGCCGTCGTCGCGGCACTCGGCGGCGGGACCGTCGCCCAGGTGCTCGTGTTCGCCGCGGTGTCCGTCGCCCTGATCGCCGTCGTACGGCCGATCGCGGCCCGTCATCGAGCGGGCAGACCCGGATTCGCCAGCGGAGTCGACGCGCTGAAAGGCCGTCAGGCCGTCGTCCTGGAACGGGTCGACGCCAACGGAGGACGCATCAAACTCGCCGGCGAGGTCTGGTCCGCCCGTCCGCTCGACAGCGACATGGTGTTCGAGGCGGGCCGTCAGGTCGACGTCGTCGAGATCGAGGGCGCCACCGCGGTCGTGATGTGAGCCCCGTCCGCGACCGGGACTCGCGATCACGGCCCACGGCTCCCGGCCGAAGACGCCGAAGTCACGGACCGTGGGCCGAAGAAGGGGAACCAGCAAGCCGAACTGCCCCCACACCAGCCCCTGATCTGGAAAACTCGATCATCATCAGACCATCATCCGGCAGCGAAGGGCACGGGGAATACCGATGCAACCGATCATCATCGTCCTGATCATTCTGGTGGTGCTGGTCTTCATCGCCCTCATCAAGACGATCCAGGTCATTCCGCAGGCCAGCGCCGCGATCGTCGAGCGGTTCGGCCGCTACACCCGCACCCTGAACGCCGGACTGAACATCGTCGTCCCGTTCATCGACTCCATCCGCAACCGCATCGACCTCCGGGAACAGGTCGTCCCCTTCCCGCCCCAGCCGGTGATCACCCAGGACAACCTGGTCGTCAACATCGACACCGTCATCTACTACCAGGTGACCGACGCGCGGGCCGCGACCTATGAGGTCGCCAGCTACATCCAGGCGATCGAGCAGCTCACCGTCACCACCCTGCGCAACATCATCGGCGGTATGGACCTGGAGCGGACCCTCACCTCCCGTGAGGAGATCAACGCGGCCCTCCGCGGAGTCCTCGACGAAGCCACCGGCAAGTGGGGCATCCGCGTCAACCGCGTCGAGCTGAAGGCCATCGAGCCGCCCACCTCCATCCAGGACTCGATGGAGAAGCAGATGCGCGCCGACCGTGACAAGCGCGCCGCGATCCTCACCGCCGAGGGCATCCGCCAGTCGCAGATCCTCACCGCAGAGGGCGAGAAGCAGTCCGCGATCCTGCGCGCGGAGGGTGAGGCCAAGGCCGCCGCGCTGCGCGCCGAGGGCGAGGCGCAGGCCATCCGTACCGTCTTCGAGTCCATCCACGCCGGAGACCCGGACCAGAAGCTCCTCTCCTACCAGTACCTCCAGATGCTCCCGAAGATCGCCGAGGGCGACGCCAACAAGCTCTGGATCGTGCCCAGCGAGATCGGCGACGCCCTCAAGGGCCTCTCCGGAGCCTTCGGCAACCTCGGCGGAGGTGCACCCGGCTTCAACACCGGAGGCAAGGAGCGCCGCGAAGAGCCCCCGGTCGACTGAGAAGGGTTCCCCGTCAGGCATGATCGGTGCATTCAGCACCGATCATGAAGGGGGAGCGGAGTGACCATCTGGGAGATGCTCGCCGTCTTCGCCGCGGGCATCAGCGCCGGCACCATCAACACCATCGTCGGCTCCGGCACACTGATCACCTTTCCCGTACTGCTCGCCACCGGCCTCCCCCCGGTCACCGCAACCGTCTCCAACGGCCTCGGACTCGTCCCCGGCGCGATCAGCGGCGCCATCGGCTACCGCGCCGAACTAAAGGGCCAGCGCCGCCGCGTACTGCGTCTGAGCGTCGTCGCGGCCGTCGGAGGCATCACCGGAGCAGTCCTGCTGCTCCAGCTCCCCTCGACGGCCTTCGAGACGATCGTCCCGGTCCTCGTCACCCTGGCCCTCGTGCTGGTCGTCCTCCAGCCCCGGATCGCCAAGGCCGTCCAGCGCCGCCGCGAACGCACCGGCACCCCCGCCCACCCCGACGGCGGCCCGCTCCTGACCACCGGGCTGCTGCTCTCCAGCGTCTACGGCGGCTACTTCACCGCGGCCCAGGGGATCATCTACATGTCCCTCATGGGCATGCTCATCGAGGACACCCTTCAGCGCCTCAACGCCGTCAAGAACATCCTCACGGCCGTGGTCAACAGCATCGCCGCGATCTTCTTCCTCTTCGTCGCCGACTTCGACTGGACGGCCGTCCTCCTCATCGCCGTCGGATCCACCATCGGCGGCCAGGTCGGCGCCAAGGTGGGCCGCAAACTGCCGCCGGCCGCACTCAGGGGCTTCATCGTCGCCGTCGGCACGGTCGCCGTCGTCCAGCTGCTGATCCGCCGCTACGGCTGACAGCACGAAAGCCCGCCCCCGACGAACGGGAACGGGCTTTTGACGGCTCCGCGCCTACGCGGCAGACCGCGCCGACAGCCACTGCGGGAGCGCCGACCGCTCACCGGCCCGCAGCCCGAGCAGCATCGCGTCCGCCGGAGACGGTACGAAGGGCTCGTGCAGCAGCGGCATCCCCGCCTGCTCCGGCGTACGGTCCGCCTTGCGGTGATTGTCCTCGGCACAGGACGCCACCGTGTTCAGCCAGCTGTCCGCACCACCGTGCGACCGGGGCACCACGTGGTCCACGGTCGTGGCACGCCTACCGCAGTAGGCGCACCGGTGCTGGTCCCTGACCAGCACACCCCTTCTCGACCACGGAGCCTGTCTTCGGAACGGCACCCGTACGTATCTGCACAGCCTGATCACCCGCGGCACCGGAAGATCGACGGCGGCGGCGCGCATACGGAGACCGGGGTGGGCCTGCTCGACGACGGCCTTGTCCTGGAGAACCAGTACCACCGCGCGGTTGAGTGTCACCGTCGACAGCGGCTCGAAGCTCGCGTTCAGTACCAGCGTGTCCCGCATCTCCCCCACCTCCGTTCGCCGGCCCCGCCCCTCACGGGCCCTGGGCTTGGATCAACTCTGGCCGGGCGCGCCGAGATGGACAACGCAATATCCGTGCCACCGGGAACCCCCGAACCCACGGCAGACAAAAAACTGCCCTGCCCTGATCTCTCCAGGACCAGGACAGGGCAAACAACAAACGAACGGCCGATGCCGGTGGTCAGTCCACCGAAGGAGCCTCGTACTCGCCGATCAGCTGTGCGCGGCCCAGCGTGTGGAAGCGCAGATTGAAGCCCACGGCCGCGGGCGAGGCATCCGCGTCGGGCCCGAGCTTCTCGGTGTCGACCGCGTACACGGTGAACACATAGCGGTGGTTCTCCCCGGCCGGGGGAGCGGCGCCGCCGAAGTCCTTCGACCCGTAGTCGTTGCGCGCGTGCACGGCGCCGGCCGGCAGCCCCGTGAACGACCCGCTGCCCGCGCCCGCCGGCAGCTCGGTGACCGAGGCCGGGATGTCGAACAGCACCCAGTGCCAGAACCCGCTGCCCGTGGGAGCGTCCGGATCGAAGCAGGTCACGGCAAAGCTCTTCGTCCCCGCCGGGAAGCCCTCCCACCGCAGCTGGGGAGAGGTGTTCCCCGCCGCGTGGACCTGGTCGTCCTTCAGCACCGCCCCCGGCGCGAGCTGATCGCTCACCACCGTGAACGACGGCACGTCGGGGTGAAATTCATGCGGAAGAGGCGCCTTTTTCTGCTCGGTCACGTCTGAACCTCCGGTTCTGCTGTCCTGCCGTGCTGACTGCCCAGCAGGACACGACCCTAAGGGCTGTCCCGCAATCTCCGGCGGGCGCACGACGACAGCTACGGCACCTCTCCCCCTGTGCCCTGCGGGCACGGGCGGTACCCCCAGCGTTGTCGAAACGCCCAAATACGCCCAGTATGCGGGCGCTCCTCCGCCTTGCGATGCACCGCATCTGACGCCGCGCGCTGATCCACCGCCGATTACGGGACAGCCCTTAGGGCCACGCCCACCGCCGGCGAATCTCCGACTCAGCCGGCTAGAACCAGTTGCGACGGCCGCCGACGTCGGCGAGCCACTGGTTCAGATACGCGGCCCAGTCCGTCGAGGCGAAGTCGTGGTGCCCCACCTTGAAGGCCTTGTACGAGTCGCTGCCCTCGCTGAACAGCCCCGGCTTCTTGTCCATCTCCAGGACGACGTCCATCTCACGGTCGTCCGCGACGAACGTCAGCTCGACCTGGTTCAGGCCCCGGTACTGCTGCGGCGGGAAGAACTCGATCTCCTGGTAGAAGGGCAGCCGCTGCCGAGTCCCCCGGATGTGCCCCCGCTCCATGTCCGCGCTCTTGAAGCGGAACCCGAGCTGGATGAACGCGTCGAGAATCGCCTGCTGCGCGGGCAGCGGATGGACATGGACCGGGTCCAGATCCCCCGAGTCCACGGCCCGCGCGATCTCCAGCTGCGTCGTCACTCCGATGTTCATCCCGCGCAGCTGCTGCCCTGCGATGCTCGTGACCGGGGTCTCCCAGGGGATCTCCAGCCCGAACGGCACCACATGCACTGCCCCGGCCTTCACCTCGAACGCGCCCCCGAGCCGCTGCTCGACGAAGTCGATGTCCTGCTTGACCTCCTGGTCACCGCTCTCGACCTCGACGCGCGCCTGGAGCCCGATGGTCAGCCCCTCGATCTGCTGGTCGACGGAACCGCCCTCGATCCGAACCTCGCCCCGGACGACACCGCCCGGCACGACGTTGTCCTCCGTGAGCACCGTCTCCACGGACGCCCCACCGGCGCCCAGGCTCGCGAGCAGCTTCTTGAAGCCCATGTCCACTCCTTGTAGGTCCTGACTTTTCATACGCGCGACGGCCGCCGCCAGTTCCCGGGTACCCTCGGACGCCATGATCGAGAGCCCCGACCGTACGCCGATTCCCCGGGACTTCTTCGACCGCCCGGTACTGGACGTCGCACCCCAGCTCCTCGGCCGGACCCTCGTCCGCCGAACCGACGACGGTCCCATCGAGCTGCGCATCACCGAGGTCGAGGCGTACGCGGGAGAGCTGGACCCGGGTTCCCACGCCTTCCGGGGCCGAACCCCCCGCAACGATGTGATGTTCGGCCCTCCCGGCCATGCCTATGTCTACTTCACCTACGGCATGTGGCACTGCCTGAACCTGGTGTGCGGCCCGGAAGGCAGAGCGAGCGGGGTGCTGCTCCGGGCCGGTGAGATCCGGGTGGGCGCAGAGCTGGCCCGTAAACGTCGAGTTTCGGCCCGATATGACAGAGAACTGGCCAAAGGCCCGGCCCGACTGGCCACGGCCCTCGCCGTCGACCGGGACCTCAACGGTACGGACGTCTGCGCCAAGACCCCGTCCCCGCTCACCCTGCTCCATGGCACACCCACCCCGTCCGACCAGGTACGCAACGGCCCTCGTACGGGGGTCGGCGGCGACGGCGCCCACCACCCCTGGCGCTACTGGATCGACGGTGACCCCACGGTCAGCCCCTACCGGGCACATGTGCCGCGTCGAAGGGCAACTTGACTCGCCCCTCCGAGACGCCTAACGTAGCCCGAGCCGCTTGACACGGGCCCTGCTGCTCAGCATCCCCAGGCGGCCACCCACTACTGACGACGAACCCCAATCGGGTGTGATTTCGGCATGCCGGAATTCCTGCCTGATGCACTCGATTATGAGTTGCCCCGGGAATCAGCTAATGTAGTGAACACGCCGAAAGGCAAAGGCTTATCCAATCAGTCGCCTGATCGAATTCGAAGTCCGGAAACGGAATGCGGAAAAGGTCTGGTAAGGTTGGAAACGCAAGACCGAAGGGAAATGCCCGGAGGGCCTGGT
>NZ_JBITFN010000038.1:0-30976 GCF_044456085.1 Streptomyces sp. NPDC051018
CAGCCACGTGATCATTCTGGCCTCGGCCCGCCACGCAGGGAACCACCCACGCGGCGGGCCGTCACGAGGCAAACATTGCCTGATACGGCACTAGCTAGGGCCCGCAAGGTTGTGGGGGTGACTGAGACGACTCCGTATGACGCCGACCGTGCCCGATTCACCCGCCAGGCGCTCGCCCGCCTCGTTCTGTGCGATCACGCAGCGGACGTCGCCGATGGCGCCACTGGTCTGATCGCTACCGAGAACGACCCTGACACCGGTCCCGGAGGCCGGGTCAGCCAGGCATCCCAGCTGATCGAACTCGCGGAGCGCGCTCTGGCCTCCGCCGTCATCTACGAGCGCGAGCGAGGCAGCTCCTGGACAGAGATCGCCCAGTACCTGAGCATCAGTCCAGCAGAAGCGGAAGAACGGTTTGCCGCGAACCTGGACGGCTGGAACACAGCCTTCGACGTCCCCTACCGGCTCGACGACACCGGCCGTAAGCGCATACCCCAGCTGCCCACGGCAGCGTACGACCCGGCCTGGGCATGCGACCGGCTCGATACCTGGGCCAAGAACCGCCTCATTCTCGTCAACGACGAGCGTCCCGTCAGCTCGGGTCTCGTCAAGGCCGTGCCGGAGAAGGACCTCCCGGAAGTGACCCCGTGGCGGCGCCTGCCGGAAAGGCAATCGCCTCGTCGAACAGACCGCGCGTCCGAAGGCAGTGGTGGAGCCGGCCAGGCATCCGGTTGAACAGGTGCCGCAGAGCCTGCATGTGCCGATCCCCGCCTGTCCGGCGACGCCGGTAGTGCGCGTCCGCGCCAGCGGAACCGGTGAGAGAGGCGAAGGCCCACAGGTGGCCGACGTGGTTGAGCCGATTGTTCCTGACGAACCGGCGTCCGACGTAGCGGCGTTTGCCGGAGGCTCGCGTGATCGGGGCCGAGCCTGCGTACGCCTTCAGCCCTCCAGCCGTGGCGAACCGGGTCCTCACCCGTTCCGTGGCCCTGTGCAGAGCCCGAGCGCATGGACAAGCTCCGTGCGGAAGCCGGCATCGAACCCTTCTACGAGTACGTCGCCAGGTTCTCCACGGCCTGACACCCGCTGTGGCCCGATACCCCGTCCCCGGTCGCCTCCGGCGGATCACCGCCCCGGCCCGGCTGCCGCGGTCGATGATCCGCCGGACGGGCCCTACGCCCCCAGCAGCTTCCGGACGCGGTCCGTGCCGACCGCGAGCAGCAGGGTGGGCAGCCGCGGTCCGGTCTCGCGGGTGACGAGCAGCCGGTAGAGCAGGGCGAAGAACGTCCGCTGCGCGACCTTCAGCTCCGGTGTCGGCTTGGCGTCCGGCGCCAGTCCGGCCATCACCTTCGGAACGCCGTACACCAGCGTCGTCAGCCCTTCGAGGGACCAGTGGGAGTCCAGGCCCTCCAGCAGCAGCCGCAGCGACTCACGGGCCTCGTCGTCGAGGGACGCCAGCAGCTCCTTGTCGGGCTCGGTGCGCACGACCGTGCGCTGATCGGCCGGGACCTGGGTGGTGATCCAGTTCTCGGCACGGTCGAGCCGGGGGCGGACCTCGTCCAGATCGCCCACGGGATTCGCCGGGTCCAGCTCGCTGAGGATGCGGACCGTCTGCTCGTCGTGCCCGCCGGTGATGTCGACGACGGACGCGAGCGTGCGGTACGGCATCGGCCGCGGGGTGCCCGGCAGCTCACCGGCGGCCGTACGGACCGCGCGGGAGTACGCCGCCGCGTCGGCGGGCAGCACCGTGCCGTCCGTGACCTTGGCGGCGAGCCTGTCCCACTCGTCGTACAGCCGCTGGATCTCCTGATCGAAGGCGATCTTGAAGGCCTGGTTGGGCCTGCGGCGCGCGTACAGCCAGCGCAGCAGGGGCGCCTCCATGATCTTCAGCGCGTCGGCGGGGGTGGGGACCCCGCCCTTCGAGGAGGACATCTTCGCCATGCCGCTGATACCGACGAACGCGTACATCGGCCCGATGGGGCGCTCACCGCCGAAGATCGGGCAGATGTCCTTGCCGACCTGGAACGACGACCCGGGCGAGCTGTGGTCGACGCCGGAGGGCTCGAAGACGACGCCCTCGTACGCCCAGCGCATCGGCCAGTCGACCTTCCACACCAGCTTGCCGCGGTCGAACTCGCTCAGCCGGACGGTCTCGGTGAATCCGCAGGCCGCGCAGGTGTAGGTCAGCGCGGTGGTGTCGTCGTCGTACGCGGTGACCGTGGTGAGGTCCTTGTCGCAGCCGCCGCAGTAGGGCTTGTACGGGAAGTATCCGGCCGATCCCGTGCCGTCGTCCTCGGTCGCCGCGCCGGAGCCCTCCGCGGCCTCCAGTTCGGCCTCGTCCACGGGCTTCTGCGACTTCTGCTGCTTCTGCCGCTTCGGGTCCGGTCCGGACCGGCCGTCCTTTCCGGGGTCCTTCTTCGTACGGAAGCGGGCGAGGATCGCGTCGATCTCGCCCCGCTTGCGCATCGCGAGCAGGATCTGCTCGCGGTAGGCACCGGAGGTGTACATCTCGGTCTGGTCGATGCCCTCGTACTGGACGCCCAGCTCGGCCAGGGACTCGACGAGAGCCGCCTTGAAGTGCTCGGCCCAGTTCGGGTGCGGGGAGCCCTTGGGCGCGGGAACCGAGGTCAGGGGCCGCCCGATGTACTCGGCCCAGCTCTCGTCGACCCCGTCGACGCCGAAGGGGACCTTGCGGAACCGGTCGTAGTCGTCCCAGGAGATCAGATGCCGTACCTCGTGACCACGGCGGCGGATCTCGTCGGCGACCAGGTGCGGGGTCATCACCTCGCGGAGGTTGCCCAGGTGGACGGGCCCGGAGGGCGAGATACCGGACGCGACGACGATGGCCGGGGCGGCGGGGGCGCCCCGGTGTTTGGTCCCAGGCGCACGGCGTTCCGAATCGGCAATGACCTCGTCCGCGAAACGGGAGACCCAGTCGGTCTCGGTGCTGCTCTGAGCCACGATCGGCACGTCCTTCGTTCTCGTCATCCGGCTCGTATCCGGGATGGACCCATTCTCCCAGACGGATCGGCCGGCTCCCGGCCCGTCCACAGGCAGGGGGTCACGGGGTTGTCCACAACCGGCCGGTAACCGGGGTTGTCCACAACCGGGGAGAATCGGGTTGCCGCCCCATGGGACACTTGACAACCGACGGAGCGATGATCCCGCGGCCACCCCCGGCGTCCCCCCGGACACCGGGCCGGACCGGCCACCGGGCCATCCGGACATCGCTCCCGACACCGGTCGAGACGCCGGTCCGGCCCCGACGCGGACGCCGGCCCGGCATCGGTCCGGACCCGGCAGACACCCAGCGGACACAGCTCCGCACAGACATCCACCCCGACAGGAACGGAAGCTCATGGCCTCGGTCCCTTCCCTCGCTTCGAATGTGCAGCAGCGCCTCGCGGACGCCCTCTCGGCAGCCCTGCCGGAGGCCGGTTCCGCCGACCCGCTGCTGCGACGAAGCGACCGGGCCGATTTCCAGGCCAACGGCATCCTGGCCCTGGCCAAGCGGCTCAAGGGGAATCCGCGCGAGCTGGCGGCGAAGGTCGTCGACGCGATCGGGACGAGCGATCTGCTCCGGGAGATCGAGGTCTCAGGACCCGGCTTCCTGAACATCACGGTCTCGGACGAGGCGATCACGCGTACGCTGGCGGCCCGCGCGGCCGACGACCGCCTCGGCGTTCCGTACGCGCAGAGCCCCGGCACGACGGTGATCGACTACGCGCAGCCGAATGTCGCCAAGGAGATGCACGTCGGGCATCTGCGCTCCGCCGTGATCGGCGCGGCGATGGTCGAGATCCTGGAGTTCACCGGCGAGAAGGTGATCCGGCGCCACCACATCGGCGACTGGGGCACCCAGTTCGGCATGCTCATCCAGTATCTGATCGAGCACCCGCACGAGCTGGACCACAAGGAGGGCGAGAAGGTCTCCGGCGAGGAGGCCATGTCGTCGCTGAACCGGCTGTACAAGGCGTCGCGCGCCCTCTTCGACTCCGACGAGGACTTCAAGACCCGCTCCCGGGACCGGGTGGTCGCGCTCCAGGCGGGGGAGCCGCAGACGCTGGAGCTGTGGCAGCGGTTCGTCGACGAGTCGAAGATCTACTTCTACTCGGTCTTCAGCCTGCTGGACATGGAGATCCGGGACCCGGACGTCGTCGGCGAGTCCGGTTACAACGACATGCTCGAGGAGACCTGCCGGATCCTGGAGGAGTCGGGCGTCGCGGTCCGCTCCGAGGGCGCGCTCTGTGTCTTCTTCGACGATGTGCTGGGGCAGGACGGCAAGCCGACCCCTCTGATCGTGAAGAAGTCGAACGGCGGCTACGGCTACGCGGCCACCGACCTCTCCGCCATCCGCGACCGGGTCCGCAACCTGGGCGCGGACACCCTGCTGTATGTGGTGGACGCCCGTCAGTCACTGCACTTCAGGATGGTCTTCGAGACCGCGCGCCGGGCCGGCTGGCTGAACGACGAGGTCACCGCGGTCCAGCTCGCGTTCGGTACGGTGCTCGGCAAGGACGGCAAGCCCTTCAAGACCCGTGAGGGCGAAACGGTCCGGCTGGTGGACCTGCTGGACGAGGCCGTCGAGCGGGCGACCGCCGTCGTCCATGAGAAGGCCGGGAAGGTGGGCCTGAGCGAGCAGGAGATCGTGGAGAACGGCCAGTACGTCGGCATCGGCGCGATCAAGTACGCCGACCTGTCGACGTCCGCCGTGCGCGACTACAAGTTCGACCTGGACCAGATGGTGTCGCTGAACGGGGACACCTCCGTCTACCTGCAGTACGCGTACGCCCGTATCCGTTCGATCATCCGCAAGGCGGGCGGCACCGAGCCGGTCGCGCACCCGGAGCTGCCGCTGGCCCCGGCCGAGCGGGCGCTCGGGCTGCATCTGGACCGCTTCGGTGAGACGGTCGCCGAGGTGGCGTCGTCGTACGAGCCGCACAAGCTGGCCGCGTATCTGTACCAGCTGGCGTCCCATCTGACGACGTTCTACGACCAGTGCCAGGTGCTCAGCGACGACAACCCCCCGGAGGTCGTGGAGAACCGTCTGTTCCTGGTCGACCTCACGGCCCGGACGCTCCAGCGGGGCATGGCGCTGCTGGGCATCCGTACGCCCGAGCGTCTGTAGCCGTCCGCAGCCGTTCGCGGCCGTCCGTACAGGTCCGCACCGGGCCGTACCACCGGTCCGTACCACCGGTCCGTACGGGTCCGCTCACCACGGCCGCTCGTACCGGCCGGACCGTACTCGTCCACCGGCCCCCGCCGGTCCCGCCGTCGCGGGGCCCGGCGGGGGCCGGTCGGCTGCGGTGGGTGCAAAGGCCACGGCGGGTACCACGCCCGCGAGGGGCGTCAGGGCGCACGGCGGCACGGTGGCCAGGACAAGGGTCCTGGTCAGACGGCCGGAGGGTACCGTCCGACGAGTTGGCCGTAGCCACCGGCGGTCCACACCCGGGTCCGGAACTCCTGGAGGGTCAGGGCCCGCGCCGGCTGCTCCTGCGGGAAGTGAACGCCTGCGCAGTGCGCGCAGTGCCAGGCACAGGCCCACATCAACCGGGCGTTCGCACGCCCCGCGAGGAGCTTCTGATGGGAGACCATCTGCTGTGTCGCCCAGGCGAAGAAGACCAGGTACAGGACGGCGATGGCGAGGGAGATCCACCACAGCGCAGGGAACTCCGGGCCGGGTTCGGGAGCGGGATCCGTGCTGCCCGGCAGCTCCGCCTCCCCGGCCCGTTCGTCGTCCCGCCGCTTCTGCGCCAGCCCGACGACAAACAGGATCACACCCACGACGACGATCAGATTGACCAGCAGCGCCTGCGGCATCGTCGGCTTCCGCGGCGGAGGGGCCCAGGCCAGCGCCCTGTAGAGCCCGCTGCGGCCGTCGGTCCAGGGCAGGAACAGCGCGCGCTGGGCCGCCCGGTGCACAGCGGGAACGCTCTTGAGCCCGTCGTCGCGCCCGCAGCCGGGACACGGCTCGCACGGCCGCTCCCCCGTGCCGTACAGACCCGCCATGACGCCCCCGATCCCCCACACCACCCGTCATTGTGGCGCGTATCACAGATTAGTCCCGCGCGGGGCCGCTGGGGAGGGGAGCCGCAGCACAAACCAAGGCCCCGGGCATCAGGGCACCGGGACAGCGCGGCCGGGCATACCTGACCCGCGCGCGTTGCCGCTGTTCACATGGGCAGTCCATCGATCGCTTCCCGCCCTCACCCGGGCCGTGGACAGCGGCACCTACGCGCCCTCCGGTGCGCGGGCTCTCACCTCAGCGCGTGCGAGGTGTGGCCCGAGACTTGGTCGATCTCCGTGTGGGCCTTCTGCAGAAGCTGCGACGCGATGTCCATGAGAGCCCGCGCGCCCGAGATCTCCTCACCGACCCGCAACTGCTCGGGGTCGGAGGGGTGGCGCTGGGCGTTGCCGTGTCCCCGGATCTCCGTACCGTCGCTCAGTCTGATCATCGCGGCGGCCATGGTCCGGTCGCCGCCCTCCTCGCGGAACTCCATCTCCACATGCCATCCGGCGAGTGTCCGCATGATGGATCACCTCCAGCGGTCCCACTGTCCAGGGTGCGCCGACGTCCACCGTTACGCACCCTCATCACTCACCTTTCGGCATATACCTCATAAAACAGTCGGCACCTATGAGGCGGGGAGCGCCTGCCGGGGCTGAGGGGAGACCTCACCTTCGCCACTCAAGGAGACCGGGGCCTTCGCCGTGCCCGGCGGGCACCCAGTGGACCGGTGGACCGGTGACGACCCGGGGCTCGCCGCACCGAGCGACCTCGGCCGCGCACCGGGACGTACGGGACGGCCATCGGGATATACGGGACGGTCATCGGCGTGATGCGGCGTTCACCCCGGGCCCGTACGGAGGGCATCGGGGCCACCCGGCGGCCGGAGCGGGTCGCGCCGTGCACGGCCAGGGAGGACCTTGCCCCTGACCGGCTCTCCCGCCTGGCGGCCTGCTCCTCACCCGGCAGGCCTCAGGGCCTCCGCCGCTTCCTCGCGGCCGTAACACTTCGCCCGCCCCCGGCAGTCGTCAAGGAATTCACATTGGTCTATACCTTGACTGGCTCACGTCAACGCGCTTCAGTGGGGTCACAACCCCCCACCACGGCCTGCTCGGGCGGGCTCCCCACAGCTCGACCGCCCCTCCGGGCAAGGCCGTTGATGCACGAAGGAGGAACTCGTGCTCAAACAGCGCGTCAAAGCGTTCCTGGTCGCCGTCCTCGCGGCCGGCGGACTGGCGGCCGCGAGCCTGCTCCCCTCGGCGGGCCCCGCCTCGGCGGACGCGTGTACCAGCGCGCCCAACTGGCAGCAGGGCACCTGGTACACGACTGGCAACGTTGTCAGGTACACGGACGGCAAGTACTACATCGCCGAGCACGACAACCCGGGCTACGACCCCACCGTCAGCACCTGGTTCTGGGACCCGTACACCTGCGGCGGTGGCGGGGGCGGGAACCCCAACCCGAACCCCGGCGACTTCGTGGTGAGCGAGGCGCAGTTCAACCAGATGTTCCCGAGCAGGAGTTCGTTCTACACCTACGCGGGGCTGAAGGAGGCGCTCGCCTCGTACCCCGCCTTCGCCAACACCGGCAGCGACACGGTCAAGAGGCAGGAGGCCGCGGCCTTCCTCGCCAATGTGAGCCATGAGACCGGCGGTCTGTACCACGTCGTGGAGCAGAACACCGCGAACTACCCGCACTACTGCGACCGGAACCAGCCCTACGGCTGCCCGGCCGGCCAGGCCGCGTACTACGGCCGCGGGCCGATCCAGCTGAGCTGGAACTTCAACTACAAGGCGGCGGGCGACGCCCTCGGCATCGATCTGCTCAACAACCCCTGGCGCGTCCAGAACGAGCCGGCCGTCGCCTGGCAGACCGGCCTGTGGTACTGGAACACCCAGCGCGGCCCGGGCACGATGACCGGCCACGCGGCGATGGTGAACCAGGCCGGTTTCGGCCAGACGATCTGGTCGATCAACGGCGCGCTGGAGTGCAACGGCGGCAACCCCGCGCAGGTCCAGAGCCGGGTCAACAACTACACGCGGTTCGCGCAGATCCTGGGTGTGCCGACGGGCGCCAACCTGTACTGCTGACGGCCGATGACACGGGTCGGTCCGCCGGCCCGTGTCAGGGCTGCCGCGCCCGCGGGCCCGAAACAGCCGGACGCGGGACGGTGGCACCGGACCGCTCGAACCACCGCCGAACCACCACGGAACCGCGGGCCGGGGGCTTTCCCCGGCCCGCAGTCGGGCTTTCCCGGCACAGGCACCGGCACCGGACCGAACCAGGCCGGGCAGAACCAGGCCGGCCGAATCAGGCCGGCCCGGTCCCGGACCCACCCCGTCCACACGACGGAAGCCCTCGGCCCGCGAGCCCTCGGCCCCGGAACCCGCCCCGCGCCGAACCGCCCCCGCGCCGTAACCGCGAAGCCACGCCTCACCGGAAGTCGTCCGCGTGGTCGCGCGCCCACTCGGCGAAGGTACGGCCGGGCCTGCCGATCGCATCGTTCAGCGACGGCAGCAGACCGAACGCGGACAGATCGAAGCCGCCCTCCCCAGAGTCCTCGGCCGGATCCAGGGGATTGCCCTCGTAATCGGTGAAGCCCAGCAGAAGGTCCGCCGCCTCCGCCGCGAAACCGCCCTGCGCGATGTACTCCGCCCGCGCCTCCTCCCGGGTGTTCCGCTCCATGCGGACCTCCTCCCCGATGGCCGCGGCGATGGCGCCCACCTGCTCGCGAAGACTGATCGGCTCGGGCCCGTGGAGCACATGGGCCGCTCCGACACGACCGTCCTCCAGAAGCGCGGTCACGGCGACATCGGCAATGTCCTGCTCGTGCACGGGCAGCCAGACGTCATCGGGGCCGGGATGCCGCACCACCCTCCGCTCCCGTACGGACGGCCCCCACAGATGGATCTTGTTCGCCATGAACTCCCCCGGCCGTACGTGGGTCCACTCCAGCCCCGACTCCTCGACAGCCCGCTCCACCGGGAGGTGGAACGTGGTGTCGGATCCGTCCGCCGCCGCGGCCGACGACAGGACGACGATCCGCCGCACCCCCGCCTCCTTTGCGAGAGCGACGACTTCGGAAGCGGTCTCGGTCACCGGGAAGAGGTACATCCGCTCAACTCCCGCCAGCGCGTCCCGGATGCTGTCGGGCCGGGAGAGGTCCCCCGCCAGCAGTTTCACCCCGTCCGGGACGCCCGTCGCCGCGGCCGGGTCGCGGGTCAGCGCCCGGACGTCGGCTCCCGCCCCGACCAGCCCCCGCACCACCAGCCGGCCGACCTGTCCCGTCGCGCCGGTCACCAGGATCGTCATCAGTGCCTTCCCTCCTGAGCGCCAATATCTCCGTACAGCGTACGCGGTACAGTGTACGCAATATCGGCACGGCGCACACGGAACCGACGGCAACAACCCGGCCCGGCACACGGAACCGCCCCCGCCGGCACCCCTTCACCCGCCCCGCCGAACCACCCCGCCGACGCCCCATGCCGCCTCCGACGGCACCCCGAACCACCCCGCCCAGCACCCCGTACCAACTCCCGCCCGAGGCCGCCGGACCGCCCCCTGAGTGCACATCACCCGAGGCCAACGCCCGCTGCTTTCCCCTTGGTTGTTGAGAAAACAGCATTGGTCTATACCTTGACTGAACCCCTTCAGGACCGCTTGGGTGTGGCATACACCCGATACGGCGTGCCCAGGAGAGACACCATCCCCGACTGGGTCTCTTCGGCATGCCCGTCGACGCACGAAAGGGATAGTCGTGCTCAGAGAACGTATGAAGGCGCTCATGGTCGGCGTCGTCGCGGCAGGCTCGCTCGCGGCGACCGCGATCATGCCGACCGCGACGGCCGGCGCCGCCACCCCGGTGGACGAGTGCGCCATCGCGCCCGCCTGGTCGGCCGGTGCCAACTACCGGACCGGTGACATCGTCAAGTACACCGACGGCGAGATCTATGTCGCCGAGCGCGACAATCCGGGCTACAACCCGGTGGTGAGCACGTATTACTGGGACCCGTACACCTGCGGCGGCAGCGGGAACCCCCACCCGGACAGCTTCGTGGTGAGCGAGGCGCAGTTCAACCAGATGTTCCCGAAGCGGAATCCGTTCTATACGTACAAGGGTCTGACGGACGCCATGAAGGCGTTCCCGAAGTTCGCCCACACCGGCACGGACACGATGCGCAAGCAGGAGGCCGCGGCCTTCCTCGCCAACATCAGCCATGAGACGGGCGGGTTGTTCTACATCAAGGAGATCAACGAGGACAACTACCCGCACTACTGCGACCGGAGCCAGCCCTACGGCTGCCCGGCGGGCCAGGCGGCGTACTTCGGCCGCGGTCCGATCCAGCTGAGCTGGAACTTCAACTACAAGACGGCCGGTGACCATCTCGGCATCGACCTCCTCCGCGACCCGTGGGAGGTGGAGCGCAATCCGGCCGTCGCCATGATGACGGGCCTGTGGTACTGGAACACCCAGGACGGCCCCGGCCCGGTGACCGGCCATGACGCGATGGTGAGCGGCGCGGGCTTCGGCCAGTCGATCCGGTCGATCAACGGCGCGCTGGAGTGCGACGGCAAGAACCCGAGGCAGGTGGAGAGCCGGATCACCCGGTACCGGAACTTCACCCAGATCCTGGGTGTGCCGATGGGCTCGAACATCTCCTGTTAGGGAATCCCGTCACCGGGGGCGTCCGCCCTCAGCGCCCGGCGGGTTCCGGTTCGTACCGGAACCCGCCGGGCACCAGGGACTTCGACCAGGCCGACGACCCTGTGCCCATACCGTCGGGGCGGGCCGGCGCCGGTCGCGGGCGGCACCGGTTCACACCACGGTCGCTCGCGCACGGGGCTGCGCCGAGGCTCAGAGCGTGCGCGCGACCTCCGTCGCCCAGTACGTGAGGATCATCTGCGCACCCGCGCGCCGGATCCCGGTCAGCGCCTCCAGGATCGCCTGGTCCCGGTCGATCCAGCCCTTCTCGGCGGCGGCCTCGACCATCGCGTACTCACCGCTGATCTGGTACGCGGCGACCGGAACGTCCACGGCCTCCGCGACCTTCGCCAGCACATCGAGATACGGCCCCGCGGGCTTCACCATCACCATGTCGGCGCCCTCGTCCAGGTCGAGCGCCAGCTCCCGCAGCGACTCGCGGACATTCGCCGGGTCCTGCTGATACGTCTTGCGGTCACCGCGCAGGGACGACCCGACGGCCTCCCGGAACGGGCCGAAGAACGCGGAGGAGTACTTGACGGTGTACGCCAGGATCGACACATCCTGCCTGCCGATGGCGTCCAGCGCCTCCCGGACGACCCCCACCTGGCCGTCCATCATGCCGCTGGGGCCGACGACATGGACGCCCGCGTCGGCCTGGACCCGAGCCATCTCGGCGTACCGCTCCAGGGTGGCGTCGTTGTCGACCCGGCCTTCGGCGTCCAGGACACCGCAGTGGCCGTGGTCGGTGTACTCGTCCAGGCACAGATCCGACATGATCACGAGATCGTCCCCGACCTCGGCGCGGATGTCCCGGATGGCGACCTGGAGGATTCCGTCGGGGTCCGTGCCCGCGGTACCGGCCGCGTCCTTCTTGCCGGCCTCCGGCACCCCGAACAGCATGATCCCGGCGACCCCCGCCTCACGCGCCTCGACGGCGGCCTTCCGCAGGGAATCCCGGGTGTGCTGGACCACTCCGGGCATCGCGGCGATCGGCACGGGCTCATCGATCCCCTCCCGGACGAAGGCCGGAAGAATCAGATCGGCGGGGTGCAGCCGGGTCTCTGCGACCATGCGCCGCATGGCGGGTGTGGTCCGCAGCCTCCTCGGCCGCGCCCCGGGAAACGATCCATACGCACTCATGCCCCCTACGCTACGCCTCGCCCGTCGGGGGCTTTGCGCAGACGCAGGGTGAGGCTGATCTCGGACACGTTCTTGGCGAGCTCGAAGTTCACCCAGGCCGCGATGTCGACCAGATTCTGCGGTTCGCCCCAGGGCAGGCCGGCGGTGCGGTCGGTGGAGTCGAGGTCGTCGTCGCCGAGCCGGACCAGCTCCCCGCGCCACTCGTCCTTGAGCCCCCGCAGCCAGGCGACGGCGGACTCGGCGCCGCCGGGCCAGACGATCTCCTCACGCGGGGGCGCGCCGGGGCCGAAGCACTCCCTCAGCGTGGTCGTCCACCAGTAGCCGATGTGCCAGGAGACCCAGGCGATCGAGGTGGTCGGGGCGGGGTCGGGCTCGGGCACCTGCCAGTCGGGGACCCAGCGTCCCGCGCCGTCCTCCCGTACCGTCCAGGCGCCCGGCGCGGGCTCCCAGAGGAAGGCGTCGTCGTCCAGTTCCGGAAGGTGGTACTCGAAGAGCGACCAGACGAGATCGAGCTGCCGGACGAGCAGTTCGGCACGGGGAGAGCTCAGGGGAGAGGCCAGGGGAGAGGTCATCGGACGAGCCTGCCACCGGCCCCGGGGGCGAACAATCGAATAACCCGGCGGCGGCTCGTTCCGCACATCGCTGACATGTCCGGGACATATCTGGGATATGCCCCGGATGCGTGGAACTCTTGTCCGGTCCATGCCGGGCCGCCCGCTTCCCCTCCGTACGGACGCCCGCGGCACCCCGGCGGACCCCGGTGCCCCCGAGAGAGCAGGAGGAGCAAGAACCCATGCCGATCCCGTTAGCCCCCGCAGCTCCCGCCTCCACCCCCGCCCACCCGTCGACGACCTGGACGGCTCGGCCCACGGGAGCCGGCCGCGCTTCCGTCCGCCCGTCGGACCCGGCTTCCGCGCCCCCACACCGGCATGCCCGGAAGCCGGTGCGGTCATGCTCGTGACCGACTTCAGTACGGACTCGGTGGCCGTACGCGACCGGTTCGCCCGGTTCGAGGCGACGGCCGACAGCTGGTATCTGCCCAACCACTTCCGCAGCGACCGTGCGGACGACTTCCGGGCCAGGATGCGGGGGCTGTTCCTGGGCGACCTCACGGTCTCGGTACTCACCTGCTCCCAGCTGGAAGTCAGCAGGACCCCCAAACTCATCCGGCGCGAGGACCCGGAGGTCTACCAGTTCCATTACGTGCCCCAGGGCCTGGGCGTCCTGGCGCAGGCCGGGCGTGAGGCACGGCTGCGCGGCGGCCGTCTGGTGATCACGGACAGCTCCACCCCGTACCACGGGCGGATCAGGGGCGAGCAGGCCATCCCCTGCTCGATCGTCGTCCATGTCCCCCGCCGGAGCCTGCCGCTGCCCCGACGGTCCGTCCAGCGCGTGCTCGCCGTCCCCCTCCCCGTGGACCGGGGCGTGGGCGCGCTGTACGCGCGTTGGCTCGCCGACCTCAACGCCCGCGCCCATGAGTTCACCCCCGCCGACGCCCCCTCCCTGGCCGATGCCACCACCGGGCTGCTCAGCTCCCTGCTCAGCCGTGTCCTGGACACCGGCCGGCCCCCGTCCCCGGAGGCCCGCAAGGGCGCGCTGTGGATCGAGATCCGCGACTTCATCCACCGCCACCTCGACGACCCGTCCCTCACCCCGGCCGCCGTCGCCGGCGCCCACGGCATCTCCGTACGCCATCTGCACGACCTGTTCGCGGCCCAGAACACCACCCCGGCCGGCTGGATCCGCCACCGCCGCCTGGAACGCTGCCGCCACGACCTCGCCGACCCGGGGCTCGCCGGCCGCCCCATCCAGACCATCGGCGCACGCTGGGGCTTCCCGGACCCGGCCCACTTCAGCAGAACCTTCCGCACGGCGTACGGCATGGCACCGCGCGACTACCGGCACATGGCCCTGCGTGACGTACGCATGCGCAAACAGCCGACAAGTGTGCAGGGAAATCCAATGACTCTCTGAGCGTCCAAGGGCAGGGTCGGAAGCCGGAAATCCGGATTCCGGTACCCATCCGAAGCGGCTTCCCCCCGGAGGCCGCCGAGTCGACGAGTTGAGAGGACACCGGACCACGATGCGACGGCACAACCGCGACCATACGAACATCAAGCGCAGCCTTGCCGCTTTGACGGGCGCCGTGACGATGCTGCTCGCCCTGGGGGCACCCCAGGTGAGCGCGGCACCCCAGGGCTTCACCGCCCAGGCCCGGGCGGCGGGCCTGACCAGCGCCGAGGCCACCGCCCTCCAGGCCAAGGTCGACCGCTACCTGACGAAGACGGGCGGCACACAGATCTCGCCCAATACGATCGACCTGGGCAACGAGTCCACGCTGAGGGTCACGGTCCCCGGCGAGAAGCACCCTCGCAACCTTCCGGGCACAAGGACCGCCTCGAACCCCCACTGCCACTCGTACGGGGCGAGCAGCGGGTACTTCTGCGCCTACTCCGGAACCAACTTCACAGGCGACGCGATCGACATGCACACCTGCTCCGTGCATTACGGAATGCCCTGGTCGAGCACCGGTTCATGGGACAACCACCAGCGCCACGCCCGGATAGCGCGGGCCATGTCGGGAAACACGGTCATCTGGACCACTGATCCGGCCCGCAGCAAGGGTTACACCGAGTACTGGCGGCCGGTCGACTTCATCAAGCTCTGCTGACCGTACCCACGCTCTCTGAACAGCCCTGCGGGGGCGCACGGTGATCCGTGCGCCCCCGCAGTCCATCCACGACACTCAGGTCGTCGTCGTACGCCTGCGCCGCCCACCCGGCCTGCGCTCGCTCGGCCGGGCCACATGCTCGCCCGCCTCCACGGCGGCGGCCCGCCGGGACGCGCCGAACTCCGCCAGCGCCTCCGCGAGCCGGTGCACGGACGGCTCCGGGGACAGGACGTCCACGCGCAGCCCGTGCTCCTCCGCCGTCTTGGCGGTGGCGGGGCCGATACACGCGATCACGGTCACGTTGTGCGGCTTGCCGGCGATACCGACCAGGTTCCGCACGGTGGACGACGAGGTGAAGAGCACGGCGTCGAAGCCACCGCCCTTGATCGCCTCACGGGTCTCGGCCGGCGGCGGCGACGCGCGCACGGTCCGGTAGGCCGTGACGTCGTCCACCTCCCAGCCCAGCTCGATCAGCCCCGCGACCAGCGTCTCGGTCGCGATGTCGGCACGCGGCAGGAACACCCGGTCGATCGGGTCGAAGACGGGGTCGTACGGCGGCCAGTCCTCCAGCAGCCCGGCCGCCGACTGCTCACCGCTCGGTACGAGATCGGGCTTGACCCCGAAGTCGACCAGGGCGGCGGCGGTCTGCTCGCCCACCGCGGCGACCTTGATCCCGGCGAAGGCGCGGGCGTCGAGCCCGTACTCCTCGAACTTCTCCCGGACCGCCTTGACGGCGTTGACGGAGGTGAAGGCGATCCACTCGTACCGCCCGGTGACGAGGCCCTTGACCGCGCGCTCCATCTGCTGCGGGGTGCGCGGCGGTTCGACGGCGATCGTCGGGACCTCGTGCGGTACGGCGCCGTACGACCGGAGCTGGTCGGAGAGCGAGGCGGCCTGCTCCTTGGTCCGCGGTACGAGGACCTTCCAGCCGAACAGCGGCTTGGACTCGAACCAGGCGAGCTGGTCCCGCTGCGCGGCGGCACTGCGCTCACCGACCACGGCTATCACCGGACGGTGTCCCTCCGGCGACGGCAGCACCTTCGTCTGCTTGAAGGTCTGCGCGATCGTGCCGAGGGTCGCCGTCCAGGTGCGCTGCCGGGTCGTCGTCCCGGCGACCGTGACGGTGAGCGGGGTGTCCGGCTTGCGGCCCGCCGACACCAGCTCGCCCGCCGCCGAGGCGACCGCGTCCAGCGTGGTGGAGACGACCACGGTGCAGTCGCTCGCGCCGACCTCGGTCCAGCAGCGGTCGCTGGCGGAGTGCGCGTCCACGAACCGTACGTCCGCGCCCTGCGCGTCCCGCAGCGGCACACCGGCGTACGCGGGCACGCCCACCGCGGTGGCGATACCCGGTACGACCTCGAAGGTGATGCCCTCGGTCGCGCACGCGAGCATCTCCTGCCCCGCGTCGGCGTCCAGCCCCGGGTCGCCCGTCACCGCACGGACGACCCGCTTACCGTTGCGTGCTGCCTCCATGACAAGATTGACGGCATCCCTGAGTACGGGGATTCCGGCGGCTGTTGACGCATCGTCAACAATCGTCAGTTCAGGCGTGCTGACGCTCGCCCGCGCGTGGCCGCGTACGACTTCGAGCACATCCGGCTCGGCGATCAGTACATCGGCTCCCGCGAGTGCTTCGACGGCGCGCAAGGTCAGCAGTCCGGGGTCGCCGGGTCCGGCGCCGAGGAAAGTGACGTGCCCGTGTGCCGAGAACGCCGAGGACGGGTTGGTGGTGGGGCTCAATGTGCTCGCTCCCCCATAAGACCGGCCGCACCCTTGGCGAGCATCTCGGACGCGAGTTCGCGACCGAGCGCGATGGCGTCGCCGTGCGACGTGGGTACGGGACCGGTGGTGGACAGCTGCACCAGCGTGGAGCCGTCGGTCGTGCCGACGACGCCCCGCAGGCGCATTTCGGTGAATGCCCGGCCGTCACCCAACAGGTCGGCCAGCGCCCCCACGGGTGCGCTGCAGCCGGCCTCCAGGGCGGCGAGCAGGGAACGCTCGGCCGTGACGGCGGCCCGGGTCTCCGGGTCGTCGAGCCGTGCGAGCAGGGCGGCGAGTTCCGCGTCGTCCGCGGTGCACTCGATCGCCAGGGCCCCCTGGCCGGGGGCGGGCAGCACGAAGTCGACCGACAGGAAGTCGGTCACCTCGTCACTTCTTCCGGAGCGGTTGAGTCCGGCCGCGGCGAGTACCACCGCGTCCAGCTCTCCGCTGTGGACGTATCCGATCCGGGTGTCGATGTTGCCGCGGATCGGCACGGTCTCTATGCGGGTGTGGTGCGCACGGGCGTACGCGTTCAGCTGCGCCGTCCGGCGCGGCGAACCGGTCCCGACGCGGGCGCCGTCGGGCAGCCGGTCGAAGGTCAGCCCGTCCCGCGCCACCAGCACGTCCCGCGGGTCCTCGCGCGGCGGCACGGCCGCGAGGAGGAGCTCGTCGGGCTGGGTGGTGGGAAGGTCCTTCAGCGAGTGAACCGCGAAGTCCACCTCACCCGCGGCGAGCGCCTCACGCAGCGCGGCCACGAAGACGCCGGTGCCGCCGATCTGCGCGAGATGCTCGCGGGAGGTGTCGCCGTACGTCGTGATCTCGACCAGCTCGACGGGACGGCCGGTCAACTGGCGCACCGCCTGAGCAACTTGCCCCGACTGGGCCATGGCGAGTCTGCTCCGCCTGGTCCCGAGTCTCAGTGCCCTCTCGGTCATACTCGCCCTCGGTTCTTGACGTCTGCGTCATTCATGTCGGCCCGGCTGACGGAGGCGACCGTCTCCGGGTCGAGGTCGAAGAGTGTTCGCAGCGCGTCCGCGTACCCGGCGCCACCGGGCTCGCTCGCGAGCTGCTTCACCCGCACGGTCGGCGCGTGCAGCAGCTTGTCGACGACACGCCGAACGGTCTGGTTGATCTCGGCCCGCTGCTTCTCGTCGAGCCCGGTGAGCCGCCCTTCGAGGCGCGCGATCTCGCCCGCGACCACATCCGCCGCCATCGTCCGCAGGGCGACAACGGTGGGTGTGATGTGCGCGGCGCGCTGCGCTGCCCCGAATGCGGCCACCTCGTCCGAGACGATGCGACGCACCTGATCCACGTCGGCGGCCATGGGCGCGTCGGCCGAAGCCTCCGCGAGGGACTCGATATCGACCAGCCGCACCCCCGGAATCCGGTGAACGGCATGATCGACGTCCCGCGGCATGGCAAGATCAAGTAGCCCCAACCGCACGGCCCCGCCGCGCCGTTCGCCGTTCGCCACCCCTCGAACGGCCGATCCGGTGTTCTCCGCCCAGACCCCGTGCTGCGCAAAGGCGTCCACGGCCTCCCGCGCACCGAGCCCGACGGGACAACTTCCATCGCCCTCACCGACGTCCGCGCCCGCGGGCACCACCGCGCCGGCGGTCCCTCCGCCGGCCGGAGCGGCACCGGCGCGCCCGCCGTCCGCCGAACCGGAACCGGTCCTCGCGGCGGCCGGAGCCGTGCCGTCCACCGCGCCGGAAGCGCCCTCGGCGGAGCCCGGCGCCGCGCGGTCCGGGACACGGCCGTCACGCGCGGCCGTCGCGGCGAGCCGCGCGACCAGGCTGCCGTCGGGCGCGCGCAGGAAGTCCTGCGGACCGGCGGACGGGGATACGGGCGGCGGGGGGACCTCGCCCGGGACGGCCAGGGCCTCGGCGACCGCGTCCGCGGTCAGCACGAGTCCGGTCGCGCCGGTACAGGACACCACCGCGTCGGCACGTGTCAGCTCCTGCGGCACCTCGCCCATGGAGACCACCCGGACGCTCACCCCGCCGGACTCGGCGAGCACCGACGCCAGGCGCTCGGCCCGCTCGGGCGTCCGGTTGGCGATGACGAGTTCGCGTACGCCGAGCCGCGCGAGCGTCGTCGCGGCCAGGGAGGACATCGAGCCCGCCCCGATCACGAGCACGCGCTTGTGCGCGGCCCACTCGGCGGTGTCCGTGCCGTCCGCGAGCTGTTCGAGCCCGAAGGTCACGAGCGACTGCCCGGCCCGGTCGATCCCGGTCTCGCTGTGGGCGCGCTTGCCGACCCGCAGGGACTGCTGGAAGAGATCGTTGATCAGACGCCCGGCCGTGTGCAGTTCCTGGCCGCGCGCGAGCGCGTCCTTGATCTGCCCGAGGATCTGGCCCTCGCCGACGACCATGGAGTCCAGCCCGCACGCCACCGAGAAGAGGTGGTGGACGGCCCGGTCCTCGTAGTGCACGTACAGATAGGGGGTCAGCTCCTCCAGGCCCACCCCGCTGTGCTGCGCAAGCAGGGTGGACAGCTCCGCCACACCCGCGTGGAACTTCTCGACGTCCGCGTACAGCTCGATGCGGTTGCAGGTGGCGAGCACCGTCGCCTCGGCGGCGGGCTCCACGGCCAGCGTGTCCTGGAGGAGCTTGGCCTGCGCGTCCGAGGAGAGCGAGGCCCGCTCCAGCACGCTGACCGGCGCGCTGCGATGACTCAGTCCGACGACCAGAAGACTCATGCCGGCATCACGGCGGGCATGTCCCCGTCAGGTCCCTTCCGGGCCTCGGTCTCCGGCGCCCCGGAGCCCGTCACGGCCCCGTCACCGGCGGCCGCGGCCGCACTCGCGGCGGCGGCGTCCACGACCGCCGCGGCGCCGCCCGTCCGCACCTCGCCGCCCGTCTCCGCCTCGGCCTCCTCGCCCGCCTTGCGCTGCTCGTGGAACGCGAGGATCTGAAGCTCGATCGAGAGGTCGACCTTGCGTACGTCCACGCCGTCCGGCACGGACAGCACCGTGGGCGCGAAGTTCAGAATGGAGGTCACGCCCGCCGCGACGAGCCGCTCGCAGACCTGCTGCGCGGCGCCGGCCGGGGTCGCGATGACACCGATCGACACACCGTTGTCGCTGATGATCTTCTCCAGCTCATCGGTGTGCTGGACCGGAATCCCCGCGACCGGCTTTCCGGCCATCGACGGGTCCGCGTCGATCAGGGCGGCCACCCGGAAACCACGGGAGGCGAAGCCGCCGTAGTTCGCGAGGGCGGCGCCGAGGTTACCGATACCGACGATCACCACGGGCCAGTCCTGCGTGAGTCCCAGTTCGCGCGAGATCTGGTAGACGAGGTACTCCACGTCGTAGCCGACGCCCCGCGTCCCGTACGAGCCGAGATACGAGAAGTCCTTGCGCAGCTTCGCGGAATTGACCCCCGCCGCCGCCGCCAGTTCTTCGGATGAGACTGTGGGCACGGAACGCTCGGACAGAGCGGTCAGCGCCCGCAGATACAGCGGAAGCCGGGCGACGGTGGCCTCGGGGATTCCTCGGCTACGGGTCGCCGGTCGGTGATTTCGGCCAGTTGCCACGGTGCTCCTGCGGGATGAGCGAGGCTCTAGGCGGCCGTGTGTCCCAAGACCGCCCCGTCGAATGCAGGCTATGTCTTTGTGAACGCGTGCACAAAGATGGTGTCCGTTTTGTCCGAGCAAAGTGATCGGGGTCACGCGTTTTGATCGCGTAAACCTGGAACCGGGAGCCGAGTCGACCCGTTGCAGACCCGAAGGGGGCAAAACCGTACACACTCCTCACGCATACGCCCCCGAGATCGCTCTACTGTGCCTTGTTTCGCCTGCGCCCGATAGAGCCATGACAAGCCGAACGCTCGGTCGCCCCACCAGGATCCACCGCCCCTTCCGTCACACGCCCCCCGCCTGTCGCTTGTGAACGGACACACCAGCCCCGCTCCCGCTCGCGCACACCCCTGCCACCAGCGGAGAAGGCCCGTCCCGGGTGACGACCACCGCTGAGGACAGCCAGGGGCGGCGAGCCGACGGCAGACCGGAGTCCCGGCCGGGGAACGGAGTCCCGGCGGCCGAACCTGAGTCCCGCCGCAGGCCCGGGGCCCTGCGACGGAGCCGACGGCAGGCCGCGCAGTCGGACGGCCGAACCTGAGTCCCGACGGCAGCCCCGGGCCCGTCCTACGCCTTCAGCGCGCGCCGCAGCCTGTCCGCGTCGACACGCCAGAAGGTGTGCTGCTCCCCGTCGACCAGTACCACCGGAATCTGCTCCCAGTACTCGCGGTGCAGCGCCTCGTCCCGGGTGATGTCCTTCTCCTCCCAGGACGCGCCCGTCTCACCGCACACCTCCTCGATCACGGCCCGCGCGTCGTCGCACAGATGGCACCCCGGCTTCCCGATCAGCGTCACGACACGCTCACCGGCCTTCTTCTTCGTACGCCGCAGCAGTGGACTCATGGCTCCATTCTCCGCCGTGCCGCACCGCCCGGCCCCCTCCCCCCGACACACCGGCCGTGAGACGGAGCCCACAGCCCTGAGCACGGGGAACGCCCCCGGACTCCGGGCGCAAGGGGGCGGTCCCCCAGAGTTCACGACGCCGTATCCCACCAGGCCCGGAACTCCCGAACAGACTGGCTATGCTCGCGGTATGGCCGCACTGGGATGGCTCACCCCCCGTAGACGCTCCGCCACCGCGCGGAGCGTGCTCGCAGGCGAGGCGGCAGCCGAGGCCGCGCGCAAGGCGAGCCGTGAGACCGACACGACCGAGGCGCGGGCACCCGAGAAGGAGGAGTCCGGCGCACCGGACTTCCCCGTCGCGGGCGATCGGCACGCCGCCGCCTTCTTCGATCTCGACAACACCGTGATGCAGGGCGCCGCGATCTTCCACTTCGGCCGGGGCCTGTACAAACGTAAATTCTTCCAGCGCCGCGAGCTGGCCCGGTTCGCCTGGCAGCAGACCTGGTTCCGGCTGGCCGGCGTCGAGGACCCGGACCATATGCAGGACGTACGCGAGTCCGCCCTGTCCATCGTCAAGGGCCACCGCGTCTCCGAGCTGATGAGCATCGGCGAGGAGATCTACGACGAGTACATGGCCGACCGCATCTGGCCCGGCACCCGGGCGCTCGCCCAGGCCCACCTCGACGCGGGCCAGAAGGTCTGGCTGGTCACCGCGGCCCCCGTGGAGACCGCCACCATCATCGCCCGCCGTCTCGGCCTGACCGGCGCCCTCGGCACCGTGGCCGAATCGGTCGACGGCGTCTACACCGGCAAACTCGTCGGCGAGCCGCTGCACGGCCCCGCGAAGGCCGAGGCGGTGCGCGCGCTCGCCGCCGCCGAGGGCCTCGATCTGTCCCGCTGCGCCGCCTACAGCGATTCGCACAACGACATTCCGATGCTGTCGCTCGTAGGACATCCATACGCGATCAATCCCGACACCAAGCTGCGCAAACACGCGCGCGAACGCGAGTGGCGGCTGCGTGACTACCGGACCGGCCGCAAGGCCGCCAAGGTGGGCATCCCGGCGGCCGCCGGAGTGGGCGCCATCGCGGGCGGTACGGCCGCTGCCGTGGCCCTCCACCGGCGCCGCCGCTGACCGCCCGGTCCTTCCCCGCCGCCGCCCGGAGTCCCGCGCCCGGCCGCGCCGACGACCACTCCCCGGGACCCCACCGGTCGCGGTCGCGAAGCAAAACGAACACACTTCCGCTTCCCCGCTCTCCGCGCGAGCGAACACGAACGTTTTCGATCAACTAGTGCTCACATTGCGCTACGTGATCCGTCGTCCAGGGGTAACAGAAGCGACGGAAACGATGATTTGAGCAACTGGGTGTAGCACCGCCTGTACGAAGCGTTATTCTCCTCAGACGCATACGGGATCCCACCCCAGTCGTCATGACGGGTGATCCGTCCCGCACTGCACGTGATGGAAGCTCTGCCTCTGGGAGTCCCGTGTACCCACACGTCGGGGTTGACGCCTCGGGCCTGGCTACGCTCCGCGCTGCGGTCCTCGACCACCTGCGCGGTTTCGTCCCCACCGCGTACGCCGTCCCGGCCCTCGCCATGCCCCGCCTCGCCACCAGCGGTCCCGCCGCCCCCTGCTACGCCCTGGCCGACGGCCGCGCGGCCGTCGGCAGACGCAGCAGCCGGGGCGGCTCCGGCGCCCCGACCGCCGGGTCCCCGCCGGCGGCACCGTCGACCGTCCGCCGCCCGAGCGCCGACAGCGACAGCGCCCGCATGATGGAACTGGTCGAACGCGCCCAGGCCGGCGAGGCCGAGGCCTTCGGCCGGCTCTACGACCAGTACAGCGACACCGTCTACCGCTATATCTACTACCGGGTGGGCGGAAAGGCGACGGCGGAGGACCTCACCAGTGAGACCTTCCTGCGCGCCCTGCGCCGTATCTCCACCTTCACCTGGCAGGGCCGCGACTTCGGGGCCTGGCTGGTCACCATCGCCCGCAATCTGGTCGCCGACCACTTCAAGTCCAGCCGCTTCCGGCTGGAGGTGACCACCGGCGAGATGCTCGACGCGAACGAGGTCGAGCGCAGCCCGGAGGACTCCGTCCTGGAGTCCCTGTCGAACGCCGCACTGCTCGAAGCCGTGCGGAAGCTCAACCCCCAGCAGCAGGAGTGCGTGACGCTGCGCTTCCTGCAAGGGCTGTCGGTCGCCGAGACCGCCAGGGTGATGGGCAAGAACGAGGGTGCGATCAAGACCCTCCAGTACCGTGCCGTACGCACCCTCGCGCGCCTTCTGCCCGACGACGCCCGCTGATGCCGTGACCGGAGAAGTCCACCGGTCCCGGGACCTTTCCGGCCACCGCACCAGTCCCCCGCTGCCACCCCCCGAAATCCGCCCCGATCCCAACTCACAATCGGTGACGCCTCGATGACGCACTGGTCCGATCATCTTTCGCGCGTAACCCAAGTGCCGCGCCGCTCGTTGTGCGGGATGCAGGCTCCCTGTGGTCACGCCATGCCCGCAACCGCTCACTCGATCGTGTGGACGCGAGCAAGGCGTGCAACCTTCCAGACCCTCAGGGGAGTCGATTGTCATGACGAGAGGAGGTGCCGCCAGTGATCGCGAACGTTTCGGCGCACCGGCGGGCGAACGCCTTCGCCCAGGCCCTGGAAGATCAGGCGGCCGCACAGCCCGATGATTCGGCCGAACCGGCCGGACAGGGACTGCTGTTGGCTCTGGCGTCCGGTCTCGGCGAGCTGCCGAAACCGGAACTGGACCCCGAGGTCAAAGTGGTGCAGCGAGCCCAGCTCGTCGCCGCCATGGAAGCCATGTTCCAGGAAGGCACGGCCGCGGGGAGCGCGCCCTCGGGCCCTACGGTGCCCGAGCAGCGGCAGCGGACAGCCGGCCGCGGCGCCCATCGGGCATCCCCGCTGCGGAAATTGCGACCGCGTTCCCGCTGGTCCAAGGGGCTCGCGGCCGGCGGTCTGACCGTCGGTGTCGCCGCGGGCGCCTTCGGCGGGGTGGCCGCTGCCAGTTCCGACGCCCTGCCCGGTGACACGCTGTACGGGCTCAAGCGCGGGATGGAGGACATCCGCCTCGGCATGACCGACGGCGAGAGCGACCGCGGCGAGCTGTACCTCGACCAGGCGTCCACCCGCCTCAGCGAGGCCCGGCGCCTCATGGAGCGCGGCCGGGCGGGCGACATGGACCACGAGTCGCTGGGCGAGGTGCGGCGCGCGCTCAACGGTATGCGCCACGACGCCTCGGAAGGCCACCGCCTCCTCCACGAGGCGTACAAGCGGGACGGCTCACTGGGCCCCATCCAGAAGCTGACCTCGTTCTCCCGCTCCCACCGGGACGCGTGGAACGGCCTCCGGGACCGGCTGCCCGTCCAACTGGCCGACGTGGGCAACGAGGTGAACGACGTCTTCGACGCCATAGACCAGGAAGTCGGCCCCCTCCAGTCACTGCTGCCCACCCCGCCCGAGCAGGGCGGCCGTGACACCCAGCGGCCCGGCACCACCTCCCAGGACTCCGGCAGTACGCCTTCCACGGACGGCCGCACCACCCCCTCGGCCCCCGACAGCACCACGCCGCGCCCCGGCCCCGACGGCAAACCCCGTCCGTCGAACACCGGCTCCGGCACGGTCAAGGAGGACGGCCTCCTGGGCGGCGGAGGCGGGCTGTTCGACCCGCCGACGAAGAACACGACCCCGGCGGCCCCGGGCCAGGACCCGGTCGTCCCGGAGCCGGACATCACCATTCCGCCGCTGCTCCCGGGGCTTCTGCCGGGACTGGGCCTCAGCGCGGAGGACGACAGCTGATCAACGGCTGATCGTCGGCTGTACCGGGCGCACCGGCCTCAGCCGCAACAAGGGAGGGACTGAACGAATTCAGTCCCTCCCTTCTCCGTCTACGGTTCCCGGGGCCGGCCTCGAAGCCCGCCCCGGCGGACAGATCGCCCGTACCCGCCTCCGCGGTCACCGGCTCCGCCCGCCCCGCCGAGTGGCTCGCCGGCAGGCTCAGAAGAACACCGACCGGCGCTGCACCAGCAGCTTGTACAGCGTGTGCTGAATCTGCTCCCGTACCTGATCCGTCAGATTGAACATCAGCATCGGATCCTCCGCCGCCTCCGGCGGATACCCGTCCGTCGCGATCGGCTCCCCGAACTGAATCGTCCACTTCGTCGGCAGCGGCACCGCGCCCAGCGGCCCCAGCCAGGGAAATGTCGGAGTGATCGGGAAGTACGGAATCCCCAGCACCCGCGCCAGCGTCTTCGCGTTGCCGATCATCGGATAGATCTCCTCGGCGCCGACGATCGAGCACGGCACGATCGGCACCCCCGCCCGCAGCGCCGTCGAGACAAACCCGCCCCGCCCGAACCGCTGCAGCTTGTACCGCTCGCCGAACGGCTTCCCGATGCCCTTGAAGCCCTCCGGCATCACCCCGACGACCTCACCGCGCCGCAGCAGCCGCTCCGCGTCCTCCGCGCACGCCAGTGTGTGCCCGGCCTTGCGGGCCAGCTCGTTCACCACCGGCAGGACGAAGACGAGATCCGCCGCCAGGAGCCGCAGATGCCGCCCCGCCGGATGCCGGTCGTGGACGGCGACCTGCAACATCAGCCCGTCGAGCGGCAGAGTGCCGGAGTGGTTGGCCACCACCAGCGCCCCGCCGTCGGCGGGAATGTTCTCGATGCCCTTCACCTCGACCCTGAAGTACTTCTCGTACAGCGGCCGGACCATCGACATCAGAACCTGGTCGGTCAGCTCCTTGTCGTAGCCGAACTCATCGACCTCGTAGTCTCCGGTGATCCGGCGCCGCAGAAACGCCAGCCCGCCCGCGATCCGCCGGTCCCAGCCGCCATCCCCCGGTCCGGAGTCCCCTCCAGCCGGTACGGAGTCCCCGTCCGCCGCCCGGGCCTCCGCCGGCCGTGCGCCCTCCGGCGCGTCCGGGAGGGGCCGGCGGCCCGTCACGGGGTCGGAGGCGGGAGCGGGCCCGGGTACGGACGGCTGGCCGCCCCCGGCCCCCGGCAGCGGGCTCACGGGAGCCTCCCCCGCCACCGGGGGATCACCCCGCCGCCCGCTCCCGGACAGCCCGGTGGAGCGCCGCCGCCCCGGGCGCTGCGCGCCTGAGCGCGAACGGTCTTCGTCGAAGGGAATGACCTTGGCGTCCGCCATCGTCGGCTGCGCTCCTTATCCGGCGTCGCTCTGAGTCGTACGGGTCGCGGCAGCCTCCGGGACGGCCTCACCGACCCCCAGGGCCTCCCCCACCCGGTCCACCGCCCGGGTCAGGCTCTCCGGCGGCAGCAGCCCCGGCCCCCGGCTGCGGGCGAAGTCCGCGAAGGTCTCCGCGGTGGTGTACTTCGGCCGGAACCCCAGTGTCTCCCGCATCTGTACGGTGCTGACGACCCGCCCGTGCGTCAGCAACCTGATCTGCTCGGGCGAGAAGTCCGTGACACCCACCGTACGCAGCGCGGAGCCCACCCAGGTGACCGCGGGCAGCAGTACGGGCAGCGTGGGCCTCCCCAGCCGCCGTGAGCACTGCGAGAGCAGCAGCACGCCCTCGCCGGCGATATTGAACGTGCCGCTGTTGAGCGTTCCGCGCCGGGGCTCGTGCAGGGCGATCCTCAGGACATCGATCACATCGTCCTCATGGACAAACTGCAGCCTCGGGTCGTAGCCGAACACCGTCGGCATCACCGGCAGCGAGAAGAACTCGGCCAGCGGGGAGTCCGCGCACGGCCCGAGGATGTTCGCGAACCGCAGGACGCACACGGCGACATCCGGCCTGCGCCGCGCGAACCCGCGGACGTACCCCTCCACCTCGACGGCGTCCTTCGCGAAGCCACCGCTCGGCAGCGACCTGGGTGGGGTGGTCTCGGTGAAGACGGCGGGATCGCGGGGCGCGGAGCCGTACACACTCGTACTGGACTTGATCACCAGCCGGCTGACGGTGGGCGATTTCTGGCACGCGCCGAGGAGCTGCATCGTGCCGATGACATTGGTCTCCTTGACGGCCGTACGGCCCCCGGCGCCCAGCGGCGTACCGGTGACGTCGAGATGGACGACCGTGTCGACGGCGTGCTCCGCCAGCACCCGCCCTATCGCGGGCTGGCGGATGTCGGCGCGTACGAACTCGGCACCGCCGAGATGGTGCTCGGGCCCCACCGCGTCGACACCGATCACCCGGTCCACCTCGGGATCGCGCTGGATACGCCGTACGAGACGGCCTCCGAGTTGCCGGGCCACTCCGGTGACGAGCACGACCTTCCCCAAGATCAGCGCCTTCCCTCAGTTCCACGAGCCGCCGACATGGGTGTCCAGGGGCTCAAACGTCACCGTAGCGGCTCGTTGTTGCGCTGTGATGACCAAGCGGCTCACTTTTGCCGCGCCGTGTCCACCCCGCCCGGGAGGATCACCCGCAAGGCCATGCGCAGGTCACCCGGCGGACGCACCGCAAACGCACCGCGGCCCTCCCACCGGCAGGGTGGAAGGGCCGCGGCGACACGTACAGCTGTCGTCTGTGCCTACTTCTTGTTACGACGCTGAACGCGGGTGCGCTTGAGCAGCTTGCGGTGCTTCTTCTTCGCCATCCGCTTGCGCCGCTTCTTGATAACAGAGCCCACGACTACCCTCGCTCACTTCTCTTCACTCGGTGCGGGGCGTCTGGGCCCACACGACCTACGTCGGCCCAGCCTACCCGCCTGCGAGTGGAGGTTGTAATCCGAGGGCAGCCGCCCGGGTCGCGCTACGCCGATTCGACCCCCACGAAGGACTCGCGGAGATATTCGTGAACCGCTTGCTCCGGTACCCGGAAGGACCTCCCCACCCGGATCGCCGGCAGATGACCGCTGTGCACCAAGCGGTACACAGTCATCTTCGACACCCGCATCACCGAGGCGACTTCCGCCACGGTAAGGAACTTGACCTCGTTAAGAGGCCTCTCGCTGCCAGCAGCCATGACCCACCTGTACCTTCCGCACATGACGCACACCGGCTTCCCCTCCGGTGACTCTTCGTCTCTGTGCGCTCACTCCCAGAGTAGGGGCGGGTGGTGCGAGTGGGGAAGAGGAGCAGCCATCGGCCGCCTACTGTGACAGACAGGCTCGTTTGAGTACATAGCGCGTCAGCGGCCGGTAGTAATCGGACCGCACGGCGTCATCAAGCGGAACGGCGACCGCGACCCTGCCCTCGGCCTCGCCGACGAACAGCGCAGGGTCGTCCGTATCGGCCAGCCCGATGGCCTCCATACCCAGCTGACCTGCCCCGCAGACCCACCCGTGGTCCCCCACGACCAGGTCCGGAAGGGGCCCGTAACCCTCCGCCAGAACGCCCAGAGCGACCCGAACCGGGAGGGGGGAATGGGTGTGTGCGCCGGTCTCACTGCCCGCGCTCCGTGCGCCTCCTTCCCGCATCAGCGCGACTCCCCGTACGTAGTCGAGGTTGTACGTGCGTACGCCGAACCGGGTCGTTATGTCGACACATCTGCCCTGCGCGGGTGTGAGAACGAGGCACCCGGCCGCCGACAAAGCGTCTGCCAGCCCGGCGTAGAACGCGAGCAGCCGGTGCGGATGCCCGGTTCCCAGGAGTACGGCGCCGCGCCGCGCGGCCACCTCCCCGAGCCGCTCCGCGAACGCGTCGAGACCGCTCAACGTCCGCTCGGGATCGATGACATCGGGTCCGGCCACATGTCCGGGATCGGCGGAAACCCCGCACTTCTCCGCCATCAGGGCGATCAAGTCCCGCTCGGTCCAGTCCCCTTCGGGATCGAGGCCGAGGGTGACCCGGGGATCCCGCGCCGCGAAGAGCCGATAGCTGCGCAGACTCTCCTCCCGCGCGGTCGCCACCACCCCCGCGAGCCGCCCCGCCAACAGATGCGCCCGCACCGCTCCACGACTCAGCACCCTCCGATGCTGCCGCACCCCGCCGGCGGATCCCCCGGGATTCCCGAAGACACCCCACGATCGGCGCAACTCCCGCGCCCACGACCAGCGGACCGTTCACCGGCGCGGCCGGCGGATCCGGGAAGCAGGCCGGAAGCACGCCCGGGAGGCAAACCGGGTCAACGCAGGGGCCGCGCGAACCCGCCCCGCACGGCCGGACCCGCCACGCCGGAGAACGCCTGGACCGAGCGCCGACGCCTTCCAGGGCCACCAGCAGGCCGACGGGACCCCGGGCGAACTCAACCACCGCCCGGAGCCTCCCGGGCCCTGAGAACGGAGCCCAGCCTCAGGAGACGGCCACGGCACCACCACGCCCACCCCCTACGCCAGCAACCCCCGTACCGGGAACACCGCCCGCCTCGTCGCCCGCACCGCCTGATCCAGCCGGTCCGCCGGGTCGTACCCCTCGCCCCACTCCCGCCACACCGGCGCCCGCCCGTCCGTCATCCGCCTCGGTCCGGGCTGCCGTGTCCGCGCGTACACCTCGTCACGCCAGTCCTGCGGGATCATGGACTCCGGATCCACGGGCGCATGCGCGGCGATCCCCACGAGATGGGTCCACGACCGGGGTACGACATCCACCACCGCGTAACCCCCTCCGCCCAACGCGATCCACCGTCCGTCCTCGGCGTACTCGTGCGCGAGCGCGTGGCACGCCTCCTGCACCAGCCGCTGCGCGTCCAGCGACACCGCCAGATGCGCCAGCGGATCCTCGAAATGCGTATCGGCCCCGTGCTGTGTCACGAGCACCTGCGGCCGGAAGTCCGCCAGCAGCTCGGGCACCACCGCGTGGAACGCCCGCAGCCACCCTTCGTCACCCGTCCCCGCGGGCAGCGCCACATTGACGGCACTGCCCTCCGCCGCCCCGGCCGCCCCGGTCTCCTCGGGCCATCCGGTCCCGGGAAAGAGCATCCGGGGATGCTCGTGCAGCGAGATCGTCAGCACCCGTGGGTCGTCCCAGAACGCCGCCTGGACCCCGTCCCCGTGATGGACGTCCACATCGACGTACGCGACCCGCTCCGCCCCCAGCTCCAGCAGCCGCGCGATCGCCAGGGACGCGTCGTTGTAGATACAGAACCCGGCCGCCGAGCCCGGCATCGCGTGATGCAGTCCCCCCGCGAAGTTCACCGCGTGCCCGGCGTCCCCTCGCCACACCGCCTCGGCGGCTCCGACCGACTGCCCGGCGATCAGCGCCGACGCCTCGTGCATCCCGCTGAAGGCGGGATCGTCCATCGTGCCGAGCCCGTACGCCTGATCCGCGCTCCGGGGATCCGCCGACGCCGCCCGTACGGCCGCCAGATAGTCCTCGCGGTGGACGAGCCGGAGGGTGGAGTCGCCGGCCGGCTTCGCGGATACGACGTCCATCGCGCGGTCCAGCCCGTACGCCCGCACCAACCCCATGGTCAGCGCGAGACGGACCGGATCCATCGGATGGCTGTCCCCGAAGTCGTACGTCGTTACCGCCTCGTCCCACATCAACAACCCGCGGCCGCTCATGGACGCCACCGTATCCGCCCCGCTCCACCGGGAACGACCGGGCATACCGCAAGTCCCCCGCCTCGCGAATCCCGTCAGATCAGCAGCGCGGGCAGCTCCGGCATCGCCCCGAAAAACCCCGTCGCCCCGGCAAGCTTCGCGGCCGGGGTCATCGCCGTATACCCGTACACGTCCATCCCGGCCGCCACCGCGGCCCGCACCCCGAGCACGCTGTCCTCGACGACGGCACACCGCTCTGGCGCGACCTCCATCCGCTCGGCCGCGTACAGAAACAGATCCGGCTCCGGCTTGCCCCGCCCCACGTCCTGCGCGCTGAAAACGATCTCGCGGTGGAACCAGCGGTCCAGCCCGGTCCTGTGATGCCCCACCCTGATCCGCTCATGACTCCCGGAGGACGCGACACAGTACGGCACCTGAGCGGCCACCAGCTTCTCCAGCACCTCGGTCACCCCGCCGACCACCTCCAACTCCCGCTCGAACGCGGCGAAGGTCCGCGCATGCAGCGTCTCGTCGAAGTCCTCCGGCAGCCGCCGGCCCGTCCTCTCCAGCACCAGATCGTGTACGCGATGCACAGCGGCCCCCATATAGTCCCGCAGCGAATCCTCGTACGAGGTGGGGTGCCCCAGCTCCGTCAGATACCCGGCCAGGATGGCGTTGGCGACCGGCTCGCTGTCGACGAGAACACCATCGTTGTCAAAAATGACAAGGTCATACTTCATGGCCTCAGCCTAAGAACCCCTCACCGGCCCTATAACGCAAAAATGCCGTGGTTCCCGGACTCGTACGAGTCCGGGAACCACGGCGAATAATTGTTCGGCGGTGTCCTACTCTCCCACA
>NZ_JBITFN010000039.1:0-29409 GCF_044456085.1 Streptomyces sp. NPDC051018
CGACGAAGCCTCCCGCAAAATGGCCCTCGTCATCTCCGGCAAAGGCCGCGCCGCCGGCATGACCCGCACCAGCACATTCCACCCCCCGGAGGCATAAGCCATGCAGTTCGGCCGCACCTATGAGGAATTCAAAGTCGGTGCCGTCTACAAGCACTGGCCGGGGAAGACGGTCACGGAATACGACGACCACCTCTTCTGCCTCCTCACCATGAACCACCACCCCCTCCACATGGACACCCACTACGCCGAGAACACCACGGACTTCGGAAAGAACGTCGTGGTCGGGAACTACATCTACTCCCTCCTTCTCGGCATGTCCGTCCCCGATGTCTCCGGCAAGGCCATCGCCAATCTGGAGATCGAATCGCTCAGGCACGTCGCGCCCACTTTCCACGGCGACACCATTTACGGTGAGACCACCGTTCTCGCCAAAACCCCCTCCCGCTCCAAGAGCGACCGGGGGATCGTCCATGTCGAGACCAAGGGGTACAAGCAGGACGGCACCCTCGTCTGCGTCTTCCGCCGCAAGGTCATGGTCCCGACCGAGACGTACATCAAGGCCCGGGGCGGCGAGCAGCCCGGCAGGCCCGAACTGAAGGAGCAGGTGAAGTAGCGATGGCGCGCCTCGCCCAGACCCACGGGCTGACGGACGTCCAGCAGGAGATCCTGTCGACGGTCCGCGATTTTGTCGACAAGGAGATCCTTCCGGTCGCCACCGAGCTGGAGCACCGCGACGAGTACCCGACGCAGATCGTCGAGGGCCTCAAGGAGCTCGGGCTGTTCGGGCTGATGATCCCGGAGGAGTACGGGGGTCTCGGCGAGTCGCTGCTCACCTACGCACTGTGCGTCGAGGAGATCGCCCGGGGCTGGATGTCGGTCTCGGGCATCATCAATACGCACTTCATCGTGGCGTACATGATCAAGCAGCACGGCACCCAGGAGCAGAAGGACACCTTCCTGCCCCGGATGGCGCTGGGCGAGGTGCGGGGCGCGTTCTCCATGTCGGAGCCGGGCCTCGGCTCCGATGTGTCGGCCATCACCTCGAAGGCCGTGCGGGACGGTGACGAGTACGTCCTCAACGGCCAGAAGATGTGGCTGACGAACGGCGGCACGTCCTCACTGGTCGCCGTTCTGGTGCGCAGTGACGAAGGACACGCCGAGGGCGCGCCCCCGCACCGGTCGATGACGACCTTCCTGGTCGAGAAGGAGCCCGGCTTCGGCGAGGTGCGTCCCGGTCTCACCATCCCGGGGAAGATCGACAAGATGGGCTACAAGGGTGTGGACACCACCGAGCTCATCATGGACGGACTGCGGATTCCGGCCGACCGGGTGCTCGGCGGCACGACGGGCCGGGGTTTTTACCAGATGATGGACGGCGTCGAGGTCGGCCGGGTCAATGTGGCCGCGCGCGGCTGCGGGGTCGCACAGCGGGCCTTCGAGCTGGGCGTCTCCTACGCCCAGCAGCGGCACACCTTCGGCCGGGCGATCGCCGGACATCAGGCCATCCAGTTCAAGCTGGCCGAGATGGCTACCAAGGTCGAGGCCGCCCATGCCATGATGGTCAACGCGGCACGCAAAAAGGACTCCGGGGAGCGAAACGACCTGGAGGCCGGGATGGCGAAATATCTCGCCTCCGAGTACTGCAAGGAGGTCGTCGAGGACGCTTTCCGTATCCACGGCGGATACGGCTTCTCCAAGGAGTACGAGATCGAGCGCCTCTACCGTGAGGCCCCGATGTTGCTGATCGGTGAAGGCACCGCCGAGATCCAGAAAATGATCATCGGTCGACGGCTGCTGGAGGAGTACCGTTTCCAGGGTTGATTGTCGCGTTTGAGTCGGTTCGGCCGCGAAGAAGATCACACCCTGTTATCGCCTTCCGGCCGCCGACTCGGCTTCTGGCTTTCCCAGTTGCCGCCCGCAGACGCTAGCATCGCCGGAAGAGCCGCCGTCCCCGTTGCCAGCGCGGCATCATCCGCTACGAAGGTCATCCATGCCCCACAGCCAAACCTCTGCACCACGCGACGGCTTCCCCAAGGGACGCCTTGCTCGCGGAGCATCGCCGTGGCTTCTGCCGACCGTCGCCACCGCAGCCGTCAGCCTGGCTCGCGCGCGCCGTTCCCGGCGAGCCGCGGTCATCGCCGTGCCCGCCACCGCGCTCGCGGCGGGCATGCTGTGGTTCTTCCGCGACCCCGAGCGCGAGATCGCCCCCGGCAGGGTGATCTCGCCCGCCGACGGCGTGGTGCAGAGCATCATGCCGTGGAAGGACGGTCGCACCCGCGTCGCGATCTTCATGAGTCCGCTGAACGTACATGTCAACCGGGCGCCGCTGGCGGGCACCGTGACCTCCGTGGAGCACATCCCCGGTGGCTTCGTGCCGGCGTTCAACAAGGAGAGCGAGAACAACGAGCGCGTTGTCTGGCACTTCGACACCGAGCTGGGCGACATCGAGATGGTGCAGATCGCGGGCGCCGTCGCCCGGCGCATCGTCCCGTACATCCCCGAGGGTACGAAGGTCGAGCAGGGCGACCGCATCGGTCTGATCCGCTTCGGATCGCGCGTCGACATCTACCTCCCGGAAGATGTCGAGGTCGCGGTCGAGGTCGGGCAGACCACGACCGCGGGGGTGACTCGCATTGACCGTGATTGATCCTGATACACAGGCCGGCTGGGTCGCCGAGGCGGACAACGAGGACGAAGCGGAGGAGATGCCCCTTTCGCTCCGTCTGTCGATAGCGGACACCCTCACTCTCGGTAACGCGACCTGTGGATTCATGGCGGTGTACTTCACCACCACCGGAATCCTCATCCCGCACCTCACGGGCAGCCAGGAGACCGGCATGGCGCGGCACAGCGCCGCCACCGCCGTGATCCTGATGCTGCTCGCGGCGATCTTCGACCTCTGCGACGGGCTCGTGGCGCGCAGGCTGCGCAGCTCGCCGATGGGCGCGGAGCTGGACAACCTCTCGGACCTGATCAGCTTCGGGCTCGCCCCGGCGTACTTCGTGCTCGTCTACGGCATGGTCGCGGACGACGCGCATCAGAACGTCTCGGCGGTCGCGGCGATCGCGGTACTGCTGGCGGTGGTGCTGCGGCTCGCGAGATTCTCGTGCGTGACCATGAAGGACGGCATGTTCCAGGGCATGCCGAGCCCCTTCGGCGCGCTGACGGTCGTCTCGATCGTGCTGCTGGAGCTGCCGTTCATCCCGACCCTGCTGGCGATCGTCGGTACGGCCTGGCTGATGGTGAGCCGGGTCGAGTACCCCAAGCCGCGGGGCGTTCTCGCCGTGGCGATGCTCGGCTGGATCGTCTCCGCGATGGGGCTGCTGGCGGCATGGGCGTTCGACGCCCCGGGCGGTCAGCTGCTGCTCCAGACCGGCTGCGCGCTCCAGGTGGTGCTGGGCGCGGTGATCCCGCTCTTCGCGACGGCCCGCAGAGTGAACACCTTCCGTGACAATCGCCGGGAGGCGCGGGCGGCTCAGCTGCCCTGACGGTATGTGTGGACGAGGGCCCGGGCCGCGGAAAGCGCCCGGGCCCTCGTCGTATCCGGGCCCTGATCGTCCCGGCTTTCGTCGTATCCGGGCCCTGATCCGGACCTCCGGGGCCCTCCCACCGCGCCGAGAGCCGGGACGGACGCGGAAGACGGAAGCGGATCTTCCGGTGCTCTCCCCGCCCGTCGGCGGGGACGCGGCCCCTCGTCAGGTCCCATGACGTCTGGGATCATCGGCGTTCGTGTCAGGGGGAACGCTTCATCAGCTGTTCGAGGACAGGGTGCGGAACGGGCCGGACCGTACCGCCGTGATCACCGACCGCGTCCGGCTGAGCTACGGTCAGCTCGACGCACGGGCCAACCGGCTGGCCCGCCATCTCACCGGGTCCGCCGGCCTCCCGCCGGGCGGACTCGTCGCGATACGCACCCTTCGCACACCGGATGTCCTGGTCGCCGTGCTGGGCGTGCTCAAGGCGGGCGGGGCGTACTCGATCGCCGCGCCGGACGGACGGGAGCCCCGGGGCATCGCCGACGCTCGCGCCGTGATCAGCCACAGCCTCCATCTCGGCCGTGTCGAAGGCCGCGGAAACCGGCCGCTCGTCCTGCTGGACGGGGACGCGGCGGCCCTGGACGCCCACCCGGACGACCCGCTCGACGCGCCCGCGGGCAACCGGGCCGCCGTGCTGTTCACCGCGGGCACCACCGGGCCGCCCAGGGCCGTTCCCGTCTCGCACCGGCGCCTGCTGGCCGCGTACGAGGGCTGGTCGGAGGTCTACCGGCTCACCCCGGACGACCGGGTACTGGTGACGGCCCCGCCCGACACGGCCGCCTTCGCCCTGGGCTGTCTGCGCGCGCTCTGCTCGGGCGCCACGGTGGTGCTGGCGTCCGGCGAGACGTACACGGTGGCCGACACCGACCCGCTGACCGCGGGCACGCTCCTCACCGGCAAGGACCGGCCCGCCGCGCTGCGGCTGCTCGCGGTCGGCGGGGAGCGGCTCCGGCTCGACGAGCACGTACGGCTCGAACGGCTGCTCCGGCCGGGCGCCCGGCTGATCGGTGTGTACGGCCCGGCCGAGGTCGCCGGCTGCGGCACCTGGTTCGAGACAGGACAGCTGCCGGGCCCGGTGACGGACCCCGAGCGTCATGTGTATCTCGGACAGCCGTTCCCCGGCTGCGGGGTGCGCATCCGCAAGGGGCAGATCTGGCTGACCCCGCCGGACGGCGGCGACGCCGTGGCCACCGGGGACCTGGGGCGACGGGCCGGCGAGGGCCCCCTGGAGTTCCGCGGCAGGATGGCCGACCGGGTCAAGGTGGACGGGCGGACCGTCGACACCTACCGCGTCGAGGCCGAGCTGGCCACCCACCCCGGTGTCCGTGAGAGCGTCGTCGCCGCGGGCGGCGGGCGGCTCATCGCCTATGTCGTCCCCGAACCCGGGAGCAGGCCGGGCGAGAAGAGCGTACGGACCCATCTGGCGCGTACCGTGCCCCGCGCGGACGTCCCGGGGACCGTCGTCACGGTGTCCGCGCTCCCGCGCGACCGGGTGGGCAAGGTGGACCGGAGCGCGCTGGTGCGCCCGCCGGGGCGGGCGCGGAGCGGCGCCGCGTCCGGCAAGGGCGGCGGGGGCGGGGGCGGGTCCGATCCGTCGGGCGCCCAGGCCGCCGGGGGCGTGGTGGCGTTCGTGGCGGTGGTCGTGTCGTTCACGTTCACGGATCTTCTGTGGCCCGGTTCGACGGATCTGTCGATCGTGCCGAACCCCTGGGCCTGGTTCTTCCGCGGGCTGTACGTCGCCGAGGGCCTGGCCTTCGGCGCGGGTGCGGGATTCCTGATCGCCGGTTGGCGGCCGATGCTGGAGCGGGGCGGCTCCCGGGCGCTGACCACGGCGGCCCATCTCGCGATCGTCTATCTCCTGGCCTCCTGGTGGCCCCAGGACAATCTGTACCGGCTGGCGGCCAAACAGGACTGGGAGCGCCAGGCCGCCCTGGTCTACGTCTTCAATGTGCCGCTGATGATCGCGGCGGGGATCGTCGCGGTGTGGGCGGTGCGCCTGCCCCGGGACGCATCCGGACGCGGGCCGGGGTCCCTGCGGGAGTGATCGTCGTCCCTGGAGGAGTGATCACCGGAAGAGGTCGGCGAGGGCCCGGCAGGAGGTGCGCACCAGGGCGTCGGCGGCGTCCAGCCGGGCGGCCGTACGGGCCGCCAGAATCACCCCGAGACAGGGGTCGGACGCGCGGGCGGCGGTCGGGATCGACGGTACGAGCACCGCGTCGATCCCGGCGCACTTGTCCGTCAGAGCGGTGAGGAAAGCGGCCAGCTCTCCGTCGGGCAGGCGGGCGCCCAGGGGGACCCGGTCCAGGGACCGTACGAGGTGGTCGCCGCCGTGGATCTCGTCGAGCCGCAGCTTCACCATGAACGCGGCGGACGGTCCGGTCAGGCGCAGATTGGTCTCCGTCGGGGCGAGCCGCCCGCCGGGCCCGGTCACGAAGTCGACGTCGTACCAGCCGCGGTATCCGGCCGCGGCCAGCTCCCGGCCGACGGCGTGCCCGAACCGCAGCGCGGGCCGGTTCAGCGTGTCCGGTACGGCTCCGGGGCCGACGGTGGCGCCCCGGTAGACGGTGTCCTCGACCTCCATCGCCGCCACGCCGACGTCATGGACCTCGCCCCGGGCGTCCACGAGACCGTCGTACGTCGGCTGGCCGCCGTCCCCGACGATGTGCTCCTCCAGCAGCAGGGGCCCTCGGGGCAGTTCACGGGCCCGCACACGGCCGGTGGCCACCCGGGTGCCGGAGCCGCCCGCGCCATGCTCGGTCTTGACGACGGTGCCCGCGCCGGAGCGGGCCCGCGCGGTGATCAGCCGGGCCGCGGCCCGGCGGGTGGCGGGCGTCCACCGCTCGGGCACGAGGATCGCGGGGTGCGCGGTGGCCAGGGTGCGGAACAGGGTGTGGGCGGCGCGTTTGGACTCGTACGCGAGGGCGCCGGGCGGCAGCGGGGCGCCGGTCAGTTCACCGGTGGCCGCCGTGTGCCCCCACGGGACGATGGGCAGTTCCAGGGCGCGCAGCCGTGCGACCAGGGCCGGGCGCGCCAGCAGTTCCTCCTCGGTGAGCCCGTCGTACACCTCGACCCGGGCCCAGCCGAGCTGACGCCCGACCAGTTCGATCCACTGGCGGGGTACGGAGCGGGGGAGCACCAGCGCGGCGGGATGCGGGCTCGCGAACGCGGCGAGGGCGGAGTAGTGGGCCGCCGCGCTCCGGGACTCGTGTGTCGTACCACCGAACTGGGCCTGGAACTCCCCGGCGTTGCCGAGGTGGACCGCCCTCCGGCCGCCGGTCCACGCCTGGGCCCAGTCGGCGCGGGGCGGGATGTCGACGTCCAGCCGGGGCATATCACCGGGTCCGGCTCCGCAAGGCCGGGCACCCAGAGCGCGGTAGAAAGCCTCCGCGTGCGGGTCCGACTCGATACGCAGCCGCCGGAAGCCGAGCGTGCGGGCCCGGTCGGTGACATGCGCGTACAGGGTCCGCCCGATGCCCCGGCGGATCCTCTCCGGCTCGACGAACAGCAGTCCGAGCACACCGTCCGGGGGCTCTCCCTCCAGGGAGGCCATCCCGGTGAGGCGGGCGTCCTCGTCCTCCGCGACGACGATACGGCGGGGTGTGATCTGGTCGGGCGAGACGGTCAGCTGATCCCGGCACGCCTCCATGAACGCCGGTCCGTAGCCCCAGTGGGCCTTCGACCGCAGGACGAGACGGGTGATGGCGTCGGCCTCGTGGGGTTGCGCGTCCCGTATCCACACGGGGGTGAGGCTAACGTGTGCGGCTTGCGCGGGGCTTCCTCAGCGGGTGGGGTTGCTCCCGCGCGTGGTCCTGCGGGCGCGGGGTCCCTGAGGCTGGGGTTCCTCAGCAGGTGCGGGTCCACCCGGCCGAGGTCCGTCCTCAAACGCCGGACAGGCTGGGAGATGGCGCACCCTCCGTCCTCAAACGCCGGACAGGCTAGGCGGTGGCGCGCCGGACAGGCTGGGAGATGGGGCGCGCAGACAAGGGGCCGGGCCCGAGCGGCGTCAGCCCGGTCAGCGAACCCCCCGCTCAGAGGACGAAGTCGCGCGCGATGTCCGACGCGACCCGTTCCAGCAGCTCACCCGCCATCGCCATGCACTTCGCGGGGTCCGGCTCCACCTCCAGGAGGGGATACGCGCGGCGGATCCCCGCCCGCCCCAGCGCCGCGGGTGCGAGCAGGAGCCGCCCGCAGACCGCGACGACGTCGGCGCCCCGCGCACGGGCCGCCGCTGCGACTCCCGCCGGAGCCTTGCCGTGGAGAGTCTGCTCGTCGAGGGAGCCCTCCCCGGTGATCACCAGGGTCGCCCGGGACAGCGCCTCGGCGAACCCGAGGACGTCGAGCATGACCTCGATCCCCGGGCGGAACCGCGCGCCGAGGGCCACCAGCGCTCCGTACCCGACCCCGCCCGCCGCGCCCGCCCCGGGCGCCTCCGCGGCTTCGGCGCCGAGGACGGACGCATAGTGCGCGAGGGCCGCGTCGAGCGCGGCCACGTCGGACGGCGAGGCCCCCTTCTGCGGGCCGTACATCGCCGCCGCCCCCCGGGGACCCGTCAGCGGATTGTCGACATCGCCGGCGAGCACCAGATCGACGTCCCGCAGGCGCGGGTCGAGCCCGGACAGATCCGCGGCCGCCAGGTCGCGCAGACCCCCGCCGCCGGGCCCCACGGGTCCACCCTCGGCGTCGAGGAAACGCGCGCCGAGCGCGGTGAGCATGCCCGCTCCGCCGTCGGTCGTCGCGCTGCCGCCGACACCGAAGACGATCGTCCGGGCGCCCGCGTCCAGCGCGGCACGCAGGAGTTCCCCGGAGCCGTGGGTCGTGGCGGTCAGGGGCGCGAAGACGCCCTCCGGCAGCAGTTGGAGCCCGGACGCCTCCGCCATCTCCACGACCGCCGTGCCGTCCCGCAGGGCGTACACCGCGGTCACCGGCTCCCCGAGCGGCCCGGTCACCCGTACCTCCCGGCGGTCGAAGCCCGCGGCCACCGCCGCCGCGACCGTACCGTCGCCGCCGTCCGCGACGGGCAGGGCCGCCACCTCCAGAGTGGGCACCACCCGCTTGAGCCCGGCCGTGACCCGCTCGGCGACCTCCACCGCGGTGAGCGAGCCCTTGAACTTGTCGGCCGCCACGAGAACCCGCGCGGGCCGGATCACCGATCCGTCCGTCACCTTGTATCCCTTTGCATTCGAACGGGCAGTCGTGCCGTTCCGACCCTATCCGCCCGGTTGCTGCACGTGCCACCCGTCTCCGGGGTAGACCAGACATATGGGCCTTCACCACACGGAGCTGACCAACCGGATCCTCGGTGGCTGGCTGGGCAGAATCGCGGGAAACATGCTCGGCAAACCCGTGGAGCGCGGCGAGTACTGGACACGCGAGCGCATCGACCGCTATCTGCGCCGTACGGACGCTCTGCCGCTCACCGACTACCTTCCCGCTCCCCCGGCCGACGCCGAACCGGGTGAGTTCGATCTGCGCCCGGAGTGGCGGGAGTGTGTACGCGGCCGGATCCACGGCAGTTGCCGCGACGACGACGTGGACTACGCGATCCTCGGTCTGCATCTGCTGGAGAGGCACGGCTTCGCGTTCACGACCGGGCAAGTGGGCGAGTTGTGGCTGAACCGGCTGCCGTACCTCCAGACGTTCACCGCCGAACGGGTCGCCTACCGCAATCTCGCCAACGGGCTCAAGCCGCCGCTGACCGCCTCGTACGACAATCCCTACCAGGAGTGGATCGGCGCCCTCATCCGCGCGGACGTCTTCGGCTGGACCTCCCCCGGCGACCCGGCCCGCGCCGCGGCACTCGCCCGCCGGGACGCGGCCCTCTCCCACCAGGGGAACGGTGTGTACGGAGCGATGTGGGCCGCGGCCGTGATCGCCGCCGCGTTCACCGCGAGCGGGCCGCGCGAGGCGATCGAGGCGGGCCTCGCCCAGGTGCCCGCGGGCAGCCGGCTGGCGCGGACGGTCCGCCACACCGCCGCGCTCCACGAGTCGGGCACCTCGTGGGCCGACACGCTCACGGAGCTGGAGGTCGGCACCCGGGGCCTCGGCTGGATCCACACCGTCCCCAACGCCGCCGTCATCACCGCGGGATTGCTGTACGGCTCGGGCGACTTCACCCGCACGATCGCGCTGACGGTACGCGGCGGCCTGGACACCGACTCCAACGGGGCGACGGCGGGCTCGGTGGCGGGTGTGCTGTGCGGTGCCTCCGCGATCCCCGCGCGATGGACCGCGCCCCTGGAGGACCGGGTGCGCAGTGCGGTGTTCGGATTCGACGGGGCGCGGATCAGTGAACTGGCGGCACGTACGGTCCAGTTGGCGGACGGCCGCTGAACCGGCTCCGTTCCGCCGGGCCGCTCCGCCCGCGACACCCCCGGCGCCCCGGCGCCCGACGTCTAGGCTTCCGGCGTGACCATGGACTATTCCGCGTACATCGCGACCCTCCCCCGCGTCCTCTCCGGCGCCGCCGCACTCTTCCGCGACGACCGGGGCCGGGTACTCCTCGTCGAGCCCAACTACCGGGAGGGCTGGGCCCTGCCGGGCGGCACGATCGAGTCGGACGGGGGCGAGACGCCCCGTCAGGCCGCCGCGCGGGAGACCCTGGAGGAGATCGGGCTCGATGTGGAGCCGGGCGCGCTGCTGGCGGTCGACTGGGTGCGCGGTCCGCAGCGCCCGCCGATCGTCGCCTATGTGTACGACGGAGGGGTGCTGACGGAGACACAGCTCAAGTCGATCAGGCTCCAGGAGGAGGAACTGCTGTCCTGGCGGCTGGTGGAGCGGAACGAGGTCCCGGGCCTGCTGCTGGGATCCCTCGGCAGCCGGGTTCTGGCCGCGCTGGACGCGCTGGAGGCCGGGCGGGGTCCGGTGGAGCTCGTCGACGGCCTCCCGGCCGGCTGACACCCGCTTTTGTCGGCGGGAACAAGTCACCGGGGAGGCCGGTTGACCGAGTACTGAAAGGAATTGAACGGTACTGAGGGTACGAGGCGTCACCGAACGGACGATGGAGGCAATCATGCCCGGCGACAAGGCCATGCTGTTCCTGGCGGACGCGGCGGACCTCGTGCGGACCGGCCCCGAGGGGGCGGGGACCGTGATCGCGATGGTGACCTCGCCCGCCGCCGCGGCCGCACTGGCGGGTGAGCTGGTCGAGCAGGGGGTCGACACCATCGAGCTGTGCGGCGCCACGGGTTTCACCTGGGTGCCGGAGGTCGAGGCCGCGGTGAAGGGCCGCGCCCGGGTCGGCACGGTGGTCTTCGGCTTCGAGTCCCTCCTCGACGTCGCCCGCTACAAGCAGCGCGCCACGGACGGCGAGTCCCTGACCGCGCTGTTCATCCATGTACGGGAGGGCGCCGACCCCGAGGTGGACCGGCTGGAGCTCCAGGAAGGGCCTTCGCGCTCGCTGTTCGTCGCGGTACCGCGCGCGGAGGACGGAGCCGCGGTCGCCGCCGCACTCGCGGACCGGATCGACCTGATCGAGCTGTACGGAGGGTTCCGGCCCGAGCACGCGGCCGCGGTGATCAGGGCCGTGGACGAGCGGGTTCCGGTTGGGGTCGCGGTGCATGCGACGGTCCCGCATCCGGACGGGGCCTGATCGCCGCGGGCCGACGGGGACACCGGCGGGGCCCGGGAAAACACAAAACGGTTCGCCGCCCGGGGAAGGGACTGCATACCCTCGCCGTATGACTCTCGTCGCGATTCTCAGCGGCGCCGGTGTCTCCACGGACTCCGGCATTCCCGACTACCGGGGGCCGAACGGGGTGTGGAAGCGCGATCCGGAGGCCGAGAAGCTCGTCACCTACGACTACTACATGGCCGACCCGGACATCCGCCGCCGCTCCTGGCTGATGCGGCGCTCCAGTCCCGCCTGGTCCGCGCGGCCGAACGAGGCGCATCTCGCGGTGGCGGAACTGGAGCGGCGCCCCGGCTATGCCGTCCGGGTGATCACCCAGAACGTCGACGGACTGCATCAGCTCGCCGGGATGCCCGAGCGCAAGGTCCTCGAACTCCACGGCACGGCCCGTACGGTCGTCTGCACCCGGTGCGAGGCGCGCTCCTCCATGGAGGAGGCGCTCACCCGTGTGGAGGCGGGCGAGGATGATCCGCCGTGCCTCGCGTGCGGGGGGATCCTCAAGTCCGCGACGGTCATGTTCGGGGAGCGGCTCGATCCCGCCGTCCTGTCGCAGGCGATGACCGTGGCCAAGGCGAGCGAGGTCTTCATCGCGGTCGGTACGAGTCTCCAGGTGCAGCCTGCGGCGTCGCTGACAGGGATGGCTGCGGAGGGTGGTGCGCGGGTGGTCATCGTGAACGCTGAGGCGACACCGTACGACGAGGTCGCGGACGAGGTCGTGCGCGAGCCGATCGGTACGGCGCTTCCGAGGCTGCTGCGCGAGCTTCCCTGACCCGGGCCCCGGGCCCGCGTCGCCGCCGGGCCAGCCCTGTGGCCCGGGTCCGTCCTCGACCGCCGGACGGGCTGGGTTCGCCCTGACCGCAGGTTCGTCCTCGGGCACGGTTCTGCCCATCGGACCGAAAGACACTCAGTTCTCCCGGTGGGAGGCCCCGTGCAGGGCCCGGTGGCGGAAGGCTCCGGGGGTGAGGCCGTACGCGTCGCGAAACGCGCGGCCGAAGACGGTCACATTGGTGAAGCCCCAGCGCGTGGCGATCACATGGATGGGACGGGCGGCCAGTTCGGGACGGGCGAGGTCGGCGCGGCAGCGCTCCAGACGGCGGTTTCTGATGGAGGCGGCCACGCTCTCCTCGCGCTGTTCGAAGACCGCGTACAGCGTGCGCAGGGAGATGTGGTGGCGGGCGGCGACGACACCGGGGCTGAGGGCGGGATCGTGCAGGTTGTGGGCGATGAAGGCGTCGATCCGCTGCATCAGCAGTTGGGCGCGCGTTCTGGCCGGAAGCCGGTCCCGGGCCCCCAGATGATGGGCGAGGAAGCCGGACGCCAAGTCCACCGCCAGAGTCCCGAGCCGGCGCCTCTCCCGCGGTGAGCAGTCGGCGGCATGGGTCGCCAGCGTCCGCATGAACCGGCTCAGGAAGACTCCCATACCCCCATGGGCCGGCAGGGATCGTGCGACCAGCCGGTCGATCCTGTCCCCGGGTAGCGGTACCGCCTCCCGCAGCAGGTGCAACGTGATCAGCCGTGTGTCGTGTGTCCCGGCTCCCGTTCCCGTGGTGTGGGGCTGCGAGGTGTCGAAGACCACCACCTCGCCGGCGGCGATCTCGGCGTCGTTACGGCGCTGGGAGATCCACATGGAGCCCTCGGTTATCAGGGCCAGGATGTACTGACCCGGATCGCCGCGCCTGATCAGTGCGGGTGTACGCCAGGACCGGAGGGCCCCGTGGCTGAAGCACGACACATCACAGGCTCCGAGTGCCAGTGTCCCGGCACTGGCGTGAAAGGTGTTCGGGTTCTCGATGGCGAGCCGGGTGGGAGCGACCGAGCGGCCGATGAGTTCGTGGTACCAGTCGGACCTCTCCCCTTCGGGCAGGTCCTGGGTGGACATCCGCGCCCACATCGGCTCCTCCTCCCCGCCATGACGGGTTCCGGCCCCGGCCGGCAGGACCACGGCCCGCGCCCGTCAGGGGCTTCGGAAGAGTTCTCAGAGCCACTGCTGGTGACGGCCGCCGTTGCAGGTCCACTGGATCGCCCTGGCTCCGGCTGTCGTGGTCGACGGCACTTCGAGACACTTGCCGGAGTAGACGTTCCGGTACGTCAGGTCGCCCCGGTCCCACCACCACTTCTCGTCGACGGCGCCGTTGCAGGTGTACTGGATTACCCGGGCCCCGTTGGCGAGACTGGAACCCACCCCCATACACTTCCCGGAGTACCGGTTCTTCAGGAAGTAAGCGCGGTAGCCGTTGTTGTCCGTCGTCGGGACAAATTCCCAGAGCTCGTCCAGCGAGTTGTTGCAGGTCCACTGGATCACCGGGGCACCGTTGCCGGTCTGGCTGCCCACCCCCGCGCACAGACCGCTGAAGTAGTTCAGCAGCTGCCGGGTGGCCACTGCCCTCCTGGAATCGGGCGCGGAGACGCCTTGCGTCCCGGACGAGCCGATCGCCCGCGAGGGGGCGGCGGCACTCACATCCTGCCCGTCGACGGCGGCACTCGACGGAGGGGTGGCCAGCACAGCCGTGGCCACGACCGCCCCCGCTGAAGTCACGGCACTGGTGATTCTGCGGATCTTCATAGGCTCTCCCGATCTCATTGCCGATGAACGATGTGCGTGTGTGAACCTACGGTCGGGCGCGGCCCGTGAGTCGACCGGGAACGCGGGATGACCCGACGATCCGTGCACAGTGCGTCCACCGCCGCGGTAGTCCTCCGGCCGGGGCAGGGACGCGGTCAGAACAGGGCGGCCTCCTCGCCCGGCGCGCCCGACTCGAACGCCAGCAGCCGCTGTTTGCGGCCCAGTCCGCCTCCGTACCCCACGAGCTTCCCCGTGGAGCCGATCACCCGGTGGCAGGGCACGATGATGCTGACCGGGTTCTTGCCGTTGGCGAGGCCGACGGCGCGGGAGGCGTTCGGCTTGCCGAGTTCGTGCGCGAGGTCGCCGTAGGTACGGGTCTCGCCGTACGGGATGCTCAGCAGCCGGTCCCATACGCTCCGCTGGAACTCCGTGCCCTCCAGTCGCAGCGGCAGGTCGAACGCGGTCAACTCCCGGGCGAAGTACGCGTCGAGCTGACGGATCACCGGTCCGAAGGGGCCGGAGGCGGCTTCGCCGAAGGTCTCCTCGTCGGGCCGGTGACGCTGTTCGGTCATATAGAGGCCGCTCAGGGCTCCGTCGGTCGCGACGAGCGTCAGAGCGCCGTAAGGGCTGTCGACGACGGTGTGCTGCCTGATCATGATCCGGCTCCTGGTGCGGGAAGGTAGTTGATGGGGTGATCACCGGTGGCCCAGAGGTACTGGACCGCGTACGCCCGCCAGGGCCGCCAGGCGGCCGCGTGCGCGGTGAGTGCGGCGGGTGTCGCGGGAAGCCCGGCGTCGGCCGCGGCGCGGCGCATGCCGAGGTCGGTCGGGAGGAAGGCGTCGGGGTCGCCGAGGGCGCGCATGGCGATGACCTCGACGGTCCAGGGGCCGAAGCCCGGCAGGGCGCCCAGACGGGCACGGGCCTCGTCCCAGTCGCTGTCGACCCCGAGGCGCAGTGTCCCCCCGGCGAGCGCGGCGACGAGCGTGGTGAGGGTGGTGCGGCGGCTGCGGGGGAGCGCGAGGGCCCCGGGGTCGAGCGCGGCCAGTGCCGCGGGCGACGGGAAGAGATGCGTGAGGCCGCCCCCGGGGTCCTCGACCCGCTCCCCGTGGGCGGTGACCAGACGGGCCGCGTGGGTGCGGGCGGCGGCCGTCGAGACCTGCTGCCCGAGCACCGCCCGTACGGCGAACTCCGCCGCGTCGACGGTCCTCGGCACTCGGCGGCCGGGTTCCTTGTCCACCAGCGGCCGGAGCAGCGGATCGGCCCCGAGCCGCTCGTCGACGGCGACGGGGTCGGCGTCGAGGTCGAGCAGCCGGCGGCAGCGGCTGATCGCGATGGTCAGATCGCGGGGGTCGGTGAGGGAGAGCCGGCATCCGATGTGGTCCGGGTGCGGGGTGAGGGCGGCAATGCCGTGCCCGTACGGGAGGCGAAGGGTGCGGCGGTACGCGCCGTCCCGCCACTCCTCCACACCGGGTACGGCGGTCGCGGCGAGATGGCCGAAGAGGTTGCTGGGGCTGAGGGGCGCGCGGTACGGCAGCCGCAGCGCGATCATCCCGGGGGCCGGGGCCGGGGCCGGGGTGGCGGCGCCGTGCCGTGCGGACCGGGCGCGCAGTTCGCCGGGGGTGAGGGCGAAGACCTCGCGGACGGTGTCGTTGAAGGTGCGGATGGAGGAGAAACCGGCCGCGAAGGCGACCTCGGCCATGGGGAGGCCGGTGGTCTCGATGAGGATGCGCGCGGTCTGGGCACGCTGGGCGCGGGCGAGCGCCAGCGGCCCGGCGCCCAGTTCGGCGAGGAGCTGTCGCTCGACCTGCCGGGTGGAGTAGCCGAGACGGGCGGCGAGGCCGGGGACGCCCTCGCGGTCGACGACACCGTCCCCGATCAGCCGCATGGCACGGGCGACGGTGTCGGCGCGGGCGTTCCACTCGGGCGAGCCGGGGCTGGTGTCGGGCCGGCAGCGCTTGCAGGCGCGGAACCCTGCCTGCTGGCAGGCGGCGGCGCTCGGGTGGAAGGTCATGTTCTCGGGCTTGGGCGGTACGGCAGGGCAGCTGGGGCGGCAGTAGATGCCCGTGGTCAGCACGGCAGTGAAGAACCAGCCGTCGAATCGGGCGTCCTTCGACTGGACGGCGCGTACGCAGCGCTCGGTGTCGGTGTGCATGCTTCAAGGATGGGGCAGACGACCGGCTGAAGCTCGCGAGAAAACGACATGGACGTCCGCCTGCCAGGGCCCGGCCGTTTCACGGTGGTGATCACCACCGGGACCGGTACCCCGGGATCGGCCCCGGGACCGTGCGCGAGGGCAGGTGCCGGGGTGCCGCCCGGGAGGCCGCGGGTCCCGGCCCGGGCCTCAGCCCCTGGCCGCGAGCGCCGCCGCGAACTCCTCGTACGCGTACTCGTCGAACAGCACGAACCGTACTTCGGTGAGGGGCGCGGTCGCCTCTTTGCGGACCGTGCTCACCGCGATCCGCGCCCCGTCGTCCATGGGCCAGCCGTAGATACCGGTCGAGATCGCGGGGAACGCGATCGACTTGGCCCCCAGCTCCGCCGCCACCCTCAGTGACTCCCGGTAACACGAGGCGAGGAGGGCGCTGCGGTCCTCCTCCCGGGACCAGACGGGTCCCGCCGTGTGGATCACATGGTCCGCGTCGAGCCGGCCCGCGGTGGTGGCGACGGCCTGGCCGGTCGGCAGACCCTTGCCGTACCGCGAGGCCCGCAGTTCGCGGCAGGCGGCGAGGATCTCGGGGCCGCCCACACGGTGGATCGCCCCGTCGACACCGCCGCCGCCGAGGAGGGAGGAGTTGGCCGCGTTGACGATGGCGTCGACATGCTGCCCGGTGATGTCACCGCGTACGAGAACGAGGGACGGCTGCTGCGTCATGGCGTCATCCTCCCACCTGGCAGGCGGTGTTCAGACCATGATTCAGCGGACGGCGCGCAGCCGGCGCCAGACGGCCCGTGCCGCGTGGTGACCGGACATCCCGTGGACGCCCGGGCCGGGCGGGGTCGCGGAGGAGCAGAGGAACACGGCGGGGTGGGCGGTGGCGTACGGCACCCGGGCGAGTTTGGGGCGCAGGATCGTCTGGAGTCCGGAGAAGGCCCCGCAGGCGATGTCTCCGCCGACGTAGTTCGCGTTGCGGTCGGCGAGCTCCGGCGGCCCGGCGAACGCGCGGGCGAGGACGAGATCGCGGAACCCCGGTGCGAAGCGCTCCAGCTGACGCTCGATCACCTCGGTCGCGTCTCCTTCCCAGCGGGCGGGGACGTGCCCGTACACCCAGAAGACGTGTTTGCCGTCGGGGGCGCGGGACGGATCGACGACGCTGGGCTGCGCGGTGATGAGGAAGGGCGTCTGCGGGTCGCGCCCGGTGACGGCGGCGGCGAGCGCGGCCTCGATCTCGGCGGCGGTGGGCCCGATATGGACGGTTCCGGCCGTACGGGCCTGACGCGCGGTCCAGGGGACGGGTCCCGACAGCGCGTAGTCGATCTTGAAGACGGAGGCGCCGTAGTGATACCGGTCGTACGCCCTGCCCAGCCCGGCGATCCTGGCCAGCGCGGTCGGCGAGGTGTCGAAGACGTACGCGCGGGCCGGGGGCAGTTCGTCGAGCCGCTTGACCTCGACTCCGGTGTGGATCGTGCCGCCCTGCTCACGCAGATACGAGGCGAGGGCGTCCGAGATCGACTGCGATCCGCCGCGCGGGACGGGCCAGCCGTTCGCATGGGCGGCGAGCGCGAAGATCAGGGCGATACCGGAGGTGGCGATGCCGGAGGTGGGCGCGATGGCGTGGGCGGCGAGTCCGGCGAAGAGTCCCCGGGCCTTCTCGCCCCGGAAGCGGCGCGCGATCCAGGTCGCGGGCTGGATCGCGGTCAGCCCGAACCGTACGAAGCGGTACGGGTCACGGGGCAGCCGCTCCCACGGCGTACGCAGGAAGTCGGCGGCGATGCTGTCCCAGTGGCCCGCGTAGGGGGCGACCAGACGGCGGTAGGTGCCGGCGTCCTCGGGTCCCAGGGACATCGCGCTCTCCCCCACCGACCGGCTGAGCACGGCCGCGGTGCCGTCGGGGAAGGGGTGCGCCAGCGCGGGCTCGGTCGCCAGCCACTCGAGGCCGTGCCGTTCCAGGGGCATCGAGGCGAAGGCGGGAGAGCCGATGCCGAGCGGGTGCACGGCGGAGCAGGGGTCGTGCCGGAAGCCCGGCAGGGTCAGCTCCTCGGTCCGCGCGCCCCCGCCGACGGTGTCCAGCGCCTCGAACAGGGCCACGGAGAAGCCGCGGCGGGCCAGCTCCGCCGCGGCGGTCAGTCCATTGGGGCCGGCCCCCACGACGACGGCGTCGAGCATCGATGGCACCTTGGGACTCCTTCGTCGGCCGACGTCCGGAGGCCCAGGATATTCCGGCCCGCCCCGGGCCGGTCCCCGGGTTCGTGCGGGGGCGTGATACGGGCGTGGCCCGGACGCGGGGGCGGGCCCGGGGAATGCGCCCACTCGGCACAGGGGCAGGGAGGCCGCGTACGGACATACGGAGGACAGGGCGGGCAGGGCGGGGCGGGCACGATCCGGAGTAACCCGACGGGACCCGGCGGACGGACGAACCGGAGGGCCGGACCCGGAGGGCGGAACCGGAGGGCCGGCGGACGGACGAACCGGAACACCGGACCCGGACCGGTCCTCCGTGCACGGGCCTCGCGCACCCGAGGCCGGCCGGAGACGGGTGCGGGCAGGACGCGGGCAGGGGCCGGTGGCATGGGCGTACGGCCTGTCACGGACCATGTGACACGGGCCCACGGGTCAGCCGCGGACCAGGGACGTAAGGCCGGGAACCCTACCCCGGGTGGGGGCCGGTTCGCGGGCGCGCACACCGCCCGCCGGGTACCCGGCGGGCGCACCCGGCGCGGCTCTCCGCCCCTCCTGGTTCAGCCCGCCGCCAGCAGGCCCCGGATGCGCTCCGCCGTCGCCGCGTCCCTCGCCGCCGTGAAGGGGAGGGCGTTGCCGTCGCCGATGCGGAAGGGCTCGCCCGCGACGGTCAGATGAGCCCCACCGGCCTCGGTGACCAGCAGCAGGCCCGCCGCGTGGTCCCAGGCGCTCTCCCAGGAGAAGGCGATCGCGTCCAGTTCGCCCCGGGCGATGGAGAGGTACTCCAGGCCCGCCGATCCGCAGGGGCGGGGGCGGACGCCGTCGGAGTTCAGCCCGAGGAGGGCGCGCTTCTGCTCGGGCGTGGTGAAGTCGGGGTGGGAGGTCGCCACCTCAAGCGGCGCGCCGGGCTCGGGCGCGCCCGACACGAGCGGTACGCCGCCCAGGTGCGCGCCCCCGCCCCGTACCGCGACGGCCAGTTCGTCGAGCGCCGGGGCGAAGGTCCAGGAGGCGAGCAGTTCACCGCGCTGGGCGAGCGCCACCAGGGTGCAGAACCGCGCTTCCCCCCGGACGAACTGCCGGGTGCCGTCGACCGGGTCGACGATCCATACGGGCGCGTCGCCGTGCAGTGCCCCGTACAGCGAGGGGTCGGCGTAGACCGCTTCCTCACCGACGACCACGGACCCGGGGAGCAGTGCGGACAGGGAGGCGGTGAGGTGTTCCTCGGCCAGGCGGTCGGCGGTGGTCACCAGGTCGTGCGGGGCGCTCTTCTCGACGATCTCGTGCGCGGCGAGCTGACGGTAGCGGGGCATGATCTCGGTGGCGGCCGCCTTGCGGATCGCCTCCTCGACATCGGACAGGTCACCGGACAGAAAGTCATCGATCATATGTCCAGCTAAGCATGGCCGTGGGGGTGTTCCGCGCCGGGCCGTGGCCCCGTTACCTCTCGTTCACCGTTCCCGGTACGGACGGCCGGTTCGGAGCCATCCGCAGGACAGGACGGACCCGCTGATCCCGGCCTTGACGCCCACCGCGGTGATGTGCGTCACTCCCCCGCCCGGCCCGCCGGTCCCTCCGCCGGGTGGCCGTCCACGGGCGTCCCACCCGGGTCGCGGTGCCGGCCCTGTCGTGAGCGGGGTGCCGCCGGAGCCATCGGCGAGCGGCCACGCGGCCCGTCGCACCGCCTCCGCACGGGGTCCGCGGTGCGGCCCGGAGGACGGGTGCCCGTCCGGCGTAACGTACGAGTCGGAACGAGAACATTCCTGCGGGCAGAGCCCCACGACTGCGGAGGACGCATGCACGGCGAGTACAAGGTCCCGGGCGGAAAACTCGTGGTGGTCGATCTCGACACGCAAGACGGCCTCCTGCGCAACGTCCGGGTCGCCGGGGACTTCTTCCTGGAGCCCGACGAGGCGATCCTCGCGATCGACGGCGCCCTGGAGGGGGCTCCGGCCGAGACCGGTGCCGCCCAGCTCGCCGCCCGTATCGACGCGGCCCTGCCGCCGGGCACCCAGATGTACGGTCTGACCTCCGAGGGCATCGGCGTCGCCGTACGCCGTGCCCTGGCGCACGCCACCGACTGGACGGACTACGACTGGCAGCTCGTCCACGAGGGGCCCCAGCCGCCCGCGCTGCACATGGCGCTGGACGAGGTCGTCACCGCGGAGGTCGCGGCCGGGCGGCGCCCGCCGACGCTGCGCGTGTGGGAGTGGGGCGCGCCCGCCGTGGTGATCGGGAGTTTCCAGTCCCTGCGCAACGAGGTCGACCCCGAGGCCGCCGAGCGCCACGGCATCACGGTGGTGCGCCGGATCAGCGGCGGCGGGGCGATGTTCATCGAGCCCGGCAATACGATCACGTACTCGCTCTCCGTGCCCGAAGCCCTGGTCTCCGGGCTCTCCTTCGCCGACAGTTACGCCTACCTCGACGACTGGGTCCTCGGCGCGCTGGCCGGTATGGGCGTCAAGGCGTGGTACCAGCCGCTCAACGACATCGCCACGGACGCCGGCAAGATCGCGGGCGCGGCACAGAAGCGAGTGGTGGGGCAGGGCGGCGGCGCGGTGCTGCACCATGTGACGATGGCGTACGACATCGACGCGGACAAGATGCTCGACGTCCTGCGCATCGGCCGGGAGAAGCTCTCCGACAAGGGGACCAAGAGCGCGAAGAAGCGGGTGGATCCGCTGCGGAGGCAGACCGGGCTGCCGCGCGAGGCCGTCATCGAGCGGATGATCGACTCGTTCCGGGGCCGGTACGGTCTGTCCGACGGGAAGATCACGGAGCGGGAGCTGGCGCGGGCCCAGGAGCTGGCCGCGACGAAGTTCACGACGGAGCGGTGGACGGCGCGGGTGCCGTAACCCGCCGTACGCCCGTCCCGCCCATGGGACGTCGCCCGGCCGCCCCCGGCCTCCGGGACACCGTGTCCCCGCTGGGCCGGGTCCTTCTCGCGGCTGCGCGTGGGCCGCGCCCGCAGAAGCGGCAGCGGGAGCGCGTCGGTGGGGTCGTCCGACGGGATGCCGGTGGCTCGGGGGCACGTACGGACCCCGGGCGTGTTGTCCGTGCCCGGAGACCCGTGCCGGAGCCGGTGGTACGGGTTCGCCCGGCGATCAGCGCGGGTTCCCTCGGGATGCCGGTGGCTCGGGGGCACGTACGGACCCCGGGCGTGTTGTCCGTGCCCGGAGACCCGTGCCGGAGCCGGTGGTACGGGTTCGCCCGGCGATCAGCGCGGGTTCCCTTGCTCCGGTGGCCGGGGCGTGCCGTCCAGGTAGGCGAGCACCGCCCGTACGCGGCGGTGGCCGGAGTCGTCCGGTGCCAGGCCGAGCTTGGCGAAGATATTGCCGATGTGCTTGTGGACGGCGTTGTCGGAGATCCGCATCCGTTCGGCGATGGTGGCGTTGTCGTGGCCCTGCGCCATGAGGGCGAGCGACTCCCGTTCACGGGCCGTGAGGGTGTCGAGAGGGTCGCCGCCCCGGCGGGCGAGGAGCTGGGCGACCACTTCGGGGTCCATGGCGGTGCCCCCGGCCGCGACGCGGTGCAGGGCGTCGACGAACTCGGCCACCCGGCCGATGCGGTCCTTGAGGAGGTAGCCGATGCCGCCGCGGCCGTCGGAGAGCAGCTTGCCGGCGTAATCGCGCTCCACATACTGCGACAGCACCAGGATCGGCAGCGCACCGTGCTCCCGGCGGGCCCGCAGCGCCGCGTGGATCCCCTCGTCGCGGAACGACGGCGGCAGCCGCACGTCGACGACGGCGATGTCGGGGCGGTGCTCGGCGACGGCGCCGAGGAAGGCCTCGGCGTCGGGGACGACAGCCGCGACCTCGAAGCCCTTCGCCGCCAGCATCGCCTCCAGGCCACCGGCCAGCAGGACGTTGTCCTCGGCGATCACGACCCGCACGGGACCTCCTGAACGATCGTCATGAGCACGGTATCCGGACGGTGAGGGTGGTGGGGCCGCCCGGTGGACTGTGGAGGCGGACGGTGCCGTCCAGGGCGGCGACCCGGCGGCGTATCCCGGTGATCCCGGTGCCGCGTGCCTCGTCCGCGCCGCCCTCTCCGTCGTCGGTGACCTCGATGGACAGCGCGTCGCCGGGGCGCTGGACGCTCAGGGCCGCCCGGGTGGCCGAGGCGTGTTTGGTGATGTTCGTCAGCGCCTCGGCGATCACGTAGTAGGCGACCGCCTCCACGGTCGCCGGGAGCCCGCCCAGGTCGTCGAGCTCGAAACGGACCGGCACTCCCGACCGGGCGGCCAGCGCCGTCAGCGCCCCGTCGAGCCCGCGGTCGGCGAGGATCGGCGGGTAGATCGTCTGGAGCACCGTGCGGAGTTCGGCCATCGCCTCCTCCGCCGTCTCGTGCGCCTGCCGGAGCAGCGTCGCGACCGCCTCCGGGTCGTCGGTGAGCGACTCCCTGGCGATGCCCAGCTGCATGGCGATGGTCACCAGGCGCGCCTGCGTCCCGTCGTGCAGATCGCGTTCGATCCGCTGGAGCTCCGCGCCGTGGGCGTCGACCACGCCGACCCGGCTCCTGGTCAGCACGTCGACCCGCTCGGTGAGCCGCTCGCGGGCCGACGGCGCGAGCACCGCCAGGCACAGACGGGCGTGGAGCCGTGCCAGCGGAGGCAGCACCCACCGGGCCGCCGCACCGAGGACGGCGAGCTGAACGGCGCCCCCCACCAGCGCGGTCGCCCAATCGTCCACGCGGACATCGAGGAACGGGAACAGGGTGGGACGCTCGCCGTCGGGAAACGCCCACCACAGGGACACCGCCACCGCGGCGACCAGGATGTTGCCCAGGCACATGAGGGCGGCCAGCCCGAGCGGGATCCCGACGGCGATATGCGTGAGCGCCCAGGCGAGATTGCGCCACCCGGCCGACCGCCCGTCGCCCGGAAGTCCCAGCAGCCGGGCGGCCCGCCTGCGGTGCCGGTCCGCCCAGCCCCGCGCCGCCGGGGGCGCGAGCAGCACAGGCAGCGCGAGGACCGTGACCACGGCGGTGGCCAGCGTGCCCAGCAGATAGACCGAGCCGGAGAACACCCGGTTGCGCATGCGCACCTCCTCGCGACGCGGTGGTAGAAGATCATTGTGCGTCACCGGTTCCCGCCGGTCACTACAGCGGGCTGTAGCAGGGTTCGTACGACGGGCCCTATCGTGCCGGCCGTCCGGCCGCCCTAGCGTCCTCGCCCATGAAACCGACCTCCGCACGGCCGACCCCTGCACGACAGACCTCCGCACGGCCGACCCCTGCACGACAGACCTCCGCACGACCGAAACCGGCCTCCGCACGACCGAAACCGGCCTCCGCACGACCGAAGCGGGCCTTCGCCCGGACCTGCGGACGGCTGGTCCCGGCCCTTGCTCTGATCGCCCTGTCGGCCGCCGTCGCACCCCCGGCCGGTGCGGGCGGCGGCCCGCCCCCACGGCTCGGCTGGAAGCCCTGCGCCCAGGGCCCCGACGACGCCCTCGGCCGGGAACTCGACCGGGCGGGCGCACAGTGCGCGGAACTCGCCGTCCCGCTCGACCACTCCAGGCCCGGCGGCCGCACCATCACCCTCGCGCTGTCCCGCCTCCCCGCCACGGACCGCGCCCGGCGCATCGGCACCATGGTCCTCAACAGCGGCGGCCCCGGCGAACCCACGCTCGGCATGCCGCTCAAGACGCGTGCGGCCATGAAGGACGTCGGCGCCCGTTACGACCTCATCGGCCTGGACCCGCGCTTCGTCGGGCGCAGCACACCGCTCGACTGCGGCTGGCCCATCGGCATGTGGCTCCGCTCGGCCGGTCAGACCCGCGCCCGGTTCGACCATCAGGCGGCGGTGCAGCGCGACCTGGCCGAGCGCTGCACCCGGCGCCACGCCGACGTACTCCCGTACGCCAACACCCGCGACACGGCCCGGGACGTCGACCTTGTGCGCCGTGCCCTCGGCGAGCGCCGGATCTCCTTTCTCGGCTACTCCTACGGCGCCTATCTGGGCGCGGTCTACTCCCAGATGTTCCCCGGCCGCACCGACCGTCTCGTGCTGGACAGCGCGGGCGACCCGCGAGAGTGGGGCCCCAGGGCCATGCGGGGAACCGAGGACGAGGCGGAACGCGCGCTCCGCGGCTGGGCGGTCTGGGCCGCCGAACGCCACGGCACCTACGGCCTCGGCGCCACCCCCGCCCGGGTGCTCGCCACCGTGAACACGATCGCCGCCGCAGCGGACGATCGCCCACTGCGTGTCGGACCGTACGAGGTGGACGACCAGGTGGTCCCGTACATCCTCTCCATCGGCCCCGGCGACGACCGCCTCGCGGCCCGCGCGGAGTTCGCCTCCACCGTCCGGACCCTCAACGAGGCCGCGCACGGCCGCCCCGCCGACCCCGGTCCCGGACTCGACGGACTCCTCACGTTCGTCCTGACCAGCGCCGGTTCCCCGCTCGCCGGTCCGGCCGCCGCGATCGTCTGCGGCGACCGCGCGGCCCCGCGCGACCCCGACGTCTACTGGAACGACGTCCGGCGCAGCCGGGCCGGCCATCCCCTCTTCGGTCCGCTCAAGAACAACATCTGGCCCTGCGCCTTCTGGCCGGACCGCCCGCGCGAGCGCCCCACGAGCATCGGCAACCCCGCCCCCGCGCTGATCGTGTCCGCCACCGGGGACACCGCCACCACCTACGAGGGCAGCAGGGCCATGCACCGGGCGCTGACCGGCTCCCGTCTGCTCACCCTGCGCGGCACCACCGCTCACGGGATCTACGGCGAGTACGGCAACGCCTGTGTGGACACCGAGGTCAACGCCTATCTGGCCACCGGAACCCTCCCCGCGTCCGACCCGGTCTGCCGTCGCTGACCGACCGGCCCGGCGACACCCCCGGGGCCGCGCGCGTCGAGCGGGGCGCGAGGCCCCCTCACTCCTGCACCGGGGCGCTCCCGGGGATCACGGGGGTCGGCGGGCGCATCTCGTACCAGCGCCGGTCGGCCTCCAGTTGGGCGGCCAGCGAGATCAGCTTCTCCTCACTGCCCGCCGGGCCGAGGAGCTGGGCGCCGACGGGCAGTCCGTCCGCGGTGAGACCGGCGGGTACGTTGACGGCGGGCCAGCCGAGGACATTCCACGGCCAGGCGTAGGGGCAGGCCGCGGCCATGACGGCGTTGGTGCGCCAGGTGCCGAGGCCGTCGAAGGTGCCCACGCGCGGCGGCGGGCCGGCGGTCGTCGGGGAGAGGACGACATCGAAGCCCCGGCCTTCGAAGATCTCGCCGATCCGGGTGTGCTGGTGACTCTCACGGGCGCGGGCGGCCCGCACGACCCGTCCGCCGAGGGCCCGTCCGGAACGCATGGTGCTGCGGGTACGGGGGTCGAGCAGCGCGGGGTCGGGGTGCAGGGCCGCGGCTTCGGCGACCCCGGCGGCGGCGCGCGGCAGAAAGCCGAGGCCGATGAGCCCGTACCGGGGGCGGGCCTCCTCGACCTCGTGGCCGAGGCGGGCGAGGGCTTCGGCGAGCGCGGTGACGGCCCGGCGGACCTCGGGGTGCGGGGTGGCGCGGGTGAGGGTGAGCGGGGGCCGCCAGGCGAGGGCGATCCGCAGCCGTCCCGGGTCCCGGCGTGCGGCGGCGGACGCGTCCACCGCCTCCGGCCGGTGCGGGTCGAACCCCTGGAGGGAGCAGGGGCCCTGGACCACATCGAGCAGGAGCGCGGCGTCGGCGACCGTACGGGCCAGGGGGCCGTTGACCGCGAGTCCCTGGAAGGCGTCGGTGTACGGGTGGAGGGAGACCCGTCCGCGCTGGGGCTTGATGCCCACCAGATGGGTCCAGGCGGCGGGGATGCGGATGGATCCCGCGCCGTCGGAGCCGAGCGCGGCGGGAACCAGCCCGGCGGCGACCGCCGCGGCCGATCCCCCCGACGAGCCGCCCGGGGTGTGCCCGGTGGACCAGGGGTTACGGGTGGCTCCGAAGGCGGGCCCCTCGGTGAACGGCCACTGGCCCAGCTCGCAGGAGTTCGTCTTGCCGACGATCACCGCTCCGGCCGCGCGCAGCAGCCGCACCGACTCGCCGTCCGCCGAGGCGGCGGCGATCTCGCCGCGGCAGCCGAAGAGGGTGGGCAGCCCGGCGACGTCGGTGTCGTCCTTGACCGCGACCGGCACCCCGAGAAGCGGCAGCCACTCCCCCGCGGCGAGCCGGCGATCGGCGTCCCGGGCCTCGGCGAGGGCCTTTTTCTCGCGGACCCAGCGAAAGGCGTTGATGGTGTCCCGGCTCGCTCTGATCCGCTCGATCGTGCTCGTCACCAGGGATTCGGAGGTGGTGTGACCGTCGCTCAACTGCCGTACGCAGGCGGTCAGTCCACGGAAGTCGGCGGCCGGGGCAGCCGTTCCGGATCCGTCGGTGGTGTCGCTGGTGGACACGAGGGCCGCCTCTCTTCCGTCCGTCCGAACAAACAGTACTGGAGAGTAACATCCAGGCGTTCGGCAGACAGCCGTTCCGTTCATCGGGGTGGCGCGCGGCCAGCGGGGTCGCGCACTCGCACCGCCGGGTCGGCGGCTGGACCCGCTGTCAGTGGCGGGTGCCACCATCGCCGTATGACCTCGACGGACGAGACAACGACCGAAACTCCATTCGACTGGCGAGAGTTCCTCACCCGCTGGAGCGGAGAGTGGGCCGACGCTCAGGATCCCGATGAGCGGGACGAGTCGGATCTGGAGCTGATAGCGGCGCGGTGGCTCGGCTACCCGGGTGCGTCGGACTCGGACATCGCCGCGCTGGAAGAGCGGATCGGCCATCGACTGCCGCCGTCGCTCGAGTCGTTCCTGCGGATCAGCAACGGCTGGCGGCCGGCGGACCACCCCGTCTACCGGCTGGCCGGGACCCGGGGCATCCATCCGCACCAGAACGCCCATGGTCTCGCCGAGATCTTCGGGGAGCACTTGGACGAGAACGCCTCGCCGCAGGAACTGCTGGAGGCCGGGATGTGGCACCGGGCGTTCCATCTGGACGCGGAGACGGACGCGACGATGGTCCTGATCGACCCGCTGGACCGGGACGCGGACGGCGAGTGGGCGGTGTACGAGTGGGCGTCCTGGCGGGCCGCGCCGCCCGAACGCTTTCCGTCATTCCGCCAATACATGCTGGACTGTTACCGGTCCTTTCACAGCTCGGCCGCCTACAAGGCCGCTCACGGCGAAGGACCGCCGTTCGCCAACGACACGACGCGGGCGCAGGACGCCGTGGTGGAGCGGGCCCGGCTGGCGGCCCTGAGCGGGGAGTACGAGGAGGCCCTGGCCCTGCTGAGAGCCGCCGAGAGGTACGGCAGGCCGAGGGCCGGGCTGCTGCGGGGGCAGTTGGACTGTCTACTCTCGGCACATGCCCGGGCGTTCTCGGTCGACGCCCTCGCGGTCGACCCGGTGTACGCCCCTGACCTGCTGCCGGTGGCCGCGGCGGGCTTCGCCACCACCGAGCGGCACTACAGCCAGACCGGCCGGTCGTGGGCGCTGCTCGCCCGCTGTAGTACGCCCGAGGCGCTGGAGAGGGCTGAGGAGGCGCTGCGGGCGGCGCGGGAGGGGACGTACCGCTTCACGGCGGACGGGCCGCTCGGGGAGGCGGCCGATGAGGCGCGGGCGTTGGCCCGCTGGGGCCGGTGGAACGAGGCGTGGCGGTCGCTGTGGGCCGCGCTCCCCCACTGGCGGGCATTGGGACCCGACCATCTGGCGCCGCTCGGACTGCTCGCGGATCCGGTACTGGGTCCGGTGATCACTCCAGAGCGGGGGCGGCTGTTGCTGGCCCTGCCCCGGGGCGAGTTCGCGCGGCCGGAGCGGGAGCGGCCCGACACGGCCCCGGGGCCCGTCGGGGACGCGCCGGGGGACGATCCGGTGGGTCTGTCCTGGCTGGAGGACGAGGTGCCGGACCGGTTCCACGGGGGCTATCGAGCCGTGTTCGTCGCGGACCCCGATCCGGCGGGTCTGCCCGCCCGTCTCAAGGACCCGGGCGGGGGCGGCCCCGGACCCGGCGGCCGGCCACAGCGGGAAGTGACGCCCGGGCCGGACGGGTTGTATCCACCGCTCAGCAGGTGGGACGCGGACCACCGGCTGGGCCTGGCGCTCGGCAGTACGTCGTACGACGACCGTGCCCTGGTCCAGATCGGGCAGGCGGCCCCCGGGTGGAGCTTTGCCTTCGACGGCACCCCGAGGGGCTTTGACGAGCTGCGTTTCGTCTCCCCGGCCGCTGCCGCCTCGGAGGGGACCAGGGCGGTGGTCGTCTGGCACAGCGTCGACACCTTTGACCGGTCTCGGACTCGTTTCCATCTCTCCGTCGGGGTCGACGGGGAAGAGGTGTGCGCGTTCTCTGTGACGGCAGGGGACGTCGAGCCGCACTGGACCGGGGAGATACCGCCGTGGCTGGCGCTCGACGGCTTCCCGGGAACGACCGGGCAATGGCGGGGCGATGAGAGCCAGGGGAGGGACGCGCACGACCCGAACGCCCCGGCCCGGGGGTTGCCGGGGACGCGGAGCGCGCTCAGAACCCTGGAGCGGGCCCTGGGACTGACCCTGCCACGCACCGCCCTGTTGGAAGGCCCACTGCACAGCTTCGTCACCCGTTCGTGGATCCGTCCGCCTGGTCCCGGCGATTCGTACGCCACCTTCGCCATCACCTCCTTCAGCCGACCTGACCACGGTGAGCACGTGTGAACAGCCCATAACTCCCATCCCGCGCCGTGCACGGCGGCGAGGGCCGCAGTGAGGCGGCGCGGGAGCGCGGCGACGTCGGGTCGGGGGTGCACGAGGACCTGCCTGCGGCCTGAGAGCGGCACCCGTCAGCCGGGGGCGCTCGCTCGGCATGCGCGCTCGCAGAGCCACACACCGTTCCGGCACCAGCCGATGACCCTCCGGATCATGACCAGCGCCAGCGGGCGATCGGCGGCGCCCTCACCCGCTGTCTCGCCCAGCTCCCTACGGCGAAGCCCCAGCCACCACATGAGGCGCAGCCTCTACCCGCCCGGGACCCGCATCGCGATCGTCTGCGACAACTTCTCCCCGCACCTGACCACCAAGCGCTGCCGCCGGGTCGCGGAACGGGCCGGGTCCGACAACGCCGAGATCGCCTGCACACCGACCAACAGCTCCTGACTGAAGCGCATCGAGGCCCAGTTCACCGCCCTGCGCTCCTTCACGCTGGACGACACCGACCACGCCGGCCACAAAGAACAGGGCAGCATGATCCGGCGCTACATCATCCGGCGAAATCGCCATGCCCACGACCGGCGCCTACGCGCCATCGTCGACAGAGTGAACGTTGCCTGATACCGCACTACTGATCTTTTCGTAAGTTCGGTTGGTGTGGTGGGTGGATGGTCAGGCCGGTATTGGCGAGGAAGGACCATGGCAGTTGGGGGTTGGCGTTG
>NZ_JBITFN010000040.1:0-27209 GCF_044456085.1 Streptomyces sp. NPDC051018
CGCCGGAGACCGGGAGAAGACCCCCGAGGAGAAAGGCCGCTACCTCCACCCCGAAGTCCACGGCCAACCCGCCGCACTCGGCCGCCGCGCCGCCAGCCTCCCCACACCACCACCCCCACCCGACACCGCGGAACCTGAAGACCGTCCCACACCGAACGGCTGACCACCGCCCGCCCCGGCGCCCGTGGGTACGCTCCCGGCCCCGGGGTCATGGGCCCGGCACGGCGGCCAGTACACGGGCGATGCCGTCGTCGCAGCCGGTGGCGATCCACTTGCTGTCGTAGCTGAACACCATCGCGCCGACCGGCCCGCCGTGCGTGAGCCGCAGCTCCTCCGTCCCGGTGGCCACGCGGAAGATCCGCGCCTTGCCGTCCGCGCTCGCGGTGGCCAGCCAGAGCCCGTTCGGACTGAAGGCGATCGCCCGTACCGCACCGTCGTGTTCGAACTGGAACAGTTCGGCACCGTCGCTCATGCCGAAGAGGCGCGCCGTGCCGTCCTCGCTGCCCGTCGCCAGCACCCGGTCATGGCTGAACGCGACGGCCCGTACCGCTCCCGCGTGGCTGAGCTTGAACTGCCGACCACCGGTTGCCGTGGCGAAGACCCGGGCGGCGCCGTCGGTGCTCGCGGTGGCCAGCAGGGCTCCGTCCGGGCTGAAGGCGACCGAGCGCACCGGTCCGTCGTGCACCAGCTCCACCAGCTCGGCGCCGGTCTGGGCGTTGAAGATACGGGCGGTCCCGTCGGCGCAGCCGGTGGCCAGCCGTTTGCCGTCCCCGGAGAAGGCGACCGCCGCCACCTCACCGTCGTGCACCAGACGGAAGCGCTGACCGCCCGTCTCGACCTTGAACAGCCGTGCCGTACCGTCCGCGCTCGCGGTGGCCAGCGACAGCCCGTCCTCGCTGAACACGACGGCGGAGACGGGTCCGTCGAGACGCAGTGTTCTCTCCTCCGCGCCGTCCCCTGGTCCATGCAGCAGGACGATGCCGGCGGTGTCGCCACTGGCCAGGGCGCCCTGCCGGGAGTACGCCACGGTGAGCACCGGGCTGTTGTGCGTATGGCGGTGGACCTCGGCGGCGCTGTCGGCGTCGAAGACACGGGCCGTACCGTCCGCGCTCGCGGTCGCGACCCTCGTCCCGTCCATGCTGAAGGCGACGGCGTTCACCGGGCCGCCGTGCGCGAGCCGGCTGCGTTCCTGGTCCACGTCGGGGTCGTACACCCGGGCAGACCCCTCGAAGCCGAGGGAGGCGGCGACCAGCTCCCCGTCCGGGCTGAACGCCACCGACGTGTTGTTGCCCAGCAGACAGAGCTTGTTGCCGGTCTGCGCGTCGAAGACGACCCCGCCGGGCTCCGCGCCCGGTGGAGGGGACGAGGTGATGCCGTAGGACGAGGTGGCGATTCTGCGGTCGTCCGGGCTCAGGGAGACGTGGTACACCTCGAATCCGTGGGTCACCCGGCAGCGTTCCACCCCGGTGGTCGTGTTGATCACCCGGACGGTGTAGTCCCGCGAGCCCGTCACCGCCCAGACACCGTCCCGGGTGAACACGACCGTCTGCGCCTGGTCCGTGGCGTCGGCGGCCGAGAGCAACTGTGTCCGCAGGGCTCCGCTGGCCGCGTCCAGCACGGCGGCGCTTCCGTCGCTGCAGGCGGTCGCGAGCCAGAGCCCGTCCCTGCTCCAGGACACGGCGTTCACGAAGCCCGTCTGCCCGGCGCGGCACAGCTGGGCGCCCGTCCCGGAGTCGAACACCCTCAGGTCGCCGTAGTTGACGGTCCCGTAGTTGGTGCCGATACCGACCGCGATTCTGCCCGACCCCGGGTCCGGGCTCCACGCCACCCGGCGCACCGGATACCAGGGCAGCAGTTCGGCGGGCAGCGGCAGTTGCAGTGCGCCGGTGGCGGCGTTGAACACCAGGGCGGCGTCGTCGGACGCGGTCGCGAGCCGGGTGCTGTCCGAGCTCCACGCCAGATGGAACACGCGCACATCGACGTCGCCGCTGCTCATGGGCCCCTGGACCATGCGGCAGCGTTCGGCGCCGGTCGCCGCGTTGATGACCACCGCTCTCGGCTCGTCGTATCCGGCCGCGACCCACTGTCCGTCCGGGCTGAAGGCGAGGAGGTTGGGGGTCAGGTCGCCGGTGTACCGGCAGCGCTCCTCGCCCGTTCTGCCGTTGAGGACCCGTACGGAGCGATCGGTGAAGTAGGTCGCGACCCAGCGGCTGTCCGGACTCCAGGCGACGTTGCCGACGCCTCGGTCGGGGACCCTGTGCGAGCTGATCAGCCGTGCCATCCGTGTCATGCGCTGCTCCTCGACTCGCTGCGGCGTCCGGTGTCGACCGGCGGCAGTTCCACTCCCCTGACCGTGATGGACACGGTGTTCGCCGTCCCCGGCCCGCAGTCCAGGACGCGGCTGTACCCGCCGTCGTAGCGGCTGAGGACGCTGCCGCCGTCCCGGCACGGATAGCGGACTCCGTGCGGGTCGGGCTCGTCACCGTTCTCCGCCGCCGGCTGGAAGGCGCACCTGCTGGACCGGAAGATCACGTCCGTCGGCCGGAAAGGGCCGAGGTATTCGCCGTTGCGGTCCCTGGGCCACACCGTGATCCGGGTGAGCGGAAGCCCCTGGGGAGAGGTCACCTCGTCCACGATCACCTCACAGTGGCCCGGGTCGGGCGTGATGCCGACCCATCGGGAGACGGTCAGCTCCCGGGAGAAGGCGCTCCCGTCGGGGGTCTCGCCCCTGACGACCACCCGCCAGGTGTAGGTGCCTTCCTTGTCCAGCTCCGTGTATCTGTTGGCGAAGCAGCCGTCACCGGCCTCGCCGTCGTGGTGTGCTCCGTCGTCGAACAGTTCGTTCGTACCGTCCTCGAAGATCGAGCCCGGTTCGACGACGGGCAGCCCGTCCTGCCACCCGTACCGTCTCAGCAGGTCCGTCAGCATCTGTGCCTTGGGTGCGTGCGGATCGCTGCCGCTCGGCTGCGAGGGCTGGTACTCGCTGCCGTTGACGGAGAGGAAGGTGCCCAGCGACTCTCCCGGGCGGGCGAGTTCGACGGTGACGCTCGCGGAGGTGACGGGCCCGTCGTTCGCCCGGACGCGGGCGGTGATGACCATCGGGTCCCCGGTGCCGTAGGTCTCCCGGTCGAATACGACATCCACGGCGACGGACAGGTCGACGAAGACCAGCACGTCGCCGGCGGGCAGGGGCAGGGGGTCGCCGTTGGCGTCGAGATGTCTGATCCGCCACTCGGTGGCGGGTACGGCGTCCTCGCCGCCGAACAGCGCGGCGAGGTCGACCGTGGTGAAGCCGTGGGTCGGGCACTGCTTGACGTCGATGGCGACCGTGGTGAACGCACCGCCGGCGCCGGGGTCGCGCCAGGCGAGTTCGACGGTTTCCAGCGGATTGGCCCACAGCACGGCGACCGCGAGCCGGCTCACCCGCGCCTCCAGCGTGACCCGGCGCTCCTCCGGCCCCGCGCCGGGTGCGACCGGGACGCGCTGGGCGCCCTGGGAGAAGGACACCGTCTGTGCCAGGGCGTCCAGGACCTCCGGCGCGGTCGAGACCTTCCGGTACACCCCCTGCGACTGGGTGGCCAGGGCATCGAGTACATCCTCCTGGACGGTCGCCCCCAGTCCGATCGTGTGGAGCGACAGCCGCTGGTTCACCCGCTGGCGTGCCGCGCCGCTCTGCCGGGCGACCGAGAACAGCTGGATCCCGGACGTCCCGGCGGGCAGGGGGGTGCTGGGCGACACCCGTACGGAGCCGCTGTTCTCGTATCCGTCCGTGAGCAGGACGACGGAGAACCGGGCGCCGGCCTGGCCCGGCATCAGGGCCAGGTCGTCGATGGCCCGGACCAGTCCGTCGCCGATGGGTGTGCACGACCCGGCGGACCCGAAGTCCACCTGGCAGATCGACGTCTCGGCGGAACCGATGTCACAGGCCGCGAGGACGGGCTGGATCAGTGGATCGGCCACCGGGTGCCAGGAGGCGGAGGTGTCCTCGAACACCAGTTGTTCGATCCGGTCGTCGGGGCAGGCCCCCCGGCGGACGGCCACATAGAGGTTGCCGAGGATCTGGGCTGCGGTCCTCGCGTGGTCCCAGCGGTCGCCGCTCATGCTGCCCGAGCGGTCGAGCACCAGAACGAGATGCTGCGGCCGGGGGACGATGGTCAGGACCTGGGGGGCGGAGGTGGTACGGAGCATTCCCGGTGGTCCCGCACAGCCGGTCTCGAACCACACGTCCTCGGTGATCTCGACGGTCCTCGGCACGTTGACATACGGTGTGGGGAACACCGCCAGGGGCGAGGGCGAGCACGAGGGGAATCCGGGGACCGGCAGATCCCCGGTCGCGGTCCACCGGTAGGCCGGGACGGGCGCCGGGGTGCCGACGACGGTGGGCCGGGCCGCGGTGCCCGTCGCGAGGTCGGCGGCCAGGTTCACCCCGACGCCCTCACTCACCGTTCCGCCCGCGAGCGTCGGCGCGCTGACGGTGAAGCCGGCCACCGGGTCGCACATGAGCCGGGTGACCGTGAGATCGCCGGGGACGTTGTCCGGCTGGGTGAACTGCCACACCGGCTGGGGGGCGTCCGCTTCGGCGCGTACCGACCAGACCTCCCCCGGCACCGTGTTGGCGGTGGCTCTCAGCTCTACCCCGAGGACGGTGTCCGTGCCGTCCGCCACCGCGTCGGCGACGACCCTGCGGTCGGTGAACGTCGTGTTGTCCGCGATCGGTCCGGGCAGCAGCGGGAGCGACCTCGTGCCCCGGATCAGGGTCACCCGCACGTTCGCGGCGGCCGGGAACCGCACCGCGAATCCGGTCTGCGCCGTGGTGTTCACATCCAGGCGGAGATCGGCGACCAGACCCCTGGAGTCCTGGACGGTGTAGACGGGTGATCCGGGAACGGCGGGGCTGATGCCCGGCACGGCCATGTTCTTCTCCTTGTCTCTCATCGGTGGCCCCTCCCCGGCCCCACGGCCTCTGCAGGGCGGCTGCGGTGGACCCCCGACCTGGATGTCTGATCCGCCGGGTACGCCTCAGACGGCCGTGACGAGCCGCTTGTAGTACACGTTCGGGGTGCCCGACCGGGTACTGGTCCAGAAGATCCAGATGGTGTTGTCGGGTGCGATCAGCGTGAACGGGGCGACATCGTCGCCCGCGGTCGTGGTGAGCTGCCGTACACCGCCCCAGCCCCCGGTGACGGGGTCGCGCCGCATCACGAACAGGTCCCCCTTCTCGACCTCCCCCTTGCTCCAGAACAGCCAGATACCGCCGTCCGGATCCTCCACCGCACAGGGGTTGCGCGCCTTCGCGCCCCCGCTCTCGGAGAGCACGACGATGTTCTCGTCCTCCCAGTCACCGCCGTGGAATCTCACCGCGTGCACATTCCCGCCGGTGTCCACCCAGAACAGCCAGACGTCGCCTTCGCGGGTGGTCAGCACGAACGGATCGCCGTCCTGGGCGGTGCCGAAGTCGTGCTCGTGGTCTTTGGTGCCGCTGTCCACGTCGAAACGCAGGACATGGACGCCGGTGCCGGTCGTGAGGGCCGCCCAGATCTTGCTCCCGGAGCCGACGGCCGCGTGGAACTCGCGGCCGACGGCGGGAGATGTCACCAGCTTGACCGGACCCGCGGCATCGATCCAGGTTCCGTCGGTGTGCCGCCAGCGGCGGTAGTGCCAGAGGTTGGCCGTCGAGTGGTGGAAGAACACCGTCGCCACGTCACCGGTCAGTGTCACAAAGGGCTGCGTCTCGTCCACACCGCTGATGTCGGACACCACGGTCTCCGACGCGTTGCCCAGGTCGCTCAACGCAGCCTGCTTCATGCTGACTCCGGCCGAACCCACCAGCCCCGACCGGTACGCGATCAGCAGTTCCCCGTCGGGCAGCGCCACGAGATGCGGATCCACATGGCTGCCCCCCGATGTCACCTTCACGGCAGGGTGGGCCGCGCTGACGAACCCTCCCCCGATCTCGGCGAGATCGAGCCGGGCGGCGAAGACCTGCTCCACCCCGCCCGCTTCCTCGCTGTACCAGGAGGCGACCAGACCGGCGTTCGCGTCGATGGCGAAGGCACGGTGCATGACCTGGGAGGTGCCGGAGGCGGAGACGGGTGCGTCCGGTGTGCTGGGCAGTTCTCCCCGCAGCAGTGCGTTGATCGCGTCCCGCAGACTGACCGGCGGTCTGCCGACTCCCCGGCGGTACTCCGCCGGAGGGGTGCCCAGCACATCCTGGATCAGGCTCGCCGGGGGAACCAGCAGCCGCTGATGGCGCTGGTCGGTGACGTCGCCCGGCCGGACCGGCCCATTGCTCACGGGCCGTGCGAGGACGGCCAGCGGGGTGTACGCGTGCTTGTCCCGGAAGTCGCCCTCCCCCTGCTTGGGCAGGGCCGTGCCCGTGCGAGCACGGACGGTCCACTCGCGCTTGTGCCGGGCGCAGCTCTCGGTACCGAGTCCGGCGAAGATCAGACTGGGGTCCTCGTCCGGGGTGACCAGGCGTTCCCACACATCGAGAAAGACCAGGACCGTGGAGCCCGGGACCGACTCCAGTTTCGGGATCACGGGCACTTTCCAGGCGGCCGCCTTCGTGGCCGCCGCGGCACCGTGGCTCTCGTGCAGTTCCTGCTCGGTGTAGAGCGTGTCCTTCTCGATCATCACATCGAGGCCCTCGACCAGGCAGCGGCCGATCCGGTGCAGCGGATCGACCGCCCCGGCCACCCCGGACCGGATCTCGAAGTCGTTCGCCAGCCCGGTCCCGGCGATCTGGAATCCGTCGTTGCCCTCGGGTACTCCGTCGCCCACGAACCACTTGAGGAAGGCCCGCATCTCGAACTTCTGGATGTCCTCGCGTTCATTGACGTCCGCGTCCACGATGGGGACGCCCTGCTGAAGTCTGACCCGGACGAAGCGGCGCATCGGATCGAAGGTGTCGGCCGAGATCACGGCCATGGTGGACTCCCTGGATGTTCGGAAGGTGACCCTGGAAGGTGGGTCCGGGTGTTCGGGTGCGTGAGCCTGGTGGTTCGGGCAGGTGAGCCTGGAAGTTCAGAACACGAGCCTGATGGTGCGTTTCAAGGTGCTCTCGGGATCGCGGGGGATGGCCGGATGAATCACGTAGTCGATCAGCACGGTGTCCGTGCCGAGCGTGCCGACGAGACCGAATTCGCGCAGTGTGCGGTTGGGGTGGTCGGCATCCGGCCAGGGCGGTTCGTCCGGCCCCAGAGTGGCCACGATCTGGAGCTGGTTGGTGGGAGTGTCGACGACGTCGGTGCCGACGACGTAGTCGATCCGCAGGGAGGCGGCGGGCACAGTGAAGGGATTCTGGTCGGCGAGAGCGGTGTCGCTCGGCAGTGTGGTCGGCGGTCCGGGCGGACGGTCCCAGGTGTCGTGCCCCTGGCCGACCCGTAGCCCGGTGATGCCATGGGTGGTGGTTCTGCCCTGGACGAATCCGCACAGCAGCCTCTTGCAGTCCGCGACGATCGTGTTGGGGCGCACCCCGCTGTCCCAGGTGACGCGCCCGGAGGGGTCGATCAGTACGTCCCGGTACTCACCGGTGAGGCGGGCGCCGAGTGCTTCGGCGGGCGGTGGTCCGGGGGATCTTCCGTTCGTGGTCATGTCCGTCTGCTCCGGTCAGCTGGGGGGCGGGTACCAGGTCCGCCGTCGGAAGGTGGTGAGATCGTCGGGTCGTACCGAGGTGTGTCCGGCCTTGGTGGCGAGCAGGGTCACCCAGTCGGGCAGTGCCGCCCCGGTGGTCTCGTCCGGGCCGGTGACGAACTCGACGTAGGGGTAGTCGTCGTCGTACGACTCCCTGATGTCATGGCCGGGTGAGTAGACGTACTCGGTCGTCGTCCGGGGCGCGAAGACGAGCACCGCGCGGGTGCCGATCGGCCGGAACTTCTCCAGCAGGGGCCGCACCTGCTCCTCCAGCTGCGCCGAGAGCGCGTTGTCCGGCACCAGGGGGCTGAGGAAGAGGGCGAGGGTGCCCCGGGTGTAGAGCTCCTCGTTCTCCAGGAACTCGCCGAACTCCGCGCCCCGTGGTTTGCACGGGGTGTAGGCGAGCATGTCGTCCCACTGCCGGCGCCGTCCGTTGCGATCGGCGGCGGACCGGGTGACGGTGGTGCTGCCGGCGTAGCGCCGCAGGGTGCCCGTGTCGGGTGACCGTACGCTGGTCAGGGGCGCTGTCCCGGGGGGCGGGGGCGTGAGCGGGGAGGTGACCCGGTCGACGGTGGACGGCAGCGGGCGGGTGGCCAGTCCGGACAGCGCGACGCCCCGGTCGCTGCGGAACAGCAGCCAGTGGGTCTGTTTCCCGACCACCCTGACCGGGACGGGGGTCCGGTCACGGGCGGGGCCGGTGAGTACGGGAACCGGGGCCGCCCTCAGCGAACCGGCCGGGGAGAGGTCGAAGAACCACACCCCCGATCCGCCGGGGCGGTCGGAGCTGAAGTACACCCGCAGGTCGCCTCCGGGCAGCAGAACCGGCATGGGCTCACGGTCGGCCGAGCTGTCCGGGGCGGCCAGCGCCGTGATGACGGTCTGTTCGGGTTCCCAGACCCCCGTGCCCAGGTCCAGCACCCGGTACATGAGGGTCCATACGTTGTCGATGGTGCCGGTCCCCTGCCGCCGGGACCAGAACAGCCACAGCCGGTCGCCCGCCGCGCCGGGCACCACGATCGCGGAGGGTTCCCGGTCGCCTCCCCCGTCGCTCGGGAAGCCGTACGGAGCGCCCCACGTGGTGCCGTCCCTCAAGGCGGTCCGGATCCCCCAGCGGCCGTCCTCGTGCGCCGACCAGAACAGCCGTACGCGCCCGGGGCCCTCCGCCACCGCGAAGGGCTCCGCCACCCGCCCCGGGGCGGCGGCGGTCACATCCCCGGGCACGGACCAGTCGAGGTCGTCGCCCCATGTCCCGGTGGCGGAGGCGTTGGAGGGGTCAAAGCCCAGCGCCTCTGCCGCGTCGGAGGCGTCCAGTTCGATGTCCAGCCGCTGATCGCCGCCAGCGGCCGGGGTGGCGAGTTCGAGGGCCCTGTCGGCCGTGCCGGTGACCCTGATTCCGGGGAGCTTTCCGGCGAGTGCGGCGGCCACCTCGGCCGCGGTCGCCAGCCGGGGATTCACGAAGTCGTCCGCGGTGAGCCGGGCCGACTGCCGGTACCGGCCGGAGCGGACCGTCAGCCGGGTTCCGGGACGGATGGCGTAGCGGCCCGCGTGCCCGCTCCGCAGGACGGCCGGGCCGGGCTGACGAGGGCTCGCCTCGGCGTACCGCAGCCGGGAGTCGGCGGCACCGGGCCGGTCGACCCACGCCACCAGGAACTTCCCCCCGGCCGCGGGGACTTCGGCACCGGTCGGATCCCCGGACGGTTCGGAACCGGTGGGCAGGATGAGCGACTCGCCCCAGAACCCCTGCCGGAAGGTCTTCATCCGGATGCCGCCGGGGCCGCCCGGGACCTCCATGGTCCCGTAGCACAGCCGAGGCCGGTCGGAGCCGAACACGCTCAGCCGGCCCCCGGGGGCTCCTTCCAGGGTCACCAGGTCGGCGAGGGACTCCTCCACCCGGACGGCCGAGCCGGCACCCGCCATGTTCGAGGTGAGTACGAGCTTCCCCGACGCGTCGGCGACGGCGGTGACCTCCGACAGCGTCCGGCTGAGTACGGAGGCGACCTCCTCGGCCGTCGCGGCCGTGATGTCCGCGAAGTCGCCCGGTGCGAAGACCACCTTGGTGGGGACGCGGTCGTCCGCGGTGACCGTGATGTGCGTACCCGGGCGCAGTGCGAAGGGGGCGGCGGTTTCTCCGGTGAGTTTCGCGGGGGTGCCCGTCGATCCGGCGGCGCTCGCCCCCGACCCGAATCCCAGCAGCGGTCCGGCGTCGTCGGAGCCCCGCCACCCCTGCGTGCGGTCGGCGACCGCGAACACATGGTATTCCGGAGCCGAGTTGGAGCGGGCGATCGACTGGGCCATCTCGGCGACCTGGACGTACCAGCCGGTGTACCGGTTCACGATGGCCCGCAGACCGGGCACGGTCCCGACTCCGCGGTACAGATACGGTGCCGCCGCGATCTCGTTGCGCCGGACGCTGACCGGCGCGGTCCGGTTGAGGTCCCAGCCGACCATCCGGGCGAGCGCGGGCAGGAACTCCGGGCGCGCGGTGTCCGGGTCGTGCAGATGGGCGAGGCCCTCCGCGAGAGACCGGGTCAGATCGAGCGCGGAGCCTGCCACGGAGAGAAACCGGTAGAGCTGCCCGCGGTCGCGCAGCCCGTCGGGCAGCCGGTCCAGCGCGCCCGCGAGCGACGGTTCACCGCCGAGGTCGACGGCGGTCAGCGGCCGGTCCAGGCGCCGGTGCACGGCGGGCAGCATCCGGTAGAGCGCGTCCCCGAGGCGGTACTCGGCGGTGGTGGCGAACCCGGCCGCGCGTGAGCCTTCGTCGGCGGTGAGTGCCGGGGGACTGCCCGCGGTCACGGTGAAGACGGTGTAGTAGTACGTGGTCAGCGGCCGGGCCCGGACATCGGGGAAGGACGAGACGGCCGGGCCCTCGTAGACGAGGTCTCCGTCGTCGGGGTCGAGGGGGAACGTCCGCTCCCGGCGTACGATCCGGACCGCCGCGAGCGGCGCGCCGGGGGCGAAGTCCTCCGCCGGCGGGTTCCGCCAGGTCAGGTCGATCCTTCCGCCGGACAGATTCGGGACGGCGCGGACGTCCCGTACGGCCCTCATGGACCGCCGCCGTCGCCGGAGGGGATGCCGCCCTCGATGATCGTGAAGATCGGCGGCCGGTCGGTGAGATCGAAATCGGGTGTGCCCCGGGGGCCTTCCCGGTAGCCGGCGCGGGGCAGTTCATGCGCCTTCGGCACGATGACGCCGCTGGGTTCGACCTGGGGGCGGCTGACGATGTCGGCGGGCAGGGCGGGGTCGGTTCCGAACTTGAAGACGGTCAGGGACACCACCTGCTCCAGCTCCTGCAGCAGGTCGTAGACCCGGCTCAGATAGATCCGGCCGCCGAAGTCCACGTTGTCGAAGGCCAGATAGGAGGCAATGGTGTCCTCGACGGCCCGTTTGACGGCGGACCGCGCGAAGTAGGGCTGGGCCCGGATCGTCGCGCCGAGGTAGATGTCGCAGGGGGCGGGCCCCACCAGGGAGAGGCTGACCGACGCCATGCGGTGCTGTTCGAAGTGTGCGAGCAGATCGCGCTTCAGCAGCTCGGACGGCGGGGCGACACGGCCGGTGGGGGCCACGTACAGCGTGACCTCGTTCCAGCTGCCCGCCACCGCCTTCACCTTGCCGACCCCGGGCACCCGCCGTGCCAGATCGATGTGGTCGTCGAGGGTGACCGCCCGCTCCTGCGCGCGGAAGAGGCGTGGTGCGAGCGACCGGGCACGCTCCAGGTCCTCGGCGGCGGTGCCGCCCGTGGCGGCCCCGGTGTTGACCGCTTCCTTGATGGGGGGCCAGCCGGGCGCGAACGACAGATTCGGCCCCACGTTTCCCTCGGTCCCGCCTCCGATCCGGTAACTCGCGGTGATCCGCACGGGGGTGGCGGTGTCCGCTCCGGGCGGGGCCATGCCGTTGACACCGTCGCCGAAGCGGATGACGGCGCTGCCCGAGGCATCGCGCCGGCTGACGAAGTGCCGGTCCGCCGGGGTACTGGAGGCCAGTGTGGGGACCTCGGTCCAGCGGGTCGGGCCGCCGGGCTCGCCGACCGTGACCTCGATGGAGTCCCGGATCACCGGCCGCTTCTCCAGCGGGTAGAGCTGGTTGCCGCTGCCGTCGGAGACCCCCACGGCCTCGTCGGGGACGGTCAGTCCCTCGACGGCGACCAGAGGGGAGAACCGCCGGAGCCCGTCGGGGTCCGCGGGCGGCAGTGTCGTGATCTCCACGTCCGCCGGGGTTTCGAAGGTGAGGGGCCGCCGGCCGGGCTGGGCCAGGGTGAAGGCCGTACGGGCGGGCACCGTCAGGGGCAGGCCGGCGGTCTCCTCGAAGGCGATCTCCAGATCGACACTGGCCGGCGCGGGCGGCAGGGGCTCGTAGCCGATGAGCCGGAGCAGCTGGAGCAGGGCCTCGGGTTCGTCGGAGGTCTCCGGGAGGAGGTTGGCCGCGATGCGCGTCTGGTAGTAGAGGGTGACGTCGGCGGCGTAGGCGAACAGTTCGATGAGCAGCACCCCGAGATCGTTCTCGCTCTGGTCGGTCCACTCGGGGAGGCGTTCGCGGGCCAGCTCCAGCATCGCGGCCCGCAGCGCGTCGTAGCCGATGTTGGTGTAGTCGATCGGTGCCCCGGTCACGGCCCCTCCCCCGGTGGCCCGAGCGGCAGGGTGACCCGGCGTACGGTGGCCGGCGAGGCGACGGTGTACTCGATGGTGACGGTCAGTTCGCTGCCCTCCGACGACAGCTCCAGGGGGGCGGTGAGCCGTACCCCGGGCAGATAGCGGCGCAGCGACCGCTCGATGTCATGGCGCAGCAGGGCGTGGGTCGCCGCGGTGTTGGGTTCCTGGAGCCGCTGGTCGAGCCCGGCGCCGTACGCGCGCATCATGACGCGGTCGCCGGTGCGGCTGGCCAGCAGATGGCGGAGGTCGGCGTCGGTCTTCTCCTCGTACTCGGCCTGCTCCGCCCCGCCTCCCGGCCGGATCCGGAAGGGGAAGCGCAGACCCATCAGCCGGCCGCTCATGCGATGCGCACCTTCATCCGGTTCGGGGCCGCGGAGGGTGCGGGCACGGCGGCGAGGGCGGCTTTGAGCGCGGCCTCGGGCGCCGTGGCGGCGGCCCAGGTGTCGATGGCCGTTCCCACTCCGTCGATCCAGGTCTGCACCTCGCCGACCCACCGCCAGAAGTCGGTGTCGCTGGCGGGGTCGGAGGTGGCGTCCGTGTTCACGGTGAGGGTGCGGTAGACGGCCAGGCCGAGCGCGCTGAGGTTGGCCCGCACCTGTTGGAGGTCCACGTTGTCCCCGGCGATGGGGCGCATGGCCTCGACGAACTCCTCGGCGGTGACGGTCTGATCCGGTCCGAGTCCCATGGCTGCTCCTCAGGCCATCACTTGGTTGTTGGAGGTCACGGTCATGACCACGGGCGCGCCGAGGTTGCCGATGCCGGAGTCCCCCACCCGGATCACCGGGCTGGTGCCCGCGCCGAGCCTGACCATCCGGCCCGCCTCCACCGTGGCCGCGCTGAGCACGACCTTCGAACCCGTGACCTCCACCGTGCCCGCGCCGCCGTCGACCTTGGTGCCGGCGGAGGTCATGTCGATGGTGGCGCCGCTCGCCAGCTCGGCCCGGATCCCCTCCGAGGTGATCGTGACGCGGTGCCCGGCCTTGCCCTCCTCGAGGGTGATGCCGTCGGCGTCGAGGGTGAGGGTGTGCCGGTGCGCCCCGTCGCTGATACGGATCTTCTCCTGGCCGCCCTTGTCGTCGAGGAGCAGCACGTGCCCGGCCGCCGATCGCATCACCCGGAAGTGCGGGGGGTTCGCGCGCGCCTCGTCGGGCCACTCCCCGGACACGTACTGGATGCCGCTCCACAGTGCGAGTCCCGGGTCCCCGCCCTCGAATTCGACCCAGACCTTGGCGCCGTTCTCCGGTACGAAGTGGTAGCCGTACGGCAGGGCCGGGCGGGCCGACATGAGTTCCTCGGGCGGGAACACGGCCGGCACGGACACCTTCACCTGGCCGAGGTTTGCGTCGTCGCGGTTGTCCTTCACAATCCCCGTGTACTTCCCGAAGTACCGGTCCGGCATCTCCTCCTCCTTTCGCTCCTTCAGCGCACGCACTTGAAGTCGGTCTTGTATCCACCGCTGTCGATCTTGTGCGTCACCGAGGACACGTACCATTCGCCGTTGAACCGGGCGTTGGCGCCGTGCACGATCACGTTGGATTTCGCGCGGAGCCAGATCGTGCCCACGGTGCTGCCGTTCGCGGACATGCCGAGCCGGCGTGATTCCAGGGAGTCGTTGGCCGCCTCCAGATCTCCTTTGTCCGGCACGACCAGGCCGACGGTCACCCGGCGGGCTGACAGCTCCCGCTGGAATTCGCGTTTGCGCTCCACGCCCTTGTCGTAGAGGGCCCTCAGACGCGTACGGTCGGCTTCGCCGGCCTGGGAGAGACGGGCTTCGTCCAGCTCCCACAGCACGATGTCCTCCGGCGCCTTGGGCTGGGACTCGATCTGGCGCCCCTGCTGGTCGATGTCGGTGGTTTCCTTGAGCCGGTCGATATAGCTGCTGTCGAACCCCGGTGAGAAGGTGACCAGATTGCTGTCGGGCCCTTCGCGGTAGCGCAGGACCAGAGTGTCGGGGCGGCGGAGTCGCACCACGCGGCGCTCGGGGATGAAGTACAGGACTTCCTTCTCCGATTCGTCCAGCTCGACGAAGCACTTGGCGTGGTAGGTCTTGGCCAGCTCCTGGAGGAACGCCAGATCCGTCTTTCCGTCCTGGGTGACGGGGCGGCTGCTGATCAGCGGGTCGGGGCTGAGTGACGCCTCCACGCGGGCGAAGCCGTACGGGTCGGCGACGGCGCGCACGATGTCGGTGACCGTACGGTCGCGCCACACCTTCTTCCGTTCGACCAGTCCCATGAGGATGGACCGGTCCTCGCCCTTCAGGGAGACCGAGGGCACCCCGCTGTCGGGGTAGCTCACCTCGACCTTGGTGACGGTCGCCCTGATCAGCATGGCGTGCTGGTCGGGCTGGGCGTAGCCGAGGTCGACCTCGACGCTGCTGCCCTCGAACAGGCCGTCGGCGTACACCAGCAGGGGGTCGGACAGGGAGAGGCTGACGCTGTCGGCCTGCCGGTCGTCCTCGGTGACCGAGACCGACGCCACCCAGTCGGTGATGTCCTGCCCTTCGAGCCGGACGTTGATGAAGGGGACCCGGGTGCCCATGTCAGAAGTCCCTGGCCCGGGTGGTGCGGGTGGCGGGTGCCGGCTCCGGCATGTTCAGCACGTCTCCGGCGCGCAGATCGAGGGGGAAGACGCGCGGGTTGGCGTCGAGGATCCGCCACCACAGGTCCTCCGTGCCGTAGAAGCGCCGGGCCAGCAGGTCCAGCGCCTCGCCGTCCGCCAGCCGGTACGGGCTCGCTGTTTCCGTCGGCCGCCTCCCGAGACGGAGTGCGACGACCCTGCGGGTCGTGCCGTCGGGTGCGGTGACGGTCAGGGTGGGAAGTCCCGTGAAGCGGGAACGGGCCGTCGGCGCCATCAGCCCGCCCCCTGGAGCGGCGCGGGGCTGACCACGTCGTCGTACGGGGTGCGCTCGACGAGTGTCACGGCGACATCGGCCCGCAGGGGTGCCAGCCCCGGGGTGAACAGCAGCTCGGTGATGCCGATCTCGGTGACCACGCAGTCGATGGTGCGGTCGCCGAAGCCGAACACGCAGTCCGGCGGGCTCACGAAGCGGTCGGTGCCCGCGTACAGTCCGGCGAAGCTGCCGCCGGCGCTCTGCCAGTCTCGGTTGGCCGGCCACACCAGGGCCCGGTACTTGTTGAGTTCGGGGGCGATCCCGCCCTCGGGGTCCTTGCTGATGGGGATCTGGTCGTCCGCCGGTCCGGCGAAGAGCCCGTCGACGCGGACCGTGAAGCTGATGGTGCGGTCGCCGCCCTGGGTGTACTGGCGCAGCGGCAGCAGCTGGCCGGGCGCGTTCAGGGTGGCGTAGCCGACGGCCCGCTTGTCCGAGAGCTGGGTGGGGTTGTACTGGAACTCGATGAGGACGTCGGGCACCGAGGGGTCGGGGATCCGCCCGGACAGAAAGCCCCGCGCGGGGTTCAGGAGTGTCAGCATCCCACTCACCTTCAGGCGGGCGCCGGAGCGCGCGTTCCGGTACGGAAGTCCTGTTCGGAGCGGAGCGCGCCCAGCCGCTCCTGGATCCGCTGGATGATCTCGTCGGAGAGCAGCCGAGCCGCGTCCGCCTCCAGGCGTTCGGCGTTGATGTTCACGGTGATACCGCCCTCCACATGGACGGACTGGTCGGGTGCGCCGGGCGCGGCGGCGGGCGCGGCCATCGCCGGGGGCAGCGCGGGCCGGGCACCGGCGGCACCGATCGCTCCCGGGGCTCCCGCTCCCGCCGCACCGATCGCTCCCGGGGCTCCCGCACCGGCCGCTCCCGGGAGCCCGGCGCCGGGCAGGGCCGGCGGCACGGCGGGGGCGGTGCCCGGCGGGGCGCCCGGCAGTCCTCCGGCCGGTCCGGCTGCGGGGGGACCGGCGGCGGCGTGGGGACCGCCCGCCGCGGGCGGTCCGGCGGCGGCAGGGGCGGGGGCGGGCGGAGGCGCCGCCGCCTTGGCACGGCGTTCCTCGTCCTCCTTCCTCGCCTTGGCCACGGCCTCCTCCTGGGCCGCGATCTGCCCTTCGAGACCTCCCTTCACCGGCTTGGGTGTCAGGGTGGCGGTGACATTGATCGGGGGCACTTCCTTGGGCGGGATCAGCCGGGCCTGCACCTCCGCCTGCGGGATGAGGTTGGCGCGTGTGAGTCCGGCCAGCTGGCCCGCGGCGCTGTCGGCCAGCTGGTTGTACATGCCGAGGACGCTGTTGATCAGCCCGATGAAGAAGTTCTGGACGGCGGTCCCGGCCGCGATGAACGTGTTGATGACGCCGATGCCCGCGTTCTGGGCCGTCGCCACGATCCATGCCCACACCTGGCCGACCAGGGCACCGAGCCCGGCGAACATCTGACCGATCGTCTGCACCTGGATGCTGATGAAGTTGGCGGCGATCAGGACGGCCAGCTTGATCTCGTCCCAGTAGGCGATGACCACGATGATGATGCCGATGACTCCGAGCATGACCGCGACGACGGCGAGCCAGGGGTTGTCGCGCAGGGCCGCGCTGACCTGGTCCCAGTAGACGATCAGCAGGACGATGGCGGCGATCAGGGCGACGACGGCGATCACCACCAGGACGATGGGGTTCATCGCCATCACGGCGTTGAAGACCGCCTGTGCGGCGGTCGCGATCTGGGTGACTCCGGAGAGGGCCTGGAGCACCTGCCCCGCCTGACCGACGGCGCCACCGGCGGTGCCGAGCAGATCCATGTAGTCCTTGGTCGACTTGTTGGGCTTGTCCCAGGCCTCTCCCAGCTTGGTCACCGAGTCGTACAGCTGGGGGATCGATGTCATCGCGGTGCCGAGCGCGGTCGCTCCGGAGGAGATCTTCTGTCCCAGGGACTCGGTGGCCTTCGCCGACGCCTTGTCTCCCGCCTGGTCCAGCGCGGCCCCGACTCCGTCCTCCAGCTTCTTTCCGAAGGTCTTCTCGGCGGGGTCCAGATTCACCCCCAGCGCGGCGTCATGAGCGGTGTCGGCCATCTTGCCGCTCGGTCCGAACAGCACCTCCATGGCCGGGCGGAAGTCGGGGCTGCCGCTGGCCGCGCGAAGGGTGATCTTGGCCATGGGGCCGTCCGGGGCGAAGAGGAGCTCGATGGCGGGCTGGAACGCCTGCTCCATGGAGTCCACGAAATGCAGTCGCTCGAAGCCCTCTTTCAGCATCGAGGGCTGGAAGCCCTCTCTCGCCATGCGCTGGAAGAGCCCTTCCAGCTGGGTCTGCACTCCTCTGAGCACGTCCGGGGTCAGTGCCACATTCTCGGTGTGCAGTGTGGTGGTACGCCCGAGCGCGTTGATGAGCACGTCCCGGGTGATCTGCTCCTCGTTGAGGATCTTGTTCGAGAAGACCGTGGTCTTCTCCTCGGTGTTGACCGCCAGGGTGCGGTTCGCGACGTCGACGGTGCGGCTCAGTTCCCGGACGCTCTCCTGGAGCTGACCGGCGATGTTGGCACTGGTCTCGTTGATCGTGAGCCGGACCTTCTGCTCCAGTTGGACCTCCTGCCCCGCGATCGTCGCCCTGACGAACTCCTGGAGCTGGAGGAGGGTGTGCGGAATGCTCCCGGACACGATCCCCTGGTCGCGTACCAGCTGGTTCAGCTGGCCGATGGCGGCCAGGAGTTCGTTCAGACCCACATCCTCACCTCCTCGGGAACTCATCGTGTCGCGGTGCCGCGTTCGATCTGCTGCTGCTCGTGCTCCAGTTGCCCGACGAGCTGGCGTACGTAGTGCCAGCGCTCCTCGGTGGGGAGACCGAGAATCTCCTCGGGCCCCCAGTGCAGGTGGTAGGCGAGGAAGAAGACCTCCCTGCGCAGCCTGTCCTCCTCTCCTACGAAACTGCCAAGAAATTCGACATGTCGAGCGTCGCCCCGTACTCGCGGCCGCAGCCTCCGCAGTTCACCGGCCGGCGCAGATTGATGCCGGGGCCGCCGTTGTTCATGGCGTGGTCGATCAGACGGCGGTCGGAGAGCGTCAGATCGTTGAAGACCGCGCTGCCCAGTGCCTCCATCCGGGGCCGGGGCATATCGCCCATGGACTTCAGACAGCGGGCCAGCAGGGCGTTCTTGCCGTGGGCGGCGTTCTCCCGGACCGCGCCCGCGATGCGCTCCTCGTCCGCGCCGGTGGGGTGGCGGAAGACCAGGACGTCGAAGACGGTGCCCGAGCGGTCGACGTATCCGTCCTCCAACTGCACCACGAGGTCCTCCGGGACCTCGTCACCGCCCAGCCGGACCACGTCCAGGTGGGCCAGGTCCTCGATGAGTACGGTCGCCTCCTGGCAGGTGGGGCAGGAGTACGTGGCCTGCATCTCGGCGCCGAAGGTGATCTCCCTCAGTTTCACCAGCAGAAAGTGCCGGTCGGCCGAGAAGAGCTGCTGGGCCGCCCGCACGCCCGGGTTCTCGACCGTGCCGAGCCGGACCAGACAGCTGCCGAGGAGTTCGGAGATCATACGGGCGCTGTTCGACCGGTGGCGCCTGTCGGCCATGACCGCCTCGTCGCGCCCGGTCATCTTTCTGAGCACGGCGGTCCGGTGGACCTGGCCCTCGGCGTCCTCGTAGCCGATGGGCAGTTCGAACTCGAATTCACGTCTGCGCGGCTCCGCGCTCTCACGGCCCATCGTCAGGACACCCTTTCCAGGCCGTTGTGCTCGATCTCCACGGTCTGCTTGAACAGATTGGTCGTCCCGGCTTCCAGATCAGCGAACTTCGAGGATTTGACCCAGCCCTCGTAGAAGGCGAAGCGCAGCACTTCCTGGCCGTTCTCCAGCTTGAGGACGGCGCCGTTGCGCCGTACCGACGATCCGCCGCTGGTTCCGTTGAGCGAGAACATCTGCCGGAACCAGTCCCGGAACAGCCTGTCGAACGGGCTGCCGTCCATATTGCGCTCGATGACGAGCGTTTCGAATTTGACGACACCGCTGGCGATCTTCCGCACCACGGGAGAGCCCCCGTCGGGCTGCTCGATGGTCTCCGCCGTGCCTTCGCTGAGCCCGGTCACCTTGGTCACCGGGCATCCCGTTCCCTCGATCTCCAGCGCGAACCCATGAGTCCGGTAGGACTCATGGAATGTCAACTCCGCCATGTTCCCATCACTTCCCTCAGGTCTCCGCCGTCGCGGAGCCGCTGTCCTGCTGGCCGACGACGATCAGAATCGTCTCGGCGGGCTTTACCGGATAGAAGAGAACCTCCACCTTGAAGTTCCCGGTGTTCACCTCCGACGGCGGATTGTTCTCCGCATCGCATTTCACGCTGAAGGACTGCTCCGCGGGGTCGGACCCGAAAGCGCCCTGGCGCCACAGTCCGAGCAGGAAAGGCGTCACCACGGTGAGCCGCACGCTCCGGCGCAGTTCCTCCGAGTGCGGTTCCTGGGCCACCCAGCGCAGTCCGTCCCGCAGCGAGGACTTCACATAGTTGAAAAGGCGCCGGACATTGACGTAGAGCCACCGGGTGTCGGTACTCAGGGTCCGCGAGGCATCGACGATCACACCGGAACCCGGAACGGCCCGGACGCCGTTGACGCTTCCGTTCCGCACCAGGTCGGTGTGGTCGGCGTCGGTCATGTCGTACTCCGTACCGAGCGCGGAGGCCAGCATCGCCTCGTCCCCGGCAGGTGCCTTCCACACCCCGCGTGCGGCGGCGACGCGGGCGTACATCCCGAGGATGTGCCCGACGGGCGGGACCAGCAGGAGCGGGTCCTTTCCGTCGCGGTCCACCGGATTGACGATGTTGATCCAGGGGGCGTACATCGCTCCGTAGACCTTCCGGCCCCGGAAGGGCGCCGCGTAGGTCTTGGCCCCCTCCAGATCCCGCCCCGGGGGCGGCGAGCCGACGAACATCGCGTCACCGCGCCGCTCGACGTAGCCGAGGGCCGCGTTCACCACCCCGGGTGAGGTGGAATCGGGGCATGCCAGCAGCTGGATGTCGACGGTGTCGAAGGCGAACAGGCCGGTGCGCCGGACCGGGTCGCCGATGAAGGCGAGATCGCCGGGCGGATCTCCGTCGTCGCCGCGTGTGGTGCTGCCGACCTGGTACGTTCCGGCCTCCGGCATGTCGTCGACGGGCCCGCCGGCACTGTCCTGGTCGGTGACGGTGATGAACCGGGATCCCGAGCGCTGGTCGTTGATCACGGTGCCGGCGGACCAGGGCAGCGCGTTCTGCATGGACAGGGAGGTAAAGCGCTCCACCTCCAGTTCACCGTCGAGGACCGCGAGGTCGAACTCCGCCGAGCGGAACCGGGCCGCCTGGGTGGGCAGCTGAGCGGCCAGTCCACCGCTCCAGGTGACGTACCGCCCGTTCTCGAAGACGCCTTCGAGGGTCCGGGTCTCCCGGGTCCCCTTCACCGGCACGGCGCCGGTCAGCCCGAGGGCGGAGCCGGCGTCGGTCGGGTTGCCGGGCGCGAGGGCGATGGTGGAGCCGGGGCCGTAAGTGTCCGACCTCAGCACCAGGCGCCTGCGGGCGTCCAGGACCGCGGAGAAGCCGCGGGCCTGGCGGTTGACCGCCACGACCACCTCCTCGGGGGTGACCTTCCCGAGCCCGCCCGCGAAGTCGCCGGCGACGAACTTCACATCGACCGCGGTCGCCGCCCCGTCGACGGTGACCTTGACGACGGCGTCGGCGGCGATGGTCGTCCCGATGTCCTTGGTGCCGGTCACCAGGCCCCGGCTCTCCAGGAGTACGGCGGACCCGACGGCCAGTCCGGCGACGGACGACAGTGCCGCGAGCGTGCTCTGCGCGGCGATCGAGGCACCGCTGTCGTTGTTGGGGCTCTTGAAGCCCAGTGCCTCGGCCGCGCTGCCCGCCACGGCGAGCCTCGACCGGATCCCGGACTCGGAACTCACCAGCAGCAGGGACCCGTCGGGGGCGGCGACCGAGCGGAAGGCGGTGGTGTGCCGGGCCACGACGGCGGACACCTCCGCCGCGGACGCCGCCTGGATCGCGGTGAAGTCCTTCGCCGCGAAGGTGATCGTGACGGCCTCGCCGTTGGCGTCGACCTGGACGCTCTGCCCGGCCGACAGGGCGAACGGCCCGGTCTTGTTGCCCCGCAGCTGCGCCGGCAGGGCCGGGGTGGCCCGTGGATGATGGTCGATCCGCACCGACAGCCGGTTTCCCCAGCTCCCGAAGTCCTCCCGGCCCCGGTTGCCCGCGCGCACCTCCAGGGTGTTCGCGTTCGTGGAGTCCGGGAGCATCACCCGGGCGGCCTTGCCCTTGACCCCGTCCACGATCCGTACGGCGTACGCCTCGGTCCCGCCGTTGTCGAAGAAGCCCCGGACCGCGTGGGAACCGAAGATTCCCGGGGCGACCCCGCCGAAGTTCGCGGCGAAGTCGTTCATGCCCCGCAGCGGCACCGGGACGTTCGCCACACCCCGTTCGGCCCGCAGCAGGAAGCCGGCCACCGAGACGGGCGCCGCGGCGATCGACGGCGAAGCCCGTCCGTCGACCTCGACGACGTTCACTCCGATGTTCAAAGCCATCTCTGGTCCCCTTACGCCTCGGCGGCCGAGCCGCCGCTGGGCTGCTGGCCGACGACGATGGTGACGGTCTCGGCCGGCCGGACCGGGTAGAAGTAGACCTCCAGGCGGAAGTTGCCCAGGTCGACCTCGGGGGCGGGATTGTTCTCCGCGTCGCATTTGACGCTGAAGACCTGGTCCGGCGGATCGGCCCCGAACGCACCCCGGCGCCACAGCCCGGTCAGAAACGGTGTCACCACATTGAGCCGCACCGATCGCCGGAGCGCTTCCGTGTGGGGTTCCTGCCGTACGAAGCGCAGGCCGTCCCGGAGCGAGACCTTGACGTAGTTGAACAGCAGCCGGACGTTGACGAACCACCAGCGGGTGTCCGTGGACAGCGTCCGGGAGGCGGCCACCACGATGCCCGCGGCCCGTTCCGGACGTACCCCGTTGACCAGACCCTCGCGCACCAGATGGGTGTGCTGGGTGTCGGTGAACCGCGCGGCCGTGTCGAGTACGCCCCTCAACTGCGCCGATGTGCCGGCCGGGGCCTTCCAGATGCCCCGTTCGCGGTCGGTCCTGGCGTACACCCCCATCACATGGCCGTCCGCCGGTACGAACCGGGTGGCGGCCGCTCCGGTCGCCGACGCGTCGGCGACCTGGACCCAGGGTGCGTACAGCGCGCCGTACACCTTGGCCGCGTGGAAGTCCGAGGCGTAGGTCACGACATCGTCGAGGTAGTCGCTCTCCAGCTGGCTGTAGTCGGCCGGTGCCCGCGGGACGGTGACTCCGGCGCGTGCGCCGCGGTCGGGGGCCGAGCCGACGAAAGTGACGTCTCCGCGCAGCGCGCAGTAGTCCAGGGCCGCGCGGACCACGATGGGGCGGTCGTCCTCCGGCAGTGTGTGGGCGTCGGGCACGGCGAGCAGTTGGACCTCGGCGGTGTCCAGGGCGTGCAGTCCTGAGCGGTCCGCGGCCTCGCCCGTGTAGTCGTCGGCGCCGGGGGCGTTCTCCGCTCCCGCATCGCTGAGGGCGCGTCCGGTGACCGGAGCCGGATACCGCAGTCCGGCTCCGGCGGTTCCCGCCGAGAGGTCGGTCAGCGTCAGATAGCGGGAGCCGCTGAGGGGATGGTTGATCCGGGTGGCCGCGTGATCGGGCGAGCCGGGCTCCAGGCTCAGCCCCGTCCAGACCTCGACCTGGGTGAAGCCTTCGGCGGGGTCCGCGCGGTAGTTCACCGTGAGCCGGAACTCGGGGGTGTTCACCGTGGTGGCCGCCTCGGTCATGGCGGCGGTGACGGGTGTGGTCCAGGTGACGGAACGGGCCGAGGGGTTCACCCCGGTGAGCCGGCGGTACTCATGGGTGTCGCCGGAGGTGAACCGGAGGACCGAACCCGCCGTGATCCCGTCGGTGGTCTGGAGTGTGGCCGTGGTCGCGTTGGCCGCGGTGTCGGACGCGAGCGTGGTGCTGATCCCCGGATCGTCCGCGACGTCGACGCTCAGCCGGCCGCCCCACTCGCCGGGGTCGCCCTCGCCCCGGTAGCCCGCCGCTGCCCTGAGGACGGCCTCGGGCGCCGACTGGCGGTCCAAGAACGCCCGCGAGGCAGGTGTGCTGCCGGCGCCGGTCACCCGGGAGACATAGGCGGTCGTCCCGCCGTTGAGGAAGAACCCGTCCAGCGCGTAGCCGAGGAGCCCCTCCTCGCGCATGCGTCCGAACCGGTCCCGGAACTGCGCGGGGCTCGTGAGGCGTACGGGCCGGTTGACGGGGCCGCGCTCGGCCGGACCGACGAAGGCGGCGACGGACGTCGGCGCTCCGGCGATCACCGGGCTCGCGGTGCCGTCGGTCTCGACGACGTTCACTCCTACGTTGGGGGTCACGGCGCACCGTCCCCTCGCTGTCGCTTCATGGCCTCGGTGCCATCCCTTCGTCGTCCCCCGCTGTGTCCGGACGGCCGGCCCGGACTTCGGTGCGCCGCACCCAGGGCAGTGCCTCGCGCGGACCGGTCTGCATGTGGGAACCCACCCGGAGATGCACCCGCACCGGCACGGGCTCTTGTTCCTCCCGGTCCTCCCGGCAGGGCTCAGGGGGCATCCAGACGGGCGCGGGGGCGTCGTTGATCCACAGCGGGCGGTCGGTGTTCAGCCGGGTCAGCACCTCGTTGTGCACCCAGGTCCGCTGACCGGGGCCCTGACCGACCGCGGTGATCCGGTAGTCGGCGGTGTAGGCGCGGGCGGGCGGACGGACCGTGCAGAGGGTGAGCGGTCCCCGGGGCCGGAAGCTGTCGCGCTGGGTGACGTACCCGGTCCGCTCCGGGTCCTCCCGCACATCGGTGCTGGACACCTCCACCCGGGGTGTCGCCGTGTCCGGGAGCGCGGCGCCGTCCTCCAAGCCGACCGGCACCACCACGGACACGGACGAGTCACCTGCCGGGAAGGTGCCGCGGACGGTTGAGGAGACCGCGAGGGACAGCCGGGTGCGGTCGGCCCCGGGGTCCTGCTCCACCCGGTCGACATCGTGTTCCTCGTCACCGGACGGGCTGCCCCGCAGGAGGATCCGGTTTCCGGGTGCGAAACCCGGCGTGTACGCCGTCTGTACCGCCGAGTCGCCGGGGGCGGCCCCGGTGCTCAGGGGCACCCCGGTGAGGCCGGGCGGGCTCATCCCCGACAGCGCGTCGGCCAGCGCCTGTTCGACGTCCTTCAGCATCTCCTCGCGTACCGCTCGCAGCCGGTACAGCTCCACCGCGAAGGGAACGCCCCCGACGGTCTCCAGCCGGAACCGTACGATCCGCGCCCTGCGGTCCGTCCCGATGCCGATGGGGCACTGCTCCCAGGCGTCCGCGGCGTTGACGGGGATGAACCAGCGGTGTTCCTCCCCCGGGGCGTCGTCGGCGTCCGCGTAGGACAGGGTGAGATAGAAGGGCCGGGTCCGTGTTCCGTCGGCCGCGGTGTCCGACCGGACCCACAGTCCCAGCTCGTCCCAGCCGGTGAGGTCGAGCGGGTCCTCGGGTACGAACTCCGCCGCCGCGGGCGGACCGCCCTCGTAGCGCAGCCGGTTGACGGTGATCTGCCTGCCGAAGAGGTTCCCGCCGCCGACGGACACGTCCAGGGCGGGGTCGGTGGAGGTCCAGGGCGATGTGGTGTCGTGGATGAGCAGCGTGGTCATCGGCTGCTCAGTCCCTCGGGTACGCGCGACACGCGAACCGGGGCCGCCGTCCGGTGCGGGCGACCGCTGACACCGGTAACCTGCCGGTCCGCTCCATCGCCCGCCTCCTCTCACTCGCCTCGGGGGACCACACCGCCGGACACGGTGATCGGTGTTGTGGCCCGGATCACACATTCCCCGGCGGGTGGCGGCCCGTAACGGTGACAGGCGTCCGCTGATCCAGCTGGCGCACCACATTCACTCCCCGCGGACGCCGGATCGGCGGGGCCTGGCGGGTGCGCGCCCACGGCGGTCACGGCGGCCGGGTGACGGCATGTCAACCGTGGGCGCCCGGCCGGCCGCCGGGGGGCCGGTCCGCGCTTCACGGCCCCGGGCTTCCCTCCGGAGGCGATGGCGCGGGCACCCGGACCGCGATCACACGGGGCGGTCCCGACGGCCCCGGCCGCGCGTGCAGTTCGAGTGCGGTCTCCCCCAGGGCGGTCAGCCCCTGGTAGTCCCCGAGGAAGTGGCCGCGGGGGCCCACGTCGGACAGATAAGGCGCCTCGCGCATATCGAAGGACCTCCCCGTCAGCCGCGTCTCCCCGGCGGAGGCGCAGGCGTCGGCGGCCGGGCGGCAGCGGATGAGCCACCGGTCGGTGAGCAGGGCGGGCCGGGAGTCGTTCCGGCGGAAGTCCGCGTACGAGACGAGGAGGGTTCCCCCGCGGGTGACCTCGGCCGACGGGGCGAACGCCTGCTGATCACCGGCGGGCAGGCTGCCGGGGGTTCTGTTGACCTTCCTCGGCGTGCTCCACGTCCGGCCGCCGTCGGCGGAGGACGACAGGGCGATCGCGGCGGCTCCGCCGGGGAACCGGGTGTCCTGCCATACGACATGGAGCCGGCCGCTCACCGGGTCGGCGGCGAGATCGCCGAGCAGCGCGCTGCCACTGGCCACCGGCACACCGGGATCCTGCGGATCGGTGACGCGGGCCTGGTTCATCCGGGCGACGGTGACCGGAGGGGACCAGGTGCGGCCCCGGTCCCCCGACCGCATCGCCATGAGCCGGGCGACCGGCGGGCCGTCCGCCGCCATGTCGACCAGGGTGAACACATCGACCAGGGCTCCGTCCCGCAGCACCGCGAGCTGATGGCCGGTGGTGAGCCGCCCCGGCCCCGGATCGTAGATCTCCCGCGCCCGCCAACCGCGCCCGCCGTCCCGGCTGGATGCCACGACGACCGCCCCGCCGAACGTCCGGCCCTCGGCCGACGGCTCGACGATCCGCGGCACCACCGCGTACACACGCCGCGGATCCCCGGGGTCGGCCGCGATCGCCCCGCCGACGAACGCGCCCCGGGCGGGATCCTCCTCGGTCACCACCCGGACCGGCCGGCTCCAGGTCCGGCCGCCGTCGGACGACCGCGCGGTGACGAGACCGCTCCCGCCGGTCCCGGGCTGGTCGAAGACATGCGCGGACAGATGCAGCACGCCGTCCGGTGCGTACGACAGCCAGGCGTCGTCCGCGTAACCGAACCGGCCGCCCCCGCACCCGCCGATCCCGGGGACCACCGTGCGCCGCCAGCTCCGCCCGCCGTCGTCGGTCACGCCCACCACCAGGCCCCGGAAACGGTCCTGCGTCCACACCGCGGCGGCCCGCCCCGGCCGGGCCGGATCCGCCACCGTGTACGGCTCCACCGCGCCCGCGGGCAGGAGGGAGTCCAGCGGCCCCGCCGGGCAGCCGGTGAACGGACTCGGCCCCGACACCACCGCCGCGTTGTGCCCGGCTTCCCCTCCCCTCGCGGGCGGCCCCGCCGCCGTCAGTGCCCCGACCACCGCCGCGAGCGCGACGGCTCGCCACCGGGTCCTTCCGTACACCACTCCAGGAATGCGCATGCCGCCGATCCTCGGCGGCGAACGGTGAAGGCGCGTCCTACGGAGGGAGACAACGGCCCTGCTCCACCGGGAGGAGGCACCGGCCGGGCCGCGCACCGCCGAAGAACGGAGGGTCGGGAAACACACTCCGCCCGGCCGCCCGGTGCGCCGCTCCCGTCTCCCCGCGCCTCCGCGCGGAGATGCCGGCCCTGCCACGAGTGTCACGGGTCTGCACCCGCTCACCCGCCTCCGTAGCGTCCTCGGCCCAAGGCTGGCCAGGATGTCGCCATGACAAACCATCAGGGGCGAGCGGATGAACCGACCAGTTATGGCCTCAGGCCGCCGGACGCACCGGTGCCGACCACCGGGAACCCACCGTCCCCGGGCCCGACCGCTCCCGGTGCCGGGGCGCCCGGCCCGGAGTCGGGGCGTTTGGTGGGTGGGCGTTATCGGTTGGTGGGGCGGTTGGGTCATGGGGGTATGGGGACGGTGTGGCGGGCGCGGGATGAGGTGGTGGACCGGGATGT
>NZ_JBITFN010000041.1:0-19712 GCF_044456085.1 Streptomyces sp. NPDC051018
CGCCCGTCGAATACGAAACCAACTACTACACCGAACTCGCAAAACCCCAGGTCATCACCACAACCTGAGATCTCTACCGAACCCGGGGCGGTTCATCCTCAGGGCCAGGCTGAGCCTGCTGAGCACGGAGGAGGGCGGTCGTCGGACCGCCTTCTCCGGGCAGGGACAGCTGTCGCCGCTCTGGGATATCGGCAACAGCGCTGCCGATGGCGGACAGTCAGTGAACGTTGCGCGCCTGTGGGTGGAGGGTGCGCCCGGCCTGGCACCGGGAGAAGGTTCGATGGTCCGTTTGGCGCCACTCCGCCCGGAACAGTGGCGCCATGTGCAGCCTGGCGGTGTGATCACCATGCACGAGGGCAGGCCGGTTGTCGGCACGGCCGTGATCATCGAGGTCACACCGCCTTCCGTCCCTGGGCGCGAGGGAGATCTGTAGGCGCGATCTGCAGGGTGTCCGAGGCGCTTCGGGGGGTGCGGGTCCGTCCGGGCTGGTCGCGTAGCGACCGCAGATGGGAGGATGACCGGCATGACGGTCAACAGAAAGGCCCATGCCGCGTAGGCGGCCTGGGCGCGTCCGGGCCGAGTTGCCGGGCCGGCGCCGGAAGCATGACGACATCACGGCCATCCGCGGCCTCTCCTCGGCCGCACTCGCCGAGGTTCGACGGATCGAGCGTCAGAAGCAGTACCTGTGGCCGGGCTCGATCGGGTCGGCGATGGTGCGCTGGCGGAGCTTTGTCCACCAGCCGAATCGACGGTTGTGGGAGTACGAGAGCGGTGGCTGCACGGAGTGGGCCTGTTGCGGTGATCCGTAGCAGGCCCGCGAGTTCCTCGAAGCGGTGATGCTGGCGATGTCCCGCCGCCGGTCGCGTGAACTCCGCAGCCTCGTTGAGGCTTTGGACCGACGGTACTGATGCGAGGCATTACTGTCACTGCTCGGCATCAAGACCGGCCTCGGTACTGGTGTACTCACCCATTCAACTGTCGCGTGTTGGCCCGTCCGGCTCTGGAACTGCTACTGACCGTGACGTCTGACAGAGGCGGGGCTGATGTCAGAGGGAGTCCGGTTGGATGAGCCCGTGACTGTCTATGACGTAGCCCGCCGGCTTCCCACCATCGCTGACCTGCGGGACCTGTGCCGCTCGCTTGCGATGCTCGACGCGATCCTGGGCCCAGGACTGGGAAAGCCGGTACTACTCCTTCAACGCCGCTTGGGCTGAAGGCGGGGAGACGGCCTCGATGCGCAACGTTCAGGAGACGAGTACTCCATCGTGTTCTCGGCGGCCGGGTCTATGTCCGCGGCTTCAGCCACGAATCGCCGATGAGCCCATATGGCAACGACGGCGAGCCTTGGCCGGGAGTGATTGACGAGGTCCCTGGGGTCTTTCGGCCCTTCGTGGAGGAGCCGGCGTTCACCGACGAGGACGGCGTGCCCGTCGTAACAGCCTGCTTGTGGCGGGGGAAGACCGACGATCAGTGGCGCCACGGGACGATCGGCTTTCCCGCGGGCCGTGCCGATCCTGATGGGACGACTGGACTGTTCAATCTCCTGGTCGACCGTTCTCCGGAAGCGTTCCAGTCCTTCGCCGAGGACTACTACGAGGTCCCCGTGGACCTGGCAGCGGTGAGCCATGTGTATGCGCTGCGACCGCTGGACCAGGAACTCGTTTCGTCGCTGAATGATGAGGTCACCGTGGCGGTCCTGGCCCAGGACATCTCCGAAATCGGCTATCCGCGGCCGGGCCGAGAGTCGCTCTGACTGCTGCGCGTCTCGTTGGATCGCCTGTTCAACTGTGATCGGCCTGCCGGGGAGCCCAGCCGGACGGTGACCTCAGGTGATCACCGGCTGGCATAGCGGGTCCAGTTGTTGCCGGCCTGTGCAGCGAGCTTGGCCGTGGTGACCCGGTGATGGCTCAGAGCCTCCGCGACGACCGGGGCGGGCATCTCCAGGACGTGCTGCCGGATCGCGGCGGTGCGACCGGCGGTGGTGGGAATGCCGATGTCGTTGAGGAGCGCTGCCAGCACGTCGGGGTGGATCGGCTGCCTGGCCCGACGGCCCGGGAACAGCCACTGGCAGGCGTGGTTGGTAGCGGTGTTCATGGTGTCCCGGCTGTCGATCCAGCGGACAAGGAGTTCCGCGAGCGGTTCGGGAACGGGGGACGGCGGCGCGCCGCGTCATCCGCGGCGCACCCCCCTGGTGCGCCGCGTCGGCGGCGCACTCGTCGAGGCGGCCACGGCGTTGACCGGCGGCGACGGGGACGACGCGGCAGCGAAGGAGCGGTTCATGCTGGACCGCCTCCGGCTCATGGTCTCCACGCCTGCGCTATGGCCCCGGCAGCTGGACAGCCAGTACGCACTGCAACAAGCCGTCTTCGAGGCCCTCGGGGGCGATGCGACCGATCCCGAGGCAGCGTTCCACACACGGGCGGCGATCAGCGCCTTCCTGGCCGCGATGCATACGGCGCTGGCGCGCTGGGCCGAGGACGACGGCCGGACGAAACTGCCCGACCTGATCGCGCAGGCGCTCACCGCATCCTTCGGCCACGACGCCGTCGCCACCGGCCGGACGGACTGAAACGGTGGACGCCCGCCGTCACGACGGGCCCGTACCCGGCCGACGGGCGCCGTCCCTCCCGTGAACATCGCTGCGGCCCCGGTGTCGGGCTGCCTGCCGGGCAGGGGAAATCCTGGCAGGACGGACCGGTGGCCGGTGTGTGGGAGGGCGGGTCGGTGGGTCTTCCCGACGGCGGGGCACTTGGCGGGCAACCTGGTTGTAGACGGTACCTCTGGCCTGACCGTCGCACTGCCAAGACATGGAGTCCTGATGACGACCGCCCGCGATTTGATGATCACCGCCGTGGACGCAGCCGCTGACCGGCCGGTCAGCCAAGGCGAGCTGTCCCTCGCGCTGGCCGGTGCCGAACTCGTTGATCTGCTCGGTGAGGGGGCCGTCATCCTCGACGCTGATCTGATCGTGCCGGCGGGTCTGAGGGCTCTGGGTGATCCGTTGCTGGACCAGGCCACCGCATCGGTCACCCGCGACAAGCCGTATGAGTCGGTCGAGGACTGGCTGTGGCGCCGGGGCCGCGATCTGGTCGCTGCATATGCGGCCGCTCTCGCGGCTGAAGGCCAGCTCACGCGGCAGGGGCGTCGCTGGCTCTCGCTCCTCACCGGCAGGACTGTGGTGTCCAACACCGCGGAACACCAACACGCCAGGGAACGGTGGGCCGCGCACGAGCCCGCCCTTGCCGCACTCGCGGCCGCGGTAGGCATCGTGGCTGCAGACGCGAACGGGGACTCTCATCCGGTGGACGGTCCGGCGGGGATCGTCCTCGCCGGGGTCGCAGACGCAGTGACGGAGCTGGGGGCGCTACGCCAGCAGCGCTCGATCGAACAGGATGCCTTCGACAACATCTGGCGAGCTCCCTGATGCGTCTGGACACGGCATGGGGAGCGTCAGCTACGCCAACTTGCACCCCTCTTTGATCGCGTGGGCCGGGATCGTCACCGTCGTGCGCCCGTTCTCGGTTGCCGGGTCAGAGGGAGTGCCTTTTCCGCAGACGTCTTGCACAGCTATCGCTACTGTCGGCGGCCGTGCCTGCTGGCTGGTCGGCTGTGGGCGCCGGGCGGTTTCGGGACGGATGGCGTCCCGCTGAGTGCAACACCGTTGCGTTTGGCCACTGTTGGTGGCGTCAAGGCCGCCTTCCTTGATCATCTCGAAGTGAAGGGCGTATGCCTGGGTTTTTCTGGGATGCTTGCCGGTAGTGAACGTGTACTTGCTGTTGCGCTTGCGGACGCGGGCCTTCAGCCGCCAGCGTCGGCCCTTCGGCAGGAGGCCGGCCAGGGCGGCACGACCGATCGCCCCGACGAGGCCCATGGGGTCGGCCGGGGCGATGCCGCGGGCGGCCACGATCTGGTCAGCGGCGGCGTTGAGCAGCACGATCAGGCTGACGCGCTCCGCGGACAGGCCCGGCTGGGCCGTAACCAGGTCGTCCGCGGTCCGCACCAGCGCCTGGTAGACCGTCAGCAGGGCATAGACCTCCTGCTCGATGCCGGGGACCGTCCGCGAGCGCAGCAGCCGTCCGCCGAGGATGGTCGACTTCAGCGAGAAGTAGCAGGTCTCCGCCTGCCACCTGTGGTGATACAGCGTGATCAGCTCGTGGGCGGGGTAGCTCTCGGCGTCCAGGAGGCTGGTCATCAGCCGCCACAGCTCGGTGCGGCGGGTGCCGTCGGCCAGCTCGGTGGTCATCCAGGCTTCGGCGATCCGTACCCCGAGCCGTCCGCAGCCGCGCCCGGCCCGGTAATTCCCGGCGCAGACGGTCGTCAGGTAGGAGCCGTCCGGCAGCGGGCGGCGCACCGTCGGGCGCCGCTTGCGGGTCGGGTGCAGCAGGAAGGACGCGCCGGTGCCGGTCACTGCCTCCGCGGGCGTCCCGCAGGTCCCGACCTCCCTCCCGACGGTCCTCGATGCCCTGGAGGCGGACAACGAGTACCTCCAGGCGGGCGGCGTCTTCACGGCCGACCTGATCGGGACGTGGATCGACTGCAAGCGCACCAGCGAAATCGCCCCGATCCAGCTCCGCCCCCACCTGCACGAGTTCGATCTGTACTTCGACAGCTAACCGACTGAGGCCGCCGAACCCCATCTGACCTGCTGAAACGCAGCTCGGTTGGGGGTGCGGTGGTCTCTGTGGGACGTCTTGGGCGGCTTCTGGCCCGGGTGGTGTTCCCGTCCACGGACCAAGGATCCCCGACGGCCCCGACAGCCCCGGCCGGGCCATGTCGGTCTCGCTCCCGCGCACCGTCGTCGGCGACACTGCGGACTGTGGCTGATACGCGCGACCGCCGAGGCAAGGAGCAGGGCGGCCCGCCCGGCCCGGCCGACCAGTTACCGGCGCTGGACGAGGAACAGGTGCGGGTGCTGCGCAGGGTGGGGCGCGCGTGGGGGCGCGTTTCGGCCCCTCCCGAGGTGTGGCGCCGTGCTCTGCCGGTGGATCCCGATCTGGGGCGGTTCCCGCCCGCGGCCGAGATCCGCCCGGCCCGGTTCGGGCGGATGGTGCCTCTTCCTCCCCTCGGATCCCGCTCCACCGGAGAACAGGCCGGCACGCGGATCCCGCCGCCGGGGCCTGCGGTGGAACCCGGGGCGCGGATCCGCCGGCTGCTGCTGGGAGCGGCGCTGGAGAGCTCCGCCGTGGTGACCGAGCGGATGCGCAAGCTGGTGGCACTGCCCGTACTGTCCGCGGACGCGCTCTCCTCGGTCGCGTACGGTCCCGAGGCGATGCTCGCCGTCCTGGTCCTGGCCGGTGCGGCCGGACTCGCCTACTCCTTCCCCGTCGGCGGGGCCATCGTCGTGCTGATGCTGGCCGTCGGCCTGTCGTACCGTCAGACGATCCGGGCCTATCCGCACGGCGGCGGCTCGTACATCGTCGCGGGCGACAACCTGGGCCGGGTGCCCGGCCTGGTGGCCGCGGCCGGACTGCTGACCGACTACATCCTCACCGTGGCGGTGTCGATCGCCTCGGGGGTGGCGGCCATCACCTCGGCGGTCCCTTCCCTCGCGCCGGAGACCGTGCCCATCGGTGTCGGCGTGATCGTGCTGCTCCTCGCGGGCAATCTGCGCGGCATCCGGCAGGCGGGCGCCCTCTTCGCCGCGCCGACCTACGCCTTCGTCACCGCCATGTTCGCGCTTGTCGCCGCCGGTCTCGCCGACGCGGCGGGCCGGGACTTCCAGCCTCCTCCGGTCCCGCCACTGCCCATCACCGAGACCGTCGGGTTGCTCCTGATCATGCGTGCCTTCTCCTCGGGTGCCACGGCGATGACCGGTATCGAGGCGATCTCCAACGCCGTACCGGCGTTCCGCTCCGTCGAGTGGCGCAACGCCCGTACCACCCTGACGTGGATGGTGGCCCTGCTCATCACGATGTTCGCGGGAATCGTCGCCCTGATCCGTCTCACCGGCGTCGTGCCTACGGCCCAGGAGACCGTGCTCTCGCAGCTCGCGCGTCTGAGCTTCGGCCCGGGCTGGATGTACGCCTTCATCCAGACGGCCACCGCCGCGGTGCTGCTGCTGGCCGCGAACACTGCGTACAACGACTTCCCGAGGGTGCTTTCCCTCCTGGCACGCGACGGTTACGCGCCGCGCGCCTTCATGCGCCTGGGCGACCGGCTCGCCTACAGCAACGGCCTCGTCCTGCTCTCCTTCACCGCGGCTCTCGTCTTCGTCGCCTTCGACGGCCGGACCGGGGCCCTGATCCCGCTGTACGCCGTCGGTGTCTTCCTCGCGTTCACCCTCTCGCAGACCGGAATGGTCGTGCACTGGTGGCGGCTGCGCGACCGCCACTGGCGCAAGAGCATGGTCTTCAACGCCATCGGCGCCGTCCTGTCCGCCGTCGTCTTCCTCACCGCCGGCATCAGCAAGTTCACCTCGGGCGCCTGGGTCGCCATCGTCGCCGTCGCGCTGTTCCTCGTGGTGACCACCCGGATCCGGCGGCACTACGAATCGGCCCGGACAGCCCTCCGGCTGCGCCCGCACGCCGTCGAGCTGCCGGCCCACATCGCGCCGAGCCCGTCCCCCGGCCCCGGGTACCCCGCTCCGGCCGGACGGCGCCCCCGCGGCACCGGAGCGGACCAGGAGGGCGAGGAACTCCCCGAGGAGGTCCGGCACCTGGCCATCGTCGCCATCGCGACCCTGGACCTCGCCAGCATGCGCACCCTCGCCTACGCCGCCTCGCTCCAGCAGCCCGTCCTCGCCCTGCACATCAGCCTCTCCGAGGACGAGGCGCACCGGTTCCGCGATTACTGGACCCTGTGGGGCGAGCACCTCCCCCTGGAGATCCTCGTCTCGCCCTACCGGGCCGTGATCGCCCCCCTGGTCCACTATCTGGAAGCCCTCCACCACCAGCACCCGGACGTCACCCTCACCGTCGTCCTCCCCGAGATCGTCACCCGGCACCGCAGACACCAGATCCTCCACAGCCGCACCGCGACCCGCCTGCGCCACGCCCTGCGCCCGCTGCCCAAGATCGTCGTCACCTCCGTCCCCTTCCACCTGCCGTAGCCGCCGGGCGTACGGCACGGGTGCGGCCCTACCGTCACCGTCCGTGGTCCGCGGTCTGCGGTCCGTGGCCCCGCCCCCGCACCGTACGGACTGCGGCAGGCGCGTCACGCGGCCACCGGAGCGCGGATGCGTGTGCTGCGGCCCCTGTGTGTCCGCAGGTACGGGCCAGGCGGGCGAGGGGCCCGCCGGCCGCCCTCCCTCGGCTCCGGACGTGGCCGTACCGCCATACGCCCTACGGCCACGGCGCTCCCACGGGAGCCCGGCGCCGGGCGTCCGGAGCACACCACGGCCAGCAGACCCAGGGCGTAGAACGCCAGCGGGTACACGGCGAGACGGCCGTCCGGGGCGAACCCGCCGACGGCGAGCACGGTGAGCGCCGGCGCCACGGCTCCCAGACCGCAGACCACGAGCGACGGCGACCACCGGCCCTCGGGACCCAGGCCCGTCGGCAGCAGGAGCAGGGGGCCCTGCGCCCACAGGAGCACCAGGACGAGCGGGACCAGCACCACGGTCAGCAGGAGGATCCAGGGAAGGCGGAGCGCCAGCCACGGCAGGGATCCGACGGCCGGCTGGGGGGCGAGGCCCGTGGGGTAGAAGGCGAGGGCCACCAGGATCACGGGGATCATGTGCCACAGATAGACGGTCATGACCGCCCGGTTGAGGCGGGAGACCCGGGCCCACAGCCGGGGGCGGGCGAGCAGCCGCCGCAGGGCCGGTTCGGCCATGAGGACGAGGCCGGTCTGCGCCGCGGCGAACGCCAGCAGGGCGATCGAGGGCGGGTCGGTGTTCCCTACGCGCGTCCCCGCGCCGATCATGTCGACGGGGAAGGGCCCACGGCTGACCAGGGCGACGAGCACCGCACCTCCGGCCAGGGCCAGTGCACGGCAACGCCACCGGTGCCCGGTGAGCGTCCCGTCCTGCCACGCGAAGCCCCACTGGTGGACGGAACCCCACACCAGCAGATAGTTGGCGAAACCGACCACCGGGACATGCGGCCCGAGAACCAGTACATCGACCCCCGCCGCCCCGAGAGCCATCGCCGCGGGGACCACGGCCCCCCACCGCCGGTGCGCCGCGTGCAGGGCGGGCGTCAGCGCGATGAGCAGCAGATAGACCGGCAGGAACCACAGATGCAGGGCGACCAGCCAGCCGGCCAGCGACAGCGTGGACGGCTCGGCACCCGCGAGGCGGGCCGCGACGACGGCGAGCGCGCACACCGCGGCGTACAGCGCCGTCGGCCACAGCAGGCGTCCCGCTCGGCCGCGCACCCAGCACCACCAGTCCTGGCCGTCCTGCCGGTGGGCCGTCCAGGAGACCGCGTTGGCATATCCACCGACGAGGAAGAAGACCGGCATGACCTGGAGGATCAGCGTCAGCCAGCGGCCCCACCCGACGTAGCCGAGGGCGTCCTGCCCCGACAGCACCCCGTTGCGGTAGGTGACGTCGACCAGCAGCCAGTGACCGGTCACCACCGCACCGATGGCGCACACCCGCAGCAGATCCGCGGAGCGGTTCCGTTCCGTTCCCACACCTTCGATCATCGCGCGGTCCGGTGGGCCGGGGGCACCACGGGTGCGGGAGACGGCCGGGGGAAACGGCCGGCCGACGCGGAAGTCCGCGGAGCGCCGGGCCGGTGGCTCGTCCGGGCCCTCCAGGGTCATTCCTCGACGCGGATGATGCGCCTGCCACGGCTGTGCCTCGTTTCCTGATCGCGGTGGGCCGCCGCGATGTCCGCCAGGAGACATACGCGGTCCACGACCTCGCCGGGCCACGCCTCGCGGTGACGGCCGCCTCCGAGGGGCGGGTGACCCGGCTCGGCCTCAGAGGTCAGGCCTCCTGGACATGCGGATGGGTGATTGCCGGGTCCGGCCGTGGGGGGCTGGATCCGGCGACCACCCGTGGTGTGGTGCGATGGGTCAGGGGTGCCGGTGGTGGTTGTGCTGTTTGTGTGTGGTTACTTGTGGTGGGTGGGCTTCTTGCAGTGTTCGCTGCTTTTGATGGTGGTGGGGTCGGTGGCAGTGTGGGTGGTGCTGTCGCCGCCTCCGGTGACGGTGACGGTGTCGATGCCCTTGCGGGGTTCGCAGCCGCCGCCTCCGCGATGAAGACACCGTCACGACCGGCACCAGTCACCGAGTTGTCCGAGATCGTCGAACCCGTCAACGAGTTGGTGTCCAGCGAGACGCCGTCGCCCGACGTGCCGCTGATGGTGTTGTCACTGATCGTGACCTGACTGCTCCCGGGCGCCGTGGGTACGAACGCGGTGGTCGAGAAGATGCCGCGACCGCCGCCCTGGATGCTGTTGCCCTGAACCAGGAGTCCGGTGTTCTCGTTCGCTACGGCGATACCCTGCCGGACACTGTCGACGGTCTGGTTGTTCGTGATCTGGCTGCCCGTCGAGTGGAAGATGCCCACGAACGCACCGTCCTGGTGCGAGACGTTGTTGGTGATGCTGATGTCGGAGACGGTGAGGGAACCGGACTTGGTGATCAGGATCCCGTTGTCGTTGTTCTGGAAGAATACGGTGCTGTCGATTTCTGAGTGACAGCTGAGATTGTGGCGCGGAGCGCGCTTTCAGCAGAAGACGTAGATGCCGTACCGGTGGCCCGACGGGTTGAGGTGCGTCGGGGGATCCCGCATGAACGGGCCCCGTGGGAAGTGAGAGGGTCCAGGCGGGCAGCAGTTGGTCAGCGACGCGGCAGCAAGGAGTTGAGCCGCGCGAACAGCTGGTCGGCGCGGGCGATGGTGGTGGTGCCGATCTGGGGAGTGAGCGACGGCTGCTCGCGGAGGAGGACAGCGGCTGGCCTGGAAGTGCTTTCACCACCCGATCGGCCTCGCGATTCTTCACCGCGTGCGGCATGGCGCCCTTGAGGCTGCCATTGAGTGGGCACGGGAGCGGCCATGGCGTCGGTGACCGGCTGGCTGTGCCGGGACTGGCGGTTGGTGTTGGCGGTGGAGCCGGTGTCCGGTGTTCCCGCGGGCAGCGTAGCTCCGCGGGTGGAGCCATCACTCCGGCCCGTTTCCCCGCCGTGCAGTCCTCGCACGGGGTCCTGCTGGGCGTTGCAGCTTGTTCAAGCCCTGGTTCTGCTGGTGTGCTGTGAGGGGTGTTTCTCTGGTGAGATGCCGTTTGGTGGTCAGGTTGCGGTGTCCGTGCGTGCCAGGATGCCTTTCAGCAGGCCTGTGGCCTGTCCGACCTCGATGAGGTAGCCGTCCGGGTCGCGCATGTAGCAGCGCAGCTCGGCGCGCCGGTCGATGGGCGGGGTCAGGAACTCGGCTCCCTGGGCGCAGGCCGCCGCGTAGAAGCCGTGGATGTCCGCTACGCGTACGTTGAGGAAACTGGAGACGGTGTGGGGGTCCTGCGGTGTGCGCAGGACGACATCGGGTTTGTCGTCGGTGGGCCCGCCGCCGGGGTTCATGATGATCCAGCTGTTCGCGACCTTGACGATGCAGGGGTTCTCGTCCAGCACCACCCTTCCACCCAGTACGTCGGTGTAGAACGCCCGTGAGCGGGGGACGTCGCTGACCGTGAGGAAGTGTGTGAGCAGCAGGCCCTCTGCCGGTGCGGGAAGGTCCTCGGCTGACATGCCTTCGGAGATGAAATCGGACATATACCCAGCGTATGGCGGGGGCGGCGGCCCGGCATCCCCATCCGGCGGAGCCGGTCAACCGTCGTCCGGCCCCCGGCCGGACTCTTCTGCAGAGCCCGCCACGGGCGGATGGGGACACCCCCCGCTACCTTTTTGTGGCCCCGCAAGGGGGTGCCCGTCCCGGTCCGGTACGGCTGTGTGCCCCCTGTCGAAGTCGATGACCTGGGGGGTGTTGCCGCCGGGCTTCGGGGCACTGCTTGACCGCTGATGAGGGGCCTGACGACCATTCCGGTTCGGCGCAATGCCGGACCGCTTTACGGGTGGGGATGTCTGCGTAACGTGGTTGCCGGCGTGTGGTGCCGCAGGGACGGCCGGGAGTCGAGGAGACGAGAGGCAAGGGGCATGCGTACATGGTCGACACGACCGCGAGGCCTCTTCCTCGGCCTGGACCTGGGCAAAGAGTTCCACCACGTCCACGGCCGGACCGGGGACGGCAGAACCGTGCACGACAAGCGGCTGCCCAACACCGAACCAAGGCTGATGGAGCTGTTCACCAAAGTGGTGGCGAAGTTCGGCACCGTCCTGGTGGTCGTGGACCAGGTCGCCATTATCGGTGCGCTGCCGCTGACGGTGGCCCGTGCGGCTGGCTGCCGGGTCGCCTACCTGCCCGGTCTGTGGATGCGCCGGGTCGGTCTCGGCCGCCAACTCGGCTATGTACTGGTTGACTTCCGCCTCCAGCGCGGCGGCGAGCATGCGCCGGGCACCCTCTCGCACGATCTCGCCAATCAAGGATCCGGAGTCGGTGGATCCGTCGTCGGTGACTACGCTGAGCACGGGCGTGCCTTCCCGACCCGCGCTGCAACGCGGGCCTACTCGGAGACCATCAAAGGATCATTCGGGAAGGTACGCCCTCTGCGTCCCTCCCGGCACCGATCCACGGGTTCCGAGCATTGCTCTGGCCTCTTCTCCTTCGCCCCAGGTGGGCGCCTGCCGCGCAGGAACCCAGCCGCGCGACGCGATCGAACGCACGATGCCCGGGCACAGCGGTGTCCGGGCGGCGCCGGTGCCGGGCCGTCTTGCGCCCGGTGGGGGGTCATTCCGCCAGGCCGCGTTCCCGCAGTTCCCGCAGCGATTCCAGGAAGGGCTGGAAGCGCCGGGATCGTTTGGGGGCGACGGCGACCATGGTGTCGAAGGGTGAGTACTGGAAGCGGTCCACGAACAGGTTCGCGCTCCTGGGCAGTGTTGTGGGATCCAGGCCTTCCAGTTTGTCCCGGTGCAGCAGGAACTGGGTTTCGGGGTCTCTTCTGATGAGGTCCCCGGGCACCAGGTCGAAGGCGACGTCGGTGAACTCGGCCTCCGAGATGTCCAGAGCCCAGTCGACGGAGGCGTAGGCGTCCACGATCGCCCCTGTGGCGTACGGGTGCAGCTCGGAGCGTGCGGGCGCGAGAGGCATGGCGGCGACCAGAGGGCCGATCCTGCCCTTGAGGGTGACACGGGAGAAGACACACCCCCGGAGGCTCAGGGGCCCGCCCCTGACTGTCAGATGCTCGATCGTGATGTCCTCGAACCGGACTCCCGCGACGTAGCAGTTGTCGAGGGTGCACCGGGTCGCGGTGATATGCCGGGCGACCAGCGGGGGTTCCGGGTCGCCGAACTGGACCAGGGAGCAGACGATGAACACACAGCGGTCGAACCGGACATCCCGCACCACCCCCCCCGGCACCGTTCCACAGCCTGTCCTCGAACGTCCTGCCGCTCACCACCGTCGCCATCGCCCGCCCGCCTGCCGTCACCCGCCTGCCGTCACCCGCCTGCCGTCACCCGCCTGCCGTCACCCGCCTGCCGTCACCCGCCTGCCGTCACCCGCCTGCCGTCACCCGTCACCCGAGGATAGCGCCGACACTGCCGGCACCGACCATCGTGCACGTGATATCCAGATCCGCCGCACGGGCCGTCGGGGTCGGTTCCACGGTGGCCAGGGACACGGCAAAGCCGACACCGTAGGAGACGACGAAGGTTGCGTCCTGGGAAGTGGTGTACGGGTTCTCCCCTGATCCGGGTGTTTGTTCCGGCGTCGGAGTGAGGGTCCGGATATGAGAACGGCCACCGGCTGATCTTCGAAGTGTCGAAGCCTCGAAGGAGATCAGCACGATGACCGCACCGGACAGTCTGCCCCTGCACGCCCTCGCCGAGGACAATCTCGCCGCGGCGAGTCCCGATCTGCTGCGCGCGATGGTCAAGACGTTCGCCGAGGCCCTGATGTCCGCTGAGGCCGACGCCGTCTGCGGCGCGGAGTACGGGCAGGTCAGCGACGAGCGTGTCAACCACCGCAACGGCTACCGCCCGCGCGAGTGGGACACGAGGGCCGGGACCATCGACCTGGCCATCCCCAGGCTCCGGACCGGCAGTTACTTCCCGCACTGGCTCCTGGAGCGCCGACGGCGGGCCGAACAAGCTCTGATCTCGGTGGTCGCTACCGCCTACCTGTTGGGTGTCTCCACCCGCCGTGTTGAAAAGCTCGCCGAGAGCCTGGGGGTCACCCAGTTGTCGAAGTCCCAGGTCAGCGCAATGGCGAAGCACCTGGACGAGCAGGTCGCGGCCTTCCGCAACCGCCCGCTGGACGCCGGTCCGTATGCGTTCGTGTGGGCGGACGCGCTGACCCAGAAGGTCCGGGAGGGCGGCCGGATCGTCAACGTCCACGCGCTGATCGCGGTCGGGGTCAACGCCGACGGGCACCGCGAGATCCTCGGCATCGACGTCGCCACGACCGAGGACGGCGCCGGCTGGCTCGCCTTCCTGCGCTCACTGACCGCCCGCGGCCTGTCCGGTGTCCAGCTCGTCGTCTCCGACGCCCACACCGGCCTCGTCGACGCCATCGGCGCGGTCCTGCCCGGCGCCTCCTGGCAGCGCTGCCGCACCCACTACGCGAGAAATCTGCTGTCCCAGGTCCCGAAATCGGCCCAGCCGTGGGTCGCCACGCTCCTGCGGACCGTGTTCGAACAGCCTGACACCGCGGCAGTGAAAGCCCAGATGGCACACGTGCTGGATGCACTGGGGGCCAAGTTCCCCAAGGCCGCCGAGCATCTGGACACCGCCCGGCACGACCTGCTGGCCTTCACCGCCTTCCCGCGCGAGATCTGGCGGCAGATCTGGTCGAACAACCCGCAGGAACGGCTGAACAAGGAAATCAGGCGCCGCACCGACGTGGTCGGCATCTTCCCCGACCGCACCGCCCTGATCCGCCTGGTCGGCGCGGTCCTGGCCGAGCAGAATGACGAATGGACCGAGGCCCGCCGCTACATGGGCCGCGAAATCCTCGCCAAAGCCCGCCTCCACTCGATCGAGTCAGAAACCGACGACACCGACCTCCCCACCGAACTCACCGCATAACCTCACAACAAGATCACCGAGTGGCCGTCGATACACCACTCCAGCGGACGTGACCCACTCCCTGACCGGTGCTGAGACACGCCGGTCGGCAACCGCCTCGGCGCGTGTACGGGCTGCCCGGAGCGGCCCGCCGGTGCTCCAGGTTCCCGGACGGTCTCTGGGCGCAGGACGGACGGAAGGCATCAGAACACCAACTGGCCCCCGCTGGGGCAACCGGCCCCAACCGCCGCCCGTGACCACACGCCCGATGGCGCAACGAGCGGTTCACTGCTCCTCGTCGAGGCCCTGGACGTCGACAGGCTGCGTTCCGTTGAAGGTCACGAGGATTCCGTGGGGATCCGCCAGCCGGAGCCTGCTCTCCGTGAAACGGATTGCCCAGTTCCGGTCGGCCCACACCGTTGCTTCGGGAACTGCCAGCGGCAGCTCCGGAAGATCCAGCCAGCCCAGTTCCTCAGGTGTGAGTTCGAAGTGTGATTCCCGGAGCCGGGTGCGGCAGTACACCAGAGCCTGGTCGACGAGGACATCGAAACGGCTCACGACGTCGTGGGCGAATCGCAGGGTGGCCTCGTCCGGCGGGGTGGCCGGCTCGATCACCAGACTTACCCCGGTCCCGGTCCCGGCCGCGTCTGCCGGCTCCGGGAGGTAGCCGGTCCAGCAGGCGAGCGATGGAGGGCTCTCCATCCTTGTCAGCACGACTCCGGCGATATGCACGGCCGCAGGCAGCCTCGCGTCCACGCCGGGCCCTGCAGCGCCTGAGCTGCTCGGTGGTGCGCCGTTGTCGGACATCGGCTCAGCATAGGGCCGGCCTGGTCACGATGTTGATCGGCAGCCGGGGCACGTGGCCGTCGGCAGGGCCACTTGTGCCCCCGGCCCAAGCCCTGCTCGCGCGGTCTGCTGACCGTCCGTCGCGCCGTGCTGAACCGCTCACCGGGCCCGTTCACCACCGTTCGGCTACCGTGACAGTCCGACGGCCGCGTGGGCTGGCCGCAATGAAGGGCCTGTTCCTGACGCTGATGGGCCAGAACGGGGACCGCGGCCTGCCCGGCGGCAAGCCGAACTGGGGCCCGCAGGCCAGTCTCTGCTCGATCGCGTCCCGAGGGGCCTTTGACGCCGGCGACAGCGAAGGCAGCGACCGCAAGGCTGCCGTTGGAGCGTGTGGGCCTGCCGGCCGGCGTGCGGTTGATCGCCGCGCGGATACGCAGGCGCTCCCCCTGGAGCCGCTGGGTCATGCGAGGGCCTCCTCAGCGGACCGGGCGGCGGCGGCACAGAGGCTCATACGGCCGCCTTGAGCAGCAGATCTTCGTAGATCATCGGTTCGTCCTTCTCGACCACCGGGAATCCGACACCGTACGCGCCCTCCCAGCGGACCTCGATCCCCGGATTGGGTACGTCACTCCCATCGGGCAGGAACAGATGCGGGCTGCACCGGACCAGGTCGGTGCGGGAGACGGCGGCCTGGTCGGACAGGGCCCGGCGGGCCCGGCCGTCGTCCAGGGCCCTCGTGAGCGCGGCCACATCGACGACGCCGGTCGCCGCTGCGGCGTCCAGGATGACCTTGCGGTCGGTCACGCACTTCGACTCCGCCCAGAACGCCTTGCGGAGCGCGAGGTCAAGCCGCTCGGAGGCCGCCACGGACTGTTCCTTGGCCGCTTGGACCGCTTCCAGGGCCGGCAGGGTGGAGGAGGGGTAGAGCCAGTCCTTGGCCTGCCAGAGCTGCCAGCCCGCCGCCGGTTCCAGGGAGGCCATGCGGGCCACTTCGCTGTCGGTCCCCGGGCGGGGGCTGGGCGCGTCGTTGAGGAGTTCCAGCGGGAAGGCGCGCAGGTCGAAGCTGACCCGGTGCTCCAGCCCCAGGCGCGCACGTGTGGCGTGCAGACGGTGGACGGCGAGGTGCGCGAACGAGCACCAGATGTCCGAGAAGACGATGATGACGCCCGGGGGCGGGGTCAGGACGGTGTCGGTCACGGCGGTCTCCAAGGGGTGAGATGGGACAGGTCGCGGGGCAACTGCGCTCGGGCGCGGGAAGGTGGTCATCCGAGCTGGACGGCCAGCGAACCCGTGAGCAGCAGCGCCAGCCCCGACAGGCGTGGCACGGTGAGGTGCCGGGTCGGCAGCCGGAACATCCCCCGGTGGTCGATCAGGGCGGAAGTGAGCTGCTGGCCGGTCACGGTCAGGCCGACGGTGACGGCAGCGCCGATCTCGGGGATGAGGAGGAAGGTGCCGGTGACGTACCCTGCGGCACACACGCCGCCGAGCCAGCCCCACCACGGCATGCTCCGCAAGGGGGCCATTCGCGGCCCGGGCGTCCGTCCCGTCACCCGTAGCACCAGCAGAACGACGGTGATGGTGAGCGTGGCCACGGCGAAACTGAAGGCCGCCACCGTGACGGGAGCTCCCAGCCCATGGCGCAACTCGGCGTTGACCGCGCCCTGAACTGGCAGCACACCACCGGCGACGATCCCCAGGGCGATCCATCCGGCCCGGCCCAGGGCCGCCGGGGGAGCGCCGGGCGGCGCGGACGCGTTCTGCCCTTTGATGATCACGGCGATCCCGGCGAGGACTGCGGCCGCACCGAGGGCGATACCGGGACTCAGGCCCCTCGTCTCCAGCCCGAAAAGGCCGCCCAGGTCCAGGATCAGGGAGGAGAACATCTGCCCGGTGACGAACAGCCCGACGGCGGCCAGGGCTCCCAGGCGGGGGAGGAGCAGGATGCCGCTGGTGATGTAGAGGGGGCTGACCAGACCGCCCAGCAGATGCCACCACTGAACGCCGGGAAGTTCACCGAGCGCGCCGAGCGCCCCCGTCACCGCCGCCAGCACCACCAGCAGCCCGGTGGCCACACCCAGTTGAACCGTGGAGGCGCCGTATGGGGTGCCCACGGCCTTGTTCAGTTGCAGGTTGACCGAAGCCTGGACGGCCAGCAGGCACCCGACCAGCAGAGCTGCCGCGAGCAGCGCAGCGTTCATCTCTCGTTCTCCCACGTTCGGACCGAGGACCCAACCGGAGATCCAACGGCCAATCAAATGGACAGTCGTCCCAGTTAAGATAGACCTAGGCTGACAAACGGACAAGATGTCCACTTGATCTGGGAAGCCTTCCGCAAGTCCCCGAAAAGTAAGGTGAACCGCATGAGCGACAACGACGGCGGGAACACCGACCCGCACTCCGGCCCGTCCCCGGGCTCCCGCGGCGATCTCCAGGCCATGCCCCCGCCTGCGGACCCGCCCCGCCAACGCGCCGACGCCGTACGCAACCGCGCCCGCGTCCTGGCCGCCGCCGAACAGCTCTTCACCGCGCACGACCCGCACACGGTCACCATGGACCAGATCGCGAAGGCCGCGGGGGTCGGCCGCGGCACCCTCTACCGCTCCTTCTCCGACCGGTCCGCCGTCGCCATCGCCCTACTCGACGAGCACGAACGCCGTCTTCAAGGACAGATGATCTACGGTCCCCCGCCGCTGGGCCCCGGGGCGCCCCCCGCCGAACGGCTGGCCGCCTTCTACCTGGCCTCTCTGGACCTCCTGGAACGGCATCTGCCGCTTGCACTCGGCACCGAGACCGGCCCCGCCCGCTACCTCACCGGCTCCTACGGCTTCTGGCGCCTGCACGTACGCACACTTCTCCAGGCCGGTGGCGCCCCCGACCCCGACGCGCTCGCCGATGTCGCCCTGGGCCCCCTGGCCCCCGGGCTGTACCAGCACCAACGCCACACCCTGGGCATCTCCCACGAGCGCGTAGCCGAAGCTCTCTGCCTGCTGGCCCGACGCCTGCTGCCCTCCGCCCGGCCCTGAACCCGAGGCACTTCAACGCGGCGTTCTCCGACGGGAAGTGGCCGCGGGCCCTCACGGCCTTGCGCCTGCGGGCGTTGACGCTCTCGATCGCGTTCGTGCTGCAGTGCGATGCCACCTGCCCGCGATGAGCCCGTCGACGGACGCCGGTGTCAGCACGGGGACCTCGGGGGAGCCTTCCCGGGGGACGAGCCAGAGGGCGGGCAGCGAGATCGCGGTGCCCAGCCACGCGAGCGGCGAGGGGCGGTCCCCGAGCAGCAGCACCCCGACGAGGACCGGCAGGGCGATCCCGCTGAGCGCACTGACCGGTACGACGAGGCTCATCGCCCCGCGGCTCATTCCCCGGTAGAGAAAGAGCATTCCGATCGCGGTGCCGACGCCGGATAGCGTGCCCCAGACCACCTCTGCGGTACCGGGCACGGCGGGCGCATGAGGCAGGCTGCGGCCACTGCGAGCAGAAGATCACCGGCCTGCCCTGGCAGGGCGATCACGACGAAGTTCGCACGCCGTGACATCAGCCCGCCGGTGAAGTCCGCGACGCCGTAGAAGACCGCCGGCAACAGTGCGAAGACGGCCCCCACCATCAAGTCCTCCTTCCGTTCTGCCGCCCCGGCCGGACGGTCACCACGGGAGCACGCGGTGGGCGTCCCCCGCGCTCGGGCCAAGCCCTGCGTAGCTGGTGCCCGAGACGCTGGCACCGGGAATCGGCGGTGGAAATCAGCGAGGGCCCGGCGGGCCGGGCCCTTGCCCTGGCTGAACAGTGCTCAATGCACAGCGCGTCCAGCCCGGCTGCTTTGTCTATCCCTGGGAAAGTGACGATCCTGGTAGGCGGAGTCAGCTCGGGCGAGTTGTCGGCTTCCCCAGAAGCGCGGCTTCCGGTTCTCACGGATCTCGAAGTCCATCGCATCCCCGGAGGTCGGGTGTTGCGAGACCGCTAGAACCAAAGCCCGGCCCCCGGGGCGCTCGCCCGACCACGCCCCGGCTCCCTTCCCCGGTACCGTCGATCACCCGGGCGGGGTGAGCCGTGCTGGCCTCGGTGAGCCACCGCTCCAGAACGGGCCGGTCGGGCAGGGGCACCGGCGCCTCCGCACGACGGGTGGCCGGCACACGACCTGCCGGCACGAGGTTTGGGCGGGTGCCGAAGGGCCCGTGCTCGCCTGGGCCCGGCGGCGCCGAGCTGCGCGGCACCGCCCTTGCGCCGGTGGGGGAGAGGGATCACTGGGCCGGCCCCGGGGTCGGACATCCGGTATGCCGGGTCCCGTGGTCCCGGCCGCCCCGCCCTTCTCCCGCGTACACGCTGACCGGAGCGAGCGCGGGTGCGTGACTCCGCGGGCGATCTCTCGGGTTGGTGTCGGTGGTGGTGAGAGTCGGTCGTGCTGGTCCAGGGGTTGGTGTTACGGGGCTGGTCAGTGGGGGTTTGTGGGTGGGTTGGCCGCTGTCATGAGGTGAGAGATTGAGGGCCGGGATCGCTGTCGTGGGGCTTTATCCCATGGCGGGTGATGCTGTCTCGGGTTCGAGAGTTCTTATGCGGTGGGGTGGGGAGGCCGGTGTGACCGTGGAGCGGATCGAGAGGTAAGGGCCGGGGACACCGTACGCTCGGAAACACCCGCCATCTCAGCGACCGCACACACGTGCCGGGTAGCCGGTTCCCCCGCCTCCTGCCGCTCCAGCAGACGACGCACCACCAACGCCCTCGGCTGACGCTGGCTGGAGCAGGCGAAGGCGACTGGGCGGGTGGAGGCCGGTGCCCGCCGAGGGTATGCGGTGTCGGACGAGGTGTGCCGGGCGAGGTGGGAGGGAATGTCGCCGAGCCGCGTGGCCGGCTGGCTGCCTCCGAGGACGGGTCGGGGGTGCCGTCGGCGTCGGCGTTGCATCGGGTGATCCGCCGTGTTCGCCGGGCGGGCC
>NZ_JBITFN010000042.1:0-18756 GCF_044456085.1 Streptomyces sp. NPDC051018
TGTTCCTGTGTTCCGCTGTGGTTCCACTGTGTACCGATGTGTGTGCCGCTGTGTGCCGCTGTGTCTCAGCCCTGAGCACTGAGCCTCCGGGCTTCCGTGGTTCCGGTGTTCTGTTGTTCCCCTGCTCCGTGGCCGTGTGACTCCGGTGATCCTGTGCTCCCCGGGGCACGGCGACAAGCCTCCGTACCCGATCGCGCGGGGAGCGTTTCTACGGCTCAGCCACCGCTCCCCGCAGCACGGCATGCTCGCCGGAGACGTCCGTCATACGGGGCACACCGAGGAGTTGCAGGGTCCGGGCGGCCTCCCGTGCGAGAATTCCGAGCGCGTGCCCGACACCGCGCCGGCCCCCGGCCATGAGGCCGAAGAGATAGGCGCGCCCCACCATCCCGGCGGACGCGCCGAGCGCCCGGGCGGCCACCAGGTCGGCGCCGGACGACATTCCGGTGTCGATGAGCACTTCGGCCCTGTCGCCGACGGCGCGTACGACCCCCGGTAGCAGTTCCAGCGGGGCGGGCGCGCGATCGAGCTGACGTCCGCCGTGGGTCGACACCACCACGGCGTCGGCGCCGAGTTCGACCACGGCGGTGGCGTCCGAGACATGCTGGATGCCCTTGACGATCAGCTTCCCGGGCCATCGGTCCCGTAGCCAGTCCAGATCCGCCATGCTCGCACCGGGGTCGAACATCTGCTGGACGAGGTCCTCGACCGTGCCGTTCCAGGACGACATCGAGGCGAACTCCAGCGGCTCGGTGGTCAGCAGATTGAGCCACCAGGCGGGGTGGAGCGACATATCCGCGAGGGTGCGCGGCGACAGGGCGGGCGGAACCGTCAGGCCGTTGCGCACATCGCGCGTCCGCAGTCCGCCCACCGGTGTGTCCACGGTCAGCACCAGGGCCTCGACCCCCGCCGCGATCACCCTGTCGAGGAGCCGGGCGCTCGCCTCGCGGTCCCGCCACAGATAGAGCTGGAACCAGTTGCGGCCCTCCGGGACCGCCCGTACGAGATCCTCGACCGAGGTGGTTCCCATCGTCGAGAGGGTGTACGGCACGCCCGCAGCGGCCGCCGCCCGCGCCACCGCGATCTCGCCCTCGTGGTGCATCATCCGGGTGAACCCGGTGGGCGCGAGGACCAGCGGCAGCGCGCTGCTCCGTCCGACGACGTCCACCGAGGTGTCGACCGAGGTGACGTCCCGGAGCACCCGGGGGCGGAACTCGACCCTGCGGTAGGCGCCGCGGGCCCGGGCGATGCCGATCTCGCTCTCGGCGGCGCCGTCCACGTAGTCGAAGACCGAGCGCGGAACGCGTCTGCGGGCCAGCGCCCGGAGATCCCCGATGGTGTGCGCCCGGCTCAGACGACGGTCGACGCCGTCGGCGATGAAGGGCCGGGCGCGCAGCAGCGGGCGGATCTCGGACCAGCGGGGGAGCTGCCGCCGAACCTTCCCGGTGCCGGTGCCGGTGCCGGTGTTGGCCGTGGCCCCGTCCGCTCCTCGGGCCGTCCCGCCCGTCCCGTCGTCCGCGCTACGACGGTGCTCGGGAAGCACATCAACCATCGCGCCGAGACCTTTCCCTGGGCCTGTGTGCCGGCGGGCGCCGGTACCGCACCACTGTGACCGGGGTCCGGCCCCGGCGGTACGGAACTCCGGTCGGAAATACGGCCGCCGTTCTGCGACAACTGACTGTGTCGGGCCCCCGGGCGGATTTCTACGCTCGGTCGGAGCCAGTGACGGGGCCATCGCCCACGTCCGGAACCAAGCCCCCGGGAGAGGTCCGCATGGATGCGCGCACCCTGCACCAAGACGCCACAGTCGTCGACACCCACAACGATCTGATCCTTCTCGTCGACCATTACGACCAGCGCTACCAGCGGCGGCACTTCGCCGAGTACTGGCTGCCCCAGCTGCGCGCGGGAGGCGTCGACGTGCAGGTGCTCCCGATCTGCATCGAGGAGCAGTTCCAGTCCGAGGGAGCCCTGCGCCGTACCCTCCTCCTCATCGAGCGGATCCATGAACTCGCCGCCGAGAACTCCGGTGAGGTGGCGGTGTGCCTGACCGCCGCCGACATCGACACGGCGACCGCGGCAGGGAAGATCGCCCTGGTCATCGCCCTGGAGGGGGCTCATGCGATCGGCCAGGACCCGCGTCTCATCCGGTCCATGGAGCGCGTCGGTGTACGGGTGGTGTCGATGGCCCACTACGGGCGTACCTTCCTCGCCGACGGCAGCGGGCTGGACGACACCTCGGGCAGCCGTCTGACCCCGCAGGGCATCGAGGTGTTCCGGGACATGGAACGGCTCGGAGTCGTCTTCGACATCAGCCATCTCGGTCTCGGCGGTGTGGAGGACGTCCTCGCGATCGCGACCCGGCCGTTTCTCGCGACCCACTCGGCGTGTCTGGCACTCACCGACATCCACCGCAACCTCGGTGACGAGCAGCTGAAGGGCATCGCCGAACTGGGCGGTGTCGTCAGCGTCGCGGCGGCCATCCCCCACTTCATCGACCCCGAGAACCCCAGTGCCGAGCGGGTCGTCGACCATATCGAGCACATGGTCTCCGTCGCCGGTGTCGATCACGTCGGCATCGGCCCGGACTTCATCGAGGACTACTTCCAGCAGGCGTTCGGCGGCTGGCAGCTGGTTCCCGGCTTCGAGGGGGGCTTCACCGGTGCCGAGGTCGAACGTCCCGCCGATCTGCCGAAGATCACCGAGGAGATGGTCCGCAGGGGCTTCGGCGAAACCGACGTCAGGAAGATCCTCGGCGGCAATGTCATGCGGGTGCTGCGAGAGGTCATGGGCGTCCCCGGGCGTGGGTAGTCGCGGTCCGGCCGTACGCGGCTGATGCTCCTCACCCCTCGCGTCTTCTACCGGGGCGACTCCCTGCCCCTGCCACCGTGGGCCCTTACCCCTGCCGGGAACGGTGGCGGTCCTCGGCATCGAACACCGCCAGGGAGTGCGCCCCGGGCCGAAGCGCTTGTTCCAGAGGGCGGAGGAGTGTGTCCTCCAGGCCGCCCAGCGCTTCGGCGAGCTCCTCCACGACATCCCGGGTGATCTCCTTCGCCACGGCGTCTGCCGGAGCGCGGGGGCCGAGCTTGCTGACCACGGCGGCCGCGCGAGCGGGGGTGAGGAGTGCCGAGGCCCGGGCGAGGAGCCAGGCGGGTACTCCGGCCGCTCCCCGCGGCGGTGGCAGATAGGGACGAGCGCCGTCGAACCGCTCGTCCTCCGCGAAGGACTTCTGCTTCACCTTGACCACGGGACGCGTGCCCCCGCCCGCGGAGTCCGTCTCCGGCCATTCGCCGGCCGGCTTGAGGACGTAGCCTTCGGCGAAGTTGTCCGCCAGCCCGGGCAGCCCCAAGGCGTCCGGGACTCTCGTGGGGAAGGCGCACGGCAGTTCCTGGAGCTTGTGCAGCGAGCCGTGCCCCAGAGCGGGTGGACAGACGAGCCCCGCGGCGGCCGCGGCCTCACGCAGAGCGCGGTCGGAGATCCAGCGGCGCCCCCCGGCTGTCGCGATCGACGCGTCGAACGGCAGCCAGTGCAGGCCCGGCGCGTACCACACGCCCGTCTGTACCGGCCCGGTATCGGCAACGGCGGGAACGTCCGGGTGGGGGTAGCTTCCTCCGGCCAGCTCACCGTAGATCGTCACCATCGCGTCGTCGTCCCGCCCACCGCGCAGCGCGGAAGCGAAACGGGCCGCCGCGACCGACAGCACCGGCCAGATTCTGCTCACGCCGAAGAAGCCGTCCAGCGCGTCGTCGCCCAACAGTTCACGCCGCTTCGCCGGATGAACCCCCGTGGCGTCACACACCACCGCGAAATGCGCTCCGTGCACCTTCTCCACCGCGACCCACTCCCGGGCCCCGGACACGCCGAGCCCTCCCCTGGCGGAAATCTTGGGATAGGGCCGTAGCGCGGGACCCGCGGACGCAGAATCGAGCATGGGGAGGATCATCGCCGCCGGTCCGGCCCCGGGCAACCAGGATTCACCGCGAAGACTGCGGTACGTGGACCCGGAGCCCCGGGCCCGCACGGACGCGGCCCCCGGCCGGGCGCACCCGCCGGAGTGCCCGTCCGCACCGCGCCGGGCCGCAGGCGGTCCGGGGTGAAGACCTCCGCGGGCGCGGTGCCGGAGCGCCCGCTCCCACCGCGGCGGAGGTCTTCGTGTGTGCCCCCGGCGACCGGCACCCGAAGCCGCCGTCGCCACCCGGCGTCCCGCGTGAGCGCCCCGGCGCGCCGCGCCCCACGCACGGCGACCGGCATCCGGGGCCGCTGTCTCCCGCCCTGGTGGTGAGGGGCACTCACCACCAGGGCGGTTCCGTACGCGTCCCGGGCTGTTCCCGTAGGCGGCGTACGGGTCAGGAGTCCACGCGGTCGGCCGACGGCGCGGATTCCGCGGCGGGGGCCGCGGCGGCGTTCTTCCCGCCGCCCATCAGCAGCCCGGTGAGGATCGCACCGGCCGCGGCGGCCCCGGCGGCACCCAGGAAGGCGGCGCTGAAGCCCTCGGTCAGCGCAGGCAGGTCGCCCAGTTCGCCCGCGCCCTGCGAGGTGGCGAGCGCGGTCAGCGCGGCCAGGCCGAGCGCGGAGCCCACCTGGTAGGTGGTGTTGACGATGCCCGAGGCCAGACCGGCCTGCTCCTGCGGAACATTCGAGATCGCCGCCATCATCGCCGGGATGTAGGCAAGTGACATGCCCGTCGCCGCGACGAGGGAGGCGGGCAGTACGTCCACCGGGAACGTGCCGGTCGGCTCCACCGCCGACAGCCACACCAGACCGGCCGCGAGGACCAGCAGACCGCCCACGATCAGCGGCTTGGCCCCGAAGCGGCCCAGCAGCCGCGCGGTGATCAACGTCATGAAGACCATCAGCAGTCCGGTCATGGGCAGCAGCGCGGCGCCGCTGGCGAACGCCCCGTAGCCGAGGACCTGCTGGAGGTAGAGGTTGAGGAAGTACCACATGGGGATCCACGCGGCGCCCAGCAGCGTCATCGCCAGGTTCGAGATGCCGAGCCCCGGGGTGCGCCAGACGCCCAACGGCATGAGCGGTGCCTTGACCGACCGCTGTACGAGGAAGAAGAGGATCAGGAGAGCGGCGGCGCCCACCAGTTCCAGGACGGTCTCCGAGGCACCCCAGCCCACCTCGGGAGCGCGGACCACGGCGAACACGGTGAGCGCCAGTCCGGCGGTGACGGAGACCGCTCCGAGGATGTCCACCGAGCCGCGGCGTCCGGCGACGGAGGGCAGCAGACCCGTGGCGAACAGGGTGGCGACGCCGATCGGGATGTAGATGATGAAGATCCAGGGCCAGCTCGCCCACTCGGTGAACACCCCGCCGAGGAACACTCCGGCGGTGCCGCCCGCGGGGGCCGCCGCGCCGTACAGGGCGAGCGCCTTGCCCAGCTCTCTGGAGTCGTGGCCGAAGAGCATCATCAGCAGGGTCATCGACGCCGGTGCGATCAGCGCCCCGCCCACGCCCTGGACCGCGCGGCCGACGATCTCGACCCAGGCGGTGCTCGCCGCCGCGGCCACCACCGAGCCGGCGATCAGGACGACCCAGCCGGAGACGAAGATCCGCCGGGCGCCCAGCAGGTCGGACAGCCGTCCGCCGAGCAGGAGCAGGCCGCCGAAGGCGATGACGTAGGCGTTGAACACCCACTGGAGGTCGCCCTGGGAGAAGCCGAGGTCACGCTGCATCTCGGGGAGTGCCACTCCGATGATGGAGGTGTCCATGATCACCATGAACTGGGCGGTGGCGAGCACCAGAAGTGCCCACCAGCGCCTCGGATTGACAGTTGACATCGCTCTTCCCCTTTTCCTAGCGCATACCCCATGGGGGTATCTGTAATCGCTGGGACAATATACCCCTGAGGGGTATTCATGGAAGAGGGGTGTCCGGGGAAAAATCCGGAGGGGGTCCCGGGAGAGCCGGCCGGGGCGGTCCTTCTGTCGTTCCGGTGTCCGTGCAGCCCGGTGTCTGTTGTGCCAGTGCCGTTGGGCGCCTGCCGATGTGCTGGGGGTGCGGCGCTCTCCGGTGCGAGGGCCGGCCGGACCCGGGGCTTCGCGGCGTGGCGGGCCGGTGGCCTGCGATGGGTGCGGGCATGCGAAAGGGCCCCGCTCCGGCCGGGTGACCGGAAGCGGGGGCCCGGGGTGTTGCCGGTGGCTGCGGACCGGCTCGTGGTGCGAAAGCCGTACGCTCCGGGAGGTCGTACGCCGCCAAAGCCGGGCGCTCCGGAGGCCGTACGGCCGTCGCGGAGGCTGTTACCGGCCCACGGAGGCCGGGGAGAAGCCCGCCACGGCCCCCACGATCACGGGACCGGGCAGAGCGGCCGCCCGGCGGCAGGACGGCAGCACGGGAGGCGAACGCCCGGAAACCGGCCGGACGCAGTGGCGCCGATCGGCGTGCCGGACGGGGGAGAGCCGCTCAGCCGGTCAACGGGACACCGCAGAGCCGGACGGCAACCGGATCGCGTCGGCCGCCGGCCACGGACCGGCTGAAGCGCCCGCTACCCCCGGAGCGTCTCGACCCGGCCGCGCAGCACGATGCCGAGCCCCTTCGAGGGATCGAGGCGCGAAGCGGTGTCGAGCCGGGCCTCGAAGGCCGGTCCGAACGGGCTGTGGTGGGTCAGTACCTCGTCGGCGCCCAGCTCACCGTCCTCCAGGGCCGTCACCAGCCGCGCGCAGGTGCCCGTTCCGCACGGGCCCCGGTTGAGTACCGCGTCACCCCAGACGACCGCGCTGCGGGTGACACCGCCGACCAGGGGCTCGGTGAGCAGAAGCAGGCCGGGCGGGTCCTGTCCCGTACGGCGGGCGATGACGGCCGACGCCTCGCGCAGCAGCGCGTCGCCGCGTGAGGCGAGCAGTTCCCCGGGCGTGTCGTCCAGCCCGAGACCGACCGCCTCCGCGGAGACGACGAGGAAGGAGTTGCCGGAGACCGTCACGGTCCTGAAGTGCTGCGACGGCACGGTGACGGGATGGGAGACGGAGGGCTCGTGGACGGTCGGCATACGCAGGGACACCGACCCGGCCCCTTCGTCCGTACCGCGGATCGGGCCGCCGGTGGCGGCGGTGTCGAAGACGACCGTCGACCCCGCGCCGGAGGAACGGACGGCACAGGCGAACATGGTGGCCTCGCCGCAGCCGCCCAGCACCCCGTCCGCGGTGACGAACAGCAGTCCTTCGTCGGCCACTTGCACGGCGGGCCGCGTCACCACGGCGACGATGGCGCCCGGGTCGCCACGCATACGGCCGAAGTAGGCGGCGCGGACCCGGTCGAGAGCGCCCGTGAGCGCCTCCCGGGCCCCGGCCATCGAGGACGCGCCATGGGCGAGTGAAGTGGCGTCGTAGCAGGCAACGGGCTGCCCGGAGGCGTTTCCGCTCGCCAGGAACGACGGCTGGGAAGTGTGGTTCACGGCCTTCATCGTGGTGACCGGGGCCGTGCTCATCGACCGACGGGCGCCGAGAATCGGCGGGGGCGATTGCTACGTACCGCTGATGGCGCGAGCCCGTACGGCCCGTAGGTTTCCGGACATGACCAAACACCGTCTGATCATCGTGGGTGGCGGAAACATGGGCTCGGCGCTCGTCGGGGGGCTGCTGGCCGCCGGGTGGCCGACCAAGGACATCGCCGTGGTGGAACGGCTCTCCGGGCGGGCCGCGCATCTGCGGGGCTTGTTCCCGGGGGTCACGGTGTCGGACGGAATGCTCCCCGCCGACGGTGTGGTCATCGCGGTCAAACCGCACGATGTGGCCGACGCCGTCGCCGCCGCGGGGGCGTCACGCCTGCTGTCGATCGCGGCGGGCGTCTCCCTCGCCACCCTGACCGCGGCCTGCGGTGAAGGAGTCGCCGTCGTCCGGGGAGCACCCAACACCCCGGCCGTCGTCGCCAAGGGCGCCGCGGCCGTCGCCGCGGGACCGTTCGCCACGGAGGACGATCTCGTCTGGGCCGAGGAGATCCTCGGCGCCGTCGGTACGGTGGTACGGGTGACGGAGGCGCAACTCGACGTCGTGACCGCCCTCTCCGGCAGCGGACCCGCCTATCTCTTCCTGGTCGCGGAGGCACTGACCGACGCCGGGGTGCTCGCGGGACTGCCCCGCGCCGTGACCGAGCAGCTGGTCGGCCAGCTGCTCGCCGGATCGGCGGCCCTCTTCGCCGAGAGCGGCCGCAGCCCGGCCGCGCTGCGCGCGGAGGTGACCTCTCCCGCCGGGGTCACCGCGTCCGCGCTGCGGGTGCTGGAGGAGCGGGGGATCAGATCCGCCTTCCTGGACGCGGTGACGGCGGGAACGGCACGCAGCCGCGAACTCGGCGCGGCGGCGGCGAGCGGCGCGCACTGAGCACGGTGGGGTCGCCGGACGAGCACACCGGCACCGGCACCGCTGTCGGCGCCGGTCACCGACGGGTCCCGGACACCACCCGGCGCTGCTGCCGCCGGCCCGCCGGATCCTCGCGGACGCGGACACCGCGCGGCACGAGGTCCAGGAGCCGGCCCAGCTCCGCCGGGGGCGGCACGGGACACCGCGGGCCACCGCCCCCGGTCCCCGCGCCAGCCCGGGGGCGGACGCCGGGCACACAGCGTAGGGGCACAGAAGGTGCTGAAGTCGTCCGCCGGCACCGGCCCCGGGCAGACGTGCCGCTGCCCTCGCCGTAGCGGCAAGAGCGCGGCACGACCGCGGTGTTCCGGACCGGGACGCCGTGTCGGACAGCGGTCTCCGGGCGGTGGAGCCGTCCGGGGACCGATCGGATCGGTGAAAGGGACTGACTCCATGACGTCGGTACGGCAGTGGGACACGGCGCGTTACGAGGCCGCGGAGAGACTCCTCCCGCACCACCGGCCGTCGCTGGTACGCGGCGGGAGGGTGGCGCCCCGGTGGATCGACGGCGGCACCCGGTTCTGGTACCTCTCCGGTACCCAGGCGGGCCACCGGTTCCTGCTCGTCGACCCCGAGCGGGGCACCCGGGGCCCCCTGTTCGACCACGACCGGCTCGCGGCGGCGCTCGCGTCCGTCTCCGGTGAGCCGGTGGAGGGCGGGGCACTGCCGTTCACCGAGGTCGGGTTCTCCGGCGCGGAGGTCGGGTTCGACGCCTTCGGTGTGCGCTGGCGGTGCCCCCTCGACTCGTACGTCCCCGAGAAGGACGAGGAGTACCGGAGGCCGGACTTCGCCGAAGTGCTGTCACCGGACGGGAGATGGGCGGTCGCCCTGCGCGGCCACGACCTGTGGCTGCGTTCGGTCGCGACCGGGGAGGAACGCCCGCTGACGACCGACGGCACGAGTGAGCGCCCGTACGGCACCCAGCCCGACAGCCTGACGTTCGGCGCGCTGATGCGCAGGCTCGGAGCGCGGTCCCTGCCCCCGCTCGTGGTCTGGTCGCCGGACTCCCGGCGGCTGGTGACCCACCGGCTCGACCAGCGCGGTGTGGCCATGTCCCATCTGGTGGAGGCGGCCCCGGCGGACGGCGGCCGGCCCGCCCTGCACAGCTACCACTATCCGATGCCGGGCGACGATGCCGTGCCCGTGGCCGAGCTGGTCGTCTTCGACGTCGACGGCGGATCGGCCGTCCCCTCACGCGGGCGGCCCCTGTTCACACCGATGCTCTCGCCCGTGATGGCCAAACGGGTGTGGTGGGCGCCGGACGGTTCCTCGGTCCACTACCTCGAACAGCCACGGGACCTCACCTCCCTGACGCTCAACGCGCTCGATCCCCGTACCGGCGAGGTCCGCGCGCTGCTGGCGGAGAGCGGCGAACCACGCGTCGAGCCCGGCCAGGGCATGGGACAGACGATTCTGCGGGTGCTGTCCACGGGACGCGAGGTGCTCTGGTACTCCCAGCGGGACGGCTGGGGCCATCTGTATCTCCGCGACACCGAGTCGGACGGCACCTGGCACCAGGTCACCTCGGGGGAGTGGGCGGTGCAGCGGATCCTGCATGTCGACGAGAGCGAACGGGTGGTGTACTTCGTCGCCACCGGCCTGGTGGAGAGGGACCCGTACCGCCGTCAGATCTGCCGGGCCGGGCTCGACGGCTCGGGGTTCGCCCGGCTGTGCGACGACGACCTCGACCATGTGGTCACGGTGCCGGAGAACGGGCGGTACTTCATCGACTCCGCGTCGGCGAAGGACACCCCGCCCGTGATCACGGTCCGCGGCTGGGACGGATCGGTCGTGGTCGAGCTGGAACGGGCCGACATCACGGCCCTGCTGGCAACGGGATGGACCCCGCCGCAGCAGTTCACCACCAAGACAGCCGACGGGGTCACCGATGTCCACGGGCTGCTGTTCCTGCCGCCGGGCTTCGACGAGGGAGCGGCCTATCCGGTCGTCGACAGCCCCTATCCGGGCCCCCATCACGGCCGGCTCGACCCGTCGTTCGAGGGCTATCCCCATCTGGACTGCGAGGCCGAGGCGATCGCCGCCCTCGGCTGTGTCGTCGTGGTGGTGGAGGGGCGCGGTACGCCGGGGCGCAGCCGCGCCTTCCACGACTGCTCGTACGGGGAGTACGGCAGGGCGGGGTTCCTGGAGGACCATCTCGCCGCGATCCGTGAACTGGCCCGCACCCGCCCCTGGATGGATCTGGACCGGGTGGGTGTCTACGGCGGCTCGGGAGGCGGTTACGCCACGGTGCGGGCGATGTGCCTGTACCCGGATTTCTACAAGGTCGGGGTGTCCCAGTGCGGCAACCACGACCAGCGCTTCTTCCAGCTGGCGTGGGGGGAGACCTACGACGGGCCGCTCGACGCCGAACGGTACGCGCGCTCGTCGAATGTGGAGCTGGCCGACCGGCTCACCGGCAGACTGCTGCTGATCCACGGCGAGATGGACGACAACGTGCATCCGCATCTCACGATGCGCCTGGTCGACCGGCTGATCGCGGCCAACAAGGACTTCGACCTGCTGATCGTGCCCGGCGCCGAGCACTTCTTCCTCGGCTACGAGGCGTACACCACCCGGCGGCGCTGGGACTTCCTGGTCCGCCATCTCCTGGGCGGCGAACCCCCCGCCGGATACCGCCTGGCCGATTTTCCCGTCAACCCCGCCCTTCTGTCCGGACTGGGCTGATCCTCGGCGCTTTCACCGTTGACATTCGGTTTTGCGCACTATAGGAACATGCGGAGATCCGGGATGGGAATGCCCGCGTCCGGGAGGCTCGCCGTGACCACAGAACTACAGCGCATCATCGACGGCCTGGGCCATCGACTCCAGCGGAACGTCAGCGTGGACGACTGGCGGCTGCGGCAGCTCGCCTTCTCCTCCCACGAGTACGGGGCGGTCGACCCGCTCCGGGAGCAGTCGATCTTCAAACGGGGAGTGCCCAGCGGCGCGGACACCTGGACCTTCGCCTCGGGTGCCAAGACGGCCGAGGGGCCCTTCCGTCCGCCCCTCGCCCCCGAGATCGGCGCGACGATGCAGCGGCTGTGCGTGCCGATCCGGGCGGACGGCGCCCTCCTGGGGTTCATCTGGATCCTCGAAGGGGACAACCCGCTGAACGACTCGGAGATCGAGGGTGTGCTGGCGACGCTCGGTACGGTGGCGATCCTGATCCAGCGCGATCAGCTCGCCCTCGAACTGCACCGCACCCGGTCGAGGGAGCTGCTGCGCGATCTCGCGGTGCGGGACGACGCCCGGGCGCGTGAGCGGGCGGCCGCGGAACTCGTCGACGCCGATCTGTTCGTCGCCAGTGAACCGGCCGTCGCGGTGGTCCTCACACTGCACCCCGGCGACCAGGCCCTGACCGACGGCGAACGGAACGCGGTGGAGGGCCGGCTGGAACGGGTCGGGGGACAGCTGCCGGACCGCCGGCACATCGGACTGGTCCGCCGTGACCACGGACTTCTGCTGCTGTCGGACAAGGACCCCCTGGTCGGCGGGGACGCCAAACTGGCCCTGATCGAGGAGCTGGTGAAAAACCTCGACCGGGATCTGCCGGACGCGAGGGTGATCGCGGGCATCGGCGAACCCGTGCCGCATCTGCGCGACTTCGACCACTCCTACCGCCAGGCGGAGCAGGCCGCGCGCGTGGCCCGGGTGGTGGAGGGCTTCGGCAGCGTCGCGGCCTTCGGCGGTCTCGGCGTCTACGGGCTGCTCGCCCGGCTGCCCGGTGACGAACTCTCCCTGGAATCCCACCACCCCGGGCTCCAGCGCCTCCTCGACCTGGGGCCCAAGGGCGAGCAGCTCGCCGGCACCCTGGAGGCGTTCCTCGAACACGCCGGGGACGTACAGGCCGCCGCCGAGCAGCTCTATGTGCACCGTACGACCCTGTACTACCGGCTCCAGCGCATCGAGGAGATCACCGGTGCCCAGCTGACCAGCGGTGAGGACCGGCTGGCGCTGCACCTCGGGCTGAAGATCGCCCGTCTCATCGGTCTGCGACGCGGTTGACGGGCCCCGGGGCACCTTCCCCCGTCTCATCGGCCCGCGACGCGGTCGACGACCCCCGGCACCCGCCCGTGGGCGTTCCGTCCCGGCAGGCGTCCGCCCCGCCCCCGGCGGCCGTTCCGCGTACCCCGGTAACGCGGAATTCCCTCCCCGGCGCACTCCGACAATCTGCTGTGCCGGAGGTCCGTCTCTTGCGACTGCTGTCGTTAGCGCCTGGTCAATGCCCGTACAACACTGATCCGGACCAGCTCGGCGCCGCTGAGCTTGCCCCTCGATTGGAACATGGCCATGCACAGACGATTCAGCGTCCTTGCCGTGACGACTCTGACGACGGTGACGGCGGCACTGGCCGCCGGCTGCTCGGCCGGTTCGTCGCAGAACGGGAACGGCGGACCGGTCGGCTACGCCAAGGACGGCACGTTCACCTTCACCCTCCCCAGCGATCCGGGCGCCATCGACCCGTACCGGAACATCTCGTCGATCAACGAGATGGGAAGTCTCGTCTACGACCCGCTGGTCAATGTGACCCCGGAGGGAAGGATCGTCTCCGGACTCGCACAGAGCTGGGCGGCCGACGCCCGGGGCGCCACCTTCACCCTCCGCGAGGGCGTCACCTGTTCCGACGGAACGCCCCTTACGGCACGTCAGGTGGCTGCGGCGCTCACCTTCCTCAAGGACCCCAAGAACCAGTCGCCCCTGTACGGCCTGCTGGTGCCCGCCACCCCGTTCACCGTCACCGGCGACGACACCGCACGTACCGTCAAGGTGACCATGCAGGAGCCGTTCGCCCTGCTGCTCCAGACCATCGGCAGGACACCGATCGTCTGTGACAAGGGGATGAAGGACCCCGGGAGCCTCGCCACCTCGTCCGCGGGGACGGGGCCCTACATCCTCAGCGAGGTCGTCCGCGGTGACCACTACACCTTCACCCGGCGCGCGGGCTACACCTGGGGCCCCGCCGGTGCGGGCAACGACGCCCCGGGCACCCCGGCCAAGGTCGTGGCCAGGATCGTCCCCAACGAGACGACCGCGGCGAATCTGCTCCTGTCCGGCGAAGTCAATATGGCGGCCGTCGGCGGAGCCGACCGCAAACGCCTCGAAGCCCGCAAACTGAAGCACTTCACGGTCTCCTCCACCCTCGGCGAGCTGTGGTTCAACCAGCGCGACGGCCGCCCCGGCGCCGACCCGAAGGTACGGAAGGCGCTCACGGCGGCGCTGGACCTGGACGAGCTGGCCCGGGTCTCGACCGGTGGCCAGGGCAAGCGCGCCGAGGCCCTGGTCGCCAACGACGCGCAGCCGTGCGCTGCGAACAACGTCGACGGCCGGGTTCCCCCGCACGACGCCGGGCAGGCCGCCGCACTGCTGGACGAGGCGGGCTGGACCGCCGGCTCCAAGGGAGTCCGCAGCAAGGGCGGAAAGCAGCTCAAGGTCTCGCTGCACTACAGCGCCAACGAGGGCAAGGGCAATGTCGCCGCTGCCGAAGTGGTCTCGCAGCGCTGGAAGGACCTCGGCGTCTCGGTCCGACTCGTCGGCGACGACCGCAACTCCCTCACCCGCGCCATGTTCGAGACCGGTGACTTCGACGTCTACTGGGCCGGATTCAAACTCAATCTGCCCCATCTGGCCGTGCCCTTCGCCTCCGGCGCCGTCCCCCCGGCCGGCCAGAACTTCACCGGGATCCGGAACCCCTCGTACGACCGGCTGGTCGCCCAGGCCGCCCGGACGCCCGGGGCCGCCGGCTGCAAGCTGTGGAACGACGCCGAGCGCTCCCTGATCGCCGCGGCCGACGTCGTACCCGTCTCGGAGGCGGACATCCCCTACTTCCTCAACAAGGCCGAGGCGGGAACCGAGGGCTGGCTCCAGATCCCCATCCCCACCAGCCTGCGCGTCCTGCGCTGAAGCGGTGCCGCTCCGGGTGCCGCCCCGCGCGCACCCGGAGGGTCACGCACGCCCACACGACGATTTCGACGGAGGTCCAGCTGGTGACCAGCGTGACGGAGAAACCCCCCGCGACCGCCGGGGTCCCGCGACCGCGTCCCCCGGTGGCGGACGTTCTGTCCGGGGCGCTGGACAACCCCTGGGTGCGGTTCGCCCTGCGGCGCACCGGACGGTTCCTGGTGTCCCTGTGGGTCCTGGTCACCGCCTCGTTCCTGATGATCCATCTGGTCCCGGGAGACCCGGTGCGCGGGTCCCTCGGGCCGACCGCTCCGGTGGAACTCGTCGAGGAGCGCCGCCGGGCCCTGGGCCTGGACGACCCGCTGTGGGAGCAGTACGCCGACTTTCTGCGCCAGTGCGTCACCGGTGACTTCGGTGTCTCGATGGTGACCGGACTGCCCGTCTTCGACGTCATCGGCGACCGGCTGCCCGGGACGGCCGTACTGGCCCTCCTGGCCTTCGCCCTGGTGCTTGTCGTGGCCGTGCCCACCGGGGTGGTGACGGCGGTGCTCACCCGGGGCGGGCGGCGCCGGGGCGGGGAGCTGGCCTTCACCTCGACGAGCGTGTGCCTGGCGGCGATTCCGGAGTTCCTGCTGGCGGTGGGCCTGGTCTATGTCTTCGCCGTGCGCCTGCAGTGGTTCCCGGTCGCGGGCCAGGCGGGTCCCGCCTCCTATGTCCTCCCGGTGCTGGCGCTGGCCGTCGGCCCGGCCGCGGTGCTGGCCCGCATCGTACGGGTGGAGATGCTCTCGGTCCTGGGCCAGGAGTACATCCGTACCGCACGCGCCAAACGGCTGCCGGACCGGCTGGTCTACGCCCGCCACGCCCTGCCCAACGCCCTCACCGCCACCCTGACCCTGGCGGGTCTGACGCTCACGACGATGGTCGCCGGAACGGTGATCATGGAGAACGTGTTCGCCTGGCCGGGACTCGGGGTGACCATCGTGCAGTCCATCGTGCAGAAGGACTACCCGATGGTGCAGGGCGTCATCCTCGTCTACGGCGCGGGTGTGCTTCTGGTGAATCTGCTGGTCGACACCCTGATGGCGATTCTCGATCCGCGTTCGACGATCAGGGAGAGCTGATGCCCCGACAGCGTACGAAGTGGCTCGCCGCCACCCGGAGCCCGGTGGGCGCCTGCTCGGCGGCGCTGCTGGTCCTGATCGCCGTGCTGGCCGTGGCGGCACCCCTCGTCTGGGGTGACGCGGCCGGCGCGACCGATACGAGCGCCATGGAGCAGGGGCCGTCCGGGGAGCATCCGCTCGGCACCGACTCACTGGGGCGGGACATCTTCCTCAGGGTCCTCGTCGCGACCCGGCTGTCCCTCGGACTCGCCCTCGCTGCGACCCTGATCGGACTCGTCGTCGGGGTACTGCTGGGTGCGGCCCCCTCGATCCTGCCGCGCCGGGCCGGACGGCTGGTGACCGCGGCGGTGAACATCGCCGTCGCCTTCCCGGCGCTCCTGCTCGCGCTGTTCCTCGCCGTGATCTTCGGAGTGGGGCTGACCGGAGCCGTGCTGGCCATCGGGATCGCGGGGGCACCGTCCTTCGCCCGGCTGACCCAGACACTGGCCGCCTCCGTGGCGGGCCGCGACTTCGTGGCGGCGGCGAAGGTGGCCGGAGTGGGCAGGGTCCGCATGCTCGTACGCCACATCCTGCCCAACATCGGCGAGCCGCTGGTGGTCAACGCCACCATCGGCGCCGGGAACGCGCTGCTGGCCTTCGCCGGACTGTCCTTCCTCGGGATCGGCATCCAGGCCCCCGACTACGACTGGGGCCGGCTCCTCGGCGAAGGGCTCGACCGGATCTACACCAACCCGGCGTCGGCGCTGGCTCCCGGGGCGGCCGTGGTGATCGCGGGACTGGCGTTCAACCTCTTCGGTGAGGCAGCCGCCGCGGTCGTCGGCTCGCGCACGGCGGCGGTGCGCGGCGGCACTTCACCGCCCGTGCCACCTCGCCGGGCCCCCGTCGCCCCGGCCGGCGGCGGGGACAACGCGGACGCCGGGGCGGACCGTGACGCCCCCGTGCTCGCGGTCGAGAATCTGCGGGTCGCCTTCCCGGGCCCGGCGGGCCCGGTGACACCGGTGCGCGGGGTGAGCTTCACCGTGCACGCCGGTGAAGCGGTGGGCGTGGTCGGTGAGTCGGGGTCCGGCAAGAGCCTGACCGCGCTGGCCGTGTCCCGGCTGATCGAATCGCCGGGAGTGGTCACCGCCGACCGGCTGGACTTCCTCGGCACTCCGCTGCTGAGCACCCCCGAGCGTGAACTGAGGGCACTGCTGGGGACCTCGCTGTCGATGGTCTTCCAGGACCCGATGACCTCGTTCAACCCCACGCGGCGGGTCGGCCGGCAGCTGGCCGAGGTCTCGGAGCAACATCAGGGACTGTCCCGGCGGGCGGCCTTCGACCGGGCGGTCGACCGGCTGCGGGCCGTGCGGGTGGCGGGGGCGGAACGCCGGGCCCGTCAGTACCCGCAGGAGTACTCCGGCGGAATGCTCCAGCGCGCCATGATCGGTATGGGCCTGATGGGCGATCCCCGTCTGGTGGTGGCAGATGAACCCACCACCGCACTGGATGTCACCGTCCAGCGCGATGTCCTGCGGCTGCTCGCCCGGGTACGGGAGAGCAGCACCTCGGCCCTCCTGCTGATCAGCCACGACCTCACGGTGGTCGCCCAGACCTGCGACCGCGTCCTGGTGATGTACGCGGGACGCGTCGTGGAGGATCTGCCGGCCTCCGGGCTGAAGGACGCCCGCCACCCCTATACACGCGCCCTGCTCGACACGGTCCCGGACATGGACGCCGACCGCGGCCGGCCGCTGGCCGTCATCCTCGGCCGTCCGCCCGAGCCCGATCAGGTCCTGGAGGGCTGTGCGTTCGCGTCCCGCTGCGGATTCGCGAGTGAGCGCTGTACGACCGAGACGCCGGACCTCGCAGACACACCGGCCCTCGCTGATACGGGACTCACCGATACACCCGAACCCGGCGATACGTCCGCACCGATCGGGACGCCCGTGCCCACGGGCCGGGGCCGGGTCCACCGTGTCGCCTGCTGGCACCCCGCCGGCGGACCGGAAACGTCTTCCGCGGTGACGCCTTCCGCGGCGGCGCCCGCCAACGAACCCTTCGGAGAGCGCATATGAGCCGGCTGGTTTTCGACGAGGTGTCCGTGCGTTACGGCAGCCGCCGCCGCGGTCTCACCGCCGTGGACCGGGTGAGTCTCACCGTGCCCGCCGGGGCCACCGTCGGCCTGGTGGGGGAGTCCGGGTCGGGCAAGTCCACCCTCGCCCGCACCGCCGTCGGGCTGTCACCGCTCAGCGCGGGGAGGGTACTTCTGGATTCCACCGACGTCCGGACGTTCTCGCGCGGCCACCGGCCCCTCCAGATGGTGTTCCAGGATCCGTACTCCTCGCTGGACCCCCGGATGAGCATCGGCGAGTCGATCACCGAGACCGTGCCCCGTGGCACGGTGACCGGGGCCGCGGCCAGGCACGCCGAGGTCCGGCGGCTGCTGGAGCTGGTGCGACTGGACCCCGACCGCGCGGACATGCTGCCCGCGCAGCTCTCCGGCGGCCAGCGTCAGCGGGTCGCCCTGGCCCGTGCCCTGGCGGGCCGGCCCCGGGTGGTGATCGCGGACGAGATCACCTCGGCCCTGGATGTCTCCGTACAGGGAGCCGTGCTCAACCTCGTACGGGAGGTGCAGCGCGATATGAAGCTCACGATGCTGTTCATCTCGCACAATCTGGCCGTTGTGCGCTACCTCAGTGACATCGTCGCCGTCATGCATCTGGGCCGCATCGTGGAGGCCGGACCCGCCGAACAGGTCCTCGGCGACCCCCGGCATCCCTACACCCGGACCCTGCTGGAGGCGGTGCCCCAGCGCGATGTGCCGCTGTTGGACGTGTCCCGGGACAGCCCGGCGGAGCCGGTGGACCCGCGCCACCCGCCGTCCGGCTGCCGCTATCGCACCCTCTGTCCCATCGGGCCCGCGGCCCACACCGAACCCGCCGAACGCGAGCTGTGTGTGACCACGGATCCGGTCGCGGGCGCCGAGCAGCGTCCCCATCACACGGCCTGCCACTTCGCCGGCGACCGCTCGGCCTGACGGACCGCACGGCCTGCCGCGGCCCCGGTCCGTACGGCCGGGGACACACATCCGGACCCGTACGGCCGGACACGCATCCACCCCGTACGGCCCGGCACGAACCGCTGCTCACGACGGGGGCACGGCCGCTCCCCGCGGCAGGGCACGAACCGTTCGGCCGGGCCGGGCGCGGCCGGGTCCGTGCCTCGGCGTCCGGGCGTCCGGGCCTCCGGCTTGCGACAGATGCAGAGCACCCCGGCCAGGGGTTACGACGCCTGTCGTTGGTGCTCGTCCCGCGCATGGAAAAGGCTGGAGTACGGCGGGTGTCCGGGGTCCCGGGACAGCTTCACCGCCGGGTGCCGCGGGCACCGTCACCGGCGATCGACCGACT
>NZ_JBITFN010000043.1:1768-5231 GCF_044456085.1 Streptomyces sp. NPDC051018
AGTGTCCGGTGCTGGTTGCTCATGGGTGGAACGTTGACTATTCGGTCTCTTCGGGGTCCGGGATGTTCTGTTAGTACTGCACCTTCATTTTTTGGGGGTGCGTGGAACGCGGGGATCCTGGTCCTGGTGGGCCGGGCACGCTGTTGGGTGTCTGAGGGCACGGGCTGTTGAGTCTGGTTTGTGTCTTCGGTTGCCGGCCCCGGTGAACTCGCCCCTGTTTGTGGGGTGGGGTGGTGGGTGGTTGGTCGTTGTTTGAGAACTGCACAGTGGACGCGAGCATCTGTGGCCAAGTTTTTAAGGGCGCACGGTGGATGCCTTGGTACCAGGAACCGATGAAGGACGTGGGAGGCCGCGATAGTCCCCGGGGAGTCGTCAACCAGGCTTTGATCCGGGGGTTTCCGAATGGGGAAACCCGGCAGTCGTCATGGGCTGTCACCCGTGCCTGAACACATAGGGCATGTGGAGGGAACGAGGGGAAGTGAAACATCTCAGTACCCTCAGGAAGAGAAAACAACAGTGATTCCGGGAGTAGTGGCGAGCGAAACCGGATGAGGCCAAACCGTATGTGTGTGATACCCGGCAGGGGTTGCGCATGCGGGGTTGTGGGATCTCTCTTTCACGGTCTGCCGGCTGTGAGACGAGTGAGAAACCGTTGATGTAGGCGAAGGACATGCGAAAGGTCCGGCGTAGAGGGTAAGACCCCCGTAGCTGAAACGTCAGCGGCTTGTTTGAGAGACACCCAAGTAGCACGGGGCCCGAGAAATCCCGTGTGAATCTGGCGGGACCACCCGTTAAGCCTAAATATTCCCTGGTGACCGATAGCGGATAGTACCGTGAGGGAATGGTGAAAAGTACCGCGGGAGCGGAGTGAAATAGTACCTGAAACCGTGTGCCTACAAGCCGTGGGAGCGTCGGGGGTCGGACATTTTTGTCCGGCTCCTCGTGACTGCGTGCCTTTTGAAGAATGAGCCTGCGAGTTTGCGGTGTGTTGCGAGGTTAACCCGTGTGGGGGAGCCGTAGCGAAAGCGAGTCCGAACAGGGCGTTTTAGTAGCATGCTCAAGACCCGAAGCGGAGTGATCTAGCCATGGGCAGGTTGAAGCGGCTGTAAGAGGTCGTGGAGGACCGAACCCACCAGGGTTGAAAACCTGGGGGATGACCTGTGGTTAGGGGTGAAAGGCCAATCAAACTCCGTGATAGCTGGTTCTCCCCGAAATGCATTTAGGTGCAGCGTCGTGTGTTTCTTGCCGGAGGTAGAGCACTGGATAGGCGATGGGCCCTACCGGGTTACTGACCTTAGCCAAACTCCGAATGCCGGTAAGTGAGAGCGCGGCAGTGAGACTGTGGGGGATAAGCTCCATGGTCGAGAGGGAAACAGCCCAGAGCATCGACTAAGGCCCCTAAGCGTACGCTAAGTGGGAAAGGATGTGGAGTCGCAGAGACAACCAGGAGGTTGGCTTAGAAGCAGCCATCCTTGAAAGAGTGCGTAATAGCTCACTGGTCAAGTGATTCCGCGCCGACAATGTAGCGGGGCTCAAGCGTACCGCCGAAGTCGTGTCATTGGCACATATACTCCTAACGGGGGTGCTGATGGGTAGGGGAGCGTCGTGTGCCGGGTGAAGCCGCCGCGTAAGCGAGTGGTGGATGGTTCACGAGTGAGAATGCAGGCATGAGTAGCGATACACACGTGGGAAACGTGTGCGCCGATTGACTAAGGGTTCCTGGGTCAAGCTGATCTGCCCAGGGTAAGTCGGGACCTAAGGCGAGGCCGACAGGCGTAGTCGATGGACAACCGGTTGATATTCCGGTACCCGCTTTGAAACGCCCAGTACTGAACCTTCTGATGCTAAGGCCGTGAAACCGCCGGGTGCGTCTTCGGACAAGCCCGGAGTGGTGGAGCCGCTGAACCGAGGTGGTAGTAGGTAAGTGATGGGGTGACGCAGGAAGGTAGTCCAGCCCGGGCGGTGGTTGTCCCGGGGTAAGGGTGTAGCCCGTGCGGTAGGTAAATCCGTCGCACACACGGGGTGAGACCTGATGCCGAGCCGATTGTGGTGAAGTGGATGATCCTATGCTGTCGAGAAAAGCCTCTAGCGAGTTTCATGGCGGCCCGTACCCTAAACCGACTCAGGTGGTCTGGTAGAGAATACCGAGGCGTTCGGGTGAACTATGGTTAAGGAACTCGGCAAAATGCCCCCGTAACTTCGGGAGAAGGGGGGCCACACCCGGTGATCCGATTTTCTCGGTGAGCTGGGGGTGGCCGCAGAGACCAGCGAGAAGCGACTGTTTACTAAAAACACAGGTCCGTGCGAAGCCGTAAGGCGATGTATACGGACTGACGCCTGCCCGGTGCTGGAACGTTAAGGGGACCGGTTAGTGATCTTTCGGGGTTGCGAAGCTGAGAACTTAAGCGCCAGTAAACGGCGGTGGTAACTATAACCATCCTAAGGTAGCGAAATTCCTTGTCGGGTAAGTTCCGACCTGCACGAATGGCGTAACGACTTCTCGACTGTCTCAACCATAGGCCCGGTGAAATTGCACTACGAGTAAAGATGCTCGTTTCGCGCAGCAGGACGGAAAGACCCCGGGACCTTTACTACAGTTTGATATTGGTGTTCGGTTCGGCTTGTGTAGGATAGGTGGGAGACTGTGAACTCTGGACGCCAGTTCAGGGGGAGTCGTTGTTGAAATACCACTCTGGTCGTGCTGGATGTCTAACCTGGGTCCGTGATCCGGATCAGGGACAGTGTCTGATGGGTAGTTTAACTGGGGCGGTTGCCTCCTAAAGGGTAACGGAGGCGCCCAAAGGTTCCCTCAGCCTGGTTGGTAATCAGGTGTTGAGTGTAAGTGCACAAGGGAGCTTGACTGTGAGACCGACGGGTCGAGCAGGGACGAAAGTCGGGACTAGTGATCCGGCGGTGGCTTGTGGAAGCGCCGTCGCTCAACGGATAAAAGGTACCCCGGGGATAACAGGCTGATCTTCCCCAAGAGTCCATATCGACGGGATGGTTTGGCACCTCGATGTCGGCTCGTCGCATCCTGGGGCTGGAGTCGGTCCCAAGGGTTGGGCTGTTCGCCCATTAAAGCGGTACGCGAGCTGGGTTTAGAACGTCGTGAGACAGTTCGGTCCCTATCCGCTGTGCGCGTAGGAGTCTTGAGAAGGGCTGTCCCTAGTACGAGAGGACCGGGACGGACGAACCTCTGGTGTGCCAGTTGTTCTGCCAAGGGCATGGCTGGTTGGCTACGTTCGGGAGGGATAACCGCTGAAAGCATCTAAGCGGGAAGCCTGCTTCGAGATGAGGACTCCCACCCCCGTTTGAGGGGTTAAGGCTCCCAGGAGACGACTGGGTTGATAGGCCGGATCTGGAAGCCAGGTAACTGGTGGAGGTGACCGGTACTAATAGGCCGAGGGCTTGTCCTCAGTTGCTCGCGTCCACTGTGTCAGTTCTGAAACCACGAACAACCCCC
>NZ_JBITFN010000044.1:0-4931 GCF_044456085.1 Streptomyces sp. NPDC051018
TCGGTACGCAGCGGGTTGATCTCCGAGACGGCGCCGACGAACGTGGTCTTGCCCACGCCGAATCCGCCCGCCACCACGATCTTCGCGCTGGTGGTTGAGCGGGCTGCACCGCCGCTAGAGCTTGCGAAGTCCACTGAGCACCCTTTCGAGCAGTGTCACATCTGGCTGACCACCGGCGGACTCTTCGCCGCCGGGCTGGTGGATGGCGACGAGTCCGGCCTCCGCCAGGTCGGCGACGAGGATCCGGGCGACGCCGAGGGGAATGGAGAGTAGTGCCGAGATCTCCGCGATGGACTTGATCTCGAAGCACAGACGGCAGATCCGCTGGTGCTCGGGCAACTGCCCGTGCAGCATCGAGGGATCCGCCGTGGTACTGACCAGCGCCTCGATGGCGAGCTGGTAACGGGGCCGGGTCCGGCCACCCGTCATCGCGTACGGGCGCACCAGCGGGTTGTGCGTACTGTGCCCGTACGAGGGCTCGGGGGCCCGGCGCTGCGCCGGGGGCTGGTGGTGCTGAGGGTCGTACGCGGGGTCGTACGGCTGGTGCTGCTGGTGCGGTTGCTGCTGGTAGGGCTCCTGGGAACCCGGTCCGTTCGGTGGGGAGGGAAAGGTGTAGCCGTCGTGGGAGTAGTGCTCACCAGGCACCTGATGAGCACCGCCGTCGTACGGGCGTCCGCCCGGGGGTGTTGCCACGTTTCCTCCTCCGACTGCGAGTAGCCGGTTCCCGTCCCTGTGGAGCCGCGCCACCGCACCCTATGGTGCGATGGCGTGAAAGGCACTGTCTGCCGGTCAGTTGAGAAGACTGCCCTGGAGTTCCGCACGGAGGTCCGGAGTGAGCACCGTGCCCGCCCTGTCGACCAGCAGGGCCATCTCATAGCCCACGAGGCCGATGTCGGCCTCGGGGTGGGCGAGCACCGCCAGTGAGGAGCCGTCGGAGATGGACATGATGAAGAGGAACCCGCGCTCCATCTCCACCACCGTCTGGTTGACCGCGCCTCCCTCGAAGATCCGGGAGGCTCCCGCGGTCAGCGAGGTCAGGCCGGACGCGACGGCCGCCAGCTGGTCGGCACGGTCGCGGGGGAATCCGTCGGACATGGCCAGCAGGAGTCCGTCGGCGGAGACCACCACCGTGTGGGACACCCCGGGGGTGTTGTCCACGAAGTTGGTGATCAACCAGTTCAGATTCTGCGCCGCCTGGCTCATCGGGCTCACACTAACGCTCCTGGTTGTAGGTACTGCCCGGGCCACCGTGGGGATCATAGGCGGCCGGTCCGTTCGTGTCCGCTCCCGCGCTGCGTCCCCGCTGGACACCGCGGCGCAGGTTGCTCAGCCTGCCACGCACGTCCTCGGGCGCGCGTGAGATCTGCGGGCCTCCCTGAGGGGTCTGTTCGGCGGTCCCTTCGATGAGATTGGCCTTGGGCACGCGCCGCGGGAGGCCGGACGAGGTGATCCCGCCCGCCTTCGGCTCGCGCAGCTTCTCCGCCCGCTGCCAGCGTTCGTCGTTGGTCGAGCGCCCGTCCCTGGCGCCGGTGGGCTCGTCGCTGCCGCCGGCGGCCTCGGGCCGGGTGCTCCCCGGCGCGTGCGGGACCGGCTCCACGGACTGCGGCCACTGCTGGGCCGGAGGCTGCTGCTGCGGCTGCGACTTCTGGGTGCCGCGCCTGGGCAGCCCGGCCTCGGTCAGCTCGTGACCACCGCTCGAAGAGGGTCCCGGACGTTCGAAGCCTACGCGCTCGACGCCATTTGTGGGGGCGCTGCCGGCAGATTCCGATTCCGGCCGGTACTCCGGCTCATACGTACTCGGGTAAGCACTCTGATCCGGCCACTCTCCCTGGTGGGGCTGGGGGGCGTACGGTCCGTCGTACCGCGGCTCGGGGGTTCCCTGAAGCGGGTAACCAGCTTCCGCATATGAGGTTTCGGAGTGCTGCTGGGGCTCCTGGTGCGTCTGGGACTCCAGTTGACCGCCGAGGGCCGGGAACGCCTCGTACGGCTGGGGCCCGGCGGTGTCCTGTGCGTACCCCTGGGGCGCGGAGTCCCGGCCATAGCCTGCCGGGTACTGCTGGGGCTCCGGAGCGGGCAGCTGCGCCTGCGGTACGGGCTGGAGGGGTGCCGGGGGCCCCGAGGCGTACTCCTGGCGCCCGTACTGCGCCCCGTCCTCCTGATAGATCTGGGGACGGTCGCCGCCCGACTGGGCCTCCAGCGCGGCACGGCGCTCCTCACGGGCCAGCGAGCGCCCCACGGAGTCGAGCTGCGCCGGGCCGCCGGGGGTGTGCGCCGCCTCCCCGTACCGGGAGTCGTCGAAGCCGAGTTCCTCGGCCGTGCGCACCGGGGCGCCGTCGTACGACGGCTGCTCCGGGATTATCCCCGAGACCGTGAAGTCGTTCTCGGGCGCGGGCTCGCCACCGCCGCCGTGGGTGATGGCGTCGGGCAGCATGACCAGGGAGGTCGTACCGGCCTGCTCGCCCGAGGGGCGCAGCTGGACGCGGATGCCGTGCCGGTCGGCGAGCCGGCCGACCACGAAGAGGCCCATGCGCTGCGAGACGGCGGCGTCCACCGTCGGCGGGTTGGCCAGCTTGTGGTTGATGTCGGCGAAGTCCTCGGCGGTCAGGCCGATGCCCTTGTCATGGATCTCGATCATGATCCGGCCGTCGGGCAGGCGGGTCGCCGTCACCCGGACCTTGGTCTGCGGCGAGGAGAAGGTGGTGGCGTTCTCCAGCAGCTCGGCGAGGAGATGGACGAGGTCGGTCACGGCCTGGCCGTGGATCTCCGTCTCCGGGACCCCGGTCAGCTCGATGCGCTCGTACGACTCCACCTCGGAGGCGGCGGCCCGCAGGACGTCGACCAGCGGGACGGGCTGGTTCCAGCGGCGGCCGGGCTCCTCGCCCGCGAGGACGAGGAGGTTCTCGCCGTTGCGGCGCATCCGGGTCGCCAGATGGTCCAGCCGGAAGAGGGACGCGAGCTGGTCCGGATCCGCCTCGTTGTTCTCCAGATCGGTGATCAGGCTCAGCTGGCCCTCGATCAGCGACTGGTTGCGGCGTGAGAGATTGGTGAAGATCGCGTTGACGTTGCCCCGGAGCAGGGCCTGCTCGGCGGCGAGCCGCACGGCCTCGCGGTGGACCTGGTCGAAGGCGCGCGCCACCTCGCCGATCTCGTCCTGGGTGTCGACGGGGATCGGCTGCACCCGGGTGTCGACGCGGCCGGGCTCCGTACGGGAGAGCTGGTCGACCAGCATCGGCAGGCGCTGCTCGGCGATACCGAAGGCCGCGGTCCGCAGCCGGTGCATGGAGCGGCTCATCTGCCGTGCCACGGCACCGGCCAGGATGAACGCGGCCAGCAGGGCGATCACCACGATGGCGCCGTTGACGACCGCGTCCCGGCGGGCGTCGTCGGAGATGGACGCCGCCTCGTTCACGGCCCGGTCGACGAGCTCGTTCTCGATCTCGGTGTAGCCCTCGAACTTGGCGGTGGCGGCGCCCAGCCAGGTCTCGGGAGTGATGTCCTCCCTGGCCAGGGCCGCGGGCTGGACGCCGGTGCCGATCCGCAGGGCCATGCCGGTGAAGACGGAGCCGTCGTCACCCTTCGGCGGATTGAGGCCCGCCGCCTGGAGGCGCTCCTGGCCCGCCGCGGCCTTGCGCGACATGACCGACTGGAGCCGGTCCGTGTCGGCCTGGGTACCGCCGGAGACGAACTCGGCGATCGCGATCTGTTCCAGATAGTTGTACGAGTTGAACGCGATGGTCTGCTTGGCGCGGACGTCCGGCTTCTCGCTCGGGCGCACCAGGAGGTGGGTGCCGATGGAGCGCTGGAGGGACTCGGCGGCCTTGGCGAGCTGGACCGCGTAGAGAGTGCGGCCGAAGCTGGTGACATTGCCGGTGCCGAGGCCCAGCTCGTTGGAGAACTCCATGAGCGAGTGCTGGACCTTCACGTAACCCTCTTCGGTGGTCACGGGGTCCATGCTCGTGGTGTACGCGGTCTGGCGCAGTTCCGCGAGCCCGGGCTCCTCGTTGCGGAACAGCGCGAGCCGCCGCTCCAGGCCCTGCCCGGGAGGCATGTTCACGACCGCCTGGTCGAACTTCCGCTTGGCCGCGTCCGTGGTGGCGTACGCCTTCTGCACGGACGGCTGCCGGCGGCTCTGAGGGGTGGTGGACCGCAGGAGCGGGGCGGCGGTGAGGTCGCGCTCGTTGAGGAGCGCCTGGCCGTACTCGGCGGCGGCGCGCACGATCAGCGCCGTCCGCTCGGCGTTCCGTGCCTCGTCCCAGGTGTCGATGGAGCTCTTGACCTGGAAACCGCCCATGACCAGGCCCACGAGCACGGGTATCAGGAGGATCGCGTTCAGCCGGGTGGAGACGCGCCAGTTGCGCGGGGACAGCCGGCTGGTGCTGCCGCCGGGCACGGGTGGGCCCGGCTCGTCCACAGGCGATGCCGCCGCGCGCGACGGCGGGGTGAAGTTGCCCCGCGCCTGCTGTTCCGCGGAGCTCGATGTGCTTCGCCTCACTCGACCAACAACCTCTCGGCGCCGGCACCTGGGGTGTGCCGGGTTTCGTTCAGAGCCGTACTACTCAGAAGTTCGTCGAATTTCAGCATGCGGAGCGGGTCCGTTCCAAACAGTTGGAATCAGCCATTCCGTGTCATGGTAGCGACAGATAAAACGGGCATAAAGAGCGAGCCCCTTCAAAAGATGAGAGATATGTGAGCACAGCGGCACCGTGTGCATGCGTCGAGTGTCCGGACCGCGTCAATTCTCTGTCGAAATGTTATGAACATGCGGGCGGACCGTGTCCCATGACACAGTCCGCACCCGCACAACTACGACAACTGCCGTATCGCCTCGTCTACTTGAGGCGGGCCATGAGGGCGTGTTCGACGAGGGTGATGAGGGCGCTTTTGGCGTCGGCGCGGTGGCGGGCGTCGGTGGTGATGATGGGGGTGTCGGG
>NZ_JBITFN010000045.1:0-2197 GCF_044456085.1 Streptomyces sp. NPDC051018
GGGTTGAGTCGGCCTGGGACGCGGTGCCGGGATTGCTCCCGGTCCGTTTTCCCAGGCCGCTCGCCGAACCCGCCGTGCGCCTTACGACGCAACGGGCTCTCCACGGTCTCTGCCGTCGTACGTGGTTATGCGGAGGTCCAGGGATTGGGAATCCTGTTGCCCCGGTAGCGGTAGCGGGTAACCGGCACCGCCGCCATATCGAACAACTCGACTCCGTCTGCAGAGATCGGCTTCCAGCTCCCGTTTGGAGCCTTGAGCCACCGGCGAACGTCCTTCCACTTCCAGCGATGCAGGGTTTGTATCCATTTCACCATCCGCCACCAGACGAAGTTCGCCAGGTTGCTCAGGGTGTGTTTACAGACCGCGTGCCTGAAGTAGTTGGCCCAACCGCGCATGATCAGGTTGATTCTGACCAGCACCTCCCTGGGATTCTGCTGCGACTTCCTGCTCGTCAGGGCACGAATCCTGTCCTTCAGCGACCGGATCGGCCGGTCCGCAATGAACGTGTAGACGTACCACTTGTCCGTTCCTCGCTTGTGTTTCCACTGGATGCGGAACCCAAGGAAGTCGAACGCTTCACTCATGTGCACGATGCGGGTCTTGGCCGGTGAAAGCCGCAACCCGAGCGGTTCGAGCACTTCAGTGATTTCGTTCTGCAACTTCTCGACGTCGTCGCGGGAGCCATGCACGAGCACCACAAAGTCGTCCGCATAACGGCAGACCTTCCAGTTCGGCAGGCCCTTTGCGCGACGTCGCACGCGTCGGCTAGCGGTTCCCATGGTCCCGCCGTCCTTCCACGGCCCTTGCAGGCGCTCATCAAGCGCCGACATGGCTATGTTGAACAGCAATGGAGACAGAACACCGCCCTGCGGCGTCCCGGTGTCGGTGGCCCTCCGGTCTCCAAGTTCGGTAAGAACCCCGGACTTGAGGAACGCCTTCACCAGTGCCACGATCCGCTTGTCCTTGACCCGCTTGCGCACTCGCTCAAGGAGAGCGGAATGCGAAACGGTGTCGAAGGCCGCTTCGATGTCAGCGTCCAACACCCAGCGATAGCCTTTGGTGCCGAACAGTTGAATCTCGGCGATCGCATCGTGGGCTCGCCGCTCGGGCCGGAACCCGTATGAGACCGGCTCGAAGTCGGCCTCGAAGATCGGTTCCAGCACCAGCTTCAGCGCCGCCTGGACAACTCGGTCCGCCACCGTCGGAATCCCGAGGGCGCGAACCTTCCCCGAACCACCCGGCTTGGGGATCTTGCGTTCCCGCACCGGCTGGGGCCGAAACGAGCCATCCTTCAGGCTGGTCCGCAGGTCGTCCAGAAAACGGAAAACCCCGATCTGCTCTTCGACATGGGCGACAGTAACGCCGTCCATGCCCGCAGTTCGGGCCCCCTTGTTGCCCGCGATCCGATTGAACGCATGTCGCAGCGTCATCGGATCGTGCACGAAACTGAACAGGTCGTCGAACCTGCGGCCAGGATCGGCCGCCGCCCGACGGTGAAGCTTGGCCTGCATCCCCGATACCCGCCCATCGGACTCTTCCGAGTCCTCGATAAGCGCGGCACCGTCGTTCAACGGTGCGTCTTTCGGCATTGCAGCCTCCTTCCCTTCTCGATACCGCTGCCGCCCTTCCCCATGTACGCGCCTTTCGCGCGCTCGGAGTACTACGGCGGCTCCGCCCCGCTCCGGCCCGATCGGCCGACGATGAACCCAGCCCTTCCACCAGAGCGGATCCCTGGCAGAGGGCGAGAGCCGGAACGGTTCCCGTGTTCACTGCAACTCGCTCGACGAAGTAGGAGCCCAGCTCTGTCCCTGCGGCCTCGCCACGGCTACCCCGCAGCACTTCACCGTGGCCTCCCGACGGGCATGTCAAAGCCCGTCCAGAAGTTCCCCGCTCCGGTCACCCGGTTCGAGGACGCACCGCATCCGGCCCATATCTGCACAGGTTTGAGCCGGCGGGGGGTTGAGAGACGTAGACGCTGGTTCCTCTCGTACTCCTCTCCATCACGCTTGCCGGACCCGAACCATCTGGCAGTTCTGGCCCGTCCCGGCTTTGTCGGGGCCGCTCTCACCCTCACCGGCATCTCCCGGATCAGGCTGCCCCCAGCTTCACCGCCCTGCTGCGACAGGACGGCGGCGACGGTCTCTCACCTCCGCACGAGTTCACAACGCTTCACGGCGCACTGACACCACCCCCCAGG
>NZ_JBITFN010000046.1:0-2029 GCF_044456085.1 Streptomyces sp. NPDC051018
GGGCCGCGCGGCGGGTTTGCCGTGCGGCCCTGGGGCGGAGCGTGCGTGCGGGTCAGCCCTTGCGCTGGTTGATCTGCTCCGTCAACTGGGGGAGGACGGTGTGGAGGTCTCCGATGACGCCGTAGTCGGCGAGGTCGAAGATGGGGGCTTCGGGGTCTTTGTTGACGGCGATGATGGTTTTGGAGGTCTGCATGCCGGCGCGGTGCTGGATGGCGCCGGAGATCCCGGAGGCGATGTACAGCTGGGGTGAGACGGTTTTGCCGGTCTGGCCGACCTGGTTGGTGTGGGGGTACCAGCCGGCGTCGACGGCGGCGCGGGAGGCGCCGACGGCCGCGCCGAGGGAGTCGGCGAGGGCCTCGACGACGCTGAAGCTGTCGGCGCCGCCGACTCCGCGTCCGCCGGAGACGACGATGGCGGCTTCGGTCAGTTCCGGGCGTCCGGTGGCCGCGCGGGGGGTCCGGGCGACGACACGGGTGCCGGTGGCCTGGTCGCCGAAGGACACGGTGAGGGTCTCGACGGTGCCCGCGGCCGGTGCGGTCTCCACGGGGGCGGAGTTCGGCTTGACCGTGATGACGGGGATACCGCGGGTGACGCGGGAGCGGGTGGTGAAGGAGGCGGCGAACACCGCCTGGGTGGCGACGGGGCCCTGGTCGGAGGGCTCGATGTCGGTGGCGTCGGTGATGATCCCGGAGCCGGTGCGCAGGGCGAGCCGGGCGGCGATCTCCTTGCCCTCGGCCGAGGAGGAGATGAGGACGGCGACCGGGGAGACCGCCTTGGCCGCGGTCTGGAGGGCGTCGACCTTCGGGACGACGAGGTAGTCGGTGAACTCGGGGGCGTCGGCGGTCAGGACCCTGACCGCGCCGTGCCCGGCCAGCACCGCAGCGGTATCGGCCGCACCCGGGCCCAGGGCCAGGGCCACCGGGTCACCCAGCCGCCGGGCCAGGGTCAGCAGTTCCAGGGACGGCTTGCGCACAACACCGTCGAGATGGTCGACATACACAAGTACTTCAGCCATGGAAACTTCCCTCTCCAAACACAGACAGACACAACGGGCAAGAGGCACAGACAGCAGACACACACCCCAGGGACACGCACCCGGGACACGCACCCGGGTGCACGGGTCACAGGAGCCCTGACGAGCCGAGGAGCCCAGGCCCCCCGCACGAGCCCGCAGGACCGCGGACCGGGACCGCAGGACCGCGAGGGCCGGGGGCCTCTGGGGGCCGGGGGGTCAGATGAACTTCTGGCCGGCGAGGTAGTCCGCGAGGGCCTTGCCGCCCTCGCCCTCGTCCTTGACGACCTTGCCGGCGGTACGGGCGGGGCGTTCGGTCGCGCCGTCGACCGCGGTCCACGCACCCGCGAGACCCACGGTGTCCGCGTCCAGCCCCAGATCCTCCAGATCCCAGCTCTCCACCGGCTTCTTCTTCGCCGCCATGATCCCCTTGAACGACGGGTAACGGGCCTCACCGGACTGATCGGTCACCGACACCACCGCCGGCAGCGACGCCTCCAGCACCTCACTGGCACTGTCACCGTCCCGCCGCCCGGACACCACACCATCCGCCACCGACACCTCCGACAACAGCGTCACCTGCGCAACCCCCAGCCGCTCCGCCAGCAGCGCCGGCAGCACCCCCATCGTCCCGTCCGTCGACGCCATCCCGCACACCACCAGATCGAACCCGGCCTTCTCCACCGCCCCCGCCACCACCAGCGACGTCCCCATCACATCCGAACCGTGCAGCCCGTCGTCCTCCACATGCACCGCCCGGTCCGCCCCCATCGACAACGCCTTCCGCAACGCATCCCGCGCATCCTCCGGACCCACCGTCACCACCGTCACCTCGGCGCCGTCCGCGCCCTCCGCGATCTGCAGCGCCTGCTCCACCGCGTACTCGTCCAACTCCGACAACAGACCGTCCACACCCTCACGGTCCACCGTCAGATCATCCGCGAAACGCCGCTCACCAGAAGCGTCGGGCACATACTTCACACAGACAACGATCCTCAAGCTCACGACGGCTCTCCT
>NZ_JBITFN010000047.1:0-1860 GCF_044456085.1 Streptomyces sp. NPDC051018
GTCGGCCACGATCGCGATCCGGACGTCGGCCGGGTAGAGGCTGCGCAGGTAGCGGCAGAACTCTAGGAACTGGGTGCGGCGCTTGACCGGCTTGAGAAGACGTTGTCCTATCGATCTTGAGTGCGGTGTGATCGAAAGTGGCCCTCGGGGCGGGTGATTCTGGGGTGGTCGTGCATGAAGACAGGGCCTCCGGTGCAGTTCGGAGTTGCTGAGACACCGAGTAGTGCCAGGAGGCCCTGTTGTCACCGTTGTACGCGGTCGAAGCTGCTGGGTTCAACTCGTCCGGCGGGGTGTGCGATTGCCTCGTTCACCGGTTCGGGAACGCGGCCGACCAGCCCGACCGGGTTCGGGTCTACGGCACGGACCTGACGGATGCCGAGTGGCAGGAGATCCGGCCGCTGCTGCCGGTGCCGGCGTGGATGGAGGGCCGGGGCGGCAGGCCGGAGGGCTACTGCCACCGCGTGATGTTGGACGCGGTCTTCTATGTCGTCGACAACGGGATCAAGTGGCGCGACATGCCGGTCGACTTCCCCGCCTGGGACCGGGTCTACGCCTTCTGGCGGCGCTGGCGTCGGACCGGGCTGATCGGTGAGCTCCACGACCGGCTGCGGGGGAAAGTACGCGAGGGGGCCGGGCGCGATCCGGAGCCGACGGCCGCGGTGATCGACTCACAGTCCGTGAAGGCGGACGCGGTGGTGGGGGCCGACAGCCGGGGCTACGACGGCGGCAAGAAGATCAATGGCCGGCGCCGGCACTTGATCTGCGACACGATCGGCCTGTTCCTGCAGATCCGGGTGCTGCCGGCACATGTCACCGACCGGCAGGCCGCCGCCGACATGCTGCCCGCGCTGCGGGAGCGGTTCCCCACGATCACGAAGCTGTGGGCCGACGGGGGCTACACAGGAGTGCTGGTCACCTGGGCCCTGGCCGTGCTGCAGCTGATCGTCACGGTCGTCAGGCGCAGTGACGACGTGAAGGGGTTTGTGGTGCTGCCGAGACGGTGGGTGGTGGAGAGAAGTTTCGGGTGGCTGTTGCGCTCGCGGCGTCTGGCCCGCGACTACGAGCGCCGGTGCGACTCCAGCGAGGCGATGATCCTGTGGTCGATGACGATGCTCATGACCCGCCGCCTCGCACGCCGGCCCTGAGCCCGAACCGGCCCGAGGGCTCCTTGACCAACCACCCTTGCCGCACCAGCCGGTTCGCCTTCGACCGCACTCCCTCCGCCTTCGCCGCCACCGGCTCCACCCCGAGCTCAAAGGCGAGTTCCTTGCAGAACAGCGCCCTTTCCGCAGCGATCAGGACCGTCATGATCCGCTGATACTCCGGCGACAGCACCGACACCACGAGCCCTTCACACCATGCGGGCACCACCGACCCCGGCACCGCACCCGACGGCGACGGCGACGGCGACGGCGACGGCGACGGCGACGGCGACGGTTCAGGATCCCCGGACGCCGACGTGTCAGCCTCCGCCACACCATCCGGGCCGGAGAGAACCTCGACCACAGTCTCCCGGGAGACGACGAACCGCTCCCAGTCGAGTTCCGCTTCCCGCAACGCGGCCAGCACCCGGTCCGCCTCGGTCCGCAGTACTTCCACCCGCTGAGCGGCAGCTCGTTCCCGCTCCTCCAGCAGCCCGATCACCGACGGCATCCCGCACCTCCACAGCAACGCTGACACGACGTGCTCTGCCTTCCACGGAAATCCCGGCACCATGCCTGACCAGCAACAACACGGCGATCAAGTCCGGAAAGACAACAGCTTCTGATGTGGCCGTAGAGCTTGTCCCTGGCCAGGTCCAGGGCGGCGAACAGGTGCCGCACCCCGCCGTAGCGGTTGTAGGTGGCCCGCCGCCGGCGG
>NZ_JBITFN010000048.1:0-1595 GCF_044456085.1 Streptomyces sp. NPDC051018
TGATGCCGTCTGGTGTGGCTTGACTCGACTGGACGGGGGAACCGAAGGTTGGCGTGCGCCCGTTGCGTAGGCTTGTGACGTGCAGTGGCATCTGGTACTCGGCTTCATGGCCGCAGTCACACCCCTGACATTGATTCCCGGCACGAGCTTCACGCTGGTCACGCAGCAGGTGATCGCGGGTTCGCGGTCCGACGGCGCGCGTGCCGCATTCGGCTCGGCGTGCGGGCTCTTGGTCCACGCGACGTTCGCCGCGGTCGGCCTGTCCGCACTCGTCATGTCCTCGGCTCGGGCGCTGACGACGGTGAAGCTCCTGGGAGGCATCTATCTCATCTGGTTGGGCGTGGCCACTTGGCGTTCAGCACGTCGAGGTGTAGAACCTGCGACACGCAGAAGACGGCGCCTCCCCTGGGCCCGGCTCGGGGGCTTTGGTCAGGGGCTGTGGTCCAACGTCCTCAATCCGAAGGCTGCGTCGGTCTATCTCACCCTGGCTCCGCAGTTCCTGACCTCCAGCCGCACGATCGCACCACAGATCGCCACGCTTGCGATCGTGCATGTAGCCGTCGTGCTGGTGTGGCTGCTGTTCTGGACATGCGTGGTCACCGTCGCGCGCACGACAATCGACACGCCGCGATTCCGGCGCGGGATGAGCCGCCTGGCAGGAGCTGTGCTGGTGGCCTTTGGGATTCGAACGGCGGCGGAAGCTGAGCCTGCGAGCTTGAGCGGTCCCGCAGCTGCAGCCACGATGAAATGATCTTGGTGTGGCTGGTGTGATCACGGCGTCGGAGCCGTCCTGGATCGCCCCGTTCACCGGGCTGAGCCCGCGTGCCTTCGGCAAACTGGTGACGGCTCTGCGCCGCGAAGGGGCGGATCCTGTCCGCAAGGGCCGGCCGTGGGGCCTGCCGCTGGAGGATCGGGTTCTGCTTGTGGCGGCTTACTGGCGTACCAACTTGACGATGCGCCAGCTCGCCCCGCTGTTCGGTATCTCGAAGTCCGCGGCTGACCGGATCATCGACCATCTCGGTCCGTCGCTCGCGCTCCAGCCGCGTAAGCGGTTCCGCAAAGACACCGTGCTCATCGTGGACGGGACCCTGGTACCCACCCGTGACCACACCATCGCCGAACAGTCCAAGAACTACCGGTACTCCACGAACCATCAGGTAGTCATCGACGCCGACACCCGTCTCGTCGTGGTGGTCGGCCGGCCTCTGCCGGGCAATCGCAACGACTGCAAGGCGTGGGAGGAGTCCGGGGCGAAGGCCGCAGTCGGCAAGACCATGACGATCGCCGACGGTGGATATCCGGGCACCGGACTCGTCATGCCTCACCGCCGCCGCAAGGGCGAAGAACTATCCGACTGGAAACAGGCACACAACAAGTCGCACAAACAGGTCCGCGCCCGCGTCGAGCACGTCTTCGCCCGCATGAAGACCTGGAAGATTCTCCGCGACTGCCGCCTGAAAGGCGACGGCGTCCATCACGCCATGCTCGGAATCGCCCGCCTGCACAACCTCAATCTCGCCGGATAGACGAACAGCCGGACGGGCCACCGACCACGTCCACACCCAACCAGAGATCATTTACGGGACAAGCCTTAG
>NZ_JBITFN010000049.1:0-1526 GCF_044456085.1 Streptomyces sp. NPDC051018
CGGGCGCACGCCAACCTTCGGTTCCCCCGTCCAGTCGAGTCAAGCCACACCAGACGGCATCAACCCCCGGAGATCAATTACGGGACAGCTCTTAGCTAGCAAACACACCCTGCTTCGCGCACCTGTGGATGGCGATACCGAGGCTTCTGTCTCCGCTCGTTGTTCGGGAGCACATTGAGTTCCCAAGCACACACACGGTTGATGGTGGCGCACGGACGGTCCGAGGTCTCCTACCCCTGACCAAGGTCCTCGCCGGTCACAGCCTCGTCCCGGCACCCCCTGGTGCCAGGAGGTTTCCCCCGCCCTGTTTGGGGTGGGGCATGCGCGTCCGAAACTCCTCCGCAGCCCGTGGCTGCGGAGGAGTTTCGGACGATATAGCTTGCTCGGCCTCGCGCCGGGCAGTCGCCTCCCGCCACCACGGTGGTGGAGTCGGCCCGTTCGGGTCGGATCATGGGCGGATCTCCGGGGCGGTTCGCCGGAGGTCTCGGAGCATCTCGGCGGCGCAGTCAAGGGCGAAGGCCGAGAGATGCGGGGTCCACGGCCGGCTGGCGGGGGCGCGGCGGACGGTCCAGCTCGCGTCCGGGCCGTGCTCGGCACCGTTGTAGGTGACCGTGCCGGTGGAGGGTGGCGATCCAGGCATCAGCTTCGGCCAGGGTGACCGGGGTGGTGCGCACGAGGGTCGCCGGCACGGACAGGCCAGGGTTCGGTGTCCAAGTGCCCAGGGTGGGGTGACCGGGCCGGTCGGTCCGGCCCGGTCACCCCCGTCCTGCGGTCGGTCAGCCGGTCGCTGGCCAGCGGGTGGCGACCACGACGAATCTGGCGGGGGTCTTGCTCGCCCAGGTGACCGCCGCTCGTGCGGTCGGGATGAGTGCGGTCAGGTCAGGCGCTGGTGTGCCGGTGGTCGCCGCGGTCGGTTGGTGTCCGGCGGGGCCGGTCAGTCTCCCGGTCAGTCCGGTCGGTCAGCGGTGAGCCGGTCAGTTCACATCGCCCGGTATCCGGGTGGTTGGTGCGGGCCCAGTGGGCTGGAGGCCCAGAAGATGTCCACAGCTCCGACGAAGGCGAGAAGAGTGATCATGCAAGAGGCTCAGTCGTGGCACTCGTCGGGCGAATGGTGCTGATGATCAACGACGCCCGATGTTGGGGTTCCCCCTTGGCGAGAGCGGCGTGGTCTGGCAGTCGACAGCGCGAGTGGTGGATATGCAGGCCAGGCCACCGATGAGCAGGGCGTCGTGGCGGGCATCGCGGCTCCTCGGCGTAGGCGACGGACATGGTCGGCGCAGGTGGACCAGGTTGGTGACCGGGGACGATAGCTGAGATGTCCGGCCAGTCCAATCCGTTTCAGCGTTCGTCCAGGAGCCTTGGCCGTCTCCCTGAGCAGCGAACCAGACGGTGGGCAGGCGTGGGGGCGCTCGCGCCCCGCAGCAGTAGTTCCTAGTGCCGCGTCAGGCAATGTTTGCCCTGTCGACGACGGCGCGTAGGCGTCGGTCGTCGGCATGGCGGTTTCGCCAGATGATGTAGCGGCGGAT
>NZ_JBITFN010000050.1:0-1465 GCF_044456085.1 Streptomyces sp. NPDC051018
AGGGCAGCATGATCCGCCGCTACATCATCTGGCGAAACCGCCATGCCGACGACCGACACCTACGCGCCGTCGTCGACAGGGCAAACATTGCCTGATACGGCACTAGACTCGCCGGATGGCGAAGTATTTCGACGTACACCCCGAGAATCCTCAACGGCGCACGATCACCGGCGTCGTCGACACCATTCGGTCGGGCGGGCTCGTCGCCTATCCCACCGACTCCTGTTACGCACTGGGGTGTCAGCTGGGCAGCAGGGACGGCATCAGCCGGATCCGGTCGATCCGGAACCTCGACGACCGTCACCACTTCACGCTGGTCTGCCAGAACTTCGCGCAGCTGGGCCAGTTCGTACAGATCGACAATGACGTCTTCCGCGCGATCAAGGCGGCGACCCCCGGCAGCTACACGTTCATCCTCCCCGCGACGAAGGAGGTGCCGCGCCAACTGCTCCACCCCAAGAAGAAGACGGTGGGAGTCCGCATCCCGGACCACACCGTGGCCCAGGCCCTGGTCGCCGAACTCGGGGAGCCGCTGCTCTCCAGCACCCTGCTTCTGCCCGGCGAGGACGAACCCCTCACCCAGGGCTGGGAGATCAAGGAGCGGCTCGACCATGTCGTGGAGGCCGTGATCGACTCGGGTGACTGCGGCACCGAGCCGACGACGGTCATCGACTTCTCGGGCGGCGGGCCCGAGATCGTACGCCGGGGGGCGGGCGACCCCGACCGGTTCGAGTAGCCGTCCGAGCAGCCCGCGGGGACCGGACGGCGGCGTCGGACGCCCGGGGGAGCAGCGGGCCCCGGAGTGAGACACGCCCGCAGGGCGGGCGTGAGGGCCCCGGTGGGGGAGTACTCTGCCGGGATCCCGCCGCCATGGCACAACGGCCCTGCCGGTAACCCGCCGCGGCGGTACGGCGGGACGCGGTCACAGGCCCTGGATGCGGAGGTGCTCGGCCACCCGGTCGAAGAGTTCCGTGCCCGTCTTCGCGGCCCAGCCCTCGGAGGGACCGGCCACCCTGAGCCGCCAGTAGACCTGGCCGGAGCCCTTGCCGGTGGCGACCACGCGCTCCTGCCAGCGCCGGCGGATGGGGTCGTCGTCGCCGGCGTCGTAGGGCACATGGTCCACGGTCGTGTCGAAGGCGTTCTTGCCCTGGTGCTTCGTCCCCGAGACGGTCACCCTCTGGTCCTTGACGTCGGTACCGTTGTCCCCGCCCTTCTCGTAGTGCTCGCGCCAGGCGTCCCGGGTGGGGGCGATCTCGTCGGTCGCCTCGCCGGTCCTGACCCGTTCCAGATAGACCTTGAAGACACCGCTGGGATCCCAGTAGGTCACGCTGTCGACCCCGGTACGGCCGTCGTTCTCGACGCGTTCGTACTCGGAGGGGACGGCGATGGTGGCGGAGACCACCTCGCGGTCGTTGCGGACCTCCCAGCCCCCGGGAAGCCCGCCCCCGCCGAACGGATCGGTGAC
>NZ_JBITFN010000051.1:0-1456 GCF_044456085.1 Streptomyces sp. NPDC051018
GGCGGATTCAACTGGTCGTCGCAACACCTCGTAGGCATGGAGGTGTTGGATGGTGCGTCGTCAGCAGGCAGCGGACCGGGCGCTGCGTCCGAAGCTGAGGTCTCCGGGGCATCCGAAGTATCAGCGTCATGTCGAGGCGGCGTTCTGGACGGAGATCGCCAAGGGCCTTCTGCCTGAGGAGGCCGCCGCCGTCATCGGCGTGGCGCCGGCTGTCGCGACGCGCTGGTACCGCCAGTGTGGCGGCATGCGACCGTTCGATTCGAAGCCGCCCTCGGGCAGGTACCTGTCGTTTTCCGAGCGAGAGGAGATCGCGTTGCTCAGGGCCCAGGGCAAGGGGGTGCGCGAGATCGCTCGAGACGTCGGTCGTAATCCAGGCACCATTTCCCGCGAGCTGCGACGCAACGCCGCCACAAGAAGTGGGAAGCTCGACTACCGGGCGTCGGTGGCGCAATGGAAAGCAGATATGGCGGCCCGGCGTCCGAAGACAGCGAAATTGGTCGCCGATCCGAGGTTGCACGCCTACGTCCAGGAGAGGCTGTCCGGCCAGATCACCACATCGGGCGGTATGCCGATCGCGGGGCCGGAGACGGGTTCGTGGACGGGGCGGAACAAGCCGCATCGCAAGGATCGTGCGTGGGTTCAGGCATGGAGCCCAGAGCAGATCGCGAACCGGATCAAGGTTGATTTCCCGGATGATGAATCCATGCGCATCAGTCACGAGGCGATCTACCAGGCCCTCTACATCCAGGGCCGCGGTGCGCTGAAACGCGAGCTCATCCTGTGCCTTCGGACCGGACGCGCTCTGCGGGCGCCGCGGGCGCGTTCACGGCGGAAGACCTGGGCGCACGTCACGCCGGAAGCGTTGATCAGTGAGAGGCCCGCCGAGGCCGAGGACCGCGCTGTCCCCGGCCACTGGGAAGGGGATTTGATCATCGGGCTGGAGCGTTCCGCGATCGGCACCGTTGTCGAGCGGTCGACCCGGTTCACCATGCTGGTTCATCTGCCCCGCGAAGAGGGATACGGCACGATTCCTCGAACGAAGAACGGCCCCGCACTGGCCGGCTACGGATCGATCTCCATGAAGAAGGCACTCGCCAACACGATGTCGATGCTCCCCGAGCAGCTGACGCGATCGCTTACATGGGACCGTGGAAAGGAAATGTCGGCCCACACGCAGTTCAGGGTCGAGACCGGTATCCCCGTGTTCTTCGCCGATCCGCACAGCCCATGGCAGCGAGGCACGAACGAGAACACCAACGGACTCCTGCGCCAGTATTTCCCGAAGGGCACCGACCTCTCGCGCTGGTCCGCCGAAGAAATCGAAGCCGTTGCTCACGCACTGAACACCAGACCCCGCAAGACACTTGGTTGGAGGACCCCGGCCGAGGCATTCAACGAGCAGCTACTCTTGCTCCAACAAGCCGGTGTTGCAACGACCGGTTGAGTCCAAGCAATA
>NZ_JBITFN010000052.1:0-1256 GCF_044456085.1 Streptomyces sp. NPDC051018
CCAAATACGCCCAGTATGCGGGCGCTCCTCCGCCTTGCGATGCACCGCATCTGACGCCGCGCGCTGATCCACCGCCGATTACGGGACAGCCCTTACTGATCTTTTCGTAAGTTCGATGGGTGTGGTGGGCGTGTGGGTGGGAGGCTGTCGGGGTGGTGTATCACCCTTCTCCTTCGGTTGCCGGCTCCTCCCTTCCTTCTTTGTCGCGGCCTCAGTTGGCGGAGGCGCGTCGTGTCCGGGCGGTGGAGTTGTTCGAGGACGGCGTCTCGAATGCGGAGATCGCTCGGGCGGTGGGGGTGTGTGCCGAGAGTGTGCGGCGGTGGCGGCGGGTCTGGGAGCAGGGCGGTGCCTCGGCCCTGCGGCGGCGTGCGGCCACCGGTCGTCCACCCAAACTGGACAACACTCAGGTCGAGACGGTCCGGGCCGCGCTGGAGCAAGGGGCTCAGGCTCATGGTTTCGAGGCCGATCTGTGGACCCTGGAACGGGTCGGCGTGGTCGTGGAGCGGGCGACGGGGGTGGTGCTGTCGAGGGCGTCGGTGTGGCGGCTGCTGACGGGGCGGCTCGGGTGGAGTCTGCAGCGGCCCGAGCGGCGGGCGGTCGAACGGGACGAATCCGAGATCGCCCGCTGGATCGCGCACGAGTGGCCGCGCATCAAAAAGGGGCGGTGAACACACGTGCCTGGATCGTGTTCCTCGACGAATCAGGCGTCTCCCTCCTCCCGCAGATCCGCCGTACCTACGCGCCCCGGGGCCGGACCCCACTGCTGCGGCACCGGCTGAACTGGAAGCGGGCCTCGATGGCCGGGGCCCTGGGCTACCACTCCACCGACCCCGGCCGCGGGGCCCGCCTGTGCTTCCACCTCAAGCCCGGCAGCTACGACACCACCGGGCTTATCGAGGTCCTGGAGCAGATGAAGCTGTTCTACCGCGGTGAGAAAGTGGTCCTGGTCTGGGACGGCCTGTCCGCCCACTGGAGCCGGGCGATGCGGGCCTGGGTCGCCGGGCAGGACTGGCTCACCCCGGAACGCCTACCCGCCTACGCACCCGAGCTGAACCCGGTGGAACTGCTGTGGTCCTCGCTCAAGAAACGCGAACTCGCCAACCTCGCCGGCGACCACCTCGCCGACGTCGCCGACGCCACCGAGCGGGGCATCCACCGCATCAACGCCAACCCCCAACTGCCATGGTCCTTCCTCGCCAATACCGGCCTGACCATCCACCCACCACACCAACCGAACTTACGAAAAGATCAGTAGT
>NZ_JBITFN010000053.1:0-1072 GCF_044456085.1 Streptomyces sp. NPDC051018
CGATGTGACCACGCCACCGGTGGGCCTGACAGCCCTGGAGAAGCAGCTTCACCCGCGGTTTCTGACACTCGCCGAGCGCGAGAAGATCCGTGATCTTCGCGCGCTCGGCCGGTCGTTGCGGGCCATCGGGCGGGCCCTGGGGCGGCCGGCGAGCACGGTCAAGCGGGAGATCGACGCGAACTCGGGCAGCGAGGGCTACCAGCCCTACGCAGCCCACCGGGCCGCGGCAGCGCGCAGACCCCGGCCCAAGGACCGCAAGCTGCTGCGCGAGGGACCGCTGCGCCGCTTCGTCCAGGACGGACTGCGCAGGCGGTGGTCACCGGAACAGATCTGCCACGCTTTGCACAAGGAGTATCCCGACAACGAGAGCATGCGGGTGAGCGTGGAAACGGTCTACCAGGCACTGTATTTCCAGGCCCGCGGCGGCCTGAAACGGGAAGTGCAGGCAGCCGTCCGCTCCGGCCGCACCCGCCGCAGACCACGCCGGGACCCGCAGCGGCGCACCCCGCGGTTCATCGACCCGATGGTGATGATCAGCGACCGCCCCGCCGCCGTCGAGGACCGGGCCGTGCCCGGACACTGGGAAGGCGACCTGATCATCGGCGCGGGCGGGCGCTCCGCGATCGCCACCCTGGTCGAACGGAACACCCGCTACACCATGCTGGTCCACCTGCCGGGCGGAACCCACGACGCCGAGACCGTCCGCGACGGGCTCATCGCCACGATCCAGACCCTGCCCGCCCACCTGCGCGGCTCCCTGACCTGGGACCAGGGCAGCGAGATGGCACGCCACAAGCAGTTCACCATGGCCACCGACATGCCTGTCTACTTCTGCGACCCCGCCTCGCCCTGGCAGCGCGGCTCCAACGAGAACACGAACGGGCTGCTGCGGCAGTACTTCCCGAAAGGCACCGACCTGAGCGTCCACAGCCCCGAAGACCTCGAACATGTCGCCCAGGAACTCAACGGCCGCCCACGCAAGACGCTCGGCTGGGATACCCCAGCCGAGCGTCTACGTGATCTACTCACCACCTGAAACCAAGTGGTGTTGCGACGACCCCTTGAACCCAAG